>JBBRPO010000063.1:0-17332 GCA_038227865.1 Caulobacterales bacterium
AGAGGCTTGAGGTGGATTATCCTCACCTTCGCAAGTTTGTCCGGGCCGCGCGGGAGTTCGCCGGCTACATTGCCAACAATCGGGGCAGCCTGATCAATTACGGCGAGCGGTACCGCGCCGGGGAGCGCATCTCTTCGGCCATGGCCGAGAGCACAGTCAACGCCGTCGTGAGCAAGCGCTTCGCCAAGCGCCAGCAGATGCAGTGGACTCCGCGTGGCGCCCACCTGCTGCTTCAGACCCGGACCCGCACCCTCGACGGCACGCTCCGGCCCCTGTTCGAACGATGGTATCCGGGGCTCGCCAACGACGACTCGGCCGATCCCATTCAGGCCGTCGCGGCGTGAACCCCACAGATCCTCATGGTCCCCACATCCGCTTCGTGATCACGCTGGACTCCGACACGCGGCTTCCGCGCGAGACCGTCGGCCGGCTCATCGGAAAGATGGCTCATCCCCTCAATCGACCCCGCTTCGACGCCAGCCGGGGACGGGTTGTCGAAGGCTACGCCATCCTGCAGCCGCGGGTAACGCCGGCGCTTCCGGTCGGGCGCGAGGGCTCACTGTTCCTGCGGGTATTCTCCAGCGCCTGGGGCATCGACCCCGGTAGCCGCGCCGACCGCCACGAACTCGCTGAGCGCCTGGCTCCACAGGCGCCGCTTGATCGCTCGAGGCGCTCGCTGGCCTCCAAGCCGTGGAGCGAGGGTTGCTCATCGCTCGGCTCTTTTTGCGGCGCGAGCGACCGCATATTTGCAGTTGGGGACTTCCCTGCGTCCGGCCGCGGCGGCCTAGGTCGCGCCCGACGAGATGCTCGCCGGGCCGCGCTTTCTAGATTTCATGGCTCGAGCAGACGGTCCTTCGATCAGCGCCGATAGCCGCTGTTGCCATAGCGATTCTGCATCTGGTGACCACGCTCGTGAGCGGCGTGCATCGTCTCGTGCAGGCTTTCGAGGCGGGCCTGCGTGTCCTCAGGATCGTATCGGCCCTGCCGTTCCATGTAGTTTGCGCGAGCGCGGATTTGCTGCATCGCGCGGTAGTAGCCTTGAGCTTGGCGGCGCGTGTAGGAGCCGTCGTTAAGGCTGTGCTGAATGTTCTGCCAGATGTGCTGATATTCCTGATCGAATTCGGCGTAGGTGTTGCCGCCGTTGTTCCAGCCCTCGCCGGATTGGCCACGGTCCTGGGCCGCGTGGCCCTGCTCGTGGGTGTCGTGCATGGTGTCGTGCAGTCGTTCAAGGCGCGCCTGCGTATCCCGCGCATCGTAGCGCCCGTCGCGTTGCATCGCTTCCGCGCGGGCGCGGATGTCTTGCATGGCGCGCATATACTGCTGCGCCTGGGGCCGGGTGTAGGACCCATCGCTCATGCCGTGCTGAATGTTGTCCCAGATGTGCTGATATTCCTGGTCGAATTCCGCGTAGGTGTCGCCGCCGTTGTTCCACTGCTCAGCGGCGGCAGAGGTAGGATGGTCATCGGGATGCGCCAGGGCAGGGACTGCGAGGGCCATCGTGGACGTCGCCAGCAAGGCAATCATGAGGCGTTTCATCGTTAGCTCCAATTCTTCGCCCGTTTCGGGCATGTCCCTTGTTTCAACACGGACACGGTGAGCCAACGCTGAGAGGGAAAGTCATGTTCCGTTCACGCCAACTCGATAACGAGTTCACCAAGCCAAGTGGGTGATGGTGCGTTGGACTTGGATCGACCTCCACTGGCCGCCCCGTGGGGCCGGGATGCGGCGTCGATTTAGTTCAATCGCCACCTGACTCAGCGACGATGCACCGCTCGTCCTGATCTCTTCGATCACGCCAGCCAACCCGCGCGCGCGGCTGGCAGCGCGGGTTCTGCGGGAGGCAATCGCCTTCTCGCGCTTCAACGGCGTGCCGCCGCATATTCTCGGCTCCTGAGGGGTTGCCGAACACTTTTCCCTCCGCCCTGGCGGCGGCCAAAGCGACGCTTATCCGCTGCCGGGTTTGCGCCTGTTTACGAGCGGCGGCCTCAGCCAATGCGTCGATGTTGCCGGGGCAGGCGTACAAGGCGTCGAGGGCGATGAATTCGACATCAGCGTCTCGCAGGAGGCCCGTGAATATGGCGGACCTCACCAGCCGACCTAGCTCGGCGATGATCAGAGTCGCATGGTGTTGGCGGCAGAAGGAGACAGCGGCATCAAGAGCCGGTCTCTCGGGCCGAGATCCGACGATATCTTCGACGAACCCGGCGAGGACTTGGTCTTCCTTGATAAATTCCCCAACGGCAGCGCGTTGTGCTTCCACGGCGGCTTCCGCCTTAGAGACCGTTTGGAAAATCGTTGTTGAGGGATTCACGGCGGCCGTGGGTTATGATTCAAGCTCTGGATGTGGACAGAGCAGAGCCGTGGTCGGATGGCCAAGATCGCCAAGAAGACCAAGCGCTACCCGTCGGATCTGACGGACGAGGAGTGGGCTGAGATTGCCCCGCTGATGCCCAAGCCTGGGCGTCGCGGCCGTCCGCGCGAGATCGAGTTCCGAGAGGTGATCAACGCGGTGCGCTACCTGGTGCGCTCGGGGTGCGGCTGGCGGATGCTGCCGATCCACTTTGGTCCGTGGGAGACGGTCTATGGCTGGTTTCGGGAGCTGGCGCGGCGATTCCTGTTCCAGACGATCCACGACCTGGCGTTGATGACGGATCGGGAGCGGGCCGGGCGTGAGGCCAGCCCCTCAGCGGGGGTGATCGACAGCCAGTCGGTCAAGGCTCCACAAGGCGAAACAAGAGGTTACGACGCCGGCAAGAAGATCGTCGGGCGCAAGCGGCACATCGCGGTCGACACCGACGGTCGGCTCCTGATGGTCCATCTGACGCCGGCCGACATCTCCGACAGCGCCGGAGCCCAGGTCATCCTGGACGGCATCCGCAAGCGCTGGCCCTGGGTCAAGCACCTGTTCGCCGACGGGGCCTACGACCGGCTGAAGCTGATGGAAAAGGCGGCCTACCTCGACTTCGTCATCGAAATCATCCGCCGCTCCGACGACCAGAAGGGCTTCGAGGTCCTGCCCCGCCGGTGGGTGGTCGAGCGCACCCTCGGGTGGATGACACGCTGGCGGCGTCTGGTGCGCGACTACGAAGCCCGCCTCGACGTCTCCGAGGCCATGATCCTCGTCGCCATGGGGCCCAATCTGCTACGAAGAAACGCTCACCCGTGAGTTTCCAAACGGTCTCTTAGCCCCCACCGTTTCGATTCGCCGGTAATAAGCGACGTACCGATCAGCACTCTGTGGCGGGTCCTGATCGACCTCCTGATCGCCGGGCCTTGCTGCCCTGGTAGACTTTGACAAGACCTCACCTCCGTTCCTGATCCTGAACAAGCGGTGGCACGGCTCAGCTCGCAAAACCTGAGTGAATATGGTCGGGCAGCGATACTCGAATCCTGCGGATGGACGCTTGAGGGGCGAACGCGCGCCGCACGGTCACGTTCCGTCCGCATCCACCGCAGCGCGCGAGACGTCAGCTCAAAGTGGGTGACCAAGGGGCTAGGCAGTAGTCGATCGGCTGCACGAACATGGCCCCGGCCTCCCGCCGTCAGTGTCCAGCTTGAGCGGCGTGCGACGACCAGTGGACGTGAACGATCCGCCAGCGCCCGTAGATGCGGCGCAGCACCATGGTCTCCGTGGTCACGCGGTCAACGTCGCGGCCCTTGAACTGCCCCTTAGTCCGGCCCTCGCTGGCGACCCAGGCCATGTCGCCCAAGGTTTCGCCGCTACGCCGCACCAACTGGCTTCCGACCGCCTGTTCGAAGGCGGCGTCGGCCGGCAGGTGCGCCGTGGCGTACTCCGTGCGCGAGCGCTCGGCCGAACCGCCCTCGAAGATGACGACGGCCTCGGAGAGCAGGCTTGCGGCCGCGCTTGTGTCTCCGCGCGCCAGGGCAGCGTGGAAGTCGTCCACCACTCGCGCCATGGCGGCGTCGGCCTGCGGCCCCGCCTGGACACTGTCGGCCGCATGAGGCTCCGGATGCGCCAGGGCGGCGGCAGGGCCCCACAGGGCGCCGATCACCGCCATGGCCAGCGAAGTGCGTCGGGATAGCAACATGGGTCTGTCCTCATGGCTGGTTGCTGATCGAGGGATCTAGGCTTCGGGCCAACGCCTTACGGGCACGATAGACCCGGGTTTCGATGGTCTTGGCCGTGACGCCGAGGATCTGCCCGGCCTCCTGCTGGGAGCGTCCGTCGATCGCGGTCAGCAGCAAGGCCGCCTTCAGGTTGGAAGGCAAGCGCGAGACGGCCCGGTCGAGCTCGGCAAGCCTAGCCTTTTCGATCATCGCCTCGTCGGCTGGGCGCGCGGGGTCCGCGGCGATCTGCGCGGAGGATTCGTCGGACGGTCGAGATCCGAAGATGAGCCGGCGCACCGCCAGCCGCCGGCCGCGGTCACGCGCCTTGTTGATGGCGATGGTACGCAGCCAGGCGCCGAAGGGGCGAGTGGGATCGTACCGGTTTAGCGCCGCCCAGGCGGCGATGAAGGCTTCGTGCGCGGCCTCGTAGGCCTCATCCGGCTCGCCGACATATCGACGCAGCAGGCGGTAGAGGCTGTCCTGGTGGCGTCGCACCAGCTCCGCAAAAGCGCGCTCGTCTCCGCCGGCCGCCCGTTGCGCCAGTTCGGCGTCCGACGGCTCAGGCGTTGGGGTCACGAGGCGTCTTCGGTGAGCGCCTTCGCCACTGTCGCGTCGAATACTGTCGCCTGCTGCGGGGTCAGTACCTGCCGCATGGCCAGGACGTGAAGGATGCTCTGCTTCTGCAAGTCGCCCATGGCCATGTGGAAGCGGTCGACGGCGTGCTGCACATTGGGCGAGTAGGTGTGGCTTTGCTCGATGGCCTGCGCGAGGTCGGCGTTTGCGGCGCGCATTTCGGCTTCGAGCGACTTGCGGCGTAGCGCGTAGTCCTGCTCGAGCCCGGCGATCCGCGTCTCCTGCTGGGCCGAAAGCTGGAGCTTGTCGTGCACCACCTGATGCAGGGGCTCGGCATGGTGCATCCGGCTCACCACGTATCGCGCCCCGCCCCAGGCCCCGAAGCCCGCCGCCAGCGCCGACAGCACGACCGTGAGGATCAGGCTTCGTGCCAGGCTCACTGAGCGCCACCGTCGAGGAGCGTCGAGGGGGCGAGGTGCGCGGCGGCGGAGAAGGTGCTGAGCTGGCGCGGCTGCGTCACGGTCGTCGCAGCTGCGATGCCTCCGGCTGTGACGCCGACCGCCATTGCCAGGCCCACCGATGCCACGCGGAGCGGCGCGAGCCGGGCGTTGGCCCGCGCCGCTTCCCGTCCGCCAGCGATGCCATCGAGCACGCGCGCGTCAAGGCCGGTCAGCGAACGGTCCGGGCCGCTCGCCGCCAAGCCTGCCAGAAGGTTGTCCAGTTCATGCGACATCGGATCGTCCTCGCCCTTGCCCTAAAAGCTATACGCCTGGGAGCGGCCGATCCCGCAAAAGAGGCTGCGCTAGGCTGGGCTGCTAGCCGCCGTGCTTGCTCAGCCAGTCGCGAAGCTGGGCGATCCCCTTCATGTTCTCATCGATGGTCATCTGGGCCTGCTGCTTGGCCTGGGCATCGGTCCCGTGTTCGAGTTCGACCTTGGCCATGTCGATGGCGCCCTGGTGGTGCGCGATCATCTTGCGGGCAAAGGTGGCGTCAACGGAGGAGCCCTTCGCCATCATCATGGCGTGGTCCATCGTCTTCATCGAAGCCGTGAAGTCCTTGGAGGCCATCGACATGTGCGGGCTCATGCCCTTCATGTCGTGGTTCATGCCAGCCATCTTCCCGTGTTCCTCAGGAGGGTGCGCCGACGCGGCGGTGACGCAGAGGGCGAGCGAGGCCGCAGCCACGACGAGGGCGAGGGTCTTCATGGTGTGATGTCCAGTTCTGGTGGCGGGTGTTTGGGTCGCTTGGGAGCTCCGCCTAGGTTTGCAAGTCCTGGCCCTGCGGATTGGTTGCCTGCGCGGTCGAGCGGTGAGCCGAACCACACTCGTCAGTTGGTTTGTATCGCCATGATCTGGTTGCCCTCAGGTTGAAGCGTGAACTTCACCTTCTGGCCCTTCTTCGCGGCCTTGAGCACGTCTGGCGATGCCTTGAAGGTCATGGTCATGGCGGGCCACTTCAGCGCCGCGATGGGGCCGTGGTGCAGGGTGAGCGTGCCAGCCTTCGCGTTTACACCTTCGATCACGCCCGCGCCTTCGACGGTCTTCGACATCGCCGCATGCTCCTGAGCGGACATGGCCGGCATGGGCGCTTGGGCGAGGGCGGGAGCGGCGGCAAGGGCGCCCGTGAGGACGAGGACTGCGAGCTTCACTTTAAGGTTCCTTCGGTAGGCCGCGTGAAAAGCGGACAGGCCCGCTCAAGAGGGATACGCCTCAAGGCGCGGGGAACCCTCAAGCTCAGCGCCGTTGCCTCGGCGGCTTCGCAGTTCGGGAGCTACCTCCCTCAGCGAAGTAGAGGATGAGGGCCAGAATCCAGAGCATCGCCGCCGCGAGCAAGGGGCACTTGAAGTCGGAATCTATCGCGAGGTTGACGGCGGCCATCAGGCCGATCGAGGTGACTCCGGCTATCGCCACGGTGACGGCCGCGCCGCGCGCCCTGGTGCGAAAGCCGGTCACGGCCACGAAGGCCGTCAGCGCGCCGGTGGCGAAGATATATCCGCCAAGCACCCAGAAGACGCGCTGAAGCCAGGCTGCGAGGCCCGGAAGGTTGGCGTTGATTTCGGACTGCGTGACGCCCAGTAACCGCAAATCCTCCGGCAGCAACGGCGGCCGCAACAGCATGAAATAGAGGCCGATCGCGATCAGTATCCCACCGCAGAGCGCCAGGACGATCGCTGAATAGGGTCTCGCGCTCATGCTCTTCTCCTGAGGCGCCGCTCGCGCTGACTCGCTAGGTTTCGGCGCGATCGACGCGCTGCCGGGAGCCGCGGGCGAGCAGCCCCCTAAGGTCACGTCCTACTTTTATCCAGAGCAAGACGAAGCCGCTGATCACGATGATCAAGGTGGCGGCCGTCGCAATGACGATTACCGGGTGGTTGTAGCTGCGCGAGGCCCCGAAGTTCATGATGTGGATCTGGTAGAAGAAGTCGTAGAGACCCCAGAGCGACGAACGTCGGCTGAGCACTTCGCCGGTGAAGCTATCCAGGTAGAGCCGGGTGTGTTCGGCGTCGGAGAAGCTGGCGCGCCACAGGGGTCCGCTGACCTGGGCTTCCTTCGGCGCGGTCTCCTGGTAGTCGACCGGCTGGAGCTTTCCGGCGCCCTTGTAGGCCATGAGCGCAAAGCGACGCGCGTCGGGCGCCGTGATCTCGTCGATGTTTTCGCCGGTATAGGCATTCCACCAGCCTTCGCTCCCTGCGGCCGACTTGATCACCCAGATGGGCCCGCGCGGCGTGTTCCTGAGGATGGCGCTGGCGATGTCGGTCTGCTCGGCGAGGGCCAGCTGTTTGTCCAGCGGGACCAGCCGCTTGAGGTCGATCGGGGCCAGGATGGGAACCGCCACATGGTTCTCTCCGCGGACGTGTTCGATGGGAATCGCGGTCATGACCAGGCCGCCGAGCACCCAGCCCAAGACCTGGATCCCGACGATCAGCGCGATCCACTTGTGTAACCAGATTGACCAGCGAAGCATGGACGTTCCCCTCGCACCGCGACCCTGCGGCTCTCATGGAGTACGGACGGCGGAGCTTGTTTCCCTCGAATTTCCCGCAAGCCAACCTATTGGGCCGAGACGGGGGCCAGCATGCCGAGCATTCCGACCAGGACAATGACGCCCAGGCCCAGACCTGCCTCCAGGGCCACGCTCGTTCGCAGGGTTTTCAGCGCCGCCAACGAGTCTCCGGACCCCAGGCCTTTGGCGAGCGCCGGCGTGTGGAAGAACCGGTTCAGTCCGGCGAGGGCCACCATCGCTGCGAAGGCGGCGATCTTGACCAGCAGCAGAACGCCGTAGGTCGAGGTCCCCATGCGGGCGATCCCAGGGACGCCCACCAGGAACCAGCTGTTGATCAGGCCGGTGGCCACGATCACCGCGACCACAACGGAACCGACGCCGGAAAAGCCGGCGAGCGCGCGGTGGAGCACGGCTTGCGTCTCGGAACTAATTGGACCTGGCGCCCACAGCAGCAGCGCGAACGCCGCCAAGGCGCCCAGCCAGACGCCGGCCGCCAGCAGGTGGAGGACGTCGGCGGGAGTGTGAATGAGGCCGTGCAGCCCCTCGTCGGCCGCCCCGTGGCCTGTCCAGGCGAAACTCGCCAACACTGCGGCCCCCAGGAGCGAGAGCAATATCCATGCGGGTCGACCGGGCCTGAGGACGATGCACGCGACCACGGCCACGGCAGCCGCCGTTAGACGGACGAGGACGGCATAACCCATGGAGCTGTCGGTCAGGACACCGAGCAGGGTTTCGCGATCGAAGGCCGCGACGGGATCGCCCGCCATCATGGCCGTCTGGCCACACAGATAGACCAGCGCGGCCAGGACGAGGGCGAGCGCGGAAGCGCCGAGAACCGGCCTCGGCCAGGCCAGGGTCATTGCAGACCCCACCCCGGACCTGGGCAGGGCATAGAGGAAGAACAGCGGCGTTCCGAACAGGACCGCGGCGCCAAGGAATTGCGCAATGCGCGCGATGACGACCGCGGTCTCCATCACCGGCTAGCGGACGGTGAAGCTATAGGTTCCTTCCATCCGGTGGCTGTCTGAAGTCACCGCGTGCCACTTGACCGTATAGGCACCCGCCATCAGCGCGGTGGTCGGCTTCACGATCATCGTCTTGCCGTCCTTGGCCACGCTGATTTTGGCCGGCGTGGCCATGCCGGGCATGGCGATGTCGGCGCCGGAGAACTTACGCTGAAGCTTCTCGTTGAACTTCAGCACGAGCTGCTTGGGCGCGGCCACCGTCGTGTTGGCGGCAGGGCTGGAACTGACCAGTTTGGCGTGCGCGTCCGCCGCGGTGGCGCCGAACAGGGCCGCGGCGCTGGCGACGGCCGCGAGGCTGAACATTCTGGACGTCTTCATCGGGTGGTTCTCCATGGTCTGTCTTGAGCCCTCGCATCCACTACGCGCGGCGTGGTGGCCATCCCTCATTCGCCACGGCTGGACCGCCGGCGCACAAAATCGCTTGGCGCCGTGGGGCGAACATGAGGGCCGGACCGTTCCTTGCGCGTAGTGCTTGCAGTGAGCCGGCTCGCGAGCCGGCCTCAACCGTGTCTGGACCCTGTATGAATTACTTTGATCGGCGACAGCTGCTGCGTGGCGCCTCGGCTGGCGGCGCCGCCCTGGCTTTGAGCGCCTTGTTCCCGAACTGGGCGCGCAGCGCCACGCCGGGGCTGGTGGCCGGCCTGCCGGCGCTGAGCGGCTCTGACATCGCCTTGACCATCGGCCACAGCGCGCTTTCGGTCGATGGGCGGTCGGGTCATGCGGTGACTATCAACGGAACCGTGCCGGGACCGCTCATCCGCCTGCGTGAGGGTCAAAAGGCCCGTATTGCGGTCACCAACAACCTGGACGAGGACACCTCCATCCACTGGCACGGGGTTCTGGTGCCATTCCAGATGGACGGCGTGCCCGGCGTCAGCTTTCCCGGCATCAAGCCCGGAGCCACCTTCGTCTACGAATTTCCGGTGATCCAGTCGGGGACCTACTGGTACCACAGCCACTCCGGTCTGCAGGAGCCGGAGGGCCACTACGGCCCGATCATAATCGATCCGGCGGCGCCGGACCCGGTCCGGTACGACCGTGAACATGTGGTGGTGCTGTCAGACTACAGCTTCCTGCATCCCCACCTGATCATGCAGCGCATGAAGCAGCAGGCGGGTGTCTTCAACTTCCAGAAGGAGACGGTGGCAAGCCTGCTGGGAGGCAAGGACCAGACGCTTCAGGAGCGTGTCGAGTGGGCCAAGATGCGCATGGACCCGACCGACATCTCCGACGTCACGGGGGCGGTCTACACCTTCCTGGTCAATGGACATGGCCCGAAGGACAACTGGACCGCACTCTTCAAGCCGGGTGAGCGGGTGCGTCTGCGGTTCATCAACGCCGCCGCGCAGACCATCTTCAATGTCCGCATTCCAGGCCTGCGGATGACCGTCGTGGCGGCCGATGGCCAGAACGTTCGGCCCGTCGAGGTCGACGAGTTCCAGATCGGCAATGCCGAGACCTATGACGTTATCGTCCAGCCGACCGAGGACAAGGCCTTCACCCTCGTGGCAGAGGCTGTCGATCGCTCTGGCATGGCCCGGGCGACGCTGGCGCCGCGGGAGGGCATGAGGGCGCCCGTGCCGGCGCTCCGCGAGCGACCGCTCGCCACCATGAAGGACATGGGCATGGACATGAGCGCCATGAGCCACGGCTCAGGCGATATCGCCATGGCCAGCATGGATCACGCCGCAAAGGGTAACGCCGAAGGCGCCATGGGAGGCATGTCCATGGGAGCCGAGCCGGGCATGGGCCCGCCTCGCGTGCGCGGCTCCGACGCAATGGGCGACATGGGCGGAATGAAGATGTCCATGCGCGACCCGCTGAACGCGCCCGGTGTAAAGATGGGCCCTGGCGTGCAAACCCTTTCCCCGACCGCCGCCGACCGCACCGGTGAGGCCGGCCAGGGCCTTGAGAGCGTCGGCCATCGGGTGCTGGTCTACAAGGACCTGGTCGGGCTCGCGCCGAACCCGGACGTCCGCGCGCCGTCCCGATCCATGGAGATCGCCCTCACAGGCAACATGGAGCGTTTCATGTGGGGCTTCGACGGGGAGAAGTTCAGCGAGAAGACTACGAAGCCCTATCCGTTCCGCGAAGGCGAGCGGGTCCGCGTGACCCTGGTCAACCACACCATGATGGCGCACCCAATCCATTTGCACGGACACTTCTTCGAGTTGGTGCAGGGACCGGCAGGCTACATGCCCCGTAAGCATACGGTGATCGTGGCGCCGGGCGGGAGGGTCAGTGTCGACCTGACGGCGGACGCGCCCGGCGACTGGGCCTTCCACTGCCACATGCTGTTCCACATGCACGCCGGCATGTTCCGGGTGGTCACCGTGCGGCCGATCGATGGAGCCGCCGCATGATCCACCTTGCCCTGATCGCACTACTGCCGATCGCCTTTGCCGTGCCGGCCGCCGCCCAGCCGATGGATCATTCCTCGATGCCCGGCATGAACATGCCCGGGCCGAAGGCGAAGCCCGCCCCAAGCGCCAAGGCCGCCAAACCTGCGAGCCCGAAGAGTGTGCCGGTTGCCGATCCACATGCCGGCCATGACATGTCCAAGATGCCCAGTATGGCGCCCTCCGCCGCGCCTGCGGCGGACCCGCACGCCGGCCATGACATGTCGAAGATGCCGGGCGTGACCCCCGCTGGTCCGGCGACCGCCGATCCCCACGCTGGCCATGACATGTCGGCCATGCCGGGCATGCCCAAGACCGCGACGGCGGGAACGGACGCGCCTGGCCGTGACATGGCGGCCATGGATCCTCCGCCGGTGGCAGAGAGCCCGTCGCCCCCGCCACCGGTTCCCACGGACCACGCTGCGGAGCGGTACTACGATCCCGTCGCCATGGCCGATGCGCGCAGGCAACTGCGTCGTGAGCACGGCGGCGAGACCTACTCGATGGTGATGGCCAACCTGGCCGAATACCAGGCGCGCAAGGGCGGCGACGGCTACCGCTGGGAGGGCGAGGCCTGGTTCGGCGGCGACCTCAACCGCTTCGTCGTAAAGACCGAAGGCGAGGGCGATCGCCGCGGTGGGGTCAGCGCCGGCGAAGTCCAGGGTCTCTATTCGCGGACCATCGGGCCCTACTTCAATCTGCAGGCCGGCGTGCGGCAGGACTTTCAACCCCACCCGTCCCGCACCTTCGCGACTGTCGGTGTCGAGGGCTTGGCGCCCTACTGGTTCGACGTGCAGGGTGCTCTCTTCCTCTCGAACAAGGGCGAACTGCTCGCCCGCGCCGAGGTGACCTATGATCTGCGGCTCAGCCAGCGGCTGATCCTGCAGCCGCGTGTGGAACTGAACCTGGCGGCTCAGAACACCCCGCGGATCCAGAGCGGGTCAGGATTGTCGGACGCCGAACTAGGCCTGCGCCTTCGCTATGAGATCACCCGGGAGTTCGCGCCGTACGTCGGGGTTTCCTACGAGCGGCGCTTCGGAAAGACGGCCGACTACCGGCGGCTCGCGGGAGAGGGCGCATCGGATACCAGCCTGGTGTTCGGGATCAGGTCCTTCTTCTAGGTCGTCGCTTCGCCGATCGGTGCGGCCGCGCGCAACGAAGCCCGGGTTCAGCGGTTAGTCCGATGCAGAACTTCGATCAGCTCTTCGGTCTTCTGCCGCTGTTCTTCGGCATTCCCGCTGGTGAAGGCGCCGTGCACGCAGTGGCCGATATGGTCGCGCAGTAGCTCCGTCTCGACCTTGCCCAGGGCCGCACGGATCGCCTGGATCTGGGTCAGGATGTCGATGCAGTAACGATCTTCCTCGACCATCTTGGCCACGCCTTTCACCTGACCCCCAATACGGTTCAGGCGATTCATCAGCTTGGGTTTGTTGTCCTCGATCAAGGCGCAGACTCCGACTTGCATCATACCTTTGGGGGGTATATCACCTTCATATACCCATGAGGGGTATAGCACGTCTTGTTAGCGGGCAGCTATCCCTCGGAGTCCACGGAGAAGCCAGTGAGCGCCGAAGGCCATCAGCACGATCACGGTCATCACTCCAGTGATACGAGCGCGCCGGAGACCGCCACGGATCCCGTCTGCGGCATGAAGGTGGACCCGCTGAAGACCGCCCACCGCACGGAACGGGGCGGCGAACCCGTCTACTTCTGTTCAGCCGGCTGCCGCTCAAAGTTCGAGGCCGACCCGGAAAAGTACGCCAAGCCACACTCTGAGCGGCCACAGGCCGCAGTCATCGAGGGCGCCATCTATACCTGCCCCATGCATCCCCAGATACGCCAGGAGGGACCAGGATCCTGCCCGATCTGCGGCATGGCGCTGGAGCCGGAGACGATCACGGCCGATAGCGGTCCCAATCCCGAATACGCCGACATGCGCCGCCGGTTCTGGATCGGCCTGGTCCTAGCCCTGCCAGTGTTCGTCCTGGAGATGGGCGGCCATCTTCTGGGCCACGCCTTCATGCTCCCGCGCGTCACGTCGGACTGGATCCAGTTCGCGCTGGCGACCCCGGTGGTGCTCTGGTGCGGCTGGCCGTTCTTCCAGCGCGGCTGGGCGTCGCTCATTTCGCGCAACCTCAACATGTTCACCCTCATCGCGATGGGGGTTGGGGTTGCGTACGCCTACAGCGTGGTGGCGATGCTTGCGCCCGGCCTCTTCCCGCCCGCACTTCGCGGCGAGGGCGGTTTGCCGCCGGTCTATTTCGAAGCCGCCGCGGTGATCACCGTCCTGGTGCTGTTGGGTCAGGTGCTCGAATTGCGAGCCCGCGAGCAGACCAGCGGCGCGATCAAGGCGCTGCTCAACCTGGCCCCCAAGACGGCGCGCCGGGTGCGCGAGGACGGGACCGACGAGGAGGTCACCCTTGATCTCGTGCACGTCGGCGACCGGCTCCGGGTGCGGCCCGGCGAGAAGATCCCGGTCGACGGTGTGATCCTCGATGGGCGCGTCTCCATCGACGAGTCGCTGGTAACCGGCGAGTCCATGCCGGTCACCAAGCAGGCGGACGACAAAGTGGTCGCGGGGTCGATCAACAAGACCGGCTCCTTCGTCATGCGCGCTGAGAAGGTCGGGGCCGACACCCTGCTGTCGCAGATCGTCCAGATGGTGGCTCAGGCCCAGCGCAGCCGCGCGCCGATCCAGCGGCTGGCGGACCAAGTCTCCGGCTGGTTCGTGCCCACCGTCATCGCCGCGGCGCTGATCGCGGCGGCCGTCTGGGCTTTGGTCGGGCCGGAGCCACGCTTCGCCTACGCGCTGGTCGCCGCGGTCTCGGTGCTGATCATCGCCTGTCCCTGCGCGCTCGGACTCGCCACCCCGATCTCGATTATGGTCGGCGTCGGACGCGGCGCCCAGGCCGGCGTGCTGATCAAAAACGCCGAAGCCCTGGAGCGCTTCGAGAAGATCGACACCCTGATCGTCGACAAGACGGGCACGCTCACGGAAGGTCGCCCGGCAGTGACCTCCATCCAGCCCGCGGCCGGTTTCGACGAGGCCGAGTTGTTGCGTCTCGCCGCCAGCCTGGAGCGCGGCAGCGAGCACCCCCTCGCTGATGCGATCCTGCGCGCGGCCAAGGACCGCAGCCTCACCTTATCGGAGGCCAAGGACTTCGATTCGCCGGTCGGCCGAGGCGTGGTCGGAACCGTGGACGGGCGCAAGGTCATCCTGGGCAATCCGAAATTCCTAGCTGAACAGGACGTGGCCACAGAGGCGCTGGAGCCCGATGCCGAAGCGCTGCGGCGCGAGGGGGCTACGGCCATCTTCGCCGCCGTGGACGGCGCCCTGGCCGGCCTCCTCGGCATTGCCGATCCGGTGAAGCCGACAACGGAAGCCGCAGTGAAGGCACTAAAGGCGGAGGGGGTCCGCCTGGTGATGATGACCGGAGACAACCGCACAACGGCCGAAGCGGTCGCCAAGCGATTGGGGATCGACGAGGTGGAGGCCGAGGTGCTGCCGCAGGACAAGGCGGCAGTTGTCGAGAAGCTCCGCAAGGAAGGCCGCGTCGTGGCCATGGCCGGCGACGGCGTCAACGATGCACCGGCATTGGCCGCCGCTGACGTGGGCATCGCGATGGGCGCGGGGGCCGACGTGGCGATCGAGAGCGCGGGCGTCACCCTGCTGAAGGGCGACCTCCAGGGCATCGTGCGGGCGCGCAAGCTCTCCCGAGCTGTGATGCGCAACATCCGGCAGAACCTGGTCTTCGCCTTCGTTTACAACGTGGCTGGCGTACCGATCGCGGCGGGTGTGCTCTATCCGACCTTCGGCCTGCTGCTGTCGCCCGCCATCGCCGCGGCGGCCATGGCGCTTTCCTCGGTGAGCGTGATCAGCAATGCGCTGCGGCTGCGCGCTGTGAAGCTCTGAACTGAAACCACCAAGCCGTCGGTGGCATCGTAAAGGCGGCGGGCGCGTTTGATCAGCAAGGCCCTGCCGCTGCGCCCTCCACATGGACTGCGTCCTCGGCACAAGGACACCTTGCATGACAACTCATGATCTCACGGCGCCAAGCTCGCAGCGCCTCGGCCTTCTGCGTTGCGCGCTTACCGGCGCCGTCTCGGTCGGCGTGTTCTACGTGCTTTGCTGGGCCGGCACCGCCATCGGGATGGCTGGCGCCTCTCACATGTTCATCGCGCTGTTCACCACTGAGCCCGTTGCGTCGACGGCAGCGCTCGCCATCGGCCTGTGCTGGTCGCTACTCTTCGGCGCGCTCTCGGGCGCCTTGATCGCCTTCAGCTATAATTGCCTGGGCTTTCTGGGCCGAACCTGACCGATGGGCCTGGAGGTCGCGACATCTGATGGCCAGGGCCGGGCGTCGACCCTGAACAGTGGATGTTTCTGCACCACCCTTGATCGATACGCTTTAGCGGAATCGCTCGACCGCGAGGTCCATCGGCGAGGGTTTGCCCAGCAACTCATCGCCTCGCATCCGATCCTGTTTGCCAATGTCTCGGTGTTCGCACCCGTCGCCGCCATCGAACAAATGGCGAAGGTCGTCCGGGCGGTGGAGGCAGCAGCCGTTCTCCCAGATTTCCGGGCCGCAGCGCTCTCCTGGGCGCCGCCAATCGCCCGCGACGACTTTGGGCCGCACGGCGCCTTCATGGGTTACGACTTCCATCTGACGACAGAGGGCCCTCGCCTCATCGAAGTGAATACCAACGCCGGCGGCGGCTTCCTGAACGCGGCCCTGGCGCAGGCCCAGCAGGCCTGCTGCGGGGAGCCGCTCGATCAGTCCGCGACCGCCCCGGCGGCCTTTAGCCAAGCAGTCGGCGACATGTTCGTCAGCGAGTGGCGGCTGCAAAGAGGCGCAGGCCGGCCTGGGCTCATCGCGATCGTCGACGATGCGCCTGGCGAGCAACATCTCTATCCGGACTTCGAATTGGCCAAGGGCCTTCTCGAGGAACAAGGCTTCGAAGCGGTCATCGCGGACGCCGCGTCGCTCAGGTTCCAAGACGGCGTCTTGACGATCGATGGTCGCGCCATCGACTTGGTCTACAACCGCCTGGTCGACTTTGGCTTCGAGGAGCCGGCGCACACCGCGCTCCGCGACGCCTATGCCGCCGGCGCGGTGGTCGTCACCCCCAACCCCCACATCCACGCCCTCTACGCCGACAAGCGCAACCTCGTCCTGTTGTCTGACGGCAAACAGCTGAGGGGCTGGGGCCTTGCTGAGGACGCTGCGGCGACCCTAGACACCGCGTTGCCCAAGACCGTGAGGGTGTCCGCTGAGAATGCGGAAGCGCTCTGGGAGGGACGGCGTGAGCTGTTCTTCAAACCCGCGCGTGGGTATGGGAGCAAGGCGACCTACCGGGGCGAAAAGGTCACTCGCCGGGTCTGGTCGGAGATCACCGTCGGCGACTACGTCGCCCAGGTCTACGCCCCGCCGAGCCGCCGCGGCGTACTCGTGGATGGCGCGCGCACGGACCTGAAGGTGGACATTCGCCTCTACACCTACGCTGGCGCGGTGCTGCTAACGGCCGCTCGGCTCTACCAGGGGCAGACGACGAACATGCGCACACCGGGGGGCGGGTTTGCGCCGGTCCTGCGCGCCTAGTTCGGAGTCGGTTCAGCTCTCTCGCCGGGCCGCGGCCAGCTTTGCGCCCAGTTCATGGTCCTTGAGTTTGCCCTTCACCAGGAACGGCCCGATCAGGTAGGCGGGTGTCCCCTCCAGGCCAAGCGACCAAGCCTGGAAGCCGTTCTTGGCGAGCCTCGCTTCGATATCTTTGGCGTGGCCCGTCTCGTTGAAGCCGTTCTGCTGGGGTTTGCCGGGCGCGATGTAATGCCAGTCCACACCGGCCTCGTCGGCCCAGCCCAGGATGGCGTTGGAGGTGTATTCCGTCCCGTTGTCGCTGGCGATCGTGGCCGGGCGCCCGCGCTGGCCGATGATGGCGTCCAGCTCGCGCGCCACCCTGCGCCCCGACAGCGAGGTGTCAGCCACCAGCGCCAGGCACTCGCGGGTGCAGTTGTCGATCACCGTCAGGATGCGGAAGCGCCGCCCGTCGGTCATCTGGTCGGACACAAAGTCCAGGCTCCAGCGCTGGTTGGCCGCCAGCGGGATCTCGATCGGTCGGCGCGTGCCCATGGCGCGCTTGCGCCCGCCGCGGCGGCGCACCGTCAGCCGCTCCTCGCGGTAGATCCGCTGGACCCGCTTCCTGTTCACCAGCTCGCCCTCGCGCCGCAGCAGCACATGCAGCCGGGTCGTGTCCCCGGACGTGGTG
>JBBRPO010000064.1:0-17114 GCA_038227865.1 Caulobacterales bacterium
GGCCGGTCGGAAAACTGTTGTGGCCCGGGGCCGTCGGACGGGAAGTGGGCCCGCAACACCGAGCCGCAGATCTCCACCGCCTGGACGATGCCGGTCGTCGGGTCCTTACCCATCTTCATCGCCGAGCCGATAGCCAGCGCCGCCGCTTTCCACGACGCTTCGTCCGCCTTGCCGTGCCGGGCCCCGTCGGCCTGGATTTGCACCTGCCGGTCGTCCAGGGCGACGAAGATCAGGACGCCGGTCTCACTGCCTCGGGCGCGCGCCGCAATCGAGGCGAACTGCTGGCGGGCGGCCCGTTCCACCTTGTGGCGCTTCAGCATGGCCGGGGTCGCCCAGCGTCGCGCGGCCGGGATTTCCAGGATCAGGAAGGTGAGGATGAACAACGCTGTCTGGACCAGGGCGTAGACCCCAAGCGCCATCGTGATTTTTTCCTCCGCCGCCCCGCCGCCGGATTGGGCGGCCGTCCAGACGCCCGCCGCGCCCGCCGCCAGGGCCAATGGGTGAACGCCCAGCGCCACGGCCACCGCGGGTGCGACAAGGGAGACCACGGCCGCCCAGGCCAGCGCCACCTCCGGATAGTGGGAAACCTCGGACGCCAACACGCAGATGATCTCACCGGACGTGCCGTCTTCAGCCTTGGCGACGGCGGCTTCGATACGGGTTTTTTCGATAGCGCTCAGCATCTCACCAGCTCCCCGAAGCTCCGCCGCCTCCGCCGGACCCCCCGCCGCCGCCGAATCCACCGCCGCCACCACCACCCCAATCGCCGCCGCCTCCGCCGCCCCAGCCTCCACCGCGCCCGCCGCCGAGCAACATCAACGGCAGTAGCCAGCCGATGCCGCCACCGCCACCACGCCGGCCGCGGAAGATCGAGGAGAACACGAAGAAGATGATGATCAGCGGGATCAGGCCCGCAATCGGGTTGCGATGACGGTGGCGGGGGGCGTCAGCCTGGACCTGGGCCGCTTCCGCCGCCTTGGCCTCCGCCGTGGAAGGGTCGAGGCCGAGTTGTTCGATGATCGCGCTCGTCCCGTCGACGACGCCACCCGAAATATCGCCAGCCTTGAACTTCGGCAGCACGGCCCGCTGCAGGATTACGCTGGACATGGCGTCGGTCAGGGTGGCTTCCAGACCATAGCCGACCTCGATGCGAACCTTGTGTTCGCTGGGCACGACGATGAACAGGGCGCCGTTGTTCAGTCCCTTTTGGCCGATCTGCCAATGGCGCAACAGCTGGACACCGTAGTCCTCGATCTCGTAACCGCCCAGACTGGGGAGTGTAACGACGACAAGCTGGCGGCTGTTGGTCTGCTCGAGGTTCGCCAGCTTGGCGGTCAGGTCAGCCTGTATTTCGGGACTGAGCACGTGGGCGCCATCGACCACCCGGCCGCTCAGTTCAGGAAATTGCGGGGCGCTCGCGGCGAAGGCGGGCGCCCACAACAGCGCCAGCAGCAGGCCCAGAAGGCCCGCCAGCCGGATCACTTGGCGTCCGGAGCGGGAGGTGGTGATCCAGGCGCCGCTCCCGGCGCCGTCGCGGGCGTGGCGGAGTCGAAACTTACCGTCGGCGCGGACTGGGCCGACGCTGTCGCCGAGAACAGCGCCATGGGTTTTTCGCCGCTATAGAAAGTGGATGCCCAGATCGAGGTCGGGAACACCCGCAGGGTGGTGTTGTAGTCCTGTACGGCCGTGTTGTAATCGCGACGAGCGACCGCGATGCGGTTTTCCGTGCCCTCCAACTGCGATTGCAGAGTCATGAAGTTCTCGTTGGACTTCAGGTCCGGATAGCGTTCCTGGATCAGCATCAGGCGGCCAAGGGCGCCGGACAGCTTGTTCTGGGACTGCTCATATTGTTGGAACGCCGCTGGATTGGTCAGGGTGGAGGCGTCGACCTTGACCTGGGTGGCGCTGGCGCGGGCCTGGGTGACTTCCACCAGCACGCTCTTTTCCTGGGCGGCGTAGCCTTTCACCGTAGCCACCAGATTGGGGATCAGGTCCGCCCGGCGCTGATAATCGTTCTGGACATCGGCCCACGCGGCCTTGGCTGCCTCCTGCTTGGTTGGAATGGCGTTGATGCCGCAGCCCGCCAGGGCCATGGGCAGGACGATGGCGGCGGCCAGGGCCGCCATCTTGCGGAACGGGTTTTGCAAAGCAGTCATCCCTCGCGCCGCGCGTCTCGGCGGCTGGCGGAAATCTAATGCGCCGGCCCGGCTTCCGCCAGGGCGGCGCCGTCGAGCGATCCGGCCATTAAGAAGATTTAACCCAAAGCCGCGGATCATGTCGTTTGGGCCGCTCCGTCCGCCACATCGTCGAAGGAGCCGTGGCTGGAAGCGTAGAGGCGTGCGTACAATCCGCCGTTGGCCATCAGGACCTCGTGCGGCCCCTGTTCGACGATGCGGCCGTCACGCAGCACAATGATCTGGTCGGCGTCGCGCACCGTGGCCAATCGATGGGCGATAACCAGGCAGGTGCGGCCGGCGAACAGCACGCGTAGCGCCCGCTGGATCGCCTGTTCGGTAAAGCTGTCGATATTGGCCGTCGCCTCGTCGAGGATCAGGATCCTGGGGTTGGCCACCAGCGCCCTGGCAAACGAGATAAGCTGGCGCTGGCCAACCGACAGGTTGCGGCCTCGCTGACCCAGCGGCGTGTCGTAGTCGTTGGGCAGGCGCATGATGAAGTCGTGGGCCGATACCGCCTCGGCGGCGGAGACCACGTCATCGCGGGTGGCCGACAGCGTATTGTAGCGGATGTTCTCCTCGATCGTGCCGGAGAACAGGAACGGTTCCTGCAGCACCATGCCGACCATCCGCCCCAGCGATTCCAGGCTGACATCCCGAACATCCTGGCCGCCGACCAGGACCCGGCCGGCGTTGGTGTCATAGAACCGGTGGACCAGGGCGGTGATACTGGTCTTGCCCGAACCCGTGGGGCCGACCAGCGCCACCACCTGCCTGGGTTCCACCTTCAGGCTGATATCGTGCAGGATCGGCCGGCCCGGAGCGTAGCCGAAGGTGACGTGGTCGAGTTCGACGGTCGGCGGCGCGTCCTTCAGTGCGATCGCGCCGGGCTTGTCGGCGATGGTCACCGGCACGTCCAATACCTCGAAGATCCGGTGTCCGGCGGCCATGGCCCGCTGCATCACGGTGTATTGCATCGACAGCAGGCGCACCGGTTCGAAGAACCGCTGGACCGAAAGAATGAAGGTCACCAGCACTCCGACGGCCAGCGATCCGCCCAGCACCTCATTACCGCCGACCACGATGATGCAGGCCATGGCCACGCCGGTGAGAATATCCACGGCCGGCGTCATCACTTGGGCCAGCCAGGACGAGGCGGTTTGGGCGTGGAAATTCTCCCGGACCTTTTCCTCATAGAGCGTGAAGTTCATCGCCTCGCGCCGGGTCTCCTGCACGGTGCGCACGCCGTTGATGTTTTCCGCCAAGGCCCCATTGGCGATCGACGACGCATCCCTCGCCCGGCGGAAGGTGGCCTTGGAATAGGGCAGCCACACCGCCCGCACAGCGATCAGGGCGGGGATGGTGGCCAGGGTCAGGGCGCCCAGGCGCCAGTCCATCCACAGCAGGATCACCGCATAGCCGAACAGGGTGGTGAAATCACCCAGCGCCCCGGTGGAGCTCTCGAGGAATTCCTGCAGCGCGTTCACGTCACCCTGCAGCCGGCTCATGATCCGGCCCACGTGGGTCTTGTCCATGAAGGTCAGGGCCACGTCCTGAAAATGGGCGAACATCGCCCGGCGCACGTCGAAGATCACCCGCTGGGCCAGGCGCGAGGTCAGCCACTGGTCACAGAAGTTCGACGCGGCGTTGACCGCCACCAGCACGGCGAACACCATCAGAAGGGTGCGAAGGCCGGGCGGATCCCGCTCCACCGCCGCGTTGACGATGGTCCCGATCATCCAGGGTGTCGCGACGCTGGTCAGGGATGAGACGAGCACCGCCGACTGCGCGCCGATCAGGATAACCCGGTGGGGTTTGAGAAAGGCCAGGAACCGCCGGATGATGCGGGTGTCGAAGGACGCGAAGATTTCCTCCTCGTCCGGCGTGCCAAGGTTGGCGTTCGGCCGGCGGGCCGGCGCGGCGTCGGCGATGATGTCGGTCACGCCGCGGCCTCCGCGAGTTTGCGGCGCAGTCGGGCGTCGGCGATGGAGAGGCCCTGTTCGGCGCGGGTCTGCAGGGCGAACAGGTCGGCGTATTCGCCGCCGAGCGCGATCAACTCGGCATGAGTTCCACGTTCGACGATCCGGCCGGCTTCCAGCACGATGATCTCGTCGGCGTGCATCAGGCTCGAGAGCCGATGAGCGATGATGATCGTCGCCTTGGCCGAGGTAGCCTCAGCCAGGGCGTCGCGCACTTTCTTCTCGGTCACCGCGTCGATGGCGGCGGTGGAATCGTCGAAGATCATCACCCCGGGGCCGGGCGCCACGCCCCGCGCGATCGACATCCGCTGGCGCTGGCCGCCCGACAGGGCGACACCGCGTTCGCCCACGCGGGTTTCGTAGGCGCCCGGAAGGCCCGCGACATAGTCGTGGATCTGCGCCGTGCGGGCGGCGTCCACGATTCGATCTTCCTCGGCCCAGGGATCCGCATAGGCGATATTGTTGGTCACCGTGGCGTCGAACAGGAAGGCTTCCTGCTGAACCAGACCGACATGGCCACGCAGCGACGCGAGGGTCACGTCGCGCACATCCTGGCCGTCGATGGTGACCCGACCGGCGGTCACGTCGTAGAAACGGGGGACCAGATTGGCGATGGTGGACTTGCCCGATCCCGGCGGCCCGACGACGCCGAGGCTCCGGCCGGGCGCCACCTCGAAGCTGATGTCATGCAGCACCGGCGCACCAGGGTCGTAGGCGAAGTCCACATGCTCGAAGCGCAGCACGCCTTGTGTAACGACGAGGTCGCGGGCTTGCGGCTTGTCGGCCACGGCGGGGTCCAGATCGAGGATCTCGAACAGGCGCGATCCCGAGGTGGTGGCTCGGGCGGCGGCCGCGACGATCATGGCGATCTGGCGGATCGGCGACTGCAGCAAGGTCATGTAGGTCAGGAACTCGGTCAGCCGCCCAGCGGTCATCCGGCCCGCCGCCACCTGCCCGCCGCCGTACCACAGCAACAGACCCATCGAGCCATAGAAGCTCAAGGTCATCACCGACACGGCCTGGAAGCGCAGGAAGATGCGCCGGTAGGAATAGGCCAGGGCGGCGTTGGCCGCGTCGTCGAACTTGGCCAGTTCGAAGGGCTTGGCGGCGAACGACCTCACCACCCTGATGCCCTGAAGGTTTTCTTCCATGGTCAGGGTCAGAATGCTCATCAGGCGCTGTACGTGCAGCCAGGTCACCCGCAGCATGAACCCCATGCGCGCCAGCACCACGCTGGCCAGGGGCGTGAAGGCCAGGCCCAGCGCCGCCATCACCGGATCGGTGGCGATCATCTGGCTGGCGGCGATGCCGACCAGCAGGATCATGGTCAGGGCCACCAACAGGCCGTTCTGGATGAACGACCGCGCGCCCTCCAGATCGAGCATCCCCCGGGTGATCAGATCGCCCGAATGGATCTTGTCGTGAAAGCCGAACGACAGGCGTTGAAGCTGGCGAAAGAAGTCGAGCCGGTACTGATAAGCGACCTTCTGGCTGACATATTCGGCCTGATAGTTGGCCACCATGGTCAGGAACCCGCGCGTCGTGGTGGCCAGGATCACCAGCGCCGCGGCGATCAGCAGGGCGTGGCGCGCCTCATGGGCGGCGAGCGCCTGGGCCGAGTCATGGACACGGCTGGCGATGCCCAGCAGGTTCTGAGCTTCGTTGACGGCGCCGCCAAACAGCCTGGGCAGGCTCAGGCTGGCCACCGCCGCGCCCAGCGAGGCGCCGACGGCCACCGCGACACGGGCCGGCGCAAGCTTCACCGCCTCACGGGCGATGCGCCGCAGCACGCGCGGCATGGCGGCCACGTCGATGCCCTTGGGGTCTGGCGCGGTGGGCGCGCGAACGTCGTCGCCGAAAGACGGGGACATGGGCGAATCCGAGGATGGTGTGGAACTACTCTGAACGTATTGGCCGCCGATGGCTAGCGCGGTTGCGACGCGAGGAAATTCGTCCGAACGTGTCGTGTTCTTGTTTTGTTTTCCGCTATCTCAGTGGTAAAGCGGCGAGCCACACCGGAAAAGGAGAGCCCATGGCCGAGGAACTGGTTTTCTACACCAACCCGATGTCGCGCGGTCGGATCGCCCGCTGGATGCTGGAAGAGGTCGGCGCGCCGTATCGCACCGAGCTTCTGGAGTATGGGACAACCATGAAGGCGCCCGCCTACCTGGCCATCAACCCCATGGGCAAGGTTCCCGCCATTCGGCATGGCCAGACCGTGATCACCGAGGGTGCGGCCATCTGCGCCTATCTGGCCGACGCTTTCCCGGCGGCGGGCCTGGCGCCACCGCCCGGCGAACGGGCCGCCTACTATCGCTGGCTGTTCTTCGCCGCCGGCCCGGTCGAGGCGGCGGTCACCAATAGGTCCCTTGGCTTCGAGGTGCCCGCGGGCCGCGAGATAATGGCCGGTTATGGCGACTTCGAACGAGTGATCGATGTTCTTGAGCAGGCCGTGTCGGCGTCGGACTATATCGCCGGCCGGGCCTTCAGCGCCGCTGATGTCTATTTCGGCTCGCAGATCGGCTGGGGAATGCAGTTTGGATCGATGGAGAAGCGCCCGGCGTTCGAAGCTTATTGGGCGCGCATCGGTGATCGCCCGGCCGCGGTTCGCGCCCGTGAGATCGACGACGCCCTGATCGCCGCGCAGGCGGCTCCGGCCAGTTAGAGCATCGTGCGTTTGATCAACCGCACGATGCTCTAACTGTAGGCGTGCTGGTGACCAGGCGCTTCGATCAATTCGACGATCATATTGAGGGGCGTGACGAAGAACTGGATTCGCCGGCCGCCGTAGGCGATCGCCGGTTTCGGCTCGCTGGTGGGAACGCAGTTTTCCTCCATCAAGGTCTCGGCGGCGACCTCAAGGTCCTCGACCAGATAGGCGACATGATTGAGGATCGCCTTTTGGCTCTTCAGGGCGACCCTGACCGGACTGGCGTCGCCTGACGGCTGCAGCAACTCATAACAGAGGCCGTGGGCGTCGGCGCCGAACTGCAGCAGCACTCCATTGACCGGATCGTCGAACTCGGCCGACCATTTGCGCACGCGCAGCGCCGACGTCAGGAACGCGCGGCCTTCCGCCAGGTCCTTCACCACCAGTCCGATATGATCGAAAATCACACTCGTTCCCCTCGTGACGGCGGCTTGGCAGCGCGGGCCAATGATTCAGAAAGCCTTGTAGACGATGTCCGGCGCCGGAGCGTTGAGCAGCAGGGTAAACGAGACAGCAGTCACCACAAGCGCCGTCAGCCAGGCGGTCCGCACATAGCGTGACATGACCACCGGAGCGCCCCCCCAGCTCAGGCTGAGCAAGCCGCCGCGAACGGCCGCCATGGTGGCGAGAATGATCGTCGATGCCAGGAAGACCACCAGGACATCGAGCGCCGCCGCGGCCGGACCCAGGGTCCGGGCGATGTCGCCGATCTGTTGCCAGTTCGACCAGAACCACAGCTGGGTGAAGGCGAACCATGTAAAGTTCAACCCCCGGGTGCAGGCCTTGTAGAACGCCCCCGCCGCCAGGGCGCGATAACCCTTGGGTTTCAGCCACTGCTGCATCGTGACCTGGTAGAGCTGGTTGGTGGCGACCCCGCCGCCGGTAAGCAGGCCAAAGACCAGGAATTCACTGGTCCGGCCGTGCCAGACCCCGATCAGGAAGAAGGTCACGAACAGAACCCCCACCGATATATAGCGGGCCAGGCCGGGCGCGGTGATGCGCGACATGCCCTGCATCATCAGCGGATTGTAGACGTAGGTGCGCAACCATCCCGACAGGGTCATGTGCCAGCGACCCCAGAATATGATGGCGTTCTCGGAAGAAAACGGCCGGTTGAAGTTTTCCGGCAATTCGATCCTGAAAAACCGGGCTACACCGATCACCACGTCGGTGTAGCCGGAGAAATTGAAATACAGATAGACGGGGTAGACGGCGGCGATGAGCGCTCCGCTGATCACCTTGTCGGTGAGGAACAGGGACGGACCCAGATGCTGCAAAGCCTGGTGCTGCACCGCCGATAGCGCGAGGGAAACCACCGCGACCTTGAAATAGCCAATGACGACCCGCTCCACCGCGGTTCCCATATCCACGAGGCCGAGCGGCAGGCGCTCGGTCTCCATCCGATGAAAGTCTTGATATCGTTGGATAGGTCCCGAGATCAGCGTCGTAAAGTTCAGAGTATAGTTCAGATACGACACCAATCCAACCTTGCGCTCTATCGCACCCTGGTGGCTGTCGATCAGTAGATGCAGCACGCGAAAGAACACGTAGGAGAAACCAATCAATAGGTAGGGATACGCCAGAAAAGTTTCCTTGGGCACAAAACTGTAGCGTTTCAGCCAGACAAACGCGGCGACCATCAGGACGACTAGCGCGAGGAACAACCTGGGTCTGCCGCCCTCCCGGGTCGCGCCCTGCGCCAGGAACCCAAAGGCGAGAAACCCTAGGAACGGGATGAAGGCGACGGGATCGTGGGAGAAGCTGGCGAGGAAGCCGATGTTGACAACCAGCAGGACGGCCTGGCGCCAAGGCTTGGCCACCGACAGATTGAAAACCACCGCCGCGCAGAGAGCGAAAATCAGGAACAATACGGAGGGAACGGTCATGACGCCTTCGGTGGCAAGGCGCCCGCAACGGAGCCGTGGCAGTCAAAGAACGGGCCAGACCCCAGGTTGGCGAGATGTTCAGCGAGTGACCGGCCGATCATGGGCTGACCCTTCCCAGACGGATGGCCGTCGACGCGGTAGTAGAGGCTGGCGGGATCCGGCTGCCGCCGAAGGATTTCCGAGGCGTCCACGAACACAGCGCCGTGCCGGATCGCGATGGCTTCAAGGGCCTTCGGAAAGGCGAGCGGATCGACTCCGGGCGGCCGCGTGGCTCCGGCCTCCATCGCGATCTCCGCCTGATGCGGCACGAACACCAGGACAAACGGCACATTCGCCCGGTGGGCCTGATCGGCCAGAGCGGCGATCAGTTCGTCGAATCGGGCCAGCCGGGACTGCCAAAGCGGCGTGAAAGGGGGCTTCAGGAAGGCCGCCTTGTCGCCATTGGCCATGAACAGCGGAATGTAGACGGACGGATCGCTGAACATGAAATGCTGGGCCACTACAACGGCGCGGCTTTCCCTGATGATGCCGGAGGCCTGTTGTATCAATCCGACCTTGCGGATCTTCTTGACCCTGACCGCCGTCTTGGGCGGGACGGCCAGGATGGCGTCGGTGATTGGTGGGAGGGTGTCGTCGAGCTGATTTTCTATGTCGACGGGCGTCTGGACAAAGACCACGGCCTGGGGGTGGAGCCTGAGCGCCTCCGCCATGCGGATGATGTTTTTCCGACCGGTATAGCCGGCGGCTGCGAGGTTCTGGATCTGCACGGGGGCCGTGCACATCGCCGTCAGCGACTGGCCGAGCGACGTGGCGATGGTATGCTCGTATTCCACCAAGTGGCCCCCGCTGATCGAGGCGCCGATGAAGGCGATCCGCCGGACGCCCGGCGGAACTGGAGCGCACGAGGCCATCGATCGGTAGCCACACTCATTGTAGCGATTGGTGTACCAGGGCCCCTCCGCCGCCTTCATCCGGGACACGCAGTGGGGCCGGTGATGGAAGCCCAGCAAGGTACCGTCGTGCACGACGCAGCTGTTGTCCTTTTCCTCGGGCCAGAACACCTGGGCGGCGGCTTCCGCGCCGATCAGCATGATCAGCACCGTCGCGAGGCAGATCAGAGGAAGCAGCCAAGCGTCCCGAAAGGTAAGCGGGCTCGGTATCCCGCTCATTGGCCGGCCATGACTAGCCCACCGCGCCTGACGCGCATCGGCACTGCGGCGACCTCGGTCGCCGTGGGCAGCGACCATGTGGTGGTCCCGTCCGGATGTTCGGCGGTCTTGGTGAAGCCGAGTTTTTCATAGTGATCCCGCACCAGCGCGTTCTTCTCGGTCGGCCGATAGGTTCCCATAAGCATGGCAACGCCGGCCTCGCGGGCGCTTTCAAGAATCTCGCGCAGCACCATCTGCTCGACCTTGCGGCCCAATACCCGACAGCTCATCAGCCAGGTGTCGATCGCCCAGACGGCCGGCCCGGCCTCGCGGCAGACGATCACGCAGATCATGCCGTTGTCGCCAAAGCTGTCGACCAGGCGCACCTGCAGGGTGAAGACCGACGGATCGCTTTCGGCCTCGGCGACATCGGCCTCGGTGTAGCGCCGGGTTGTCAGGTTGAACTGGTTCGACTTGTTGATCAGCTGGGCGATCCGCGCGCGGCCGGTCCGGTCGAAGGGCGCGAATTGGATTTCCATGTCCAGCGACGCCAGATAGGCGTCGAGGTCGCCGGCCTGGCGGCTCAGCGCCACCCGGCGGGCGTTCGACTGATACATTTCCGCGCGTTTGCGATCTTCGTCGGAAAAGGCGACGGACTCGAAATAGCCGGCCGCCGCCAGGGTGCGGGCGAACAGGGCCGGGTCTTCGGTAAGCTCGGGCACGGCGACGTCGGGCAGCATCTGGCGAACCAGACCCCGCTCCACGGGGTTGTCGTCGAGGAACACCATGGCGTCGAGCCCAAGCGACAGTTCCTCGGCGATCGCCTTGATGTTGGTCGCCTTGTCGTTCCAGTTGGCCTGAAAGACCGCGAAGTGATCCTCCTTGAGCAGCATCTCTGGGTGTTGGCGGAACGGAAGACGCGCGACCTCGTCGGTGTTCTTCGACGAAACGGCCAGGACGACACCTCGGCGCCGCAACGCCAGGGCGTACTGTTGCACGGCTAGGTGCGCCTCTCCGGTCGCGTCCCCCTGGGCGATCTTGATACCCTCCATACCGTCATCGCCGATCACGCCGCCCCAGAGGGTGTTGTCCAGGTCCAGGATCAAGCACTTGCGGCTGCGTCCTCGCAGCGCCCCGATCAGGCGCGCGACATGATCGGCATAGATCGGCAGGCAGTCATCGTCGAAGGCCAGCTTGGCCAGGTTCCAGAGGGGCGGCGAGTGCCAGTTGGCCAGGCCGACGGTTTCCGCCAACGCCGCCACGTCGAACAGCACATCCTCGGACCCCGCGACGCTGTCGGCGATCGCCGCGTTGACCGCCGCGATGGCCCGTCGAGGCGCTCCCGGCACGATACGGTCCAGGCTGCCGAACAGGGACTCTGGAGGGGGCGCCAGGGTTTGAACGATGCTGACCGCGCCGCCATGGTCGCGAAGGCCGCCACGGATCGCCGCCAGGGTCTCTACGGCGGCGTCGATGTCGGCGCGTTCCATGTCCGGCTCGCCCGCCCGCAGGCGCAGGGGCAGGCCCCGGTGGTCGATGGCCAGCAGGACGGCGTCGCACTTCGCCGCATTGATCTGGCCGGCCGGATCGAGGGCTTCCTGGGTGGTCTGCCCATAGTCGGCCACAACGCATTCAAGCGCGAAGCCGTGGCGCGCGGCGCTGGCCACCAGGGCGGGGACCATCAGGTCTAGGGTTCCATTGCCCATCAGACCCAGCCGGAACGTTTGCAACGGCGCCAGCGTCCGCCCGGCCGCCGCGGTGGCCGCTATCGCCCGGCCAAGGCGGCTGAGCTGGTTCCCATCAAGAGTGTGGTTGGCCAGCGCCCGGAACAGCGCGCCCGGCCTTTCCTGGGTCGCGGCGGCCTTGCATTGCGCGGAGAAGTCGCCCGGCGGCGGCTGCAACCAAGCCAGGCCGGTATAGATTTCCGCACTCATCCTATTTGGTCTTCGCGCTGATCAGAGCCGCGAGTTCGCCGACGTTGTTCAGATTGGCGGTGTCGGCCGCGGAAAATTTGATCTTGAACGCCCTCTGGACCGCCAGGATAAGTTGAATATGCCGAAGGCTGTCCCATTCGGCGACATCGCCCGCCGTTAACATTGGCCTGAGGACAATATCTTCGTCATCAAATAGATCGTGAAATATTATTGTCAAGCGTTCGTATATTTCGTCCATGGTCATTCTTTCGATAATTTAGATGACATGCTTATTTTGAATACGACGTGATTTCTTTGATCAGTATCAGGGTGCGTATTGAATTTTGCTCTTAATACATTGTTTAACCATCGTCAAAGGTCATGACCCGCCGCCGCCGGCCCATGATCGAATCGGGTGTTGGGTGACGGGAGACCCCATCGCTTGTCGCCAATTCCCGAGCCTCGAAACTCACGCGTGGCCCCCGCGACAACAAGCGTAGCGGATGGCGGCGTCGTGCATTAGCCCACCCTGATCAGCGCTCCCCGAAGCCTATTTCTACCATCATGGGTCCTTTCGGCCAAGATCGGCTGGTGCGAAACTTAGGTGACGCCGCCTTTGATGATTTTATGGGCGCCGTCAGGCGGCCGGTTCAATCGCCCCGCGCGCCACACGAACGCCCCCCTTGCGTGGGAGGAGGCCGATATCGTCGGCTTCGCGCCGGCGATTGTTCACCGACGTTCGGACTGGAGACGCCGAAATGATGAGATCGCCGTTGGGCGCGCTGGCGCTGATCACCACCCTGGCTCTGGCCGCCTGTCAGGGCGCCATCGCGTCGCCTCCCTCAAATGTTCCGGCTAGCCGTCTTCAGAGCCTCGGCCGCGGAATCAACGCCGACAATGTCGTCAACAACACCAGGATGGCGATCTATGACGAGGGAGATCTCAAGAAGCTCAAATCAATGGGGTTCACGAACATCCGCATCCCCATCGACCCCAGCTTCATTTTACCGGGTGTTCCGATGGAGCGCCTAGGCGTCGAGTCGGATGGCGATCGCGTCGCGATCGGGCTAGGCCGGCTTGATGAACACCTGGAGAAATTCATCCGGACCGGCTTCACCGTCACGCTGGTCGTTCAGCCGATGAAGTCGTTCATGACCTTGCCCACCGAGCAATCGGAAGCCCTGATCCTCAAGGCCAATGACGTTCTGACGCGGCGGTACGCCCGGAAATACAGTCCCGAGCAGCTGTTCTTCGAGGCCGTGAACGAACCCCACTATGACAACGCCACCTGGAATGAATTCGCGCCCCGCGTGGTGGCCGGCATCCGCGCCAACGCGCCCAACCATACGATCATCGTGCCGCCGGCGTGGTGGGACCTGGCGCAGAACTTCAAGGATCTGACCCCGATCCCGGATCCCAACATCGTCTACACGATGCATGTCTACCAGCCGGGCGGGATCACGCAGCAGGGCGCTGGCGGCGGACACCACCCGGAGTACCGGTTCCCCAAACGGCCCGACTCGGCCGACAATACCGAATGGACCGAACAGCGGCTCGACGCCTATCTGCGTGTCGGGGTCGACTGGGCCGCGGCCAACCACGTCCCGCTGATCATGAACGAATTCGGCGCGACAAACGTTTCCGACCTCGAGAGCCGGATGGCGTGGGTGAAATTCATGCTCGATGAAGCGGATCGATATCACTACGGTTGGGCGTGGTGGGCCTACGATGGCCGCCTCTTTGGCTTGAACCCTCATGGTAAGGGCTACGACCCCGACCTCCAGCGGCTACTGTCGAAATAGAGCCTCCGCGCTCCCCGCACTGTCGCCAAAACCCAGGACTTTCGCTTGTCGCCGATCATCTCCGTCAAGGGTCTGACCAAGACCTACGCCTCGGGCTTTCAGGCCCTAAAGGCCGTGGATCTGGATATCCGCCGGGGTGAGATCTTCGCTCTGCTGGGGCCGAACGGAGCCGGCAAAAGCACCTTGATCAACATCGTCTGCGGCCTGGTGCGGCCGTCCTCGGGAACGGTTCTGGCCGATGGCCACGACATCATCCACGATTATCGCGCCGCCAGGTCCCTGATCGGCCTGGTGCCGCAGGAGATCGCCACCGACGGCTTCGAGACCGTCTGGGCGACCATCCGCTTCAGCCGGGGCCTGTACGGCCGGGGTCGCGATCCGGCCTACCTGGAGAAGGTGCTGCGGGATCTGTCCCTCTGGGACAAGAAAGACAGCCCCATTCTCGCGCTTTCCGGCGGCATGAAGCGGCGGGTGATGATCGCCAAGGCCCTGAGCCACGAGCCCCGCATCCTGTTTCTCGATGAGCCCACGGCCGGCGTGGACGTCGATCTTCGCCGCGACATGTGGGCGATGGTCCGGCGGCTGCGCGAGGGCGGCGTCACCATCATCCTGACCACCCACTATATCGAAGAGGCCGAGGAGATGGCCGACCGGATCGGGGTGATCAACCACGGCGAACTGATTCTGGTCGAGGACAAGGCCACCCTGATGCGGACCCTTGGCAAGCGGCAGCTGACCCTTGGCCTGCCGGCGCCGATCCACGCCCTGCCCGAAAGCCTGGCCGGCGAGCCGCTGGAGATCGCCGCCGACGGCCTCAGCCTTATCTACACCTTCGATCCCAAGCTGGAGGGGCAGGGGGTATCGGACCTGATGCGCCGCCTGATCGAAGCGGGCGTCGCCTTCAAGGACGTCGAGTCCAGCGAGAGCTCGCTCGAGGAGATCTTCGTCAATCTGGTCAGGGCGCCGCGATGAACCTCAACGGCATGCGCGCCATCTATCTGTTTGAAATGGCCCGGTGGTTCCGCACCCTGGTGGGCAGCCTGATGTCTCCGGTGATTTCCACCTCGCTGTATTTCGTGGTGTTCGGCGCGGCGATCGGCTCACGCATGAAGGCGATCGACGGGGTCTCCTACGCCGCCTTCATCGTGCCGGGGCTGACCATGCTGTCGGTTCTGACCGAGAGTATCGGCAATGGTTCGTTCGGCATCTACATGCCCAAATGGTCGGGCACGATCTATGAGCTGCTCTCGGCGCCGGTGGCGTGGTGGGAGGCGGTGGTGGCCTATGTGGGGGCGGCGGCCAGCAAATCGGTGCTGCTGGGCATGGTGATCCTGGTCACCGCGCGGATTTTCGTGCCCTATCACGTTGCCCACCCGCTCTGGATGGCGGCCTTCCTGATCCTGACGGCGATCACCTTCAGCCTGTTCGGCTTCATCGTCGGGGTATGGGCCGAGACCTGGGAGCGGCTGCAGGTGGTGCCGACGCTGATCATCACGCCGCTGACTTTTCTGGGCGGCAGTTTCTATTCGATCAACATGCTGCCGCCTCTGTGGCGCAAGATCACCCTGTTCAACCCGGTGGTCTATCTGGTCAGCGGCTTTCGCTGGAGCTTCTACGGCGTCTCGGACGTAGGGGTGGGCCTCAGTCTCGGCATGACCCTGGGCTTCACGACCGCTTGCCTGATCGCCATCTGGTGGATTTTCAAGACGGGATACAAGTTGAAGCCTTGAGGAGTCAGTGGGGCGGCGCGTCCCACGTCAACGTCACCTTGAATTCCGCCTCGCCCTTGCCCGATACGATCCACAGATCGCACTCGCCCGAGAGCGAGGCGCCGAACTCGATCTCCACGGAGGAAGGGCGTTTGGCCAGCGACGCCACCTGTTCTTCCAGCACCTGAACCAGGCCGCCCAGCGATCTCATGGCCTTGGCGAATTTGTCGGCGCTGGCGCTGGGAAGATCGTCCGATCGAGAGATTTCCCGCAAGCCTCCACTTTTCGGCGCGCCAAACAACAGCGTGTTGCCATCGGGCAGTTCAATCTTCATGGTCGAAGCCATCGGGGTCGGGTCCTAGGGATGATCGAATACTCAGTGGTGCACATCTACACACAGGACGCCAAGCCGAAATTCGTCGGCTGTGGCGCCTTGGTGGAGGGCGGCTTCATCGCCACCTGTCGGCATGTCTGGCGGGACGCGGGGGGTGACGCGGCTGCCGAGGTCAAGGTCGAGTTTCCGCGTTGTAAGGATGACCAGGGCGCGAGGATTTCCGTTTCTGCGTCACTCGTGGATGCGTGCGCCGGACATCCAGACGAAGACCCCGATCTCGTCCTCCTCCGGCCCAAACACGTACCCCAGCAGGCGATGCCGCTTAGCATCGCCAGAGCCGCGCCCTTCGAGGAAGGCGAAGGGTTTGTCATCGCCTGGTTGCCCAGTAGATCACAGGAAGTTCGCGTGGATGGAAACCTGGCCAGTCATGTTGGTCTGGATGGTCGTCGAGAGTTCTCCCATGCCAATCAAAAGAAATATTGGCTGGATCGTGGCTCAAGCGGATCACCGGTCTTTCTTAAAGGTGGCCAACAGCTCGCGGGACTGGCCAGTCTTGCGGAACAGGGAGACGAGCCGCAAACCAGCGATCTGCATGAAGCTTTCATTGTCCCCGGCACGGTCATCTGGAAATTCGTGGAGCGCGCGGTCGCCACGCCGATCGCCCAGAACGCGGCGGTGCCGGTGGAACGGTTCGACAGCCTGCTGAAGTCCCTCGGCCAGGAGGGCGTCTCCGCTCTCGAACTGCCGGAACTGCTGGAAGCCGCTATCGCCGCCATGCGCGCCCATGCCGAGGAACGCCCCGCCGCCTCTAACCAAGGCTCAGACATCTCGGAGACCATCCAGGCCGCTCGCGACGCCGTGGGAGACTTGAACACCGCAGCCGCCCTGGAACTTCTGAAGGCCAAGCGCGCCGAAATAAGCGATTTGCGCAAGGACGCCGTCACCCGCGAGGTTGCGTTGCTGCGCGAACAGGCTGCGGTTGAGCGGCTGGCCTACGACCACGCCGCCGCCAAGGCCACCCTGACCGAGTTGCTTCGCCTCGATCCGGACGCCATTTGGGATTGGATCGATCTCGGCGATCTGTGGGTGACGACGGGATCGTTGGCGGAAGCCCAGAGAGCTTTCCAACAAGCTGACGAAGCCGCTCGCCGCCAGGGTGACGACCGGAACATCTCCGTTTCCCAAGACCGGATCGGCGACGTTCTACGAAGCCAGGGCAACCTTCCGGCCGCTCTGGACGCCTTCAGAGCCTCCATCGACATCGCCGAGCGCCTGGCCAAATCCGACCCCGGCAATGCCGGCTGGCAGCGGGATCTGTCTGTTTCCCATAACAAGGTCGGCGACCAGGGCAACCTTCCGGCCGCTCTGGACGCCTTCAGAGCCTCCATCGACATCGCCGAGCGCCTGGCCAAATCCGACCCCGGCAATGCCGGCTGGCAGCGGGATCTGTCTGTTTCCC
>JBBRPO010000065.1:0-17034 GCA_038227865.1 Caulobacterales bacterium
GTTTCCCAGGCGGGGTTGGAATCATGGTGAAATCGGTTGGCGTAGTCGAGCAGCGCGCGCAGCTCGGTCGTGTCGGCAACGGTGAGAATCTGGTTCGGCGCGCCGTGCCGCTGCTGGCAGATGCTGATGAACGGCCCAATCAGCGCATCCGGCGGGAAATCGGCCGGATAGGCTACGCGCATGAAGGCTTCGAGGATCGGCCGTAGTGCGGCCGCGACGGCGCGCTCGGTCGCAGGGTTGCCCGCTCGGATATAATCCCGGACCTGTTCATGCCGGCGATCATGCTCGGTGATGCAATCCTGGCGCACGTCCCAGGCCGCCAGCGTCGAGCCTGCCCCATCGCGGATGATCCGCATGGCGGAGCGCGTCACCTTGTCCGCGCCCTCCCAGATCGCGCAGAGAAACGGCTTCGAGTGTGAGAGCACAAGCATCTGGCTGACCCGGCCGTAGAGCCGCTGCATCTCCTGTACCGTCGTGAGCGAGCGGTGCTCGTCGAGGCTGGTCATGGGATCGTCAATGACGACGATCTCTTGTGCGAGGTGCGGCTCCTGGTCGAGCGAGGCGAACAAGAAGGCAAGCGCGAGGGTATTGCGGTCACCGGCGCTCAACGTGTTCTTGAAGGACGGGCCGCCCTCCCCTGTCAGTGCGACGGCGACATTGTTGATCAGCACGTTGTAGCTGGCCGAGGAGCCGCCCCGGTTATTCACGGAGGTGACGGAGCCCAGCCGGAAACCGGCGTTAAAGCGTCGGAGGTATTCATTGATCGCCGTCTCGTAGGCGGGAAAGATGTTCTGGCGATACTGATCGAGTGCTGCGCGCGCCTGGACACGCAGGGCTTCAGTTGCCGATTTCGCGGCCTTCTCGCCGAGATAGTCATCGCAAAACGCTGCGGTCGCGGCTGTGCGACGGGCCTTGATCGCCGCCAGTTTGGCAAGATCCGCCGTCAAGGTGGCGACATTTGCCGCCGCCGCCTGTTCCTTGACGATCGCGATCGGCGCGTTGCGGGCCTGCATCGCGGCCGAAAGGCCGGCGATGGCGGCGCGATGAACGTCGTAGGCATCGATCGCCGCGATGGTTTCGGACGGAAGGGCCATTGCTTCAAGCGGTGCCGTCGCCTTGGCTCGCAGGGTCGTCAGCACGGCGTCTCGCGCCGCCGCCCGCGCGCGCTGGATTGCGGCTGTGTCCACGTCGATATCGGGAACATCGGTGAAGGCGCGCCAGAATTCTCGGTTTTCCACCGCGACTCGTACTGCGCGCTCAAACGCCGCCGGCACGTCGCCGCCGTGCGTCGTGTTGATCCCTTGACCGACTTCCGTGATCGCGGCTTTCAGCGCCTCATAGGCTTCGCTGAAATAGACTTGATAATGCTGGATCAGCTCCGAGCCCGCGAGATCCTGGGCGCAGAAGGGGCAGACCTCATGTCCCTTGCCCTCCGATGCGCCGGCGACGCGGCCCATGCCGTCGCCGACCCATGCCTCCCCTCCCTTGCCGAGGCTCCGCAGATGCTCGCGCACGCGGGCGGCCGCTCCGGTTTCCAGATCAGGCAGGTTGCTCGCGAGGAGTACGTTAATCGCGGCAACGTCAAAGCCCGGTAGCGCGAGCGGCATAAGATCCGCTCGTTGCCGGATCACATCGGCCGCCCGCGCCGCCGCTAGGTTGCGCTCGGCTTCCTGAGTCTTGGCGTCGATATCTGGATCGGCGGGCAATGCGCAAAAGGCATCGACCGTGAGCCCACCGCGCGCGACCGCCGGGATCAAGTCGCCTTTTGTCCGAAGATCCCTGTTGTGATCCTCGATCCGCGCGACATGACCCTGCAGCGTCGTGTTCAGCGCGACGCCTTGCGCGCCCAGGATCAGCTCGTGGAGATTTTGCTTGTGCGCCGTTTCGATCGCGATGCCGGAGCAGACGTTCGCCGCGACAAAGGCGTCGTCAAAAACCGCAATGCGCGGCAGCGCAGCCGCCCACGCGCCGTTCTGAAACACCAATGGCGCGCCGGCGAAGGTCAACACCACGTGAGGCGAGTTCGCCGAGCCGAGGCGCTGGCGCTCGTCGATCAGCCCCGGCTCGCCCGTGTTAAGCGAGCGCAGGATGGCGGCGAGCGTCGTCTTGCCGCGGCCGTTTTCGGCATAGATCAGCGACAGCTTCGTGAGGGGGATGTGAGCGCCGGCATCGACGGAATCAAACTGACCGATGTTCCGCAAAAGTGAGATCCGCTCGAACGTCATGCTTACGGCCGTTCCCGTTTCCGGAAGACTTCTCCAGCTCATCGTTCGGCCGGCAGTCGAACCTATACTTATAGGGTAAAATTCCAAACCGAGCCACGCACTCCCTGTGGCTTCGGGCGCGTCGCCTGGGTAGTGCGGGCACGAAAGGTCTACCTTCCAGCCACTCTCCGCATGTCTCTGACCGGCAGAGGTGGCTCAAAGCCAGCGGCTAGGGACCCCCTGCCCGCCCCCGAACCTGTGCGGATATCAAGATTTCTGCACTACCATCAGGAGGCTTGAAAAGCCTCGGTTTTCCCTGTGCAAATGATGAGTGCCAAAGCACGCCTCACGGCGATGCGCGCCGGTAGATCACGACGCCGTTCCGATAAATTCTCCGGATAAACGCCGCTCGTGAACGGTCGTCCGGATCTGCGTACTGGATATCCACTTCCACAGGCAGGAGAGCGCTCAGTTCGGCCCGCCAGCGCGGCGCGAGGCTGATCGCCTCGCCGAGCAGGACCGAGTACTCGGCTACGTCGAGGGCAAATGCGATATCGAGATCCGGGACAGGAGGAGGGTCAGGCTTGATGCGCCGACGGCCGGTCACACGCGACCCATGTAGCCAGAGGGTCATGATCTGCTGTTTTTGGGACGCCCAATCGCTGATTGCTTCAAGCCAGGCGGGCTCTGTACCGAAATAGAGCTTGGCCGCGTCGAGTCGCCTGTCTTCACTCATCGCGCGGTTCAAATCCGCACTCGCTCGATCTCGTCGAGCGATATCTCGTCCTGCCGACGATCATAGAGCTGCGTCGTGCGCGTCGAGGCATGATTGGCCATCGCCGCCGCGTTCTCCAGTGTCCCCCCGTTCTTGAGGTAGGCGGTGATGCCCGTCGCTCGGAAGGTGTGGTTTCCGATCTTGGTGGCGATGCCGGCGCCGACAGCGCGGCGGCCGATCATGGCGTAGGCGTTGGCCTGGGGCAGCGGCGTGGTGGTCAAGACCGCCCGCCCCCGTTCAACGGTGCGGAACAGCGGCCCCTTCGGATCACCGCGCAAGGCGCAGCCGTCGAGATAGGCGTCCAGATAGGCTTCCAGGGAATGGTGGCAGGGCATTTCATGCCGCTTGCCGCCCTTCTCGTGCAGCCGGACCCAGAGCCGTCGGTTCTGGATATAGACGTCCTCGACCTTCATCCCGAGCGCCGCGCCGATCCGGGCGAAGCTGAACACCATCAACCCGATGAGCGCCCGGTCGCGCAGGCCAACCGGCGTGGAGATGTCGATCGCATCAAGGAGCAGGCGCGCCTCGGCGGGATCGAGCACCGGTGTTTTGCCGCCCCGGACGCTGTGGGACGGCCCGCGCACCGAGGCGGCGGGGTTGAGCGGGACGACCTGGCCCATCACCAGCCAATCAAACAGGTGGCGGATCGCGGCCAGGTGCTGTTTGGCCGTTGGCGCGGACTTGGCGCGGGTCAAGCGCTCGACGTAGGCACCGACATGGAGCGGCTTGACGTTCGCGACGGAGGCCACCCCCCTCCCCTCACACCATGCCAGGAAGTCGATGATGGCGCGGGCGTAGGCCCGCCGGGTGTTCGGGTTGCGGATGGTCGCAGCGAAGAATTCAAGGAAGCGGATCTGCGCTCGTTCGCCGGCCGCCACGACTATCGCCGGCAAGGTTTGAGACAAATGCAGATGGGCAAGCTGGTTCATGCACGCTTCCAGGCTTCGCGGTTGATCTCATATTCGACTTCACCCTGCTCACTGCCCGGCAACGGATTCGGCCAGTCGAGATGCACCGTGCCCACGTAGGCCAAGCCCGCGTTTTCCATCACGCGGCAAGAGCCGAGGTTCACCGCCATGGTAGTGGCGACGATGAGATCTAGGCCGAGGGTCCTGAAGCCGTAGTTGATGAGAGCGCTGGCTCCTTCCGAGCCGTAACCCTGCCGCCACACGCTCCGCCGAAGCCGATAGCCGAGCGTCGCGGTCTTCGCACCGCAGCGTCGCAGGGAGAACCAACCGACGAAGGTGCCAGTCGCCATCTCGAACGTTGCCCAGACATCGGCCTCGCCCCCCCTGGGCATCAGATACCCCGCTTGGTCTTCGCTGATCTCCGGCGGCTGCGGCAGCCCGCCAGTGATAAAGCGCATCACCTCTGCGTCACGTTCGAGAGCGATCAGCTCGTCGCGGTCCGTGTCGGCCGTTAGCCTTAGCGACAGGCGAACGGTTTGTATGGCGGCTTCTGCTTCGATCATCGGCTTGCAGTACGCTCGCCGAGGTCCGAGCAGAACCGGAGGAGATATCCGTCTGGATCAGCAACGACGAACTGGCGGTTGCCGCGCTCCACCTGGCCACGCCTGTACCAGCGCTCTTCAAGCGGGATCACCAGAGCGCTGCCCGCCGCCCGGGCGCGCTCGTGCACCGCGTCAACATCCGCGACTTCGATCTGGAAATTCACGCCCCGACCATAGGGATGTTCCAGCTCTGCGGTTCGGAAGCGCCGGCCAGGTCCGGCTGCCTCCTCCAGCATGAGGCTGATACCGTCGAGGTCGAGGAGGGCGAACCGCTCCTCGGGCCGCTCGAACGCGACGGCGAAGCCGACCACATTCAAATAGAAGTCGAGCGACCGATCCAGATCGGCGACATCCAGTTCGGGAATGAGTTTCAGACCGGCCGGCATCGGAGCCCCCCCCCTAATATATGATAATGCTGTGTTTATCACACATAAGAGAGGAAGGGAATCGCGTCCGAGTTTGTCCAGTTCCGCCCAGCAGGTCGAGGGTCAAACAATCGGACGGGCGCGGGCCCGTCGCGGCTAAGGAAGGCTGGCTAGAAGGTCATCGAACGTCATGAATTTGACCCCGTATGTCGCCGTGAGCCACGCGCGATTGACCGGATCCAGCACCGAGTTCGTTGCGTTGCTGTTGCCGACGTCGGTCGAACAGAAGACATCAAGGCCGTAGGCCACGTGGGCGGCGATAGCGTCCCCGTCAGCCCATTCGCTGAATGCTCGCTCGACGGCGCGCTCCTCATGTACGTCTTTTGCATCGTCCAGCGCTCTGAACCAGGCCTTCGCAGGGTCGCCAGCCGCCTTGATCTGGCCGATCACCTTGACCTGAGCGAAGCCCAGCCCGCGGCCCTCTATCGCTCCGGCGACCTCATGGGCCTTTTCGATCCAGGCACCGAGTGCATCACCCTCGCCATTGTCGAGATAGAATTCCTCTTCGGGATCGTCGATCCGGTAGGTGCCAATGCGCGGCACGGCTTTTAGAACACGCACGCCGAGCGCCTGCGCCGCCTGCATCCGAGCCACGACCTCCGGGTGAAGTGGCTTGCGAGCGGGCTGCTCTACGGCGAAGTTCATCCCGATTGTTTCGACGTCCGCGCTGCCGACCGCTGCGCGGATGGCGTCGGGGAGGTCCGCGTTCTTTGTCATCGAATGCGTTTCGGGCTGCATCTTAGTCTGGGTGCTGGCGAACACGTCAGCCCGATCTTTGCGCATGATGCCTTCAATGGTTAGCATCGCCACCGAGTAGAAGCCTTCGATCGTCCCGGCTGCGAGGGCATCCTTGACCTTGTGCAATTGACGCTGCCTGGGATCCTTTGGGAACCGATCCGGTCGGCAGGCTAAATCCAAGACGTTCGTGTCTAAGCTCACGCGCAGGACCATTAGGATTTCCTCAGATAGTTTTCCCTAGAAAACTAGCTATTACGAGCGCGCGCAAGATAAATAGCCAATTACGGGCGAACAATTTGTGATACCCATGTGGACTCGAATAGCTTCTTCTTTTTACCAACTTCGATTCGCTGCAAGCAATAGAGCTTCCAGTATGCCTGCCAACGTTCGTCTTCCGGCGGATAGTATTCAACGATGAGGCCGATATCAGCCGCGTCGCCGTGGCCAATGGGCTGCGCATGAGTTCGCCAGACGTTGGAGTCTAACAACTCAGAGACGATCTTCGTTGCGTTCAGTCCCCGCTTATTGAGTATACGCTCGGTGAAGCGCCTCACGCGTTCCACGATTCCCCTGAACTTCGCGACGATCTTACCGTCGAAATTATCGAGCATCAGAAGCGCTACCTGATCCTTGTTACCTCCAGACAGAGCGCCACTATATAATTCGAAGGCCGCCAGGTAACCTGACACCGAATGCCAGACCACATTTCCTTGATTGTCCTTCATAGGAAATTGCGGATCGATCATTCCCAGTTCTGAGGAGTCACTCATGATCAGAGTGCTCGCACCTAGCGCGATTATGGTGCCGGAGCTCTTGGCCATATCCGGGATGACGACGCGAAGCGGAGCGTCGCCGACTTTGGCGTGAAGAAGATTCACCAGCTTTTCGCAGGCGTCCACATCGCCACCGCACGTATGCAACAGGAGATCGATAGGCTCTCCCGCCTTGATGTTATGGAGCAGGTCGACGAACCCGAATAAGTCGTCGCGGTCGACCTCTGTGCGATTGCCGCCCACATAACAAACGAGGTGGGTTTTCTGGTCGCGGTCGATCGCCCGGATAAGCTCCTGTCTTTCGTAGCGCGCGGCATGCTTCGCCGTAAACATCGGCGTTTTGCTCATGGGACGGGCCTCAACGGGCTCTGCGGAAGGTTCCGCCTCTACGGGCTCTTCACCTGGATCGGGCTCGGTCATCGCGTCGTATCTCCCGCCCACTCTATTCGGCCATGACGCAGAAAATAGTGACATCGGCGACGGCTGTCAGAATAGTTGATGCTCGGGGCTATGGATGGCTTGCCCCCTGGTGACTTCGTTATGGACCAGGCCGGCGAGCGAGCCGTGTCGGTATTGAGCATGATCCGGTGACCGCTTTTACAAGGACAGTCGAAACTAACCCACTTCACAGGTCCTGAAGAGACGACCGTCACGATCGCCTTGGGCGGAAGCTTGTCAGGGATATCGTCTGCGGATTCTACCGCACCGATGACCCGCCACGGCAAAAACGGCAGCCATTCCCACCAGGAGATTTTCATCAGCCCGTCCAGGTCTGTTCGAGAAACGGTGCGCCAAGGCCAAACCCAAGCTTGCCAGTGTCGGGGTGGCAGTAATGGTGAGATCGCGGGGCCATCCGATTGGCGGAAATCTCCCGCTCGTGCCAGCGGAAGAGGATCTCCGTCGGACGGGGGGCGGGACCGAAGCCGATGAGGCGTTCGAGGAGTTCATTGATCGCCGCGGCGGCGACGGCGGTCGTAAACGCCACGACAGCGGGCTCGACCTGGCCAAGCGCCGGCGCATAACCCTCGTCTTCGAGCCGCTGGCGTTCGTCTGGCGTGCGTAGCTCAGCGGCGGCCCGCGCCAGGTCAATCCGGTCGCGACAAACCAGACAAGCGCCGCCTGGGGTCAGGATCGTCACCCGCCCGTCGATTCCGGTCAGCATCCCGGCCGCGTCGCTGCTGAGCAGGACGCCCACATCGACGACTGGGATTAGGAGATAGCTCGTCAAACGTGACAGCACCAACCGCCCGGCGTTGTCGTCGGTGCACCCGAACACTAGGTCGCGGTCCGTTAATTGACGCGCGATCGCCTCTTGGGTCACCATCCCAATGACTGACCGGCATTTCAAATCGGGTGCAATGCGGCAAAGGTGCTCGGCGAGAACCTCCACCTTTGGCCGGCCGACATCGTTCGGCGTAGACCCATAGACTCGGGTGATATTGCTCGCGGTCAGGACGTCGGCGTCGATGAGTATGAGGTCGCGCACACCCAGGCGGACGAGCTGTTCGGCTGTGGCCGAACCGGTTCCGCCACACCCGACGATCGCGACGGCCAGATCATTGAGGCTTGACTGAATGGCCCCGCCGAACGCGCGCACGTTCCGGTCGAACATCGGCGACAAGGGCTCTCCAGGCGCGTCGATCGCCCGAGCGAGTCTCCATCCCTCCCCTACTCTCCAGAGGCGGTCGATCGCCCGCACCGGGCCTGTTTCGGGCTGGAGAGTCCCGGAAAACGCCAGTCCGTTCTGACGCGGGGAGACGATCAGGGTGCCATAGAAAGGAGAGTCCGACCGAAGTCGAAACAGGTCTGCGATCTCTTGGTCGACCCGCTTGTCCGCCCAACTGGGCGAAGGAACGCCGCGCTCGGAAGGGTGGGTGTGAAACCAGAGCGGAACAGCTTTCAGCTGCTCCGCTTCCGAAAGAGCGGCGACGTAACCGGTTGACCGGATCGCCAGGCTGTCGGCCTTCCTGTCGATATAGTCTTGATCACCGATCATGCGGATCGCCCGGCCCAGAAGCCTAATTTCGCCGGGGGAGGGTTCAACGTAGGACGCCAGGATCACGCCCGCTGTTTCTAGGGGGTCCAGCGCCGCCTGCTCGATCGCTGCCGCGATATGTTCGGGAATTACGAGGGTCGCGGTCATGCCGCCGCCTTGGGCGCGGCGGCGGTCAACTCGCGACGGACGATCGCCAGATAGCTTTCGATACTGTCGATACCGGACCTCCATTGACCGGCGCCAAGGTGTCTCGACCAACGCTGCCACATCCTCCCCAAGTGGGGCTCTGTGACCTGGGTGGCCGCGATGGCCTCCCGATCGATCCGGAGCACCGCCGGGCTGAACCACCACATGTCGGGGGGGACGTCTGGATACCCTGGTGCCAGCCGCAGGAGCAGGTCTGACTGCGCCACAACGAATCCGGCCCCTAAGGAGAAGCCGGGGATGACGACGCAGGTACTCCCCGCCTCGACAGTCACCGTGTGCCCGGGCGCGCGGGCCTGTAGATATTCAAGGTCGTTTGGCGGCAACATACGGCCCGTTCCTCAGATCGTCCCGGGATTGATTTGGGCAGGGGCAGTGAAGAAGCGAAGGCCATCGCGCATCCGAACCTCTTGGTCGTCCGCAATTTTCACGTCGGAGCCGCCCGGCACGACCTCAAACAAATCCCGATCAGGTCCGATCGGCGGCTCAGGCAGCTGGCGAAGCTGCATGCCCGTCAGCACCCGTTCTCGGACGTGATACTCGGTGCGATCGATCTTAATGACGAACGGCCGCCCTTCGCGCCGTTCGAACTCCTCCAGCGCCTCTCGCTCTTCGCGCTCGAATTCCTCGCGGGCCCGCCGCTGTCGGGCCTCAAACTCTTCGAGGTCGCGCGCCTGCCTGGCCTTAAAGGCCTCGATTTCTTGGTCGCGGTCTGGGCCGCCGTCATCGTCCGTCATAGACACCTCCATAGCGTGATACCACGATACCACGACATCGAAGCGCTTGACAAGCTCCACACCGCAGTGGCAGATTCTTTTCTATGCAACAGCCAAAAGCCATGACGATCCGCCTCTCGGCCGAGCAGGCCGAGGCCCTTGAGACGGTTGCGACCGTCGAGCAGATGCCGGTTTCCGACGTCATTCGCGCCGCCATTTCTGAGCACATCGCGGCGCGCCGGCGTGACCCGCAGTTTAGACAGGGCCTGGAGGCCCGTATCGCCAGGGCGCGCCGTTTACTCGATCGCCAAACTGGCGAAGATTAGCGTCGCAGGGCTGCAAGCTCCTCGCGGAGCGCGACCAAATCGCCGTCAAAGCTCTGGATCATGGCCGGCATGAATGTTTCTGGCTTGATCCGATCCAACCGCAGCGGATGGCCAGCGCTCAGCGCGACCAGATGTAGAAAGGCCAGCTGAGCCCGGCCATTGCCTTCTCGGAACGGATGAATGGCGTTGAGTTCACCCAGCAATGCGGCGGCCTCGGTAAGGAACACATCACCGTCAACGCCCGGCAGGAAGCTCGCTCCCTGCAGGCGGGCGAGCAGCAAATCCATCTGCGGACCAATGTACTCAGGAAAGCAGAACCAGTTGCCGCCCTTCGCGGTGCGAACGGCCCGGTAGCGCCCGGCCCAGGTGTAGACGTCACGAAAGAGGTGCCAGTGGACGCGCCGATAGTGAGCCGGCCCGAAACGTCCTGTCGGCAGGGGCTCCGCCGCGCGCAGGCTCGACATTTCGAGTTCGAAGGCCTGCAGGACATCCGGGTCGCGCAGACCCAGGCGGTTCTTCAGACAGTTCGAGCCCTGGTAACTGTACGGATCGTCGAAGGCGTCATAGCCGCCTAGCGTCACTTCGGCCCTTTGAGGTCCATATAGGCTCTGAGAACTTCCGCACGCCGTTGCTCGATCGGCGCGCTGCACTGCACGCGTTTGCGGCCAGCCGTGGTCAGCTTCAGCCCTTCGACGGCGCTTATCGCCGCAAATGCCCGTGCGCCAAGCATGGTGGATTCGCTGCGGCGCTTTGATTCAGAAGGCTTCTTTCGCATAAAGCCACCATAGCACGACAGTGGTCAACGAATCGAGAGTCCCGTGCATCGGCGCGCGCCAGCGCCTGGGCTCTCTGCCGGCTCCGTGTCCAAATGCGGACATGTCCTCCACTCCGCGTGTGGTCGGCCTGGTGTCGTCGTCGCCCGTGATTGGGCGGGCCATCCCGTCCAATCATGGTGAGCCCCTTGGCGGGGAGCCAGGGCCGGGTCAAACCCTCGCCCCTGGGCGACCGCTTGGCGGCGCGGAGCCACGCGCAGGCGTAGCCGAGCATGGCGAGCGGGGTTGAAGCGGACCTGGATTGCGCATTTCGCTGATCGTGGGCGCTTGTTTCGCGCGATCGTGGGCGCTGATTTCGCGCCATCGTGGGCAGGCGGTGGCCTGACCGACGGCGGCTATGGGGTCAGGGGTTTGGGTCGGCGTCAAGGGCGCGGCGGCCGGTGAGTTTGCGCATGCTGTCTCCCGTGATGTTGAGGCGGTGGGCGTTGTGGACGAGGCGATCGAGGATGGCGTCGGCGAGGGTCGGATCGCCGATGACGTCGCACCATTGGTCGGCTGGTACCTGGCTGGTGACGATGGTGGATCCTCTGCCGTTGTGGTCCTCCAGGATCTCCAGGAGATCGATGCATTGGCTCCGGGTGAGGACGCATAGTCCCCAGTCGTCGAGGATCAGCAGCTGGGTGCGGGCGAGGGTCGCGAGCATGCGGGAATGTCGTCCGTCACCCCTGGCGAGGGCCAGGGCCTCGAACAGGCGCGGAACACGCTGATAGAGAACCGAGCGGCCGTCGCGGCACGCCTTGTGGCCGATGGCGCAGGCGATCCAGCTCTTGCCGATGCCGGTGGGCCCGGTGATCAGCAGGTTCTGGTGGCGCGATCTAGTCGCCGGCGACGAGGCGGCTCATGAGCGGTCGGTCGATGCCGCGCGGCGTGCGCAGGTCGATATCTTCGACGCAGGCGTTCTGGCGCAGAGCGGCGAACTTGAGTTGGGTGGTCATGCGCCGGGTGTCGCGATCGGCGGCTTCGCGGTCGGCGAGGATGCCGACTGGCTCCTCGAAGGAGAGGGCGCCCAGATCGGGCGAGGCTCTCTGCTCCTCGAAGGCCCTGGCCATGCCGGCCAAGCCGAGCGCGATCAGCCGTTCGTGGGTGGGGTGGGCGAGCATGCGGTCTCTCCTCGTGAGGTTAGTGGAAGTAGGCGCGACCGCGGATGTTGCCGTGGCGCAGGGGTTCGGGCTCGGGCTCCGGGTCGAGGAAGGCGCGATCGAGGCCGGTCTTGAGGATGGAGCGGATGGAACCGACGGACCGGGCCTTGATCACGTCGCCACGCCGACAGGCCGCTTCCAGCCTCGCGGAGCCGTAGGTTCTCTCCAGGGCCACTCAGACATGCGCCGGAGCAGCCCGTAGGCGCGCCCCAGCGCCGTGCCGCCACCAAACGCCAGTGTCAGGCCGTCGCTCGCCGCGTCGCGGATCGCGGCGAGCGCCTGGATCACATGCCAATCCTTCTCCACGAGGGCGGCAGACGGAAGGTCGAAGTAGTCCTGAACTTCCAGGAGCGTTTGGCGCTCCGGTTTATCTTTCAAGGCGCAGCTTCGTTCGGCCATCCGACAGGCGTCGACGGAACCGGCTCTTCACCTTGACCGCCGGATTGACCGGGATCTGGGTGGATCGGCCCTCATTGTAGGCGCGCACGCTGTCGCCGGGCTCCCAGGGGACGCCCAACTTGGTCAGCGCCTGGAGTGCGGCGCTGGATTGGTCAGCGCCTGGAGTGCGGCGCTGGAAAAGCCGTTGGCGCTATCGACCATGGGCCGGCCCGACAGCCGCGAACGAATCGCCCGGGCGTAGACGCCGTAGCCGAGGCGCATCAGCCGGCCTTCCTTCACCAGCCTGCGCAGGGCGCGCAAGATCTGGTCCTCGCCGGAGAGATCGGTGAACTCGCGCGGAAGGAACACGTCGTCGCTAGGCCGGCGGGCCATGCGGTATTCGATCTTTTGCTTCAGAGTCCTCGACTTCTGCATGATCGCCTCACCTGCAAAAACACGACAACACATTTAGGCAAAAACCCGACACTTCACAAGGCTGTTGGTGGCCGGGTTCAGCCGAGATGTTTATCCGACCCCCAACCAGGCTTTCCACCGGCCGGCCCTCGCGGCTTTAGGGGTGGGCTGACGCCAGGACCGGCTTGAGCAAATAGGCGTCTCCCTCTCGGCCGACCAAGCGACTCACGTCGCGGACCCGCCGTCCTGTGGCGGTCCGCTCGACGAACACCACCACATTGATCGCCTGGGTGATCGCCCGATAGGGAATCCTCTGCGTGACCTCGCCGATCAGATCCTCCAACCGGGTCAGACCCTCCGCCGCGCTGTTGGCGTGAATGGTGGCCAGCCCGCCGGAATGCCCGGTGTTCCACGCCTTCAGGAGATCCAAGGCCGAGCCGTCGCGCACTTCGCCGATGATGATTCGGTCGGGGCGAAGCCGCAGCGTGTCGCGGACCAGGTCGGTCATGGTCACCGGCGGGTCGGTCCGTTTCGTCAGCATTTGAATCTGATCGTCGGCCGAACACTGCAACTCGGCCGTATCCTCGATGATGATAACGCGGTCCTTGGCGAAGGCTGGTTCGGCCAGGATCGCGTTGGCCAGCGTCGTCTTGCCGGACCCCGTGCCGCCGACGATCAGGATGTTTTGATGGTTCGCGGCCCCCTCGCGGATCACCTCCGCCTGGCCTTCGGTCATGATCCCTTGCTCGACATACTCAGGCAGCGTGAACACCACCTCTGGACGCTTGCGGATCGCGAAGGCGGGGCTGCTGACGACGGGCATGAAGGCGCCCTGAAAGCGCTCCCCGGTCTGCGGCAACGTGGCGCTGATCCGAGGCGAGTCCCGCGTGACCACTTCGCCGGCGTGGTCGGCCAGCAGACGCAGAATGCGGTCGGCATCGGCCGGCGCGAGATGCTCGCCGCTCCACGACCTCCCCTCCCCTATTTTGTCGACCCAGATCTTGCCGTCAGGATTGACCATCACCTCGACCACCAGGCGATCGGCCAGCGCGCCCGCAATGACGGGCCCCATCGCCTGACGCAGAGCGGCGACCTTTCGGTCACTGACAACGGGATGGTGTTGCGGCATGGCGGGATCCAGATGTTCGGGGGCTGCGGGGTGGCGTTATGGTCCGGGTCAGCCCACGCTCAAATCGTCGTCGTCAGGGCGATAGGCGCCCACGGGCTGCAGGTGGAGATAGTCGCCAGGATCGAGATGGCCTGACGGCGGCAGGTCCTCCGCCGCGGCCCCAGCGACGCCCTGGAAGCCATCGCGCTGCCGCGTGGGTGGCGAGACCCCTGCGAACCCCTCCGGCGCCGCCTGTAGGGCCAGCACGCCCTTCCAATCGATGTGCGCCTTGCCGGGCAGGTCCGCGGCGCCCGGGCGCTGCTCGTAGGCCGCGGGCACGCCGTGGAAATAATCGCCGGCTCGGTCCCTGAAGAACGGCTCCTCGTAGTAGCGAATCTTGTCGGCAAGGATCGGCTTGGTGTTGTTGACGAACAGGAACTGCTTGCGATCGTCCAGACCCCGGACGTCCTCCTCCGAGAGGATGTAGCGCTGCTGCTCCGACTGCGAGGTCGAACGATGCGCCCGCCCGAACAGGGATCGGGGGTCGCTGTAGCTCTCCCGCATCTCCAGGGCCTTGCCGGCGCGGCGGGTGACCTTCTCGATGCTGTTGGGCTCCGACGTCGCGAACGTGGCGGTGATGTGCATGTTGTCGAACAGCGGCGTCTTGTCGCCGTACTTCGAGAAGACGTCGTTGAAGCTCTGGCAGATCAGGTGGGCGGTGATGCCGTACCCGGCCATTTCGCCCATGGCGTTCTCGAGGAAAGGAAGGCTCCCGAGCTTGGGAAACTCGTCGAGCATGAGCAGCAGCCGGTGCTTCTTGGGCCGGCGACGGCTGTCGTGGTGCTCGCTTTCCATCAGGCTGTTGATGGTCTGGCGGGTGAACACGCGCACCAGAAACGCCAGCCGGTCGGCGTGGGCCTGCGGCGTGATGATGTAGAACGACACCGGCGCCTCCGAACACACCAGGTCGCCGATCGAAAAGTCCGACCAGCTGGTCGCATACTCGACCAGGGGATCGGCCCAAAGCGACAGCGAGGCGCGGCAGGTCGCCAGGACGTTCGATTTCACCCGCTCGTCCATGGTCGCCAGGGCCGTGGCGCCCAGCATGACCTCCGGGTGGATCTCCGGGATCGGCGCCCCCTCCCCGTCCCGCGCCAGGCCATCGGCCGCGTGATAGTCGGGCCGGTTGCGATGGTGGGTGTGCAGCATGGCGTGCAAGGTCGGCTCGATGTTGATCAGCAGCCGGCGCACCTGAGCGAGGTTCTTGTTCTCGTCGGCTTCGCGGTAGAGGACGTGCAGGATCAGGGCGGTGAAGAAATCCGTTGCGCTCTGGTCCCAGAAGTTGAGGTCGCCGGCCTTGCGGCCCAGGGGATCGACGAGGATCCCAACGACGTTCTGGATGTCGGCGATCTCCATGGCGCCCTTGCGCACTTCGAAGAGCGGGTTCCAGCGTACCGTGTTGGGGTCGGTCGGCGAGAAGTAGAAGACGTGGCTGAACTGCTTCCGGTGATCGGCGGTGATGTGCCAGAGCTCGCCCTTGCGGTCATAGACGAAGGCGCTGTGGGGCCACGCGATCAGCGTGGGGACGACGTGGCCAACCCCCTTCCCGCTTCGTGAGGCGCCCACGATGATCGCGTGTTCGATGCCGGAGTAGGTGAGGTATCTCCCCGCGAAACGGCCCAGCACCCGGCCGCTGATCTCGCGGCTCGGCTCCACCAGCTTCGCCCTCTGCACATCGGCCAGATCGGCCCAGGCATCCTGGCCGAACTTGCGCGGCTGACGCTGCGCGCCCCGCGTCAGTCCGATCGCCATCATCGCCGGCAACAACGCGACGGCCAGCGCGATCATGGCGGCCAGGTCGAAGGTCTGCTGGTAGCTATGGGCGAAGCGGACATACCAGCCGACAAAGGCCCACGGCGGGTAGATGCGGGTGTTCCCGAGGTCGATGAGACCTTGGCCGAACGCCCGCGGAAAGTGGAAAGCCGACGCAACATGCTGGGTGGCGATGGCCAGCGCCAGCAGGATGGACACCCCAGCCAGCGGCAGCACAATCGACAATCTTTTCGCCGCTGTCATTAGGACCATCTTTCGTTCAGAGACCGGGGATGAAACCTCGGCCGATGATCCGGCCAAGGCTTCGGTTCAGGCGCTCGACCGCCTGCTGTCGCGCCGGCAGAGGAAACCGCTGCAGCGCCGCGCGGGCTGGCGCCCCGACGTCACGGATGAAGCGGGTCGGGTCGGGAGATTTCGCGGGGACGCGGAGCATGCCCTGGCCGAGTTCCTGGGCGACTCGCAGGTCGTTGAAGGTCCTTGTCGCCCCGACAATCCGCTTGTCGGCGCGCTTGATTTTTCGCTCAAGGGTTCGCCGCTGACGTGTCACGTCGGCCGCTCGTTCGAGTCCCGGCTGTCGTCGGGCCGCGATGAAGGCCTGACCTTGGGGCGAACGGGCCCACTCCTGCCGCACCCGCACCCCCAACTCGGCCCGCCGCAACTCGGCGCGCGCCCTGGCGATCGCATTGAGCTCGGCGTGTTTCGCCCAGATCATCCGTGCAGGATTTCGGACCCATTGAACCAGTTGTAGCCGCTTCGAGCGGACCGCCTTCACCCTCCCCTCGGTCCTGGCCAGGCGAGCTTTCGCCAGGGCCTGGGCACGCGCCGCCTCGCCCGTCAGCTCCCGCTCGATCTGCGGCGCGCTGGGAATCTTCGGCGCGACCAGGGCGGCGCGTTCTGCCGCCCAACCGTCGCGCTCGGCGACCATGCGGTCGCGCACTCTCCCCGCCTCGGTGACCAGCTTGGGAACCGGCACGGAGATCATCGGCGCCGCAACTGCGATCCGATCGGCCTTGTCCTGGAAGTCGAGCCTAATCTCGCGCGCCTTGGTGTTGCGCGCCTTCACATCGCGGTTCTGTGCACCCCTTTCGGAGGCGATGTTCTTCCGCTCGAGGGCCGCCGCGCTTGGTCCCAGGTGGACCGTCGGAGCGCGATCGACGCCGCGTTCGGCGAGGCTCTGATGGGAGACCTGCGGTGCGTCCGGCCCCAGGCGCCGGCGCAGGTGTTCGTTCTGAATCTTGGCCCAGCCCGCGCGCCATTCGCGGACCATCTTTGGGCTCCACCACTCGGGGGGTTTGCGACCAAATCCCTGCGGACCTACGGCCCGCGTCGTGACCATGATGTGCGCGTGAAAGTTTCGCTCGTCGCCCTCCTTGCCGGGCGTGTGCATCGCGACATCAGCGATCATCCCGCGCGCCACCAGATGCTCCTTGACGAATTCACGGACCAGCTCGCGGCGCTGTTGAAAGTCCAGTTCGTGGGGCAGCGCCAGCAGCAACTCGCGAGCGGGGACGGCATCCTTTCGCGCCTCCATTTTCTCGGCGGCGTTCCACAGGGCCTCGCGCTCACTCAAACCCGGCGGCGCGGCCGCCGGCGCCATGATCTCGGTGTGTTCGATGCCGTCCTTGGCGGCGAAGTCGAATTCCATCGCGAGGCGGTCATCCA
>JBBRPO010000066.1:0-16808 GCA_038227865.1 Caulobacterales bacterium
GTCGTGGCGCCAGCCGCGCAGCAGGGTAGCTAAGTATGGACTAGATAACCGCTGAAAGCATCTAAGCGGGAAACTAACCTCAAAACAAGGCTTCGCCGAGAGCCGTGGTAGACCACCACGTTGATAGGCCAGGTGTGGAAGTGCCGCGAGGCGCGTAGCTTACTGGTACTAATCGCTCGATCGGCTTGATCGTTCTCATTAAAACTCATGTGCGCCTTTGTGTGTGGCGCCGGACACGATGTCTTCTTCGCATCCTTTTTGTTGACCTGGTGGCTTTGCCGGGGGGTCCCCACCCGATCCCATTCCGAACTCGGTCGTTAAGCCCCCCTGGGCCAATGGTACTTCGTCTTAAGTCGCGGGAGAGTAGGTCGCTGCCAGGTCTATAAAGAGGATGCGTTTTCTATCTAGGTCACCCTTCATCACGTAATCCTTTTCCACCAGTTCATCGCGGGGTGGAGCAGCCCGGTAGCTCGTCAGGCTCATAACCTGAAGGTCACAGGTTCAAATCCTGTCCCCGCACCCAAGAACCCAGCCCGTTCAATCCTTGTGATTGGCGGGCTTTTTTGCGTCAGATTCCGGCGCCCAGATCGAGGAAGTCCTCGGCGGCCAGGGGATGGTCGCCTGGGTCCTGTCCCTCGTCCTTGGCGATCTTGGCCACCAGGCGATCGACCTGTATCGCGATTTCCGGCACGGCGGTGATCTCCCACCAACTCGGACAGGTCAGGGCGCCCAGGGCGAACAGCCGTTCCGACGGCCGCCGCCGATGGTCGAGCAGGGCGCCGTCCTCGGTCTCCAGCCCAAGGCCCAGGCTGTCGGGGCTGGCCAATCCCTGTTCCCGCAGATCGGCGACCAGCGGCATGCCGGTCTCGGCCAGGTCCCGCTGGGGGCCGGTGCAGTTGACCACGCGCGCTGCGGTGAAACGGCCGTCGCCGCCGTCCTTGCGGCGATAGCGCGCCTCCACTCCGTCCCGGCCGGGCAGCACGGTGTAGCGGCTGATCCGCCCCGCTTCGATGGTCAGGCCGCCGCTGCTGACCAGATCGGCCAGCGCCGAGGCGATTCGCGGCGCCATGCGGTGGCGATGAACGTCCCATCGGGTTCGCAGATGGCGTAGAAACTGCCGTTTCTGGACCAGGGTCCAGTTTCGCCAAACCGCCGGTATGGCCGGCCGGGCCGCGTCGAACACCCGTTGCCACGGTACGCCCGAGGCCATCGCCAGGGCGACCTGGGATCGAATCAGCCGGGTCAGCTGGCGCGGTGAGGCGGGCAGGGCGTCTTCCAGGAACGGTGGCCAACCGCCACCGGCGGCGTGCGCCGTCGGAGCAAGACCCCGCCGCGACAGCGCCAGGAGCGGCCCCCGGTGGCCGGCGTCGCGGAGTTTCAGCGCGATATCCACCGTTGTCAGGCCGGTCCCGATCAGCAGCAACGGCGCGTCGGCGCCCAATCCGTCGAAGGCGTCGATCGCCCACGGATCGGGCGTGAACCAGGGGCTGTCCTGTATCCAGCCGTCCGGTCGGGATGGCGCGCGGGGGGGCATGTTGCCGGTGGCCAGCACCACCATGTCCGCCTCGATCTCGCGGCCGTCGGCCAGCCCGATCCTGGGTCCGCCCGAGACGGTCACGCGCACCGCCTCGCCGCGCACCGCCGCCAGACCCGGGCCGCGGCCGATGATCAACGCTTCCGACACCCGCGCCTGTAGATAGTCGCCGAACAGAGCGCGAGGCGCGAAGGCGCTCGGCAGGTCGCCGCCACTTTCAATCAGGGCGGGGATCATGGCCGTTCTGGCGTGGTCGGTGGCGCTCAGCCATTCGCCAAATCCGGGCTTCAGCCCCACCTCCATCCGGCTCACGGGTACGTTCAACAGATGTTGCGGCGAGCATGCCCCATAAGCGACGCCCCGGCCCAGTCGTCGGCCGCTCTCGATCACCACGACCCGGAAATGGGGCCTCGCTCGGGATAGCTTCAGGGCGAACAACGCGCCGCTGAGGCCGCCGCCCACCACGGCCACGGTCTTGGCGGGTGTGGATTGCCGGGGGCTGGTCAGCGGCCGCGCGCCTCCTTGATGGCTGGAATTCGCAACTTGGCGAGTAGACCAGGATTCCTGGAGTTTCAATAGATGCCGCCCGCCCCTCTGAGCTCGCGGCTCTTGACCCGCGCTCGCGTCCAGCCGAAGCCGGGGACTTGGCGCCGGCTATTCCCATCGATGATCCCCTTGATCCGCGCATCGCCATGTTTCGCGATGTGCGCGAGCGCGATCTCGCGGGCCGCCTGGGCGGTTTCATCGCCGAGGGCGAAGTTGTGCTCAACGTCCTGGCCCGCGATCGCCACCATCGCGCCCGTTCCGTCATGATCGCCGAAAAGCGGCTCCAGAAGCTGACGCCGCTGATCGAGCGGCTGGGCGATGATGTCGCCGTCTATAAAGCGGGGCAGGTGGTGATGGACGCCATCGCCGGCTTTCCAATTCATCGCGGCATACTGGCCTATGGTGAGCGCGCGCCGGCGCTCACGGCCGCTGACTTGCTCACGGCCGAGGGGCCGGCGACGTTGGCGCCGGCGACGTTGGTGGTGGTGCTGTTTGGTATCGCCAACCACGACAACATGGGCGGTGTTTTCCGCAACGCCGCGGCGTTTGGCGCGAAGGCCGTACTGCTGGATTCCACCTGCTGCGATCCGCTGTACCGTAAGGCGATCCGGGTTTCGGTGGGCGCGACCCTCAGCGTGCCGTTCGCTCGCCTCGCGCCTGGCGAAGACGCGGTGGCGCTGCTGCGAGCCAACGGCTACACGCCTCTGGCGCTGAGCCCGTCGGGGCGAACGCCGCTGAGCTCCCTGGCTCGCCCCGCCCGCGCCGCCGTGCTCCTGGGCGCCGAAGGTCCGGGCCTGCCCGTGGATATCCTGGAGCGAGCCGAGACCATCGCCATACCCATGGCCGGAGCTTTCGATTCCCTGAACGTCGCCACCACCAGCGGCATCGTTCTCCACCACCTGGCGACCACGGCGGTTTAGGCGGCTGGCCTTTTCGCCGCCGTGGGAAACGCTAAGAAGGCGCCGACACGTCAGGTTCAGGGGGAGCGCGCCATGGCCGCCCAATATATCGCCGCCATCGACCAGGGCACCACGTCGTCGCGATGCATGATCTTCGACGCGGCCGGCGCAGTGGTCGCCACCGCCCAGAAGGAGCACCGCCAGATCTTCCCTCGCCCCGGCTGGGTGGAACATGACGCCCTGGAGATCTGGGCCAATGTCGAAACCGTTGTCGCCCAGGCCCTCGCCCGCGGCGATCTCGTCACTGGCGACCTGGCGGCGGTGGGCATCACCAACCAGCGCGAAACGACCCTGCTCTGGGAAAAATCGACGGGTCGGCCCATCGCCAACGCCATCGTCTGGCAGGATACCCGCACCGCCACACTGGTCGAGGCGCTTGGCCGCGATGGTGGCCAGGACCGTTTCCGTCCGATTTGCGGTCTGCCGCTGGCCACCTATTTCTCCGGGCCGAAAATCCGCTGGCTGCTTGACAATGTCGAGGGCGCCCGCGCGCGGGCCGAGCGCGGCGAGATTCTGTTCGGCACCATCGACTCCTGGCTGATCTGGAACCTCACCGGCCGCCATGTCACCGATGTCACCAACGCTAGCCGCACCATGCTGATGAACCTGGCCACCCTGGATTGGGATGACGCCCTGCTGGACGCCATGGGCGTGCCCCGGTCCATGCTGCCGCGGATCCGCTCGTCGTCGGAGGTCTATGGCGTCGCGCGCGGTGTGCTGGAGGGCGTCCCTCTGGCCTCGGCGCTTGGCGACCAGCAGGCGGCCCTGTTCGGCCAGACCTGCTTCCAGCCCGGCGAGGGCAAATGCACCTATGGCACCGGCAATTTCCTGCTGGTCAACACCGGCGCCCAGGCGGTTCAATCCGCGCACGGCCTGCTGACCACCGTCGGCTACCGCGTCGGCGAGGCGCCGGCCGTCTACGCCCTGGAGGGCTCGATCGCCGTCACCGGCTCCCTGGTCCAATGGCTGCGCGACAACCTGGGATTCATCAGCGGTGCCGGCGAAATCGAGGCCCTGGCGTCGTCGGTGGCCGACAATGGCGGTTGTTCGGTGGTGCCGGCCTTTTCCGGCCTGTTCGCCCCGCATTGGCGCCCCGACGCCCGAGGGGTGATCGCCGGCCTGACCGGCTATGTGACCCGCGCGCACATCGCCCGGGCGGCGCTGGAGGCGGTGGCCTGGCAGACGCGCGAAGTGGTCGACGCCATGGCCGCCGATTCTGGCCGACCGCTGGATATACTCAAGGTCGACGGCGGCATGACCGCCAATGGTCTGCTGATGCAATTCCAGGCCGATGTGCTCGGCGTGCCGGTCGTCCGGCCCCAGGTCCCGGAAACCACCTGCCTGGGCGCCGCCTACGCGGCCGGCTTGGCCGTCGGCTTCTGGCCTGACCTTTCGGCCCTGCGCGCCCACTGGAAAAAGGACGCCGAATGGACGCCCCGAATGAGCCCCGCCGACCGTGACCGGGGCTACGGCCAGTGGAAAAAAGCGGTTCAGCGGACGCTGGATTGGGAGGAGGGGACGTCCGCCTAGCGGCTGAAGACGATCTCGCCTGTCAAGCAACTCCGATGCCCTTAGCGGCGTTTGGTAGCCAGCTGTCGCCCCCACGACGTCCCAAATCCATGGACGTCCGGTATTGGTTGCCGAGACGGAGGCAGGGCCGGGCGGCCGAGCCTTTCGGGTGCAGCCGCCGCGGACCTGGCAAGATCGCGGGGACGCGCCTATGGTCTGGGCCGAAAAGGGGCGGTTCGGGAGGGGGGGCATGTCCGCGGAGCCAATGAATTCACAGGCCGGCGCCGCAAGCTCGGGCCACGCCCTTTGGGTGCGCATCGCCCATTGGCTGATCGTGGCCGTGGTGTTCACCCTGGCCTATTCCGGGATCGTCATCCTGATGGCCCACCCCAGGCTTTACTGGGGCTGGTCTGGAAACGATCTGACTCGGCCGCTGATCGAGTTGCCGCTAGGCCCCAACTATCACCATGGGGGCTGGGAGCCGGCGATCGCTTTCTTCGGCGACCCCAATGGGCCGGTCAGCCGAGCCCGCACGTTTGACATCTTCAACCAGAATGGCTGGGCGCGCAGTCTGCATTTCCTGCTCGCGTGGCTGTTGGTCGCGGCCTTGGCGGCCTTCGCCGCCGCCAGCCTGATCACCGGCCACCTGCGCCGCGATCTGGCGCCCACGCGCGAGGAGCTGGCGCCGAAGGCGCTTTGGCGGGATGTCCGCGACCACTTGGTCTTGCGCATCACGCCCGCCAACGGAGGGCCGCCCTATGGGACCCTTCAAAAGCTTGCCTATCTGGGCGTGATCTTCGTCGCCCTGCCGGTGATGGTGCTCACCGGCCTGTCGATGTCACCGGCGGTCGCCGCCGCGTGGCCGTGGCTGCCCAGCCTGTTTGGCGGAACCCAGTCGGCCCGGACGATCCATTTCCTGTTCCTGTGCCTGCTCGCCCTCTTCCTGCTCGCCCACCTGCTCATGGTGCTGCTGTCGGGATTCGGCCGGCAGATTCGCGCGATGACCTTGGGGAAGTGACCATGGACCGCAACGACATCTTCCTGCCCCGGCGGGCGCTCCTCGGCGGACTCGCCACTCTGGGGAGCCTGGCGCTTGCCGGATGCCACGACGAAACGCCGCCGACCTACGGCAACATTCTGCGCATCGGCGACGACTTCACCTATCGGGTCCAGCGGATGCTGCTGCCGCGTAATGCGTTGGTACGCGAATTCGACCACGCCGACATCACCTCGATGCCCGCCATCGGCACGACCAACCCCGGAAACGCCAAGGAGCCCGCCTTCAGCACCGAATTCGGCGAGGCCTATGACCGCCTGCGCAAGGGCGCCTTCGCGGACTGGCGCTTGGAGGTTACGGGCCTGGTGGCCCGGCCCGGAAGGTTTTCCCTGGCCGATCTGAAGGCGCTGCCCGCCCGCACCCAGATCACCCGCCACACCTGCGAGGAAGGATGGTCCTCCATCGCCGAATGGACCGGCGCGCCGCTCGCCGCCCTGCTCAATGCCGCCGGCATGCTGCCCAGCGCCCGCTATGTGAACTTCCATGCGTATGACGAGATCGTCGACAACATCGACCTGATCGACGCCCTGCACCCGCAGACGATCCTGGCCTATGGCATGAACGGCCGCGACATCCCGGTCGGCCACGGCGCCCCGGCGCGGGTGCGGGTCGAGACCCAGCTGGGCTACAAGAGCATCAAATTCCTGCGCCGGATCGAGGTCGTCGAAAAGTTCGACGACTTCGGCAAGGTTGGGAATATCCAGAATGGCTGGTCCTGGTACGCTGGCATCTGAGTCGGCCGGTTCCGGCTAAACCCAGAAACTGCCGACTTTCGCTTGTCGGCCGGGAACCGAGCGTCAGATTCTGACCACTGGAGGTGTGATGAGCCCGACCCGCGACGGGGCGGGTTTCAAGGCGCCCGCGGATCGAACTCGGACCAGCCAGAACACCATTAATCCCAGGATCGCGATCTCCGGGACGAACAGGAGCGGTGAATCGCGCAGGAACGCGGGGAACACTTTGGGCTGGCCGAGAAACAGCGAGGCGGCGGCGATGAATAGCGCCACGCACATGCGCCAGAGATGCCGCGCGATCCGGTCCGCGCCCGAGACGCCCCGGCGCAGCAGCACCTTCAGGTCGAGGCCGGCCGCCATCAGCGCCAGGGCTCCAAACACAAAGCCGGGTTGGGAGGGAAGTCCATCGATCAGTCCGTCTGGACGGCTCGCGCCTTGCAAGGCGAAGGTCAGGTCGGCGCCGGCGGCGGCCAGGGCCACGACCAGCGCGACGATCTCGAAGCGGCCGACACTGCCCGCCGGCCGCCGAACCGTCGCCCAGGCGGTGGCCACGAGGTAAAAAGTGATCACCCCGGCCACCGCCGAGATTCTCTGGGGCAGGAAGGGCGCCACGCAGGCGCCGATCCCCGACATCGTCAGCATCGACACGAAGAATATGGTTCCGGCCGCGCCATGTGCGCGACTGCCTTTGCACAAGGCCAGGGCCGCCGCTCCCGCCACCAGGCCGACCCCTCCGGCGCTGATGTGGGTCACAAGGATCGCCGCGGCGGCGGCGTGAAGCCAACCCGGGCTTTCAGGACTGATGGAAAGGATCATATCGGTTCGCGTCGGCGGCGCAGCCAGACGGCCGTTGCCAGGAGGGCGACGGCGAACGCCAGCCCGACCCATAGGCCCGGGCTGCTCAGGAATTTGATCGGGTCGAGATTTGGCTCACCAAAGCCCCGGGAACCGAGTCCCCGAGAAAAAGCGTGTGGCGCTCCGGTGGCGAAGGCCGCCGAAAAGCCGCCTACCAGGCGGTTCGACAGCATCGAGGCGAAGTTTGAGCTATCGAAAGCCAGCTTTTCGACCAGGCACACCGCCAGCGGCGGCAATACGGCCCACAGAAACGGCGCGCGGCGCGCCCAGCCCGAGACCAGCAGCAGCCAACCCCAAACCGGCGCGTACCAAAGCGTCAGGGTGACCAGCCCATAAAGCAGCGTCACCGTCATCTCGAACAGCGGGACCTGGGTTCCCGGTGTGGTGATGCTCATGCCGTTGGCCAGCAGGATCACCGTGGTCAGGATCAGCATCACCAGCTGCATGGCGATCACGACCACGAAGACGACCGCGGGCATGACGGCCAGCGGAATCGCCGCCTTGGACAGCACCGTGGTCAGGTCCGACACCGGCAGCGACTTCCAGAACAGGATGCTGCGATCGCGGCGCTCGTTATGCAGCGCGCCCAGACAATAGAACATCGCCACCAGCACCCCGGTCAGGATCAGCGCCGCCGCCGCGAGTTGATAGGGCATGGAGACGACCGCGTTCTGTCTGGCCGGATCAAGCTGCAGAACCGCGCGGCGGGCGTCCGGCAGATGGGTGGCGCTGATCACGAACCCGAACAGCACCACGCCGGCGGCGGCCAAGGGGGCGATGAGGATCGAGCGGTTCTCCCACAGCTCGCGTCGCACCGACCAGTAGAGGAGGCGGGGGGTCATGCGGCGGCTCCTCGCGCCTGGGATGGATCGGCGCCGATCACGGCGACGAACAGATCGGCGATGCTGGGCGTGCGGACTTCCCCAAGCGGGGCGAGATGCTCGCGGGCCACCGAATCGAACAACAGGATGCTGCGGCCGAACACCTGGCGCTCGTGGATCGGCCCCAGCGCCCGGGCCGCGGCCACGTGCTCGGGCTTGGCCATCACCTCGGCATAGCGGGCCTCGAACGCCTCCATGCTGGAGTTCAACACGATCCGCCCCCGATTGATGAACATCACGTCGGTCAGGATGTGCTGGATTTCTTCGACCTGGTGCGTGGTCACGATGATCGTGCGACTGTGGTCGAAATAGTCGTTCAGCAGGGAGTCGTAGAACGCCTTGCGATACAGCAGGTCGAGACCCAGGGTCGGCTCGTCCAGCACCAGCAGCTTGGCGTCGATGGCCATGATCAGGGCCAGGTGCAGCTGGGTCACCATGCCCTTCGACAGTTCCCGCACCCGGCTGGAGCGCTTGATCTGGGTCTTGTCCAGAAACCCTTCCGCCTTGGCCCGGTCGAAGCGCTGATGCACACCGGCCACATAGTCCAGGGCCTGTGAAACCCGCATCCAGCGCGGCAGCACGGCGACGTCGGCGATGAAACACACGTCCTGCATCAGCTGGTCACGTTGCGTCCAGGGATCGCGACCGAGGACCTTGAGCTCGCCCTGATAGGCCGTCAGGCCCAGGATGGCGTTCAGCGCCGTGCTCTTGCCCGCGCCATTGGGCCCGATGATGCCCAGGATGCGGCCTTCCTCGACGCGCAGATCGACGCCGTCCAGCGCGATGGCGGAGCCATAGGCTTTGCGTAGCCCCCGCGCTTCCACACATGGCATGGTTCAAACCTCCCCGTCGTCGTTGTTGGGCGTGGCTCCGCCGGCGCCGGCGGCTTGCAGCAGGTCCGCGGGCGTCAGGCCGAGCCGGCGGATGGTCGCGTCGATCGCCGGCCATTGTTCGACCAGAAACCGCCGCCGCTCGGCCACCAGCAGCAGATCCCGCGCGCCAGCATTGACGAACATGCCCAGGCCCCGCCGCTTCTCCACCAGCGCTTCGTCCGCCAGCTGTTGATAGCCCTTCAGCACCGTCAGCGGATTGACCCGATATTCGGCCGCGACGTTGCGCACCGAAGGCAGGGGGTCGCCTTCGCCCAGCACGCCGTCGAGGATCATCGCCACCACCCGGTCGCGCAGCTGGCGGTAGATCGGCTGACTGTCATTCCACTCAGGGTCCATCGTCATTTCAACCGCGACGCCGCCAAGCCGGCGCCCTTGGCAGGCGTGATACGACGATGCGGTGTTATGGTCAACTAGAACACTGACCTTGATCTCGCTTTTGCGCGAACGCTTGGTCAGTCCACGGATTGCGCTCGGGCCTCGGCGCCGTGATACTTCCGGCAGGCAAACGCCCCTGGTCCTCATCCGGGCATACGGATCGGCTAAGCTCCCTCCAACCCGCCAAGCGCCGAAGGGCGAGTTTCAAGGAACGCCATGACCGACCCGATAGCCGTCACCACGGCTGGCTCCGTCCGCGGGGTCAGCGAGGGCGGTGTCTCGCGCTTTCTGGGCGTGCCGTACGCCGCTTCGCCCCTCGGCAAGCGCCGGCTGGCGGCCCCGCAGCCGCGCGAGCGATGGCAGGGCGTACGCGACGCCACCCGAATGGGCCCAAACGCCCCACACACCCTGCGCCCCTTCGAGGCCTTGGATGTGGCGCCCCTGATCGGTTCGGGCTGGGTCCAGGGCGACGAGTTTCTGAACGTCAATATCTGGACGCCCGACCCCGGCCCTGGCGAGGCGAGGCCGGCGGGCCTGCCGGTGATGGTGTTCATCCACGGCGGTGCCTTTGTCGCCGGCTCCAACCACGCCGAAGCGCAGGACGGGACGGCCTTCGCCCGCTCCGGGGTGGTCTGCATGACCATTACCTATCGGATGGGGGTCGAGGGGTTCCTGCCGATCCCTGGCGCCCCGACCAACCTTGGCCTGCGCGATATGATCGCTGGCCTGGCCTGGGTGCGGGACAATGCCACGGCTTTTGGCGGCGATCCGGGCAATGTCACCGCATTTGGCGAGTCGGCCGGGGCCATGGCGGTGGCTGACCTGCTGGCCTCGCCCCTGGCCAAGGGCCTGTTTCACCGGGCGATCATTCAGAGCGGGCACGGATCGATGGTCCGACCCATCGCCGTGGCGCAGCGGTTGACGCGCAGGATCGCCAAGATCCTCAACACCACGCCCAATGTCGCGGGTTTTCTCGCCCGCACCGTTCAAGAATGCCTGGAAGCGGTGGAAAAGGTGCAGCAACCCACCAACCGCATCGATCTCCGCAATGCCGAAAGGCGCGACCCCGCGTTTGGTCTCAGCAAATTCCTGCCGGTGCATGGCGACGATGTCCTGCCCGTGCATCCTCTGTTGGCCCTGGCCCAGGGCGCGGGCTCCGAAGTCGAGGTGCTGATCGGCGCCAACGCCGAGGAGATGAACCTCTATTTCGTCCCCACCCGGGCCTTGGACAAGATTCCTAGCCTGATGGCTTGGTTCATCCTCCGCGGCTCGGAGCCTCGGGCCTGGGCCATCCTCAAGGCCTACGGCATGGGCAAGGCGCGCAAGCCGGGCGAGGCCCTGACCCACGCCCTGCACGACCTGGTGTTCCGCCTGCCGGCCCGCGCCTTCGCCGCCGCCCACAAGGGCCGCACGCATGTCTATGAGTTCGAGTGGCGCTCGCCGGCTTTCGGCGGTCGCCTCGGCGCCTGTCACGCCCTGGAAATCCCTTTTGTCTTCAACACCCTGGACTGCTGCGACGGTCCCGGGGGATTTGTCGGCGAAAGCCCGCCCCAGCCGCTGGCCGACCGGGTCCACAAGATCTGGGTGGATTTCGCCAAGTCGGGCGCGTTGTCGTGGCCGGAGTACGACGCTGAAACGCGGCAGGTCTATCAACTGGAAGCCGGACGGCCGGTCCGCGACCCGGTCATGCCGGCCGAGCGCTATATATCCACCGTCTAAGGGGAGGGACGACCATGTATCTCGACAGACTGCGGGTTGACGGTCGCATCGCCCTGGTCACCGGCGGGGCCAGCGGCATCGGACTTTCCATCGTCGAAGCCCTCGCCGAGGCGGGGGCCCGGGTCACCATCGCCGACTTGAGCCAAGATCCCATCGATGCCGCCATCAGCCTCATGACCTCAAGGGGTCACCACACCGATGGCGTGATCATGGATGTAACCGATCCTGCCCGCGTCACCCAGGTGGCCGACGATCTCGCCGCCCGCGCCGGGCGCATCGACATCCTGGTCAACAACGCCGGCATCGCCCGCAGCGAAACGCCAGCCGAGACTGTCGCCGACGAGCATTGGCTGAACGTGCTTGACGTCAATCTCAACGGCTCGTTCTGGTGCGCTCGCGCCTTCGGCCGTCACATGCTGAACCGGGGCTCGGGAGCCATCGTCAACATTGGCTCGATGAGCGGCCTGATCGTCAACCGCCCCCAGGGCCAGAGCTACTACAACGCCTCCAAGGCGGCGGTGCACCAGCTGACCAAATCCCTGGCCGCCGAGTGGGCGCCGCGCGGGGTTCGGGTCAACGCGGTCGCGCCGACCTATATCCGCACGCCGATCAACGCCTTCGCCGACCCGACCAGCGAGATGTACCGGCGCTGGATCGACGGCACGCCCCAGGGCCGTCTGGGCGAACCGGAAGAGGTGGCCTGTGTCGCCGCCTTCCGGGCCTCCGACGCCGCCAGCCTGATGACGGGAGCCATCGTTGTCGCCGACGGGGGGTATAGCTGCTGGTAGGCTGGGAGCTCGCCCCGATCGTGGAGCCTCAGTTGCCGGCACCACTACCGAGGTCACGCCGTGTAAGCCCGGCCATCCCGGATGCCGATATCGGCCCGATACTTAGGCAGCCGCGTGCCGTCCACGACTGTGCTGTCACGAACGATGATGTCGTAGCCCTTCGACGTCTCCTCAGACTGGCCGATGATATCCGGCTCTTAGCGCCTGGATTTAAGGCCCCATTCAGGGGTCCGCCAACACAAGAGCGGGGAGGGCGCGAGCAGCGGGAAACAGTTCCTCGTTCCGGCCCTCGGCGACCTCCATGCCGCGGCGGGGCGGCATTCAAGGTGAAGGGCCAAGGTGTGCCAAGCGGGGAGTTCGAAGACGGCCTGTATGAGGACATTCTTGAGGCGTCAATGGCTTAGTTCTGGGCGTCCAAACGGGGCAGAATCGGGTCGGCGAACGCGCCTTCGTTGCTACCCAAAACTTCGGCGTGATATTGACCACAACGTCGAAAGGCTTTGAATACCGATGACAGCGATCTTTGCTCACGTGAACGGCGACCGAGCCCTTATCGCCGCAGACACCTTGCGCGTCGATCCTCTAGGATTGTTAGCACCGCAAATCGTCACGAAAGTATTCTCGTGGGCAAACTGCATCGTGTTCGCAGGAACAGGAAATGGGCCGCGACTCGAGCGGTTGGCGCATGCCGTCATCGCTGATGAAGATTCTTCGACACCCGGCGAAGCGGGTTTCCTAGCTGCATTTGAGAAACACCGGGGCGCTCACTACGCCGCAGCGACCTCTGGGAAAAGCGTGGTCACTAGTGCACCAAAGCTATCGCAGGGAACTTACTTGGTCGCGGTCCCCGCTATTATCGGCACACCTGCTCACCTGTTTGAGTTAGACTTTGCGACGGGGGCTCTCACTAATCTGGTGGTTGTGCCCCATGGGGTGGTGTAGCTTCTGGCGGTAGCGAAGCTGCTCGCGACGCGCGCCTATCCACATGGCGCTGTAGCGAGCGAGCGGCGTAGCGGTGGTCACCAACGATCTTCGGTAGGGTCGGGTTTGCAGACGCAACCTGAACCAAGGACCGAAGATGACCGAAGAGATGATGGCCCTGCGCGGGCTGATGGAGAAGAGCGCCGACGCGGATATTTTGCGCGAGATGATCGGCTTTGCCGCTGAGCGGCTGATGGAGCTAGAGGTGGGCGGTCTGACGGGGGCCGCGCACGGTGAGAAGAGCCTCGAGCGGCTGGCGCAGCGCAACGGCTACCGCGACCGGGACTGGGAGACCCGGGCCGGCACGGTGGAGCTGCGCATCCCCAAGCTGCGCAAGGGCAGCTACTTCCCTGGTTTCCTGGAGCCCCGGCGGCTGGCGGAGAAAGCGCTGACGGCAGTGATCCAGGAAGCCTACATCCAGGGGATCTCGACCCGCTCGGTGGACGACCTGGTCAAGGCCATGGGCATGAGCGGAATTTCCAAGAGTCAGGTCTCTCGGCTCTGCGAGGAGATCGACGTGCGGGTGAAAGCCTTCCTCGACCGCCCGATCGAGGGCGACTGGCCCTATCTTTGGATCGACGCGACCTACGTGAAGGTCCGCCAAGCCGGGCGTATCGTCTCCGTGGCCGTCATCGTGGCGGTGGGCGTCAACGCCGACGGCCGCCGCGAGGTCCTGGGCGTCGCGGTAGGCCCTTCGGAGGCCGAGGTGTTCTGGACCGGGTTCCTCAGAGGCCTGGCTCGTCGTGGCCTGCGCGGCGTCAAACTGGTTATCTCCGATGGCCACGAAGGCATCAAAGCCTCCGTCTCCAAAGTCATGAACTGCACCTGGCAGCGTTGCCGCGTCCACTTCATGAGGAACGTCATGGCCCACGCCGGCAAGAGTGGACGGGCGATGGTTAGCGCGTTCATCGGCACGGCCTTCGCCCAGGACGACGCCGAGGCGGCAAAGGCCCAATGGCGCAGAGTATCCGATCAGCTGAGGCCCAAGCTGCCCAGGCTCGCCGGCTTCCTTGATGAGGCCGAGACCGACGTGCTGGCCTACATGTCGTTCCCGGCCGCTCACCGCACGAAGCTGCACTCCACCAACTCCCTGGAGCGCCTCAACGGCGAAATCAAACGTCGCACCGAGGTCGTGGGTATCTTTCCCAACGAAGCGGCCATCGTCCGCCTCGTCGGCGCGATCCTCCTGGAGCAGAACGACGAATGGGCCGTTCAACGGGCGCGCTACATGACGCTGGAATCCGTCGCGCCCCTGAGTCATGATCCCATCGTTGGACTGCCAATCATGACAGCCTGACCGGCCCGGCCTTGCCGGAGATCGCGGTGACTACTCCGTCGCTGTTACACCACGTCCCGGGGCACGATCCAATCTGGTTGCACTCACATGGGCACAGGGCACGGATTCGGTAGCATTCCAGGCGATCTCTCAGTCGGTCCTTGCCGGCTATGCCTGTGCCGCTGGCATTCCGGGTGATTTGTGGGCTGGGGAGTGCATTTCCCGAGCCAACAAGCTCTACCCGCAGGCCGTGGACTTCCCGTTCGACATAGCGATTGCGGCCCCATCGCCAACCGGAAACTATTCGGTACGAATGACACGCCTTTGGGCCGCTCCGTCCGCCCCAGATCCGGCTTTCTTGGTCTAGGCGGGAAAGCTCAACGCCAATCCGGACATTGGCACCTGACGGGTAGCGGACCTTTGACGATCCTTCCCACCGTGACCTGACGAAAGCGGGAACTCGGAAATCTAATTGGAATTGCGCAGGAGCCGAGGCCCCCTTAGACTGATAACAAGAGGGCAAGTTGGCAACGCAACGTAGAACGTTTATCGCCGTGACCGGGGCCCAAGGGGTGGGAAAGTCTACTTTTTGCTTGCACCTCAAGGGCAGGCTTGAAGGCCGAGGCCTGCGCGTCTCGTTGCTCGCGGGGCTGGGTGCCACGCTGAAAGCCCAAGGCTTTGTTATGGGCGACAAGGCGGACGACAGGGCGGTCGCTGCGGTAGTCCGGGAACACCTCGTTCGCGAGCGCGAAGCGCCGGAAGGCGTCGTGGTGCTGGACCGTTGCCTAGTGGACATGCTCGCTTACGTGCGAACACTTGGCATTACCCCTCGCCCGCTTTCGGACGTCTACGAAGAGGTCGTCAAGGCGATGGCACCGCGCCTTCAGCTGGTTGTCTTTCTCGAAATGAGCGACGCTTTCAAAATATCGCGAGCCACGCACGAGGACGCCCTATTTCGCGAACGCATCGATCGGGAAATTAAGGCCGTGCTGACGGAACTTGCATTGCCCGTGCAGGCGTTGGACGCCGCCGGTGCCGAGGCGCTCGAGCGAGCCGTCATGGCGATCGTTTCCCTGCAAACCATTCACGTTCCCGAGACGCCTTGACGATCGCCGCCAGCCTCGCGACGTTGAAGACTGCGCTTGGTCCGAAATCTGAGCGGGACATTATCTGCGCGGGCGTGGCCGCATCTCTTCAGACCGGTGTTCACGAATGGCTAGACGTCGGCATTGGCGACGGGGTTTCCCTTTCTCGGATCCTGTCGCAACTGGCAGAGGACCAACTCAGGTTCAACGTCATTGGCGTCGACCCCGAGGTCGTAGACGGCCTCGCTTGCGAGCCGGCTAACAGTTTCTTGCCCGCGCGTTGCAACATCGAAGAATTTGCTGCGGATCGACAGTTCGACGTGATTAATGTGCGTCAAAGCGCGCACTACTTCAAAGATCCCTCCACGACGCTGGCGAAACTCATCGGCAGCCTGCGCGATGGAGGCAAGCTTCTTGTCACCCATTGGACGCAAGACTGCTTCCTGTTCCAACTGCATTTTCTCATCGCCAGGGAACTTGGTATCGAGCCATCGGCCATCGCACTCGACGACCTTCATCGCATGATTGTCCGTGACACGAGCCTTGTCAGCGGTCAGGTCGAGGTCGTCGTCGACACGATCAACCTCGAAACTGTGTTGGGCGATCCGTTTGTCTTCGACGCGACGCTCAAGATTGCCGCGCGCCGCCTATCGGCTTCGCAGTTGACGGCCGAGGCGCGCTCAAGGCTGGCTAACGTGGTGGCGACCAGATGGCCCAAGCAGGCAGTGAGGTCTAACGGCGTGCTCTCTCTGACCGCGCGCGCCATCACGGTCTATTAAAAGAGTGCCGTCACCGTGTCCGCAAGTTTGTCGACGTGCTCGACGAGTTCAGCTGCGAGATCGGCACCCGAAACCAGAGCCTTCAAAGCACCGAAGAGACTCCGCTTATTCTTTGGGCTCGGTTCTTTCGCCACCTCCTTGACTGCGTCCGCGACGGCGTCGGCGGCGCCGTCTTTAAACCCCTTGTTCTCTCTCAGCACCGCGAGGATGGCTTGGAGCAGTTCCTTGTCAGCCTGCCTTTCGTTGCTAAGGCTTTGAACGGCTCCGTTCGCGCTTCCGATCATATTGCCCGCGACCATGTTCTGGGCGCTTTGCTTTCCGCCCGATGCGAACCCGTTGTTGTCGCTGCCAATGCTGACCTTGTTTCCCATCACAAAATCCCCTCCCAAGAGATCCCTGCTCATGCCGGCTTTGACTATAGCCTCAACCGCGACGCGGCGCTGCAACTCCTTGTAGACCGGCGTTCCCTGCGCCGCAGCGAGCAGGCGCCCACGAACCGGTCCGCCGACCGCAGCGCTGTGGAATGCTTCTACGACCGTCGATGCATAATCCGGATTGGCCGACCTAGTGGCCATGTGCTCGAGAAGGAGCTCCCTCACAGGTTCCTCGCGCTCGGCCTCGAACCATTCGAGCACGACGCGGGACGCGCCGTGTGGATTGAAGCGATCGAGACCCAGGGCGAGCCCCTCACGTGCCGCTAGATCGTTATCCCGGCGCAGATCGGCGAGTGCGTCGCAATCTATGCCCGAGCCCTCGGGATCGGTCATCAGGAGCCGGAACGCCCACTTCTTCACACTGGGGGGCAGTTGCGGAATATTGTGCAAATCGATAGTGTAA
>JBBRPO010000067.1:0-16715 GCA_038227865.1 Caulobacterales bacterium
CTCAAGGATGAAGTCCACAACAGTTACAGCTGAATCGAGCACACCATTGATGGTCGAATCGAACAAGTAGTCCCCCATCACGAAAAGGCCAGGATGGCCGGCCGAATCGGGCCGATGGCGGGAATCCGGCTCGCGCGCTGGGTATCCCGCCGGCAGGGCGTTGACGGCGCCGGCCCAACGATGGACCCGGGCCTCCAGCAGCCGCGCGTCCTGCCGGCGAAGAATCTGCGGCAGGGCGGCCACCACATGTGCGACGAGATCGGCGTCGCCCATGTTTCCGAGGCGCAGCGCCGCCTCGCCCGCGATCAGCCAGCCCAAGACGCCTTGGCCGCCGACATCGAAACGCGCGCTCTCGTCGTAGAGACAGCACCCGCCGAATGCCTCGATCATGAAGTAGGCCCCGCTCATCAAACTGCGCCAGAACGGTTCGTCAAAGAGCATTGTGACCCGCAAGTAGTGGGCGGGATGGTCATAGAACCGATGATGATCGCCCATAGCCATCGCCAGCCGCTCGCCGGCCCAATGAATGGACGGGATAGCGTCGTTCGGAAGCGCTACAACCACATAGTCGAACGTCTCGGCCTCGGCGTCGCCCTCGGCCACATAGGTGATGCGGTAGCCGCCTTCGGCCGCGCGTTTGACTTGGGTCACGTGCGCCCCAAGCGCTACGTCGATGGCCAGCCGCTTGGCGAGCTCCTGGATCAACCGCTCATTGCCCCCATTGATCGAGTAGAGCTCCATATAGCCCGGCTCATTCATTAGGTAGTTCTGAAGACCGTAACTGGCGTTGGTCTGGTGCGGTTCGCACGCCAAGTCGCTATGGGTCATCATCCCGATATAATCCCGCGCAGCCTCGTCGGGGATTCGCTGCAGGAACTCGTGGAAACTTACCTTTGAGGTCTCCCGCTCGTTGTCTGCACGAGAATCGGCGTCGTAGTATTCGCTAGGACTGATCAATTCCTTGGCTTCATTGCTGAACGCTCGAATCGCGTTCCAAGTCCGCTCCCCGAAAACTTCCAAAAGATCGCCAGGGCAGTGGATGATCCGGTCTCGAAAGATCGCCCCGCCGCCGGTCATGCGCGAAACTGACAGTCCGAGTTCGGCGACCAGTTCACGAAGTGGGTCGGGGCCAAAGCCACTGTAGTCGTAGAATTCAGCGGCGCCGGCCTCGTAGGTGATGTTGGGCAGGAACGGAAACTGGGCGGTCATAACCTTGCCGCCGAGCCGGTTCGAGCGTTCAAAGAGCGTGATTTTGTAATCCAGGCTCGCCTTTTGCAGCAGGTAAGCGGCCATCAAGCCGCCTGGCCCGCCCCCGATGATGGCAATGTTAATTGGCTCGTCCGCACTCATGTGAGGCCTCACTGTGAATCTGAGAGGCTGACTGAAAGCTCCGACATCCGCTTCCAGAAGCGAAATCAATCGCAGCCAAGTTCCACCAATGCAGTATCGAACGGGACTTTAAGACCATCGCTATCTAACCGACCGATCGGTAAGTACCGTACATTTGTTGCGGATGCCGGACAAGCTCGATTATGCAACCCGTCCCCCCAGAGGTTCGTGCCTGCACCAGCTACGATCCGAGGCGCCGGGCACCTACGAAAGCTATGCTGATCTTGCACCTGGACGCTGGACACATGTGCGGATCGTCGTGTTCGGAACGGACTCGGCGCTGTTTGTTGATCGCGCAACGCGGCCCGCCCTCATGTTCCATGATTTGAAACGTGACACTCTGTCATCGGCAAGCTGGTTCTTTGGATCGGTCCTGGCACGGTACGTCAATTCTCCGGCCTGACTGTCACGCGCAGCGAGGCTTGCAAGTTGGGCGACATATACTCGTCCCGCTCACAAGCCGTAGCCTCAGACAGGGCGGCTAAGAATCTGATCCACGGCTATTCGCAAACCATTGGCTGCGGGGGCTATCAACAAGCCAGAGGTCGTCCTCAGGTCGTCGGTGGCGACGTGGTGGAAACGGTGCCCTCCGAAGTTGGCGATCAGTTGGGTATAGCCAGCTTCGAGGATGCCGCGTGCTTCCCCGGCGCCACCTTCGACTGTAGCTAGGTAAGGAACCTCGAACCCGGGCAGTCCGACCATTGTTTTCATTAGAACGGGGAGGAAATCAGGTGGGCCCAGCAGAAAGCGCTGTGGATCGGCGCTGGGCAGCGGCGACAGAACGCCTGGCCCACGTTCGTGCCAATCCCGGGTCGCAAAGCCCGATCCGAAGTGCATCCACAGCCGGACCATACGCGGCTCAGGTGCGGCGACCTTTAGAAAGAGCCTACTGCCAACATTTTCGAACTCGTGCCCCACCATTCCGGCGAACACCAAATCCGCGTTGGGGTAGGCCTTCGGCAACCATTCAGCAAACGCCAAAAAAGTCGCAACGCCGCCGCCCCGCTCGCCCGCGCACAGTCCCCAACCGCTTAGCGGGGTCGTCACCACGACCGAGCGCCCGCGCCCGGGACGCCGCCCGACGACGTTATAGGCAGGTCGCAGTCCACCGGAGCCGGTCACTAGCAGGCGAGCTTCCTGGCCGTTCGTCGCTGCTTCGATCAAAGGCGCTGCCGTCTTAGAGCCGAGCAAAACTGCCGGAATCCCGCCGAAAATTGATCGCGTCGGTGAATTCAAGGCAATGGCTTCGCCGGTCGGCCCGTCGGTGATCGCAACGATCGCGCTCGCGCCGGCGCGCGCCGCCGCGACAAAGGCCGCCTGTACCGCGGGGGCAGTAATCGAAGAGTGCCTCGCCAGCGGTAGCGGCAGCACTGCAATGCAGCCGTTGAGTGAAGCGTCGTCGCGCCCGTCGCGGCGAAGGGCAAGCCGGAGCCGCAAGCCGTTGGCAGAAGTCGGAGTCACCGGATATTGCGGCAGGACTCCAAGCTTGTCGTGGTTCAGTTCCAGGACGCTTTCTTTTGCATCAAAGAATGGCACCTCAATCGCCAAGCGAGCGACCTGATATCCGAAGTCCTTCAGCCGTTGGAAAATCCAGTCGCCCGTGGCGAGGTCGCCGGCCCCCCCGGTGTTATGAGCGCCAAAACCGACGTAGCGTCGAAGATCCCCATCCAGGTCAGCGACGGTGAACGCCGCCGGCGCGGCGGATGCGAGCGCCGGGCATGTTGCGATAGTGGCCGCGCCTATCATTTCGCGTCTCGAAGGTCCCATGTTTGCTCCCTCCGGCGCGCGCTCAGTCCACCGTTGGCACTTGGACCTTTTCGCCACGGATCATTCCCTCAATGATGTCGTGGAGCCGGCGGTCTGGTTGTTGATCTCCGCCCGAGAGCTCGTTACGCACCCATAGCGGCTTCTGCATCTGCGCGCTCCAGGCCTCCCATTCAGCGTTGAGCGCCTTGACCCGCCCAGGCTGGGCGCTCGCAAGATCTCTGCGCTCGCCGATGTCCGCGCTTAGATCGAACAGGTGCAGCGTCTCGCCATTTCGCACTAGCTTCCATTGCCCATCCCGCACAGCCCCCTGCACGCCGGAACGCCAAAAAAGTGCCTTGTGCGCGTCACCCATTTTCGCGCCGGTCAGAAACGGCATGAGATCCACTCCGTCAAGACCACTCTTTGGCATCGCTCCGGCGGCCTTCAGGGCGGTCGCGGTGAGATCGAAGCTCATCGCCATGGTGGTGATAACCTTGCCCTGGGGCAGGTGCCCCTGCCACGTGACGATCGCAGGAACGCGGATGCCGCCCTAAAGCACCAGCCCCTTGACACCGTTCAGTGGAGCGTTCGAGGACGTGGTCTCTTGGGTCGGACCCCCATTGTCGCTCGCAAAAACGACGATGGTTTTTTCCATCAAGCCGTCCTTTTGTAGCTTAGCAACCACCCGGCCGATGGCGTCGTCGATCGCCGCCAGCTGTGCAAGGTGTACGCGGCGGTTCTCATTTTTGATCTCAGGAAAGCGGTCGTAGTATGCCTTCGTTGTGTCCAGCGGCGCATGGACGGCATTGAAGGGCAGATATACGAAGAACGGTCGCTGTTTGTTCTGATCGATGAAATTGATCGCTTCGCTTGCGAAGGCTTCGGTGGTGTGGTCCGGCATGCGCTCGGGCGTCGTTCCGCGCAGCATGCTTTCGCCGCCGCCCCAGCGGTTCGAGCCGGGCTGCGTGGCATCCCTACGGGCGCGTTCGCTGTGCGGAGTGTAGGCATGCGCCCCGCTCAGGAAGCCATAGAAGACATCGAAGCCTTTGGCCGTCGGGACCCGGTCTGGCTGGAAACCGACATGCCACTTTCCGAACATCCCGGTAGCGTAGCCGGCCGCCTTAAGCCGTTGAGCAATGGTGGTCGCCGTTGGCGGGAGGCCAAATATAGGCGACGTATTGTTCGGCGAACCCGAATTGTATTCAAAACCCATGCGGTGTTGGTATTCACCAGTCAGCAGCGCCGCCCGGCTGGGCGAGCAGACCGGGTGATTTGCATAGTAGTTAGTAAGGCGAACACCATGCGCGGAGAGGGCATCGATATTTGGTGTAACGGCTTGCTTGTCGCCCTGTATCCCGAGGTCCCCGTAGCCGAGATCGTCCGCGAGAATAAACACAATGTTGGGCCGCTCGGTCTCGGGAGGCAGACCAACGGCCGTGGTTGCGGCCCCCGCCACCACGGCACACACGGCGAGAACTGCCAGTGTTATCGACCTGGTCATCATCCTGCGATTCCTCCACCAACAAAGCCCGCGCCTTTAACTAGCGCGCACACACCTACCGGCCGGTAAGTTAGTCTATGATCTGTAACGTCAGCCGGCCAGCAAAAATATCGCTCGCTCTCAATGGGCTCCGGAAAGACGTCACGACGAGGGGCTAACCTTACGTGCGCCTGCGGCAACGGCCGCCACCCTCGTTGAAGACCGGACGCGTCCTGCGATCCCAGGGGCCTGGTCCGGATCAGTCACGCATCGAAACCCGACATGCATCAGCGAGGTGTCTGGGGTTGAATGAGAGCGCGCTGTAGCGCGAAATCCGGAGCAGAAGCCGGGATCGCACAGAAACGATCCGCCGCGCTGAACGCGCTCCGATTTGTCGTTCGGTTTCCAGTTCTGAGCGCCATATGGCTGATACCATGAGTCCGTCCATTCCCAGACATTCCCAGCCATATCGGTGAGGCCCGATGGAGCGGCTCCAAATGCGCCGACGGGCGAGGTCGATTTATAGCCGTCCGCCCCGGAGTCATAGATTGGGAAATACCCCTGCCAGATATTGATGATCCGTTGGTTCGACCAAAGAATGGGTTCGCCGGCTCGGAAGACGTGACCGTCCGGTGTCTGCCCAAGGTGGGCGGCGCGCTCCCACTCGAACTCGGTTGGCAAACGTGAGCCGTATGCTCCGCAGAATGCCGTCGCGTCACGCCAGCTCACTTGGGTCACCGGATGATCGCTCTCGGCCAATGCATGGCCTGGTCCCTGCGGTAGCTTCCATGTGGCCCCGCGAACCGGCGCCCAACGGTCGCTGTCATGATCGAAAACTCCGGCTTCGCCCAAGCGCTCGGCATCGGTGACATAGCCGGTCTCCGCAGCGAAGTGAGCGAACTGGGCCACGGTTACCGGCGTCCGATCCATCAAGAACGGCTTGGCCGAATATCGGAACGCTGGTCCCTCGTCGGCCTGGCTGGCGTTGTCGCCGATCTCCACAATGCCGCCCAAGATGGGAATGAGGTCCGCGTCCCTTTCCGTACGAGCGATCGCCGGCGGGTGGGGATCGCAGTGCGTCAGGGCGCTCAGCCGCGAACATGAGGCGAGTGAAACGCTGATCAAAACTATCGTCGTGAGGCGGATGCCTGAGAAGAACATAGTTACGTGTCCGTTCAGAGTTCAACGACCGCGGCATGTCGGTCAGTGGGAATGAAAAGGTCGACCGCAGGCTCGAGGCTGGCGATTGCTTCGACTGAATCCGGCGCGCGCCACATGAACTGTCGCACCCGCAACCCCCGCTTCGTAGCGTCGACAATCGTGAACCCGTTCTTTTCGCGCGGCGACAGCAGATCGGAAACGACGACTCCGGCAGGATGGGCAGGGGGCTGGGCTCGGGCGGCGGACGGGAACGACAGGTCATCCGTCCCGATCGGCCCGGAAAGTACAACGTAGACAGGGCTCGCAGGTGTGACGTCACCGCTTCGCAAGAGGCGGCCGCTGCCAACCGCGTGGAGGTCTCCTGACATCACCAGACTCGGCCTGCCTCGACTGCCGGCTACCGCCAGCAATCGCTGGTGTTGCTCCAACCAACCAGGCCGCCAACCGGGCTTCGGGATATTGACGGTCAGCCGTCCGTCCGCACCACTGACATCCGGATACCATTCACCCCACTTCCCGGCGGTCCAACCCCAGGGCGTCGAGGGTGTCTGCATCACATGGGTGACGTGTGGATCGCGAGTGCGCTCGACAATCCATTGCTCGATCTCGTCCGGAACGAAGCCGCCACTTGTTAAGCTCAGGTAGCCGCGACAGTCATAGAGAAGTGCCTCGAAAAGTCTGCCCCAGCGCAGAGACCCGAAGCTACCCGTGCCAGATGGCCCTGGTGGGACCGCTCCCAGCAGATCCGGCCAGAACATCGCCTGCAGTTGGTCGGTAAGAGCTTTGCGGAAAGGCGTCGGAGGAAAGGTCGGGACTCCATCAATTACTTGATCGTTGTCAAAGTAGTCGTGATCGTCCCGAACGAACCACATCGGGGTGCTTCTGAAAGCCACGCCGTAGAGCTCGGCGATCTGTGCGTCACCGACCTTGGAAAGGACATCAGTATTGGCCTGCGATGCAGCCGCAACGCCTAGGTCAAACAGTCCGGTCTTGTTGCGGTAGTATTCTCGAATCGCCGCTCCGGTGGGACGACTGAAGGCGGTTTCCTGATCCCAATAGACATGGTCGCCGTTGGCGATCACCGCGTCTGGACGGAATGACAGCGCCCGCTCCAGAAGCGCCTGTCGGACTTGGATCGGGTTGAATGAGCGCCGCGCTCCGGCACCCGAGGCCTCATCGCCTCCCGCGCAGGTGTAGGTCAACAGGCGAAAACTCTGCGGCGTGGACCCGGGTGCTGGAAGCGTGCGAATTGTCCAGGGATCTGTCTGTCCGGCGCCGGGGCTGTTGATCTGGAGTCTGTAGGGTCGGTCAGCGGTCAGGTCTGGGACGTCGAATCGCCAATAGCGGCCGTCGCCAGAGGTTGGGGTGCCGACCGTCTGCCGCGCCCGGCGTCCTGCGCTCCGGACTGTAAGGGTTGGGGAGTGAATGGGTGCGCTGTGCAGCGAAGCCTTGATCTGCAACCCGTTGTCCGACGCGGCCGGGAGGATGTGTGTGACCGGTCCTGGACGCCATCCAGTCCGCGCGGCGCTTTGTTGCACATCAGCAAGATTGACCGCAATGGCGCCGGACGCCGTTATGAAGTCGCGCCTACGCATGGGCACGGAGTTCTTCAACCTATCGCCGCCGGCCAAGCGCGGCATCGAAGAACTCGACCTGCCGCTGGGCGTAGTCCGACCGCATCATATGGCCGGCCCAAGCGATCAGGATCTCGTCCATGATCGCCTTTTCCTGCTTACCGGTTGGCAGCTTCGTGGCCAACGCTGCCATGTCCTCCCGGGTGATCACAGGATGATCTAGATAGAGCAGACGCGCGCCTTTCGAGTCTATGACTCCTGCTTGCGGCAGGGTCGACTCGACAAGTTGGTCCCGCTGCGCCTCGGAGAGATTCGCCACGAGCGCGAAGCTTGCTGCGCACAACCTGCGTTCCTGACTTACGTGGACTTCGATCGCAGCGCCGGCCCGCACCAATTCTGAGGCCGCTGTAGATGTTCGCTCAGCGCTGACCAGGCCATCGTTCTTTGACAGCAGCAAGAGGGTGGGTGGTGCGCTGTGCGGATCCGGGAGGGCCTCACGCATCGACGAAGGAAAGGTCCCCATATAGTCTGCTACAGCGACTACCGGCATACCCTCAGCCTTGGCCGCGGCGGCGTAGAGGTTTGCAAACGCGCCGCCGTTCGACATGCCCATGGTGAAGACGGGCGTGAGGGCGGTGATTTCACCCCTAGCGATCAGTGTTTTATGCAGCGATAGCATATAGGCGATGTCGGCGTTGGTCACCGGATTGGCCGTGCTTGTATCCCAGCGAACGACATTTGTGCGGTCAAGGGACGGAGCGGAGATAAAGCCGTACCCAGCCGCGATCAGCTTCGCGAGCACTCGCCGCGAATGCAGCCGGGTCGCGAAGGACTCAGACCCGCCCGTCCCGTGAAACAGGTAAACAACCCCCTTCGGCTCCGACGGGAAGTAGCGGACCGTCGGCCGGCCGGCGAGTGCTTCCAGTTTGGCGGGCACATCGGCTGGAGCCACATCTTCGACCATGCAGTTGGCCTCATCCGCCAAGGCGGACTTTGCGGTCAGAGCGGCCGCTAGTATGGCGAGAGCGCATAGAGCAGCGGTCCGGAGTGGTACGTGTCGGCCGTTCATTGGGTGCCTCCTGACGTTTGTCATTCGATGGTTCGGATCCGCTCAGGGCATGTCCATAAAGCCACGTGCGATCGACTGAACCTGGTCGGGTCGGGCCAGGATTATGGCGAGCTCCGTCATCGACATTGTGGAGAAGCGGGGGCCGACGATCTCGTCGGCGATGCATTTTGACCCTGCCAAGTTCGGATCCCGTTCCCCGCAAGCCACGAAGGTTGAAGCGGCAACGTGGGCCAGAACAGGGGTCCATACTGGCTGGCATTGGACATCTCTGCCGATAGTGTCAGACCCACATAAGATTGCGACGGCTGTTTCCTTCGTTCCTTCGGTAGAAGCGTCTTTCATCGTTGGTTGCGCCCTGTTCGTCGATGGCGGCCTGACCGCAATTTGAAACGAAAAATCGGCGGCGGCCTCATGCGAAGCCGCCGCCAGGGGGGAGGTCACGTGGCGCCAGAAAAGGGGGGCCGCTGCTGGCGGGCCGTCTTTGGCAGATCGAGCGCGATAGATTCCGAAACAACAGGCAGGACGGCCGCCTCCCCGTTTCGGCCAAGACGGTGACACCTCAGATCGGTACTTTGAACGGCGTGCCGCAGACGTCGTAGGTGATCCCCGGCTTCGACGGCCACAGGGGGTCGTGGAGATCCTTCGACCACTGCGCGATAGCTGTCTCCAGTTCTTTGACCTTCTCCGGCCGCTGCTCCGCTAGATTGGTCGACTCGTTGAGATCTGTCTTCAAGTTGAACAACAGGGTGTAGGTCCCGTAGCTCGGGTCAACCGACTTCCAAAGTTTCCAGTCACCTTTGCGAATGGAAACAAGGGGTTGACGCCGCCACATGAGGAGATCGTGCGGCATTCCCGGGTTTTTTCCCGTGACATAGGGCACGATATCGACGCCGTCATAAGGGCGGTCGGCGGCAAGGCTGCCGCCTGCCGCGGTAACTACAGTCGGGAAGATGTCCATCGTCGAAACGGCGTTGCGATAGATCGCCCCGCCTTTTAGCCGCGCGGGCCAGCGCATCATGAAGGGAACGCGGACGCCACCTTCGTAATGTGTGAGCTTCCCGCCTCGCAGAGGTTCGCAACTGCAAACCCCGGGCTGGTAAGCCGCGCAGCCATTGTCTGATAAGAAGTAAATGATCGTGTTGTCGGCCTGGCCGCTTTCATCGACCGCTTTCAAGATCTGGCCGACGCCGTCGTCGAGCGCCGAAATCATGGCGGCGTAGACGCGCATCTGCTCGGATTTGATTTGCGGGAAGCGGTCATAGTACTTCTGTGTGACCATCAGTGGCGCGTGCGGAGCGTTGAAGGCCATGTATAGGAAGTAGGGCTTTCCGGACTGAGCGTTACGGCGGACGTATTCCGAACCTCTTGCTGCGAAATAATCAGTAAGATATTCGTTTTCATTTTGAACGACCGTGCGGTTTGGCCCTTCAAATACTTGATTGTACTGTCCGCGACGGCCCGCGTTTCCACCGTCCACGTTGTCGTTGTAAGCGAAGGTCTTAACTCCCGGCAAATCCGAATTCATATAGCTGGTTGCACCTGTCAGGATGCCGACAAATTCGTCGTACCCGCGGTTGGTCGGATAGAATTCCCTATTTGATCCAAGATGCCACTTTCCGACGATCCCAGTGTGGTAACCTTGCTTGCGCATCGCGTCGGCGACAGTGATCTCGCCTGCCGGTAGGCCAAGGTGCTGTTCGGCGTCGCGGGCCGCTGGGCCGTTGTTATATTCAAAACCAAAGCGCTCCTGATATCGCCCGGTCTGGAGACCGGCTCGAGACGGACTGCAAACTGGCGCTGTTGCGTAACCGTCCGTAAACTTCACACCCTCGTTGCCAATCCGGTCGATGTTCGGCGTGTTGATGCGCTTGATGCCGTACGCCGAAATATCAGCATAGCCGAGGTCATCAGCGAGGATAACAATGACGTTCGGCCGCTTCGCACCTATGGCGAGCGTCGGTGAGGCGGCCGTGGCGCTCGAAGGAGCGTCAACCGCGCATCCCATCAATACACTTGCGGCGGCCAGAACAGCCCCCATTCGCCAGACCCGTGCGTTCACTTGGCTGTTCCTTCTGAAGCCTGCCAGCATCTAGGCTTTTTGCCCGCCACCATGTTGGCTGATGTATCTAGCTCGCACACTTTGTGTCGCTGCCTCCGGAGTCCAACACATTGCGGAAGATGGACCGACTGCGCTCTGCTCGGCAGAATGGGTCGGCGAGCCCGCTTTCCGCGTACATGAAAGCCGCAACGAGAAGCGGCGTCAATCGAAATGATGACCTACCGGTCGGTAATCGCGGGCGTCGCAACGGGCTGGACCGAACGCCGGTCAACTTGGCGATCTATCTGTACTGCACAACGCAATGAAGAGCACTGAAGGGACCAAAAGCTAATTCCAACAGCCCACTGGACGCGGGTGCAAAAAATGGTGCATGACCTACCGGTCGGTCACCGCCAAGCAACATTTGGCCGTCGCGTCCGGTAAATCTCCACGACCCCGGCGAGCGTCCTCAACGCGCTGGAAGCGTGATATTGATGGTGTTTTGACATGAACGGTGCTGATGCCTTGCTTGCCACCCTGGTGGCCAACGAGGTCACCGCTTGTTTCGCCAACCCCGGCACAAGCGAGATGCAATTCGTCGCCGCTCTCGACCGCAAGCCGCAGATGCGCCCGGTGCTCTGCTTGTTCGAGGGCGTGGCGACCGGCGCCGCAGATGGCTACGGCCGCATCGCCGACAAGCCCGCTTGCACGCTGCTCCACCTGGGCCCGGGCTACGGCAACGGTATCGCCAACCTGCACAATGCGCGGCGTGCGTTCACCCCGATCGTCAACATCATTGGCGACCATGCCACCTACCACCGGCAACATGACGCCCCGCTCAACTCAGATATCATGGCGCTCGCCGCCCCCAATTCCATTTGGCTGAAGTCGGCCGACAGTCCTGACGCGGTGGCCGGTCTCGCCGCCGAGGCGGTGGCCGCCAGCTATGGCCCGCCAGGCGGTCCGGCAAGTTTGATCCTGCCGGCGGACAGTGCGTGGCTTGAGACCTCGACCCAGCCGGTGATCGCCCGGAAGTCCGTTCGTCCGGCGCCGTCCGGCGAAGCGGTCGAGACCGCGGCGCGCGCAATTCGCGCGGCAATGAAATCCGTGGTGCTGCTCGGCGGCCAGGCCTGCCGCGCTGAGGCGCTGGAGCAAGCAGCCCGGCTAAGCCTGATGGGCGTGCAGGTGATGACCGACACGTTCGTTGCCCGCCAACGCCGCGGCGCCGGCGCTTTTGACCCTGTCCGCATGCAGTATTTCGGCGAGCTGGCCCTGCAGGATTTGGAAGGCACGGACCTGATGGTCTACGCGGGTACCACCCAGCCAGTGGCCTTCTTCGCCTATCCTAATCGGCCGAGCGTGCTGCTGCCGGACGGCTGCAAGACCCTGACGCTGGTGGGACGCAGCGAGGATTCGGTGGCAGGTCTCGCCGCGCTGGCCGACGCCCTCGGCGCGCCGAAGCAAGGCCCCCGCCAGACGCTCGCCTTACCGGATTGGGCGCCGACCGGGAAGCAAACTTCCCACACCATCGGAGCCTCGATCGCCCGGCACATGCCGGCGGGCGCCATTATCTGCGACGACTCGGTGACTTCAGGCGCCGGGGTGGCCGCAGCCACTGCGACCGCCCGGCCGCACGAGGTGCTGTCGATTACCGGAGGCGCGATCGGCATAGGCGTCCCGCTGGCGGTAGGCGCGGCCGTGGCCAAGCCCGACCGTAAGGTGCTTGCGCTGAGCGGTGACGGCTCGGCTATGTACACTGTCCAGGCGCTTTGGACGCTGGCGCGCGAGAACCTCGACGTCTGCGTCGTGGTCTTCGCCAACAACAGCTACCGCATCCTCAACATTGAGATGACCCGCACTGGCGCGGGCGAGGCCGGTCCGCAGGCGGTCAAGCTCCTTGGCCTCGGCGATCCCAACATCGACTGGGTGCATCTCGCCAAGGGCATGGGCCTGCCCGCCGTCCGTTGCGAGACTGCCGAAGAATTCGAGAAAGCCTTCGCTGCCGCCATGGCACAGCGGGGTCCGAAATTCATCGAAGCAGTTGTTCCGTGAACGATTTGGATGATCATTACCCCCGCTATGCACTGGGAAAAACGCCGGTCTTGAAAAGGCGCAGGCCTAAGACTTGCGCTTCGCTGAAGCCGCTCTTCTTCAGTCAGTCCCCTTAGGAGACGGCTTTCACTCAAACGAGAGATCAAGACAGGGGAAGGTCGTGGGCACGTTACAATGTTTGAGCGACCTGGCAGGAGCGTTTGACTATTCCGGTGTCCAACAAAGACTCTCGACTCTAGCTGACGGTACTCGTCTTCGGGCCACACACAATCTCGTGGCGAGCCTCGCAATTGGCCAAGCCAAGTTATCTGAGGCGGCTCAGCCGATGAGTTGCCAGTTCATTGTGCAAGTCGGTGGCTCTCGAAGAACCTCCAGATGGCGTCTGTTGCATTGAAGGTGACTCCCTTCTGCCGTTCCATCGCAAGGGGCCCGCCGGCCCAAGTGTGACCAAGACCTTTGACGAGAATGTACTCGAACTCGATACCGTTTCTTGCAGGCCCGAACGTTGACCGGGTCACTCCGTCTTCGGCAACAACCTTAGGCGTCATGGCCGCCAGACCCAAATTGAAGCGCCAAGCGTCGATTGTCTCCGACACAGGCCGTTTGGGAGTGTTGATACCTCCGCCAGCCATTGGGTTGTTTTCATCGCTATCTCCGACAATGTACAAAACATTGGTCGGCGCGGCGAGTTTGTGTTGGCCCATCCAATACGCGCTGGAATGCGATGCAACAGCTGCGAACCTGTCGCCCATCTCGACCGCCATGCGCAGAACCATTCCGCCACTCAATGAAAAGCCAGTGGCATAAACGCGCTGCCTATCCACTGGATAGGCAACGATGACCGAGTCTAGAAGCCGTCGCATGAAGGCGACGTCGTCAATTCCGGAAGCAAAAGACTGTCCGCGCCCAGACCCTTCATTCCAGCCGCCGGCGCCGCCTATACCAACCAAGATCACTCCCTCACGGTCCGCGATCTCAGTCCAGCGGCCCTGCGGGACGCAAGTATCAGCGCGGCTGTTTCCAAGGCAGAAAATCACCGCCGCCGCAGAATTGGGAGCTAATCCGGGCGGGACATAGACTTTGGCTGTCCGGTCCAGCCCCTGGTCATGAAGCGTCAGGTCATGAAATCCAGGCGTCGGAGCAACTGGTGGACCTAATGCGCGTGGTGATTGAGCCCCAGGTGCTGGGGGTTTTGGCAAAGCCCCCGAGGCGCAGGCGGCGAGAATACTAGCGGCAAGCAAAAGCGGACCGAAGTTGCGGCAGAAAATGAACTTTCGAGTGCGCATCAATTCGCCTTACTTTCGTTGGTTTCGCCTTCGTGACGTCAGATCATTTTGTGAGTGAATTTTGCGGATCGCCTCCCATAACGCGCTCGCCTTGACACCTGGACTATACATATCCTACCGACCGTTCGGTCGATACATTTTTCATTGCTCGGTGGTGCAGGAATGGAGCGCAAATTGAACGCGATGATAGCGCTGACAATCTTCGCTGGATTGTTAGCGGGGACTGCGAATGCAGAGCCACCTGAATGCGTGCGTGCCGCGAATTACAATACCCAGGCCGATGGCGTCAGTTTTCTGGTTCTAAAATCCGGCAAGGTGGTCTGCGAAGTTTATTCCAACGGCGGGGAAGCCGACCAGGCGCACGTTCTCGCGTCGGGCACAAAGAGCTTCACCGGGCTTATGGCTGCTGCAGCAGTCCAGGATGGGTTTCTATCGCTGGACGAGCGAGCGGCAGAAACGATAACCGAATGGCGCGATGATCCGGCCAAAGCCAAAATCACGATCCGCCAACTCCTGTCCCTCAACAGCGGCTTAGACCCGTCGGAGACTGGCGCACCCCCGCCCTACTCGGTGGCCATCGCCCAACCCATGAAGCATGAAGCGGGAACGACGTTCGAATATGGGCCCGCAGCCTTTCAGGTTTTTGGCGCGCTAATGAAGCGCAAGCTGACGGCAAATGGCAAGCCGGCCGATCCTTTGGTCTATTTGCAGACCCGGATCTTTGATCCCATCGGCGTCAAGCCGGCGCGTTGGGCGCGCACGAGTGAGGGCGACCCCACGATGCCGTCGGGGGCAGCCTTGACCGCCCATGATTGGGCAATGGTCGGCGAATTCGTGTACCACAAGGGCGTCGTCAATGGAAAGGCGATCATCGATCAGGATGTTCTCTCGCAGCTTTTCGTCAGTTCAGCTCCCAACCCAGGGTATGGCGTTTCATGGTGGTTGCCTGGCAGGCCTGGTTTGATCAACAGCGGTGGCGGTCCGGCCTCGGCCGAAACGACGGGAGGGTTGCCCGCCGATATCTACATGGCCGCAGGCGCGGGCAATCAGCGCCTCTATGTCATTCCTTCACGCCAGCTCACGATCGTGCGCCAGGCCGAAAAGGCGCCGAGGTCCGAAAGGCGCGCGGCGGCTCGGAACCGCGACGTCAGCGAGAAATGGTCTGACGCGGCGTTCCTTAGACTTATCCTCGCGGACGTCAAATAGACCAATATTTGGCGTCGGTGGGTCCCCCAACTTGGCGAGCATCAGGGTCTTTGGGTCTGGCGGGCGGAGAGAAAGGCTCAAGAAAAGAACGCAGTAGAATCTTGCAATTGATTTCTCCCACGATCTGTCGAAATAGCGATGGGGGTTCGTGGACTTGGTTTGCACCGGGACCAGTGACTTAGCGCTGGCCGCTGGCTACTTTGGCTGACACGGCCGGTTTCCAAGATCACTCAAAGGCGCAGGATCATCGATGAGGCGCGGCGTGAGAGAATTCTTTCTAACCATCGTTGTGGCGCTGGCCTCGGCGGTTTTAACCGCGTCCGCGCTTGCCAAAGACCCGCCGACCAGCACGGCTGGCGGTCATCCCGATCTCAGCGGTGTGTGGAGCAACGCCTCGGTCACCAAGTTGACGCGCGCGCCGGGCACGAAGCTCTCCATGTCTGCCGCCGAGGCCGAGGCGCTCGCCAAGGCCGATCCGATGGTTCGCCGCTTGGACAGCGACGCGAAGAACTCTGACCCGTCGGCCGGTGCCCCGCCCGTGGGCGATCCGGGTGGCTACAACACGTTCTGGATGGATCCGGGGCGCAGCTTTGGTCAGATAAAAGGCGAGTTCCGCCGCTCTTGGATCGTCGACCCGGCCGACGGCCAGCTGCCCCTGTCGGACGCCGGTAAGGCGCTGGTGCGCAAGGCCAACGACTTCGCCCGCCTAGCCGACACGCCGGCCAATCCGGAATCTCTTGAGCCCTGGGACCGCTGCCTGATCTCGTCGCGCGGCTCGGGCGGGCCGGGCATGCTCAACAACATCTACAATTCCAACTATCAGATCGTGCAGACGCCAGGCGCGGTCGCGATCGTCGTCGAAATGATCCACGACGCGCGCATCGTCCCGCTCTTCGCCGGCAAAGCCGCCGCTCAAGCTGGTCACGGGCCGGCTGTTCTACGGCGCTGGCTTGGCGACTCCACAGGCTGGTGGGAAGGCGACACTCTGGTGGTGGAGACGGTCAACGTGAACGCCGAGCAGGGCCGTGCCGGGCCGCTTTTCCTGACGCCCGCTGGAAGGCTGACGGAACGCTTCACCCGCAAGTCGAAAGATCAGATTCTCTACGAATTCGAAGTCGAGGATGGATCCTATTACAGCCGGCCCTGGCGCGCCGAAATGAGCCTTAATAGGCTCGAGCAGCAGATATTCGAATACGCCTGCCATGAGGGCAACTATGCAATGGTCGGCATCCTAAGCGGGGTTCGCGCGATCGAAACCAAGGCGGCCGCCCGATAGATCGCCCCCTCACGTCGCCTTGGCGGCATGCTTCGAGTCAGTGCTGTCAGTCTAACGGCAAGTTGTTTCAGTCAAGGCGAAGTGAGCCCAAACCCAAGGAGCGTTCAGGCCAGGACTGCCGCCACTCGGCCACCGCGGCGGAGCGTTTCTGCTTGTAGATTTCGTGGCTGACGAGGTGTCGCTCCTGACTGAAGAGGTTGTGGACTGAGGCATGAACCGACGTGAATTTCTACAGGTTTTCATCCTGCGGAAACGGCTGATCGCCCGCTAGCGTCGTCGGAAGGTCGGTGGTTGATTTGTACGCATCCGGTGAAGGCCGCGGATTTTTTTGATCGGCTCAGGCGGCCTGAGCGAGCGGCATGTTTGAGGTTGCGGGTTGCCAGTTCCATGGGAGCAGCTCGGCCAGCCGGTGCTGAGGGATATCGGCGATGCGGGCGA
>JBBRPO010000068.1:0-16694 GCA_038227865.1 Caulobacterales bacterium
CCATGTGGGCCGCAAAGGGCGAGGCGGACATACGCACCGTCATCGACACCGCCCGCCTCAAGCCCGGCGTCAACAGGTTCCACACCATCCTCGCCGTCGTCACAGCCTGATTGCACGCCTCAAAGGGGGGTGGGTAAATACGGATCGCCCATCCCCGCCAAATGCGGGCGAGGTGACGGCGCTTATCGCTATCAGTAATGAGTTCCATATTCTTGACTAAACCAGAGTAGAGGAGTAAAGATAGCGTAACTCGTTCGCTAGATGCGTCCATCTTTGGGCGGAAGACTTCCTGCCGATCCTCAGCGTCCGCCGGTAGCTCAGCTTCTAACTCTGCATCCTTCTCTTCCTGTGAAAGCGGAGGGCTAGCGAATTCGCGCGCCAAAATGTCTACATCGTCTCCACCTTTATCGGGTGGGAGGTAGGTCCTCTCCAGTTGGGTAAGGTCAATATCGCCAATTTCACCTAGCGCCGACGAAAGTATATTTTGATGTCGATCTCCTATTAGATCCACAAGCGAGGCGTCGTTCCTTAATTTCCCAGCGTAATATTGTATCTCATTCACGTATCTTAGATAACGATCATCTTCTAGTACCCAATCTCTGAAATTTTTATCGGTTGTCATGCGAAGTGCTATAAAATATTCGAGCACACTTCGATATCTAAAACTAATGCCACCCTCGGATTTTGTGACAAATATACGTGCCGCTAGGAATTCCACCAAGAGTTCATCAAGCCCCACATTGAGGCCACGAGAATCTACGTATGCCTTCATTTCTGCCCGAATAGATTCTCTCGTATTAACGTATTCATCATTACGAGCCATCCAGGAGGCAAGATGTGATAGAAGGTCTGTCTTATTGGTATAGTCAAATATATCGCGCCTGCTTTGCTCGATAGCCGCTTTGCGCAGCGTAGAATCTACAAATTGCTCCATAAGAACGGCACGATTGATTGGCGTAAAATCATATTTTTCCGAAAGAATTTCGATTAAGATTGTTCCATTGGCTGCCGTAAACGGCAAGTTTATCTCGCGAAATTCTTCTTGTAGTCGATCTAACCATTCTTCAACGTCTGTACAGCGCGCTTCCTTTTTTAGAAGTTGTCGCATATCATTTCGTCTAAATTCCTGTACTTCAACAAATTCAAAACGAACGGGCATTTCTGGATCGACGTAGGCACCCAGTTTCGTTGCTGATGATTGCGGACTTGATAATATGTATCGAGCCTTGGGAAATCGTTCCACGAAGGCGCGCAATATCCGCATCCGCATCGCGTCATCGAACTGTACGTCGTCAACGAGAACGCAAGCATGCCCAAGCTTTAACAACGACTCTATGTCGTTGCTCGCTGGCGCGGCTTCTGCGCCGCCACGCACCTTCCGGAGTAGGTTATCGGTATTTGAGGCTACGTCATCGAAATCGATCAGGACTGGAAGGCGTGGAAATCGTGTTTCGGACGCCTCAACCAAAAATTGGCGCCGCGCTTCGCGCAAGAGGGTCGTGCGGCCGTATTCGGCCTTCGCATATAGGATCAGATTGGCGTCACCCGCTACGATCTCAGTGAATGAAACGGGTGTCTCAATTTCTATCTTCCCCTCGTCCCCCAACACCTCCCTTATAAATGTCCGCCTCAACGGCGGAGCTACGAAGCGGCTATTCAGATCGCCTTCACCGCCAACTGAACACTCGCGTGCACGTAAGGCCGCAAGGGCGGGGCCTGCCAAATGGGCGCGAAACGCCTTGTCATCTACCGGAGCGGCAATCTTGCGGAAGTGATCTCTTGCCTGTTGGGACGACCACCAGCGGCCAGCTTCAATGATATCGATAGCCTCGTCAAATTCGCTACGATCCTTAAAATAGGAGCGCAATAATGTTTCCACGTGTCCATTGGACCGGTCCATAGTTATCAGCGCGTAGCCATCATAATATTCCTTTCGAGAAGTAAATATAGCACCCGCCTGATTTGATAGAACTTCCCCCTTTAGCCCAACAATTTTCCTCGGTTGAGGATCATGCATGTGACCGAATAAATGGATGTGTGCTTGCCGAGTAATTTCACTTTCAAGGTGACGTGCGCTCTGCTCACTAAGCATTTCAAACGGGTGGTGCGTCGCAAATATCCGCAGTGAATCGGGCGTCAGCACCTTAACGCACTCCATCACCGCATATTCGGGCACGGCGAGCTTTCGTTGGTCCCCGTCAAAACTCTTGTGTCCACCAGCCGAGAGGGCTGCGGTATTAATGACCACTAGATCGACGTTCAGCGCCACAATGTGGTCAACGGTGGCGAAGCTAGTCGATAGGCGACGTCGGCTATGTCGGTCGTCGCCCTGCAGATAACGCTCAAGGTCAAGGTAGTTTGCGAATTTAGCCGATATAGCATCGTCGAACGTTCCCTTTTCATAGAGTTCGTTCATCCTGTCTATCTCATCTGGCTTGCCGAGAAGTTCACGCCACGTTTTGGTCTCTTCGGTGAACTTCTCAAGTCCGGACCATGAAAGATCGTGGTTGCCGGGGACAATGAAAATGCGCTCGTCGCTACACCCTGACGCTTTGGACACCCTATCGATTAGAAAGTCATACGCGTCCTCGTGGAGATCGACACCGGCCGCTTGAACCAAATCGCCCGTGAATACAACCAGATCCGGCTTTCTGTGACCGATACAGAGACGCTGCAGATCGACGACAAGCGCATCAACGACAATCTCCTGCTCGCGTTTTTTCTTCTTGGAGAAGTGAAAGTCGCTTATGTGGAGAATCGAGAAAAGTGAATTGTCAGGCATACCGCCTTGTATGGAACATTTCCGGTACAGACAATGCGGAACCCCCTGCGTCGCAGCCCATCTTTTGGCGACGCGGTCCTGATATGGGCACTCAAACGGCGCTAGCTTTTTTCACGTGTCATGGACATTCAACGCGGGGTCCTGACTGAAAGGAAGCCATCCGCAACACCTACATGTCGCTAGCCCCCAAGAAGGGCTTGGTGAGAGGAAGACGATCTTGCCTCTTCGTGTATAGCTTTCTTACAGACGGCTACCATAGCCCGGATTGCCAACGGTCAAGGCCGAAACCATCACTCAGAGTGGAGTCCCCGTTGAAGGCCGACTCCACCCGTTCGCCGGAGAGGCGCGGGTGCAGCCGGCGGAATTGCTCCGTGAACTCGTCCGCTACCATTTTGGCCGAGCGGGAGTGTTTGGCCTTTGAGGCGGATGGCCGCCGCCAGTTCCTCGTTCTCGCCGCAGCTGCTCAACAGCGGATGGTGACGATCGCCATCCCCTCGGTCACCGTTCTGCCTCTCACCAGCGCGCTGATCGCAGCGCCATTGGTGCGCATCGACGTTAATCCTACCCGGAAAATGCGTTGCGCCTCCCGTCGCAGGTCATGGTCGATAAGGCGGTCACCGTTCCGCGCGCGCGGATCGGCGCGGTTGTCGGCCGTCTTGGTCCCGATGAACTGCGGGCCGTGAGCGAGGCGCTTGGACGGTTCCTGGGTCTCACCTGAACCGAGATCGCCCCACTATTGCAAATTGCATAATTTGATGCTATGGTTTGGGTTGGTTCAATATTCGTCCAGGCGCCAGACTCCTCCCATGCCCGCCCTCAAAGAGCCGCTCCCCGTCGATCTCGCGAGCAATGCGCCCATCCGCATCATTTCGACCGGCCCGTCGTCGAAATGAAATACAATAAAGTCAACGGCTTGAAGAAGTGTCGGGGGGCGAACGGCTCCGAAAATCTGGATTCCCAGCTCCCCGCCACCTACCAACCCGCTCCCGAGAATCTCCCAACCAGCGCCCATCTAGCGCCCATGATTCTCCCAGGAACCTACCACCCACCTACCACGTACCTCCCGAGAGCCGCCCAGTGAACGTCCAGCGGTTCTACGCCCGCCGCATCCTTGAATTCAGCTCGGCGATGATGGCCACGGCTTTCTCGGATTCGGCACGATCGGGGGTTTCGTTGTCGTTATTGTAGCCCTTCAGGTCGCCGCCCTCGATCGCCTGCACCATCACCCCGTCGCGCCTTGGGAGTATGCTGACATCACGATAAAAAAGCCCATAGGTCAGCTCCGGCTGCGGGACCAGCCAGCCGATCTGGCCGCGCACCGGCGTGATGCTCTCATCCTTCCACAGCGCCCGGGCGCCGTAGCCGGGGCAGTTGATCACCACTTTTTCCTTCAGCGTGGTCAGGTCGGCGGGGCCGTGAAACTCGGCGCGCTCGAACCGGCCGCCGGCGGTCAGGAAATCGCTCATCAGCGTATGGCCATAGTCGGCGATGTTGAACATCAGGGTCGACGATCGCGACACATGGGCGGTGGGGAACGGCGTCGCGCCGGGGCTCAGGGTCTCAGTGCGCGGCGTCAGGTCGCTGATCCGATCCTCATAGTCGGCGAAACCCAGGGTGTTCAGCGCACGGCATTTGGCACGGGCGGCTTCGGGGTCCTCGTCCGACAGGTTGTAGCGATCGACCCACTCCACCGGCGTCCCCGGCAGGCCCAGATACTGCCGATATCGCTTGAACGAGGTCCGGGCCATGGTTTCCCACAGCGCCCCGAACGCCGGGCCCGCCGCGTCGGTCAGGGCGATTCGGGAATCGGGCGTCCAACTGCCGGTGGCGCGCGACGAGCGGGTCTGGGGCAGCTGGTCACGGGCATAGATGGTCACCTTGGCCCCCGCCTGCTGGGCCAGGATCGCCGAGGTCAGGCCCAGGGCGCCGCAGCCGACCACCGCCACTTCGCGCGGGCTGTTCGCCATCGCCTTGGCCACCGCCAAGGTCCCGGACCCCCACGACAGCGACCAGCCGCTGCCGCCATGCCCATAGTTGTGCACCACCAGCGTGTCGCCCAGCATCTCGGTGTCCAGCCGAGGCCCCGCCGCCCGGAACGGCCGCAAACAGACGGTGATGTCGAACAACCGATCGGCGCTGGCCCGAACCGGCGCGAACGAGGGGAGGGGCCGGTCGTTTGGCGCCAGCGAAGCCACCGCTCCACCCCGCGCCGTGGCGCAGCCGGCCAGACCGCTCAGCCCCAGCCCACCAAAGGCCAGGGACGCCCGCATCAATCCCCGCCGATCCAGCGTCGTTGTCCCGTCGCGAGTCAAAGCATTCTCCTTGGCCCAGATATCCGCGCGTCGCGCCTTGTCACACTACACCGCTTGTCACCAAAGACAGGACAGGGGCGCGGCCCACAGGCGGTCGCCGAATGGTGTGGCGCGATCGTGGTCATGCAGCACGATACCGAAGGCGAACCGTTCGCCGACGGCCTCGGCCAGGCGGCGCAGGCCGCGAAAGTCACCTGGGGTGACCGTGGCCGACGCCTTCACCTCTATGCCCACGATGCGGCCGAGGCGGTCTTCCATCACCACGTCGACCTCATATTGGTCCTTGTCCCGGTAGTGGCTGAAGCTCACGCGTTCGTCGGCCCAACTGGCCAGTTTCAGCAACTCGGAAAATACGAAGGTCTCCAGGATCGGTCCAAACATCGTGCGGTCCCGGCCGACCCACTCGGGCGTCACGCCGCGCATCGCCGCCAGCAGGCCAGAGTCCAGGAAATGCAGCTTCGGCGTCTTGATCAGCCGTTTGAGCGCGTTGCCGTGCCAGGGCGGTAGGGTGCGCACCAGGAACAGCTGCTCAAGTATGGCCGCATACCGCTGGGTGGTCACATGGTTGATGCCGATCGCCGCGCCGATCCCGGCATGATTCATCAGTCGGCCCGAATGTTCGGCCAGCACGCGCAGCAGGCGCGGCAGCCGGTCCAATTGGTCGATGGCGGCGATGTCGCGCACGTCGCGCCGCACGACGGCCTCCACATAGTCCAAATACCAGTCCTGACGCCGGACCCAGCTTTCGCGCGCCAGGGCTTCCGGATAACCGCCGGAAAGCACGGCGCCTACGAGATCCTCGCCGATGATCAGCCGGCCGATTTCGGGGGCCTCGCCATTGAAAACCCGTTTGAGGAACGCCGGCGGTTCCGGAGAGACGATCTCCGACCGCGCCAGCGGCAGCAACCTGACCGTCTCCATACGCCCGGCTAGCGAGTCGGCGACACGCGGCAGGGTCATCAGGTTGGCCGAGCCGGTCAGCAGAAACCGGCCCGGCGCGGGGTCGTTGTCGACACTTTCCTTGATCGCCAGCAGAAGCTCGGGCACGCGCTGGATTTCATCGATGATTGCGCGGCCGAGGTTCCTGACGAAGCCGGTGGGGTCGGCGGTCGCGGCGGCCAGGGTGGTGGCGTTGTCGAGCGTCTCATAGCGACGGCCCTCCCCGGCGAGAGATCTGGCCAGAGTTGTCTTGCCGGCCTGACGCGGGCCGGCAAGCAACACCACGCGGGTGTCCGACAGGGCTTGTTCGATCCTCGCTGCGGCGAACCTCGGAAACATGGCACGGCTCCGTCCAATTCAAGCCGACGGTCCGGCCAATTGAAAGTCCAGGCCCGTCTATCTGAAAGTTGGAGGCCATCCAAATGAAAGTTGGACGCCGGCGACAACCCCTCTTATCCGCTGTTCCTCAACCCTGCGGACACCCCGTTGATCGACATGTGGATCCCCCGGCGGACGTCCTCGTCGGCTTCGCCGGCGCGGTGGCGGCGCAGCAGTTCGACCTGCAGCACGTTCAGCGGGTCGATATAGGGCAGGCGCAGGCGGATAGACTGGGCCAGGCGGGGGTTATTTTCCAGCAGCGCGCTCTGGCGGGTGATGGCCAGCACCGCGTCGCGGCTGGCGCGCCATTCGGCCTCGATGCGCGGGAAGATCGCCGCGGCCAGGGTTTGGTCCTCGACCAGTTCCGCATAGCGCGCGGCGATCGGCAGGCTCGATTTGGCCAGCACCATCTCCAGGTTGGAGACCACCGAGCGGAAGAATGGCGAGGCGGCGTGCAGACGGGTCAGCGCCTCGACCCGGGCCACGCCGGCGCCGGCGGTGGCCGATCCAAAGCCGAACCAGCCAGGCAGCATCACTCGCGACTGCGACCAGGAAAACACCCAGGGGATGGCCCGCAGGTCCTCGATCTTGGTGGAGGCTGTGCGCGAGGCCGGGCGGCTGCCGATCTTCAGGTCGGCGATCTCGCGCAACGGTGTCGACTGGCGAAAATAATCCTCGAACCCGGGCGTCTCATAGACCAGGGCGCGATAGGCGCTGAACGCCTCCTGGCTCATCGCGGCCAGCACCTCGGCGAAGGCGTCGTCGGCGGCGTCAGGCTCGTGGGCGGTTTCCGCCATCAGGGCGGCGGCGGCGATGGTCTCCAGGCTGATCAGACCGCCCAGTGGATGGCCGTATTTCGACGACACCACCTCGCCCTGTTCAGTGATCCTTATGCCCCGGCGCACGGCGCCGGCCGGCTGAGCCTGGATGGCTTCGAAGCTGGAACCGCCGCCCCGGCCGACCGCGCCGCCGCGGCCGTGGAAGAATCGCATGTCGATCCCCCGCGCCGATCCCAGAGCCAGCAGGCCGTTCAGGGCGGTGCGGATCTCCCAGTTGGAGGTCACATAGCCGCCGTCCTTGTTGCTGTCGGAATAGCCGATCATCACTTCCTGCAACCGGCCCTGACGCTCAAGGATGCCCCTCGCCAACGCCAGGTCGAACCAGTCGCTCATCACCTTGGCGCTGGCCCGCAAGTCGTCGATGGTTTCGAACAGCGGCACGATGCGCAGCGCGCAGTCCGGCGCCTCGCCCGGCGTGAACAGGCCGGCTTCCTTCAGCAGGATCGCCACCTCCAGCATGTCCGAGACGCTGGCGGCCTTGGAGATCACATAGTTGGCGATCGCGCCTGGACCGAACTGGCGACGCAGCCGGGCGGCGGCGTCGACGATCTTCAGTTCCCGCGCGGTCTCGGCGCCGTAGTCGCGGTAGGGCGAGCGCAGCAGGCGCGGATTGCCCAGCTCGGCCACCAGCACCGCGATCCGCCGGCTCTCCGACAGCCCCAGATAGTCGGCCACCACCCCGGCGGAGGTCAGCAGCTCGGCGACCGCGCGCTCATGCACATCGGAATTCTGGCGCAGATCGACCACCGCCAGGTGAAAACCGAAACTGTCCACCGCTTCGCGTACATCCAGCAGCCGGCCCTGAGCCAGGTCGGCGGCCTTGTTCTGGCTCAGCGACTCGGCCACCACTTTCAGGTCGGCCGCCAACTCCGATGGAGCGGCGTAGGCCGGGGCGACGATCGGTGGCGCCCGGGTGGGGCCGTCGCCCAGAAGCGCGGTCCGCGTCGCGGCCAGGCGGGCGTAGCAGGCCACCAGGACCCGGCGATAGGGCTCGTCCGAGCGGTGCGGATTGGCGTCCTGGCCGGAAGCCGCCAGGGCCGACAGCGCTTCGCTGACCACGGCGAATTCGTCCGACAGCGACAGCTCGGCCCCCAGGGCGTGCAATTGTTCCAGCAGCCAGTCGATCACCGCCCGGCCCTGCGTTTTCAGGGCATGCTCCAGAGTGTCGGCCCCGACGAACGGGTTGCCGTCGCGATCGCCACCGACCCAGGATCCCAGCTGGAAACAGGCGGGCAGGGGACCTTCGAGCCCGAACAGCGCCGCCAGCCGCCGCTTCAGCGCCGGGATTTCCGGCAGGAAGGTCAGTTCGAAGATCGACACGGCGTTGTCGATCTCATCGGCCACGGTGATCCGCTCCGAGCGCAGCATCCGCGTCTGCCACAGGATGCGGATCTCGCGCTTCAACGCGGTCTCGATCTCCCTGGGCGTGGCCCGGCCGGCGGCGCCTGTGACGTCGAGCAGGCCCGCGATGGCGGTCTCGCGGTCCAGCGTGCTTTTGCGGCGAACCTCGGTGGGGTGGGCGGTGATCACCGGCGTGACCGCCGCCTGGTTCAGGAACTGGCGAGCGGCGGCGGAGTTGGGGTCGATCTTCAGCTTGGCCAGTGGGCTGGGCTCGCTCAGCGCCTCTCGCCGCAACAGATAGTCATCGGCGATATTGGCCAGTTGGGAGAAGATCGCGAAGCCGCGGATCAACAGCAGCATGTCGCTCAGCGACAGGCCCTTCAGCGCGTCGCCCAGGCCCGGGTCCGGCTCGCCCCGCCGGTGCTCGCCCACCGACCGGGAGCGGATCTGCTCGATCTGTTCGAAGGTCGCCTGACCCTGGAGTTCGCGGATCACATCGCCCAGCAGACGTCCCAGCATCCGCACCACGGCGCGGCTGGTGGCCGTTCCGCCGCTGTCGATCCGCTCTATCGGGGCCATGGGATACGCCTTTCTTGGCCGCCCTCCGTGAACAAGTGCCGGCGCCTAGAACTTCGCCTTGACCTCAACGCCAAAGGTGCGCGGCTCGTTGACGAAGCCGGTCAGGTTGTCGAAATCGATGCCGCCCTCCAGAGCCAGCGCGTCGGTGATGTTACGCGCGAACCCGGCCACTTCCCACTTGCCGCCCTCGTAGGCGTAGCCCAGCCGCAGGCCGCCCTCGAGCAGATGGCCGGAGGTGTATTCCTTAGACTGATAGAGAAAGAAACTGACCTTCGAGCGATAGGCCCAGTCGGTGTAGGCGAAGAACTCACCTTCGCCGAACGGGATGGCGTAGCGGGCGGTGGCGTTGGCGATAAACTCAGGCGCGTTGGGCAGGGGGTTGCCGTCGATATTGACGGTTCCCGGCAGCGCGCCGGCCGGGTCGAGCACGGTGCAGCCGCTGCCGCAGGGGGCGGTGGCCAGGTTGGGGTCGTCGATCTCGGTATGGTTCCAGCTGAAGCCGCCGGTCAGCTCCATATGCTCGACCGGCCTGGCTTCCAGGTCCGCCTCTACGCCGTAGCCATTGGCGTGCTTGGCGTTCAGCAGCCGGTTGAAGTTGGCCCCGCCGCCCACGGCCGTCACCTGCAGATTGCTGACCCGGTAGCCATAGGCGGACAGGTTGGCGCGCAGCTTGCGGTCGAACAGATAGGATTTCAGGCCGACTTCATAGGAGGTCAGGGTCTCGGCGCCGGCCACCGAAAGGGTGTCTCCAAACAGAACCCGGCCCTGAATCGACGGAGCCCTGTAGCCGGTAGCGACGCGGCCGTAGAGGTTGAGGTCGTTGCTGGCGGCGTACTGGGCGCTTACGTTCCAGCTGACATTGTCGCTTTTGGGGTGGGTCGCCAGGGTCAGCGGTGGCGCGCCGAACGGCGACTGCGAGCGATGGACATCGAAGCGCTTGTCGTCGTTCGAATAGCGCAGGCCGCCGATCAGGCTGAACTTTTCGGTGACTTTGTAGGTCCCCGTGCCGAACAGCGCCCAGGCACGGGTGCGCTGGTGCTGCTGGGCGTAGCCGTCCTGTGTTCCGCCGGCCAGGGTGTTGAAATCGAAACTGTCGATGTCGAGGCTCTCATAAAAGAAATAGCCGCCGACCTGATAATGAAACGCGCCCTGGTCGCCCGCCAAACGCACCTCGTTGGTCAGCTGGCGATGCTTGGGCAGCCCGTCGGCGCTTTCCGATGGGAAAGGGATGAATCCCGGACCATAGGGAGGGGCGAAACTGGCGCCGAAGCCACCGTCGATGTCGCCATGCGACAGGGTGCCAACCTGTTCATAGGACCCGATCGAGGTCAGGGTCGCGAAGCCCAGGTCCTTGGTCATCTTCAGCACGCCGCCGGTTTCATCCACATGCTGGAAGGACCGGGGCTGAGCGTCCTGAGCGATCACCCCGCGGTCGAATCCCGTCACGAACTGGTCGGTCCCGGCCTTGATGATGTTGGCGCGGAAGATCTGCGGCGTGCCGTTAAGGGTCAAGTGATGGACATTGAGCAGGGCGCTGAAACCGGCGTTGGGCTGCCACAGCAACTGCGCGCGGGCGGCGACCTCGTCATAGCCGCCCGTGGCGTTCTTCTTGCCGGTAAAACTGTTGTCGATCCAATTGCCTCGGTGCTGGATCAGGGCCGAGAAGCGGACGGCCAGCGTGCTGGCGATCGGCCCGCCGATGGCGCCCTCGGCGTTGATCGTCGCGAACGAGCCGGCGGAAATCTGGCCATAACCACCCTCGGTGAAGCTGGGCTTGACCGAGTCGAACTTGAGCACCCCGGCGGGCGTGTTGCGGCCAAACAACGTGCCTTGCGGGCCGCGCAGGACTTCTACCTGGTCGATGTCGAAAAGCGGTATGCCCTTCAGGATCGGGTTCTCCAGAACCACGTCGTCATAGACGAACGACACCGGCTGCGAGGCGTTGAGGTCGAAGTCGGTATTGCCCAGGCCGCGGATATAGGGGCGCGGAAACGTGCGGCCGAAGCTCGATTCCAGCAACAGGCTGGGCACGCGCGCCGACAGCACGCGGATGTCTCCGCCGCTGGATTTGATCACGTCCAGCTTCTCGCCGCCGATCGCCGTCATCGACAGCGGCACCTTCTGCAGGTCCTGGGATTCGTGCTGGGCGGTGACGGTGATCTCCGCGACGCCGCCAGTGTCGGCCGGCGTGTCGGCGGCCCTGGCCGTCGAGGCGGCGAGGGCCAGCGCGGCGATAGGCAGGCCAAGGCTGGCCCAGGACGTGAATGGCATGCTTAGTCCCCTGATCGTCGCCGAAAATTTAAGACGATATTGCAACAGTTCCAGGCTGAGCGACTGGAACCGTCAAGTCGTCTCGTTCAGCGATCTGAAGATCGTCGGCAATTGATGCTGCGGCGCCACAATGGCGAGCGTCTAGCTGGCGGTTTGCGCCTTCCGCTCGCGGCGGCGGCGGGTCAGGATGTGCTCGGTATATCCGTTCGGCTGGACACGGCCTTCGAACACCAGCTCCAGCGCCGCCTGATAAGCGATGCTGGCGGCCGGATCGGCGCTCATGGGCTGGTATAGCGCGTCATCGGCGTTCTGAGTGTCGACCACCCTGGCCATCTTGGCGAAGGTCTCGCGCACCTGGCCCTGAGTGCAGATTCCGTGGTGCAGCCAGTTGGCGATGTGCTGGCTGGAAATGCGCAGGGTCGCGCGATCCTCCATCAGCCCGACGTCATGGATGTCCGGCACCTTCGAACAGCCGATACCCTGGTCGATCCAGCGCACGACGTAACCCAGGATGCCCTGGGCGTTGTTGTCCAACTCCTGCTGAATGTCAGCGGCGTTCCAGTTGGAGCGCGCCAGGGGCGGGGTCAGCAGCTCATCGGTTCCGGTCTTGGCCGTCGTTCCCATCGACGCCTGCAGCGCCCGCACATCGACATCGTGATAGTGCAGGGCGTGCAGAACCGCGGCGGTGGGTGAGGGCACCCAGGCGGTGTTGGCGCCGGCCTTGGGGTGGCCGACCTTCGTCGCCAGCATCGCCTTCATCATGTCCGGCGCCGCCCACATGCCCTTGCCGATCTGGGCGCGGCCGGGGAAACCGGCGGCCAGGCCTATCTCGACATTGCGCTTCTCATAGGCGGCTAGCCATGGCTCGCCCTTGATGGCGTCCTTACGTATCATCGGGCCTGCTTCCATGGCGGTGTGGATCTCGTCGCCGGTGCGGTCGAGGAAGCCGGTGTTGATGAAGAACACGCGATGACGCGCGGCGTGGATGCAGGCCTTCAGATTGGCGCTGGTCCGGCGCTCTTCGTCCATGATGCCGATCTTCACCGTATCCCGAGGCAAGCCCAGAGCGTCCTCGACCATGCCGAACAGATGCACCGCCAGGGCTACCTCGTCGGGGCCATGCATCTTCGGCTTGACCACATAGACTGAGCCGGCCGGGCTGTTGCGGCGCGTCCCCTTCAGGTCGTGCAGGGCGGCGGTGACGGTGATCAACGCGTCGATCACGGTTTCGAACACCGGCCTGCCGCCGTAACGAACCATGTCGGTCAGCATGTGATGGCCAACGTTGCGCACCAGCATCAGGCTGCGGCCGCGCAGGGTCAGATCGCTTCCGTCCGGGGCGGTGTAGAGCTTGTCTTCGTCCAACTGACGGGTTTCGGTCCGGCCGCCCTTGGCGAAACTGGCCGACAGATCGCCGCGCATCAGGCCCAGCCAGTTGCGATAGACCCCAGTCTTGTCTTCGGCGTCGACCGCGGCGACCGAGTCTTCGCAGTCTTGGATGGCGGTCAGCGCAGCCTCGACCAGCACGTCGGCGACGCCGGCCGGATCGTCCTTGCCGATCGAATGCTGGCGGTCGATCTGGATCTCGAAATGCAGGCCGTTGTGGCGCAACAGCACGGCGCTGGGCGTCACCGCTTCTCCGCGCCAGCCGGCCAGCTGGCCCGGCGTCGCCAGGGCGGTCTCGGCGCCATTCTTCATGCCAACCGCCAAGGCTCCAGCGACAATCGCATAGCCGGTCGCGCCGGCGTGGGAGCCGGCGGCCAAGGGCGCGGCGCGGTCGAGAAAGCCGCGGGCGAAGGCGATCACCTGACCACCCCGCTCAGGGTCATAACCCTTCTTGCCGGTCGGCGGCTCCAGGACGTCGGTTCCATAGAGCGCGTCATAAAGACTGCCCCACCGCGCATTCGCCGCGTTCAGCGCATAGCGCCCGTTCGACACCGGCACCACTAGCTGGGCCCCAGCCACCTGGGCGATCTCCGGGTCGACGTTGCTGGTTTCGATTTGAAAGTCGGCCGGCTCAAGAACCAGATAGCCGATCTCTTTCAGGAACGCCGTCTGCTCGGCCACGTCGACTGACTTGCCGCGCCGGGCGAGCCACCAGGCGTCGATCTTGGATTGAAGGTCGTCGCGTCGCCCCAGCAGGTCGGCGTTTTTCGGTGTGAAGTCCGCCAGAATGCTCTCCAGGGAGGCCCAGAAAGCCGCCGCCTCCAGGCCGGTCCCGGGCAACAGTTCCGTCTCCACGAAAGCGTGCAGAGTGTCATCGACGGCGAGGGTATTGCTGACGTCCATTCGTTTGCGGGGCTCTCAAGGTTTGACTTAGCGTGGGGCAGGCGCGCTTTACTGCACGGAAGCGCGCGCCTTTGAAGCCCTAATTGTCCGAGAAGCCGAACGGAGTGCTGGTGCGGCGGATGTCGTCGGGCAGTATCTGGCGGCCGATCGGCGGGGCCGACCGGGCGACACATTCGGCGCGGTGACACAGGCGGCAGGTCACCCCGATCGGTGTCGCGGTCTCGGGTCCGGGCCGGTCCCGGGTGTAGATCAGACGCCCGGCGTGTTCGGCGGCGCAGCCCAAGGCGATGGCGCGCTCGGCCCGCAGAGCGCCGAAAGCCCCACCGCCGGCGGTGACCGTGCGGGCGATGGAAAAGAACCTTTGGCCGTCTGGCAGTTCCAGCCACTGGGTGACGATCTGGCGAGGGGTGCGAAAAGCCTGATGCACCGACCACAATGGGCAGCCGCCGCCATGCAGCGCGAAGGGAAAGCCCGCGCCGTCGAGACGCTTGGAGACGTTCCCCGCCTCGTCAACGCGGATGAAGAAAAACGGCACCCGTTCCTGGCCGGGCTTCTGCAAGGTGGTCAGCCGGTGTGCGGTCTGCTCGAAGCTGGCGCTGAACTGGCGCGCCAGGGCCTCCACGTCATACCGCCGTGTTTCCGCGGCTCGGGCGAAGGCCGAATAGGGCATCAGCACCGCCGCCGCCGCATAGCTGGCCAGGGCCCGATGAGCCAGGCGCTCGCCGCTCTCGCTGGCGAACGTCCCATCCCGGATCACCGCGTCAATCTCGCCGCGCAGGTCCAGATAGGCCAGCTGGATGGCCAGCTGAAACGTCTGGCTCGCGGTGTCGAGGGAATCGTCGAGCAGGATTTCGCGATGATGCCGGTCCAGCCGCCGGGCCGATCCCACCAGCACGCTGGACGGCAGGCGCCGCACCCGGAAGCCGTGGTGTTCCTTCAGGTAGTCGATAAGGCCGCCATGGCCGGCGACGGTTTGGGCGAGGCGTTCGGCGGCGTCATCGAGCGTCGGGAAGCTGTTGCGGCGCGCCGCGAGAAATCGCCGGGCCTCGGCGACGGGGTCGGCGGCGTCCGCCCGCTGCCCGCCGCCCGCCACATGTGTTTCCGCGCCGCGGTCGGCCAGCGCCAAGTGTTCTTCCTGGTAGGCGGTATAGAGCCGCAGCATCGCTTCCATCACGCCTGGAAAATTGCTCGCGACATCGGTGGTTTCGAGCGCTGGAAGGTCGATGTCGGCGAACATCGGGTCTTTCAGAATCGCCTGAAGCCGGGCCGAATCGTCGGAGCCGCCCTTCCCGGCCAGTGCGGCCACATCCACCTTGTAGGTCTCGGCCAGCCGCACCAGAATTTCGGCGCTCAGCGGGCGGTGATTGCGCTCCAGCAGGGCGATATAGGAGGCGGACACCTCCAGATCGGCGGCCATGTCGGCCTGGGTCAGGCCAAGATCGCGACGCAGCCGTCGCAGGCTTGGCCCCATATATAGGCGGCGTTCGTTCGACATCGGTCGGTACACCCCGTGGTTGTCGAAATATTACAACATTACACGATTGGCTTGTAAAGCCTGACACCTCAACCGCGTGGAGGGTTTCCGCGCGGCCATGGTCGCTCGTAGGAATCACTCTCTCACTTTCCTATTTCCGGGTCGAAACAGAAAATAATGTCCTACCAAGATCATATCTCGAACATCGGCCAACTGATCAAAAGCAAGAAGGGTCCGTGGGACGGAATCAGCGCCGAGGCCGTGGCCCGCATGCGTCTGCAGAACCGATTCCAGACCGGCCTCGACATCGCCCGCTATACCGCCGCGATCATGCGCCGGGACATGGCCGCCTATGACGCCGATCCGTCGGAATACACCCAGTCCCTGGGCTGCTGGCATGGCTTCATCGGCCAGCAGAAGATGATCTCGATCAAGAAGCACTTCGGGTCCACTGATCGCAAATATCTCTATCTGTCGGGTTGGATGGTCGCCGCACTACGCTCCGAGTTCGGCCCGCTGCCGGACCAGTCGATGCATGAAAAGACCACTGTCCCGGCCCTGATCGAAGAACTCTACACCTTCCTGCGGCAGGCCGACGCCCGTGAGCTTGGCGGCATGTTCCGTGAGGCGGACGCCGCCCGCGCCGCGGGGGACGCTACCAAGGAAAAGGCCCTGATGGCCGCCATCGAGGGCTATCAGACCCATGTCGTGCCGGTGATCGCCGATATCGACGCCGGTTTCGGCAACGCCGAAGCCACCTATCTGCTGGCCAAGAAGATGATCGAGGCCGGCGCCTGCGCCTTGCAGATCGAAAATCAGGTGTCCGACGAAAAGCAGTGCGGCCACCAGGACGGCAAGGTCACCGTGCCGCACGACGACTTTCTCGCCAAGGTGCGCGCCTGCCGCTACGCTTTCCTTGAGCTGGGTGTCGAGGACGGTGTGATCGTCACCCGCACCGACTCCCTGGGCGCTGGCCTGACCAAGCAGATCGCCGTTAGCCACGCGCCGGGCGACATCGGCGACCAGTACAACAGCTTCCTCGATTGTGAGGAGCTGACCCCCGAGAACGCCCACAATGGGGATGTGATCATCAGCCGCAACGGCAAGTTGATGCGGCCCAAGCGTCTGCCCAGCAATCTCTATCAGTTCCGCGAAGGCACGGGCGTCGATCGCTGCGTGCTCGACAGCATCACCTCGCTGCAGAACGGCGCCGACCTGCTATGGATCGAGACCGAAAAACCGCACATCGAACAAATCGCCGGCATGGTCGACCGCATCCGCGAAGTCATCCCCAACGCCAAGCTAGTCTACAACAACTCGCCGTCATTCAACTCGACGCTGAACTACCGCCAACAGGTCTCTGACGCGTGGGAGGCCGCGGGCACGGACGTGTCGGCCTATGACCGCGCCAAGCTGATGAGCATCGACTATGACACCACCGACCTCGCCGCCGACGCCGACGAGCGCATTCGAACCTTCCAGGCCGACAG
>JBBRPO010000069.1:0-15326 GCA_038227865.1 Caulobacterales bacterium
CTCCGAAAGGCCGCCGCCCGAACCGTCGAGGAGCTTTGGACCGTCATCGGCCAGAGCCTCGACGCCTTCACCCCTCCGGAGTGCGCTAACTACTTCGCCGCCGCAGGCTACGATGCGGGGTGATCGGAATCTGCTCTAGCCCAGCGTGGGGAACAATAGGGGGTAGGTCAGTCAGATCCGAAAGCAGCGAAGCCACACTACCACCTTCGTTGGCGGCATGAGGCTCGGCGGCTCCCATGGTGCTCTACCTCAGCCGAGTACACCAACTACATCACTGCAGCCGGGTATGATGCCCATGTTCGGAAACTGCCCCAGGCAACGTCGGTCTCCTGCGGTGGTGACAGCGGCCTGGAACCCATCACTCAAGGGCACGCCGGGGCTTCCAACGTATCTCGCATCCGGCTCCAACTTGAGATGATCGCGTCCTTGTCGTCGCTGGCGGTCATTTGTACGAAGAATTCGATTTCGTTGCGCGATGTATCTAAGAAGGAGTCAAGCTCGAAACCCAACAGATCGAGCTTGGCCATCTCGATGCAGACTTCGGCGAACGATAGCGGCGTGAATACCCAGCAGTGGACGTCGTGATAATTGCCATTCAGAAGAGCGTCTTGGGCGATGTTCATCCCATCGTTCGGAGATCCCATGCGCGGGAGTTCAGCGACGTTCAGCCGCCCCTCCCAGGCTATGAAAGAATTGACCACCCGAGCGTAGCTGAAAAACTCGATGATCTGACGCGGTAGGGGCGTGCGGGCCTTACGAAGATAGGCATCAAGAACGTCGTGGATTCGCGTCTCAAAGCGGAGGTAGTCAAAGGTGAATCGCCGGTCGGGGATGGCCAACCGCAGCGACCCTCCAGACTTCAGGATGGTCTTGATCTCAGCTAGCCACGTGATCAGGTCCGGGCAGTGCTCGATCACATGGGATGCGACCACATAGTCTACCGTTCGACCCTCGCCGAGGCATTGGGCGAGGTTTTGCTCGCCCCATACGCCATGGACCTCCACAATCTTATCAATATCCACATTCGGGTCATCGCGGTATTTTTCCTTGAGGGTCTCCGTCGTCACATGGTCGACATAGAAAATATTGCCCTCGTTAAGACTAACAAGGGGAGCGTTCAAAGCGCCGATTTCGACGCCCTGTATTGCGTGCAAATCGAGGTTCGCCAAGATTTTTTCGCGCCGTGAATTGACCCAAGCCGAATGAGAAATTCCCCCAGGCTTCGCGCCTGGAACCAAGGCGCGGTGTTCAGAATGCCCGTGAAGACTGTAGTGATGGGCGCCCGACGATATTATCCCTGCCTCAAGGGCGCTAGCGACATCCGGATTCGCTTTGAGATAGAGGTCCTCGTCAAAATCCGTCGGCAAGGCGATCGGGACCGGTTGGCGAACCGCCGGTGCTAGGTCGCCGGGGCCGTCTTCGGCGGGCTTTCGCCTCCAGAAACGCATCATGAACTCCCTCACACTCGCTTTGTCTTAGGTAAGGCGGCGCTATCTGTCACGGTCCGATCGGCGTATGCCGCTTTAATCAGCGCCGCGCCTCTGCAAGCATCTTCACGTCCTGCGCCCTCGACCTCGGGACCACCAGAACCCGGCCTCCGGCAACCACGACGACCAGGTCGGAGACACCCAGCAGGCTAACGTCCGGGCCGTCAGTCCAGACCAGTGAGCCGCTGGTCTCGATCGCGAGCACATCGCCGTGCGTCATATTAGCTTCGCCATCGCGCGGGCCCTGGCTCCAAAGCTCGGCCCATGAGCCGACATCGGCCCACCCCACTTCACACGGGGATACGGCGGCGATCTCGGTATGCTCCAGAATTGCGCTGTCAATGGATGCGGAGGGGCAGCCTTCAAAGGCGGTTGTGTCGAGCGCGATAAACCCGTTCTGGTGCTCGGCTTTTGCAAGCGATTCCAGCGCGGCGGAGTGAATGGCGGGGGCGAAACGAGACGCCTCGCCGAGCAAGGCTTCGGGAGCGAACAGGAAAATGCCCGCGTTCCAGGAATATCCGCCCTCTGACAGATATCTCTCCGCCACCGCGAGGCTGGGCTTTTCCACAAAGCGTCTGACCGAAAACACGCCATTATAAAGGGCCTCCGCCCCCTGGACGTATCCATAGCCAGTCTCAGGCCGCGTGGGGGTGATGCCGAAGGTCACGATGTGGTCGCGGGCCGCGGATCGTGCGTTAAGGACCGTTAGCCTGAATCCCGCCGGGTCCGCTATCAAATGATCCGCAGGCAAAAGGAGAACCAGGGCGCCGGGAACGTGGTCGAGCGCCCATTGCGCAGCAATGACCGCCACTGACGCGGTGTTGCGAGCGAACGGCTCCAAAACGATCCCGCTGAGGGCCAACCCCACCGCACTGAATTCTGTTTGGACCGCCTCGGCGTGCCAGCGATTGCAGATGACCAGCGGCGGAAGAAAGCCTGCCGCTGGGTCGTGGACCCGCTGACCGGTTTCCTGAAGAAGCGAAAGCTCCGAGCACAAGGGGTGAAACTGTTTCGGCCGTTCGGCGGTAGACAGTGGCCATAACCGGGTTCCAGAACCCCCTGACATGATGACCGGCAAGATCATTGATGCGGAGCTAGACCCAACCATACCAACCCTTCACGCTTGACGCCCGCTGCGCGCGCGTCATTACACTCATTGTCGCCTCACGCCAATTTCGCCAGCACGCGGCTCACGCCTATTCCGACTGCCCGCCGAGGGTCGCCCAACGTAGATCACGGGTGTTCAGGATCGCCTGCTCGACGGGAAACGGCCACGCAATGCCCACGGTCGGATCGTTCCACAACAAGCCGGTTTCCGCTTCAGGGTGGTAATAGCTGCTAGCCTTATAGAGAACATCGGTATCGGGCGTGAGGGTGACATAGCCGTGCGCGAAGCCTTCGGGAACATAGAGTTGCAGCCCATTTTCTCTGGACAGCTCTGCCCCAGCCCACCGGCCGTACGTATTCGACCCCGACCTTAGATCCACCGCGACGTCGAATATCGCGCCGTTGCAAACCCGGATCAATTTCGCCTGGGCGGACGTTCCTCGCTGATAGTGCAGTCCGCGCAGCGTGTATTTCTCGACTGTGAACGCGTGGTTATCCTGCACGAATTGGTTGGCGACGCCAAATTTCTGAAGAACATCAAGCCGCCAAGTCTCCGAGAACAATCCTCGTTCGTCCTGAAACCTGTCGGGCTTTACGAGTAATATTTCTGGGATTTCAAGTCGTTCGATCTGGATCATGACGTGGCCGTTCGTTGGGTTCCACCGAATGGCCCGGTCCCGCGGGTTTTGCAAGACCGGTTCGCCATCGTGAAGGGATATCCCTGCCCCAAGCCTAGAGGACGTTGCGCCAGGGAAATGTGACGCGGGGCGCTTCGGCCAAGCTGGAATCATCCCGGGAAAGAGAAAAATTCGGCGAATAGTAGGGGTCGTTCTCAAGCACAGCGCCCCACCGGCTGTGCAGAAGGGCCGCATCCCGGTCCAGACGACTGGCGCGCGCCGCGTCGAGGTCTGCGCCTCGCGATTTCGACTCCTTGTGAATGAGGAGGATGTCGGGATCGCAAATGACCTTCAAACCCCGAGCCCTCAGCTTGAGGCAAAAGTCGATGTCGTTATAGGCCACCGGAAGGTCAAGATCGAAACCGCCGACCTCCTGATAATCGGCTCGTCTGACGAACAGACACGCCGCGGTCACGGCTGAAAACTCCTGGACCAAGCGCGCCTTTCCAAAAGCTCCAAAGGCGGATTCCGGAAGGCCGCGGTGCGGCGTGCCGGCAATCCTGTGAGTACCCATCCCGAGCGTGAGGCCAAAATGCTGGACAGTATGGTCCGGATATAGGAGCCGCGCGCCGACCGCTCCGATGCTTTCAATGCTCAGAAACGCGCGGGCGCGCTCAAGCCAGCAGGGAGACAGAAGCTCGGTGTCGTTGTTGAGCAAGCAGATAATCTCGCCCGAGGCTGCCTCGACGCCCTGATTGCAAAGGAGCGAAAAGTTGAAGGGGCCGGGTGATCGTACTACTCTGATTTGCGTGCTGGCGCTCAACTCTTCAAGGTAGTTCACCGCCGCCGGCTCGGTCGTGCCGTTGTCGACGATAATTATCTCCAAGTCAGCATCTGGAGCTTTTGCTAGAGCCGTAATGCACGCCTGCAGAAGATCGACCTGATCGCGGCTGGGAATAATGATCGAGACCGACACGGCTCTCGTAGGCGCGACCTGCAGACCTGTCAGACCCGGGGCGACCCCGTCGACCGACACAAAGGGCAGCTTGCGACGCGCAAAGCTTGCGTTGAGCGATTTCTGCGCGGCGACGATGGCGTAGCTCTTCTGGTCCGCAGACATTGCCGTAGAGCCTGGAGTTATGCGCCAATGATAGAGAACGTGCGGGATGTGCACAATTTTGCCAGGGCCGCAGCGCTCCATGCAACGCAGGAACAGGTCGTAGTCCTGGCTTCCCTCATAGCCCTTCTGGAAGCCGTCAACCTCACCGACCAACTCGCGTTCATAGACGCCGATATGGCTGACCATGTTGTGGCCATACATCAAAAACTCGTTGAATTCCGACTTGAAGTAAGGGTCGACCCTTTCTCCTTCTTCAGTCAGTTTGTCCTCGTCCGAGAACAGTATCCGGGCTTCTGGGTAGCAGTTTAAATAATGCGCGATAACCAGGAGGCAGTATTCGGGCACTGCGTCGTCGTGGTCCATAAGAACGATGTAATCGCCCGTGGCCAGCGACAGCGCTGAATTGCTAGCTTCCGAGATATGTCCGTTCTCGGGACGATAGATCACCTTGATGCGTTTGTCGGCGGAGGCCCAGCGGTCGAGTGCTTCCCGGACCGCCGGGTCGGTGGAACAGTCGTCGGCGATGCAGATTTCAAAATCGTCGTATATCTGGTTCAACATCGAATGAATGCAGGCGTTCAGCAACGCGATGGGAGTGTTGAACGTCGGCATTACAAAAGAGAATGTCGGGCGACGCTCCAGTCTGGCAAGGAAACTTAGCATGAGGTCTCGGTCCTGGGGTCCCGTCTCGCCGTATTTCTTCAGCCAGCGGCTATAGTCGTACCCCAGGGCCACATTCTGGTTCAGATGCTGGGCGTTGAGCGACAAAGACATGCCAGAGGCGATATCGGCCCAGGCGCGAGCTTCAGCCACGTCCGTGCCGAGTTGCGCGGGCGCCGGGCCCGCTACAAGCGGATCGGCAATGTCTTCGGCTTCAAGCTCTGCGAGCCGCTGAGGCCGGGCTTCGATGCTCATAAGCCTCATCCGTCCGCGGCGGTCGGACGGGTCCCAGCGAATCTGCTTCAGCATGGCTGGCATCGCCACGAGCGCGACATAGCTCCCGTTTCTCTGTTCTGCGAGAGGGAACGAGGCGGCTTGGGAGAAGCCCGCGTCACCATAGTCTAGATAGAGCCGTGGGGCCGACAGGGCGCATGACAGTCCGTCCACAGTGAAGGTAATGCGCGCGAGCGACGCTCCTTTCCAGCCCTCTTCGTCGAGCGCCAGCAAGATCTGCGGATCGTCGTCGGTCAGGTCGAACTCGCCAAACGCATCCCCCGCCTCCACCCCAGCCGTGCGGATGATCCTCACCCCGTCGAGAACTGTATTGGCTGCGACCGGCGATAGGCCTGGACCTTCGCCCATTTCTCCATCAGACGCCGCTGCACCGTCAATGAGGGCCAGCCGACGTGATATCTGCAGGCGCGCTGACGTCAGCCTGATGTTGCAGGGGCCTTCGCTCGGGTCCAGACGCAGGGCTTCAAGATGGGCGACATCAGCGATGTGGCCGCTTAGGATCCCGGGCGAATTCCAAAACAGAGGCACGCAGTCGAAATCGTCGAACCTGCCACGCTTTCCTACGTAAAGGAGCGGCGCGAGGAGGGGCTCGCCGAGAACCTCTACGCTGAAATCCACACGAGCAGCCCTATAGCCGACCGCGCCTGGGACGAAGCGGGCGAAATAGATCTGCGGATCCGGCTCCGAGCCCGAGTAGGCGCCGGGGACGTCATGCACCGGGCCGATGTGTATGGTCTTTACCACCCGCAAGCTTGCCCGTCCGAGGGCGATCAACTCGGCGTTCTGAAGGATCACGGCAGCCCACAGCATCGCCTTCGCGCGAGCGCGAGCCGCGAACCGCGACGCCTTGGCGCTAAACCGGGCCAAAACCGTTTCCGGGCCGCGGTTTCCCAACATATGCGATCGCCTCGACGGAAGGTGGAGCCATCCGGTACGGACGGCGTCGTGGGATGGAGGAGCGCTCTAGGTTCTATTGGCGAGGTGCGGGGTTTGCAATCCGAGGCGTTGCCCGTCGTAGCGTTCTCGAAGTGGTCCCCACCAATCCCCGCGTGCCAAATACCATTCCACAGTTCGGCGCAGGCCACTGTCAAAATTTTCACGGGCGCGCCATCCCAGCTCGGCCTCAAGCTTGGTCGCATCGATGGCGTAGCGGTGGTCGTGGCCAGGTCGATCCGCCACATGGGTTATGAGGCTGCGCCGCACCAACCCTGGGGTGGGGCTGAGTTCGTCTAGGATGTCGCAGATTGCCTGCACTACTTGCAGGTTCGTCCGTTCGTTCCGCCCGCCTACGTTATAGCTTTCGCCGATCTTACCTTCCGTAACTATCAACTCCAGAGCGCGGGCGTGATCGTCCACGTAGAGCCAATCGCGGATGTTGTCGCCCCTGCCGTAGACGGGTAGCGGAGCCCCCTGCATCGCGTTCAATATCGTGAGCGGTATTAGCTTTTCGGGAAAGTGGTAGGGACCGTAGTTGTTCGAGCAGTTGGACACCACGACGGGTAAGCCATAGGTGTGGAACCACGCCCTAACCAAATGATCAGACGAAGCCTTCGATGCGGAATAGGGCGAGCGGGGATCGTACGGGGTTGCTTCAGAGAAGGCCCCGGTCGGGCCCAGACTGCCGAACACTTCGTCCGTCGAGATGTGGTGGAACCTGAAGGCGGCTTGAGCGGAAGGCGCAAGCGCGCGCCAATAGTCCAGAGCCGCCTGAAGCAGAACGAAGGTGCCTATGACGTTGGTTTGCAGGAAGGGCTCGGCGCCGGTGATCGACCGATCCACGTGCGACTCAGCCGCGAGATGCATTACAATCGTGGGGCGAAACGACCGAAGCGTCGCCGCAACCAGCGCTCGATCAAGGATATCTCCCTGAACGAACGAGTAATTCGGGAGCGACTTTATGTCATCGAGAGTGAAAGGCGATGCAGCGTAGGTCAGCTTGTCGTAATTCAGCACGTCGACGGCTGGCCGTTTTGTAAGTTGGCGACAAACCGCCGAGCCGATGAACCCAGCTCCTCCGGTTACAAGAATGCGGATTTTCTGTTCTTCCTGCAACCGCTCGCCCTCCCATTTGAGGGCTGCGGCTTACACTGGCCCCCTTGCCTAGGCAATCGTGGACTACACAGTTCCCATGCTTGAAAATCGCAAAGATGCGCCGAGCCCAACCGCGTATTATGGAACAGGTACGGGACGAGCGGGGGCCTTTGATGGGCTCCTGTTCCAGATCTGTGGAGCATCCGAACGAGGACTGTCGAAGGCCGCCCGATTTCTCGAAGGCGAACCTTCGATGGCGACGTAGACGCTACCTATCACCAAAACCAGGATCGCCACGGCGATCACCGACCGCGCTTCAAATCGATTCCGCTTGCCAGATCCAATGCGTTCAAGGTGTTCAGGAGGTTGATCGCTCTGATTGTTCATGCTGCCGCCGTGTTGTCTAATGTCTGAAACGAAAGCGTTAAGGTCGAGGTTCCATAACTCCCACACCATGGCCCGACGCCGCGTCTTTTCTGCTTCCGAATTGACGAGGCGGCTGGTAAACGGCACCTTGTTTCGGAGGAAAAGCGCGGAAATTGCCTTGTCTCTCGAATTGCGCCGTTGCGAAGGATCATTATCGCGGCGGGCGCGGCGCTTCATACGACTGCAACAAGGTATGTATTTATGAGCTTGTGGGAAGGCTCCGCCGATGCCGTTTCGGATATCCTCGACGGATTGCGCCTCGCTCCCCTGTGGTGGCAAGTCGGGCTTGAGCAAACCATTACGCGCTATCGACGAACCATTCTCGGGCCGTTCTGGCTAGCGAGTTCAACTCTTGCCGCTGCCCTATCCATCGCGGTCGTGTTCGGCTCGATCTTCGGCAGCAATGTCCACGACACCCTGCCCTTTATTATTACCGGAATGGTCGCCTGGTCGGTCACCGGGGCCATGCTCGTGGACGGGTCAAACACCTTCTTCGCCGCATCGGGCGTCATGCAGGTTCGCAAGCTTCCCCTGAGCTTCCACGTGTTCCTGCAGGTCAATAAGCTCTATATCAATTTCGCCCATCAGCTTATTGCCCTATGGGTCGTGCTGCTACTACTTCGCCTTCTGCCGGTGCCCCATTGGGAGATCCTGCTGGGTCTGCCCCTCGCGGCCGCGACGGCGGTTATGATGTACTTTTCGATCGGTATGCTTAGCATTCGCTACCGCGACATCAACTACATGGTGGCGTTCATTGGTCAGGCGCTGTTTATGCTGACGCCGGTGTTCTGGCGGCAGAGCCAGATGTCGCCAAAGTTGCAGCTTATCGTCGTATTGAATCCCTTCGCACACCTTCTGGAAGTCGTGCGTCAGCCGTTGCTCGGCCACCCGGCCCTAGCATCTGATTGGGAGGCGTCGCTTTTGTTCCTTTTGTTCTGCACGGTCGCAGCGTTGGTGAGCCTGACCTTCTTTCGCCGCCGCGTCGTCTTCTGGCTTTAGGACCGATTAATGAGTTCGATCAGCTTACGCGGCGTTACGCTCGACTATCCCGTCTACAGCGTGCGGGCTAAGTCTCTTCGCGGCTCGCTCCTAAACGTGGCTGTCGGCGGAAGCCTGATGAAAAACAAGTCCGACATGGCGGTGGTGCGGGCGATTTCAAACCTGAGTTTCGACCTTAAGGAAGGCGACCGGCTAGCGCTTCTGGGGCACAACGGCTCGGGAAAAAGCTCGCTGCTGAAGGTCCTCGCCGGGGTCTACGCGCCCACGTCCGGCGTTGTGAAGATCGACGGTCGGATCAATTCCATGATTTCGATGAGCATCGGGCTCGACCCGGAAGCCTCTGGCCTTCAAAACATAAAAAACCTCGCTATGATGCAGATGGTCTCGAAAAAAGAGATCGCCCGGCGGTTGCCATCCATCATCGAGTTCTCCGAGTTGGGCACATTTATCGATATGCCCTTCAAGACCTATTCTGCGGGCATGATGGCCAGGTTGACCTTTTCGGTAGCTACCGAAATCCCCGGCGATATCATCCTGCTTGATGAATGGCTAAGCGCGGGCGATGCAGACTTTCAAGTTAAGGCGAACGCCCGGATGGCCGGCTTCGTGAAGGACGCTAAGATCATCGTTCTTGCCACCCATAACTTCTCTATGGCCCAGACTGTCTGTAACAAATGCCTGGTTATGGAGGGTGGACGCGCGATCTTTTTCGGTAGCACGGAGGAGTGGGCGCGCCAGAGCGGCGCCCAGTGACAGCTCCGGCTTCAGGTTTGCGTCCCCATCGCGGCGTCCGTACGATCGAATCGTCAGGCATCTACGAAGCAGTGGATGCCGATCCCCAGTTTCTGTGGCGACCGTCCCCGAATGAGCGGCGTGAACTCAGCGTCTATTCAGCTATTCGTGTGACGGTCGCCCTTGAGCTGATTTCAGGGGAGCTGATCGCCCCGTCAGTCTACGTCGACTGGGGCGACGGGTTCAGCGAAGACAGCAAGCAGGTCCTGATCGCGGGCGAAGATCCGGGTGTTTTCACCGTCCGGGCGGCGACAAACGCCGGTGCTCTGCGCAAGGTCCGCTTCGACCCGTCTTCAGCGCCTTGCCAGTTCAAGCTCTCAGATTTTCGGATCAAGGGAGCGTCGGGCATGCTTCCGGCTCCAGTGCGATTGTCACCTACGCGCAGGCTGATTCGCCGGGGACTGAGAAAAGCACCGATGTCCTTGCAACATCGCCTGCGCGCGATTCGGGGCTTCGCACGCTCCGATCGCGCTCGAAAGCTCCGGGCTATCAACGGTCTTCTTCGCCGTATCGTCGGCGGCGTCGATCCGTGGACAGAGACCTACCAGCACGCAGCCGACGTGGCTAGAAACCTGCGTAGTCCGGACTTCGCCGCGCCGCCGCTGGCGTCCCCACGCCGCGACAACGAGAGCGCTAAGGTAATAGCCTTCTACCTGCCTCAATATCATCCGATCCCCGAGAACAACGCGTGGTGGGGCCCAGGCTTCACCGAATGGACCAATGTGGCCAAGGCCGTTCCGCAGTTTTCCGGACACCTACAGCCGCGTCATCCGAGCGATCTTGGCTACTACGATTTGAGAGTACCGGAAGTGCAACAACAGCAGGCTAAGCTGGCCGCGCTGTTCGGGGTCGATGCTTTCTGTTTTCACTATTACTGGTTCGGCGGGCGTCGGTTGCTTGCAGGGCCGCTGGACGCCTTCGTCGTCGATCCAGCGATAACGCTTCCCTTCGCCCTATCGTGGGCCAATGAGAACTGGACCCGCCGATGGGATGGGCAGGAGAGCGATATCCTCATTGGCCAAAACCACTCGCCGGAAGACGATATCGCGGTCTTTGACGATCTGGCCCGCTACATGGCCTCGCCGCGTTATCTTAAGGTTGCCGGAAAGCCTTTGCTACTGATCTATCGACCAGACGCCTTGCCAGATGCGGCGGCGACAGTGGGCCGATGGAGGGCGCGTGCTCGGGAGATCGGCGTCGGAGAGGTTTTCATCGCCTGTACAAATGCCTTTGGATACGACGCATACCGACGATCAGGTTTTGATGCCCTGGTCGAGTTTCCCCCGCACGCCATCTCGATCGGAGAGATAACCGATCAAGTCGAGTTGTTAAATCGATCTTTCCTGGGACGGGTCTATGATTATCAAGCCGTGGTTGAGTCCAAAACAAGCGAACTCGAGATGCGCGAGGACCGACAGTATGCACCTGGCGTGATGCCAGCCTGGGACAACGAAGCCCGCAAACCTGGCGCCGGCCACGTGTTTCACCGCGGCTCGCCCGAGCTCTTCGCCCGCTGGACCAGTGTGGCGTTGGCGACCGCCAAACGGCTGGCTGCGCCCGGTGAGCGACTGGTGTTCATCAACGCCTGGAATGAATGGGCTGAAGGCGCCTACCTTGAGCCCGACCGCTGGCACGGGCACGCCTACGGCCAAGCGCTGCGGTCAGCGCTCGAATCCAGCGCGCCGCGTATCACAGTTGAACATCCGGTGGTCAAAGCATCGGTGCGCAACGGGGCGCGCCACCGGGGTGTCATCTATCTCCACCTGCACTACCCCGATCTGATACCGGAATTTGTCGACCGACTGGGTCCGCTGCTCTCCGAGATCGACCTGACAATAACTTTTTCAAACCTGTGGACCGATGCTGAACTTGAGCGCCTTGCCGCCGCCTTTCCAGCGGCGATCCTATTTCCCATCGAAAACGTCGGTCGGGATATCGCCCCTTTCATCCGGCTGCTGAAGAACACGCCTGATCAGCACGACTACTTTTTGAAGCTGCACGCTAAGCGATCCCCGCATACGTCTGACGGGGACAAATGGCGCCAAGAGCTACTGGAGCCTTTGTGCTCCGAAGAGGGATTTAATCTCGCCCGAGGTCGGTTTGATGCTGAGCCGGGGCTCGGACTTCTAGGGGCAACCCGGTCCCGCCGAACGCTCGGCGAGCCTGGGGTGATGTTCAATAACAAGAGCGCGATGGACATCCTGTCTCGACGACTGCAGTTTCAATACAATGACCAGACGCCATTCACCGCCGGCACGATGTTTTGGGGCAGAACGTGCGCCTTCGCATCGCTTCTTTCGGCGCCGGATTGCGAGCTAAACTTCGAGCCCGAATTTGGCCGCATCGACGGAACGCTGGCGCACGCGCTAGAACGTGCCATGGGGGCGATTGTGACCGCCGCAGGCTTTTCGGCCGACTGGAGCCTTTAGCAATTTCTGTTCTCGATATGATTATCCAGCGTTTCGGCGATCTCGTTCGAGGTCACGCGACCGCGCCGATCATCCTAAAGACTGCGCCTGAACTTGGCGTGCTACCACTGGTCGACGATGTGACCGCCTACACCCATGCAACTTTGCCTTCGCCCGGCGTAGCAACCCTTCTGGCGCATTGGGAACACATTCCCGAGGAGGTGATGCACGAACGTCTCGTGGGGAAAACAGGCGGAACCGGTAAGCCCTTATGGCACGACGGCGCGGGCGGAGCGCCTGTAGCGGGCGTCCATATCTGCCGCGTAAGGGAGGTATTGCACGCGCCCGAATTTGGCGCGGTGATTTCGGCGAGCGGAGAGGTTTTTCAGTCCTCAATCGCGGAAGCCTTGTATCTCACACCCGATCTCTCCGGGCTGCCATATGCGTCCAGCGATGGTAGCGCTACGCAAATGACACCTCATCGGCCAATCAGCCGATTAAAGACCGCATCCGTGTTCATCCCCTGGGGCGCCCGGTTCAACTATGGGCACTTCATTCTGGATGCCTTGCCGGCGCTGTCTGTACTCCAATCCGCTGGCGCTCTCACGAGCCATCCCGCGATCGTACCACCCCTTTCATCGTGGCAAACCGAGGCTTTAGAGCTTTTACTAGGGGAGGACGAATACGGCCGGGTAAGTCAAATTTCCTCGCCTCTCGTGCACGTCGATGATCTGATGTTCGCCAGTCCGATGGACCATTTTCTTCACGCTCCCAATCACGTTTTGTCCAGCGTGCGCGAAACTATGGTGCGCAACGTCAATCTCAGCCCCACCGGCATCGAGAGAATTTATGTCAGTCGACGGACCGACGACAAGCGACGATTGCTTAATGAAGGGGCGCTCGAAGCGGCTTTGATCCAGCGGGGTTTCACAGTGGTTCACGCTGCGGACCACTCGATCCGGACCCAGATCGCCCTTTTTCGCGATGCGACTGTAGTTGTTGGACCCACCGGTGCTGCGCTTGCGAACGCTGTGTTCTGTCGCCCAGATGCTAAGGTGTTCGAAATCCAGCCGACAAACTATCTAGGGATTTGGACGAGGGCTGTGTGCCATACTGTGGGCGTCGTGTGGTATGGCTACTTTGCGCCCTCGCCCGCTGGCGCTGCCAAGATGCAAGCCGGCGAAGGCTCCCGGTCCGACACTTATTTCGATTGGGAACTAGATTTGGTCGACTTTATCGCATTTCTGGACAGCCATATTGCCTGAAAGCGAAGGTGGCAGACTGTGCCGCAGCTGATCCAGAAAGCCGCAACGTCCGTTCGCTCCTTGCAGCGGAACCAACTCCCCTCTGGTCGTTTAGGCTCTTCGCTCGCCGATGCGCTTTGGAGACTGCATCCGTCGCTGGCGCGAGGTTCGCTCGGGTCGCTGAGCGTTGAACAAGATGATCTGATTGATACTTCGAGGCTGATGGGTTCTGCGCCGGGGGAGATCGGCGTTAGCCCCCCTTGGTTCTTATCCACCGAAACTTATTCCCCACGAGCGTTTCTGGAGGCGCGCGTCGCGTCCACGCTGATAACGAGGCACGCAAAGGCAATCGGCCCTGTTGCAGGCGGTTTCCTGGATGAGTTCAACATTTCGGGCGGCCCCGGAATCCCCCGCCAGTTGTTGGCTATGGATATGCGCGAGGAGCCCGACGGGGGTTTCAGCGCGAGCCTAGGCGATGTGGAGCGGGTAGCGGGCCTCTCCGTGCCGCTGGGGCATTGGGGGTTGGCTACCTTCGGGCATTTCATGCTCGACGCGCTGCTGCAGCTCTATCTGAATCGCGAGATTTTGACCGAGGGGTCGGCGAGAGTCGTGCATTGGCCATTGGAGGAACCCTGGATGGAGGACGTGCTGGTCGCCTGCGGCGCGCCCTCTGCCCGCCGCAGGATCCTTCGAAAGCCTGTAGCCGTGCTCCAGTCCGCAGCTCTGTCGTCCGCGCTTGCCGCGCACGGGGTCTATTTTCCAGGCTCCTACTCAAGGCCGTTCTTCGAATGGCTGCGCCTCAGCCTGGTGCAGTCGCCGAAGTCCGAGCGATGGATCTACGTTCGGCGTCCCAAAGGGGTAAGACGGCAAATCTTGAACCAGACGGAACTTGAAAACCTCTTGATCGACCGCGGGTTTTATGTGCTCGACCCAGCGCAAATCAGCGTCGCGGACCAAGCCGGGCTTTTCTCTGGGGCGGAAACGATTGTGTCCGCCTGGGGCTCAGGCCTTACGCTCGCCCCGCTGCTCAAGGGCCAGAAAAACGTCGTCGAGCTTCTTCCGGCATCGGTGACAGATCCCTGGTTTTTCCGTCAGGCCGCTGTTCACGGGCTACGTTACTTTCCAATCGTTCACGCTGTCGTCGACGAGGATGCCATAGTTGCCGATCTAGACCGTATTGGACGGCGACTAGACAACTTGACGGACTAAGCAGCGGTGTAAAGCGGCTTCAGAAGTCGCCCGCGAACTCGTCCGCGACACGAATAAGATACTGGCCGTAGCCACTCTTTCCAAGCTTGCGTCCAAGCTCAGCCAGTTGATCTCGATTGATAAAGCCCTGCTCCAAAGCAATCAATTCCGGGCAGGAGATTCGCTCGCCCTGACGATTCTCCAGGGCCCTGACGTAGGCCGCCGCGTCGGCTAGGGAATCCGGCGTGCCGGAGTCTAGCCAAGCGTTGCCCCGCCCCATGCGCTCGACATGCAGTTCGCCTTTTTCAAGATAGGCGGAGTTGACGTCGGTTATTTCAAGCTCGCCGCGAGGCGAGGGTTTGATCGATGCAGCAATGTCCACGACCTGGGCGTCATAGAAATAGAGCCCCGTGATCGCCCAGTTGGATTTCGGCTCCACCGGCTTCTCCTCGACGGAAATGGCCTTGCCAGTGCTGTCGAACGAGACAATGCCGAACCTCTCTGGATCGGCGACACGATAGGCGAAGATTGTAGCGCCGCGCGTCCGGTTCATGGCTTGTCGCATCTGATCGGCGAGCCCAGCTCCGTGGAAGATATTGTCACCCAGAATGAGGGCCGACGGACCACCCCTAACGAAATCTGCTCCAATGATATAGGCCTGCGCAAGCCCGTCCGGGCTCGGCTGCTCGGCGTAACTGAGGGACAGACCCCACTCCTTGCCCTCTCCAAGCAATCGTTTGAACATGGGAAGATCGTCAGGAGTTGAGATGATGAGTATCTCCCGAATTCCTGCAAGCATCAGGGTTGAGAGGGGGAAATAGATCATTGGCCGGTCGTAGACGGGCAGCATCTGCTTGGAAATGCCGAGGGTCATGGGATGCAGCCGCGTTCCGCTACCGCCCGCCAAGATAATTCCTTTCATAGATCAGTCCTTTATCTTGGCGCACAACGAC
>JBBRPO010000070.1:0-14966 GCA_038227865.1 Caulobacterales bacterium
CAGATGACGACGGGAGTTGATGCGCTCCCTGACAGTCTGACTTGAAATGATTGTCATGGATTTCGAACCCTTGCCAGCCTGCGGGTGATCAGGCGGATGTGGGCGATGAAGACCCAGGCGCCAGCCTAGCAGGCTGTTGAAAGCGTGAACACCAGACTGGTCGAGGGTAGGCTTGGGTTGATCAAACCCGTTCCGCTGATCGCCGGTTCAACCGCCCATGCGTCCCGACTTTCTGATTCCGCTCGATCCGGACGATCCGCTAAGCCTGCAGGAGCAGATCCGGCGGGGCATTGTCCGCGCGGTCGCGTCCGGTGATCTGGCTCGGGGGGCGCGAGTCCCGTCGTCGCGCAAGTTGGCCGTCAAGCTCGGTGTGGCGCGCAACACCACGCTGCTGGCCTATCAGCAACTGATCGCCGACGGCTTTCTAGTGGCGCGCGAGCGCAGCGGGCTGTTCGTGGCGCCGGATATATGGTCGGATGGGCGGGGCCTGGGCGAAGTCGCCGGCGTGGTGGGGCCGGCGGACAAGGCGCCTTGGAGGCCGCGCTTCAAAACCAGCGGCCAGACGTCCGGTGCTCGGCGCACGCCCCCCGACTGGGCGCGTTTCCCCTATCCCTTCATCGACGGTCTGATCGACCCGTCCCTGTTCCCCGCAGCCGAGTGGAGTGACGCCAGTCGGCGGGCCCTGTCGCCCCGCGCTGTGAGCCTTTGGGCGTCTGGCCGCGGTGACGCGGACGATCCGATGCTGATCGACGAGATCCGCACCAAGCTTCTGCCTCGGCGCGGCATTCACGCCCGCGGCGACGAGATATTGATCACTCTGGGCAGCCAGCAGGCCACATCGATCGCCCTGAAGCTGTTCGTTGATCGCCGCTCCCAAGTGGTGATGGAGGAGCCTGGCTACGCGGATCTGCGAGACATGGCGCTGGACCTGGGCGCCGTGGTGCATGGCCAGCCCATCGACGCCGATGGCCTCATTGTCGACGAAAGGCTGGCCGGCGCTGACGTTATCGCTGTTACCCCCAGCCATCACTATCCCACCGGCGTGACCATGAGCATGGCGCGACGTCGCGCGCTGCTGGACCAGGCCGCTCTGTTGGACGCCGTGGTGATCGAAGACGATTTCGAGTGTGAGACAAATTATTTCGAACCTGCTCTTCCTGCCTTGCGGGCCATGCCGGGGGGCGAGCGGGTGATCCACGTCGCCAGCCTGTCGGCCGTGCTCGGACCGGCGCTGCGGCTGGGTTACATGGTCGCCGACGCCAAGATCATCGCCGAGGCCCGCCGTCTGCGGCGCCTGTCGATCAAACATCCGCCCCTGACCAGCCAACACGCCGCCGCCTATTTCCTCAGCCAGGGCTTCTACGACAAGGCCATGGCCAAGACCGGCCGCGCCCTTCGCGGGCGACGGCTCGCCCTACGTGACGCACTCAACCACTACCTCCAGCGCTGGGTGACGATAGATCCGGGCTCCGGCGGCACAAGCTATTGGGTGCGCGGGCCGGAGGAACTGGACGTTCAGTCCCTCGTCTTGGAGGCGGAAGAACGCGGCGTGCTGATCGAACCGGTGGAGCGGCACTATCTGGGTGAAGCGCCGCCGAACGTCTTCCGCCTCGGGGTCACCGGCGTCCCCGTGGAACGGATTCGGGCGGGCATCGAGGTGCTGGCCGGCCTGATCCGGGACAAGATTTCGCCTAGTTTCGATCCTGACACCTTGGCGCCGACACTGCTCAGCGGGCAGTCGCTGCACCGGGCGATGGCGGGGGCGACGCTGCTCTGCAAGACTGTCTATGGCGCGCCTTGCACCATCGAACTGTTGGACGATGGCGCCATGCGCGGGCGCGCGGGCTACGCCAACGAAGATCGGGACGACGGCCGTTGGTGGATCGAGGGCGACACCTGGTTTCGCCAATGGACCGGCTGGGCCTATGGCGAGGTGTCCGGTTATCGTCCGCTGATCGAACATGGCCGGGTGCACTGGCTGAACGAAGAGGGCGTGGCGATCGATTCCGCCGTCTATGTCCCGCCCGGCGCTGGCACCATAGGTAGTCTTAAACTGGAGCTATGACGCGTAGTCAACCGCCCCTACTGTTACGACGCTGTTGCAAGAGCGCGGTTGGGGTGGTGCATGGCGCATTTGGCGATCGCGGGTCTGCAACTGGAGTTGAGCGTCGGCGACAACCTGGACCGGATCGCCGACGAGGTTGCGTCCGCCAAGCGGCGTCTTCCATGGGTCGATCTTGTTCTGCTTGGCGAACTTTCGGCTTTCGGGGCCAGCCCCTCCGCAGCCCAGCCGATGCCGGGGCCGGCCGAGGACCGCTTTGCACGGATCGCCCGTGACAATCAGGTCTGGTTGATTCCCGGCTCGATCTACGAGCGATCAGGCGATCTGATCTACAATACTGCGCCAGTGATCGATCCGTGCGGCCACGTCATCGCCCGCTGCCGCAAGCTCTACCCGTTCCTGCCCTATGAGCGTGGGATCGCCGCCGGCGACACACCTTGCGTGTTCGACATGCCCGGCGTCGGCCGGATCGGCGTGTCCATCTGCTATGACATGTGGTTCCCGGAGACGACCCGATCGCTGGCCTGCCTTGGCGCGGAGGTGGTGCTGCACCCCACCATGACCAACACCATCGATCGCGAAGCCGAAAAGGCCATCGCCCGGGCCAGTGCGGCGCAAAATCAGCTCTGGTTCGTGGATATCAATGTCGCCGGTGACCTGGGTTTTGGCCGCTCCTGTGTCTACGGACCGGGTGGGGAAGTTGTGCACGAGGCCGGATCAGGCCGCGAAGTGATCGCCCTGGATCTCGATCTGGACCATGTCCGCAGAGTCCGTGAGCGCGGCTGGCACGGCCTGGGCCAGACCTTGAAGAGTTTCCGCGACGGACCGGCGCCGTTTGCGCCGTACGAGCCGGAAGGGCGTTCCACGCCGTCGTTGCAGGATCTCGGACCGCTAGAACTCGCGGATGCCCGCGACGCGCCGGCCAAGGCCAAACACTGATCGAACCGATTTTTCTCAAAGGGGGTTGAGATGATGACCAAGTTCACACTGCTACTGACCACGGCCTTGACGGGCAGCCTGCTGGCTGCACCCGTCACTGCCCAAACCACGGCCGAGAGTGACAAGACCAAGGCTAGCACCGTGGGGGAGCTTGTAGTCACCGCGACCCGCCGCGCCCAAAGGGTGGTCGACGTGCCCTACAATATCAGTGCGGTGCCCGGCAAAACCATCGAGGCCGATCATGTGCAGAGCGCGGTCGAGCTGCTCCGTGGCGTTCCGGGCGTGGCGTTGGTGGACCGTGGTCCACGTAACCAAGGCTCCGCCACCAACATCCAGATGCGCGGCGTCAACGTCGATTCCTCGGCGGTGGGTGATTACTGGCTACCCACGGTCGCGCCGGTGTCCACCTATGTGAACGACACGCCGCTGTTCGCCAACTTCGCCCTGATCGATCTGAACCGGGTCGAGGTGCTGCGAGGGCCGCAAGGCACCTTGTATGGTTCTGGCTCCCTCGGTGGCACCGTTCGTTACATCTCCAATCAGCCGCAGTTCGACCGCTTCAGCGGCCGCATCGGCGTGACCGCCACCCATGTGGAGGGATCGAGCAGCGAAGGCGGGGAGGGCGAGCTGGTGGTCAACATCCCCATCACTTCCAACTTGGCGATCCGAATCAATGGCGAAGACCAGGATTATCCCGGCGTCGTCGACTATGTGAATCTCTACAAGCTGGATTCCAGCGGCATTCCGGTGCTGCCGCCCGGCGGGGTCTTCTCCAGCCAACCTGTGTTCGCGCCGCCGAAAAAGGACGCCGACACCACCAAGATTCAATACGGCCGTTTCGCCATCCGCTGGGCGCCGACGGACAAGGTCGATCTGAACTTCACCTATGCGGGTCAGCACGATGCGATCGGCGGCCGCCGCCAGGTGACGACGGGGACGAACGGTTTCGGCACGCCCTACGGCAGCTATCAGAATGGCGCCGTTTTGTTGGAGCCGTCCGCGCGCGACGTCAGCCTGGAAGCGCTGGAGGCGACCATCAATTTCGGGTTCGCGACCCTGACCTCGAGCACGTCCCACTACAAACACACCGGCTCGAGCACGACCGACAACAGCGGCTTCTACGCCAACGACACGGCCTTTCACAATTTCTACTACAACTATCCCCGCCCGGCGGTGCCGGCCTATCGCCACTACAGCGATGAGGGCACGATTGAGGAGGTCCGGCTGGTCTCCAAGACCGGCGGCATGTTCGATTGGGTCGCGGGCGTGTTTGGCGAGCGGAACATCGACCATCAGGCCCAGGACGACTACGTCCTCGGCTTCCAGCGCTACATCAACGCCTATTTCGGTCTGCCAGCCAACTCGACCGCCATCGCCAGCAGCGATCACCAGTTCACCTATCGCGCCAACCAGACCATCACCGACTTGGCGGCCTTTGGCGAACTGACCTGGCATGTGACGGACAGAGCTCAGATCACCGGCGGCCTGCGCCACTTCCACACCGACCAGCAGACGGACGTGTTGATCGACTTTCCGGCCTACACCTTCGTCTCGGATCCGGACCATCCGCCGACGATCAAACAGCCGAACGAAAAGACCCTGTTCAAGCTGAACGGCTCCTACAAGTTCAGCGGCGAGGCCCTGGCCTACGCCACCATCTCACAGGGCTATCGCCGTGGCGGGGTTAATGAGGTAGCGACCATTGGCCGTTGGGCGGAAGACCCGCGCTGGCGCTCCTACAAGCCGGACAGTGTGGTCAATTATGAGGCGGGGCTGAAGGGCCAGGTCCACGGGCTCAGCTATGACGCGGCTTTCTATTACATCGACTGGACCGACATCCAACTCAACACCTTCACCGACAACTTCGGCTTCTACGCCGTCGCGAACGGCAAGACGGCGCGGGCGGCAGGTTTTGAAGGCGAGTTGGAAGGCTTTCTCGCCCCGCATTTCCATTACAGCGTCGGCTACACCTATACCAACGCCCGGCTGACCTCCAACCTAGTATCGCCGACCGGCGCGGTGCTCGCGGTGAATGGCGAGCGGCTGCCGGGGACGCCTGAACATGCGATCACTGTCGCCGGCGATTACACCATCCCTCTCGATACCTCGTCCTTGGCGTTCAGGGTGAACGGCTACTTTCAGTCGACGGTGCGTAACGCCCTGGGCCATCCCACCACCTTGACGCCCAGCCAGTTCACGGCTGACGAGCCGCCGTTCCAGCTCTGGAACGCGACGGCGACCTGGTCGCTCAAAAGCTGGGACGCGAGCCTGTTCGTGAAGAACATCTTCAACGCCGCCGGCGTCACTGGCGAATTCACCCAAGCCTATATGGGCGCCAACCCGACCACCGCGAAATATTACGGCAACGACGCGCGCAAGTTCATCAGCCTGCCTCGCACGCTGGGCTTGGCGCTGAACTACCACTGGTGATGATGGCGGACGCGCGCGACACCGCCTCAGCCCTGATCTCGACCCGAGGGAGTCTCGCCGAGATCAAAACGGCGAGCCTTCTGGCGGCGAGCGGTCGGGCGGCGGAGTCCGCGCGTCGGCTTATCGCCCTGGTCGATGTTTGCAGTGGTGACCCGTTGGCGCGCGATGAGTTGGGATTGGCCCTCTATCATGCCGGCGCGTTTTCCGAGGCGGTGGCGATGATCCGCCAATCGGGGGCGGACGATCTGGCGTCGCTGTCCTGCCAGGCCGCCTGTCTGGTGGCGCTGGGGGATCTGAAGGCGGCGGAGGCGGCGTTTGATCGCGCAGTCGTGCTGCATCCCGCCGATGGATCGGCCTGGTACAATCGCTCCACGGTGCGCCGTTGGGGCGAGAGTGACAACCATGTCGACGCGCTGAAAGCCGCCTTCGGCAGGGTCGACCGCGATGGCCAGATTCCGGTTTGCTACGGCCTGGCTAAGGAGATGGAGGACTGCGGCCTTTATGCCGACGCGTTCCGCTATCTGAACCATGGCGCGGGCCTACGCCGCGCCCGGCTGAGCTATCGCACCGAGGTGGACACCGAGGCCATGGCGATGATCGCCGGGGCGTTCGATCAGGCCCTGCTCGCGGACGCCCCCGCCGCACAGTTGAACGTCCCTGGCCCGATCTTTGTGCTGGGTCTGCCCCGCAGCGGCACCACCCTGGTGGACCGGATCTTGTCCTCGCACAGCCAGGTGGCCAGCCTGGGGGAGATCCCCGACTTCGCTATGGCATTGCTGGACACCACCCCGCGCCCGCAGAGCCGCGCCGATTTCATCGCCGCCGCCGCCGCCGCCGATCCGGCCGTCCTGGACGCGCGTTTCCGTGAACGTCTCGCCGGCTATGAGCGCCCCGCAACCTTCCTGATCGACAAGACCCCAGCCAACTTTCTCTATATCGGCCTGATCGCCCGCGCCCTGCCGCAGGCGCGCATCATCCATGTGCGCCGCAATCCCATGGATGTGGGCTACGCCCTCTACAAAACCCTGTTCCAGACCGGCTGTCCCTATTCCTACGATCTGGAGGATATCGGCCGCTACATGGGCGCGGCCAACCGGCTGATGGCCCATTGGCGCCGGGTGCTGCCGGGCCGGCTGATCGAGGTCGGCTACGAGGCCCTGGTGGACGACATCGACGGTCAGGCCCGCCGGCTGGTCGTCGCCTGCGGCCTGCCCTGGGAAGACGCCTGCCGCGATTTCCACCTGAACCGCGCCCCGTCCTCCACCGCCAGCGCCGCCCAGGTGCGGCGGCCGCTCTATCGGGACTCCATCGGCTTGTGGCGTCGCTACGCTACCGAACTCGCGCGCCTGGAAGCCACGCTCATCAAAGAGGACGTATTATGATCCGGGCGCTCTGTCTTGCGGCTACCCTGGCTGTCACCGCCGGCAGCGCCTGCGCCGGCAGCCTCTATCACCAGGACTTCCAAAAGGGCCTCGCGCCAGAATGGCGCGCGTCGGGTGAAGGCGACGTGCGGCTGTCGTTCTATAAGGACAATGTGTCCCTGAAGTTCGCTGGCCACGGGCGCTCGGGGGTGGAAGTGGCCGCCAGAGGCTTTCGCGACATTGTGGTGCGCGCCAATATCGCCGCCCTGGGGTTGGCGTCCGGCGACGGCTGCTACGCAGAGGTTTCGCCGGACAATGGCGCCACCTGGATCACGGCCCTGTCCGTGCGCCGGGGTCAAGACGACGGCGTCAGCCGGATAAACGGGACCTTCGCCGATCCGCGTCTCGACGACGCGGCCAAGCTGCTGTTCCGCTTCCGCGCCGACCTGTCCAGGTCAGATGCCATTTGCTGGGGCGATGACGTTGACGTATCGGGCGCCGCGCCGGTCGCTCTGCGATCCGGTCCGTTGGATGTGACGCTCATGACCGGCGCCGCGCCGCTGGGGGGCCTGTCCCCCACATCGGCCTTCATGCCCGGACCTGGCGCCCAGGCCGCCACCGGGCATTTCGATGGGCGGCTGACCATACATCCCGCCAAGGCTCCTGACGGCATGGCTGAATTGGGTGACAGCGACCCCGTAACCGGGTCCGATCCACGCAAAACCTGGCCTGATCTGACCATCGATCTGGTTCAGGATGGCGGCCGGATCATCCCCGCTCAGCGCGGCCCCATCGTCTCTGCGAGTCCGGAATGGGATTGGGTGATCGAACCTGGCCAAGTTTGGACGGACCCTGCCGATGGTGGCTATAGCCGCGTCGTCCTGCCCGTGGCGCTGGAGGAGCGCAACGCCAACTGCCTCCACAACGGCCGCCTGTTGCTGCTGCTGAAGCCCGACGGCTCTGCGTCCAAAGCGGTGGTTCAATTCGATGCGGACACCTGCGCCTACTACAAATTCGACGCCTGGAGCCTTGTGCCGGCCAGCTATAGGGCCGGATCGGTCGCGAGCGCGGACGCGGTGATCGCCCGAGATCGCGCCGAACGCGCGAGCAGGCCACCGCTAAAGCCCTTGGACGCCCTTACCGCCGACCACCCCGGCATCGATTTGGCTGCTCTCGCCCGCGCAGCGGGTCCATCGGCGGTGTTCGGCATCTATGACGGCACCGTCCACTACGCCGCCCCCTGCCATACCCGCGCCGGTGACGATCCCCTGTGCGCCGAGCGGTCCCTGCCGTCCTACTCCACCGCCAAGTCCCTCGTGGCGGCCCAGGCTCTATTCCGACTGGAGGCGCTGATACCCGCAACCGTCAACGAAAAGGTGGCCGATCACGTCCCCTATTGCGCCGGCAAGGGCGGGTGGGGTGATGTGCGCCTGATCGATCTGCTGGACATGGCCAGCGGGCACTACGACTCCGCCGTCACCGAGGCCGACGAAGACTCACCGGCCATGCGGGCCTTCTTCGGGTCCACCACCGAGGCGGCCAAGATCGCCTTCGCTTGCGACAAGCCGCGCAAGTCAGCGCCGGGCAAGGTCTGGGTCTACCACACCCCCGACACCTTCCTGCTGGGCGTGGCCATGAACGACGTGGTGCGCAAGGCGGGCCTAGGCCAGGACTATTATGACAGCCTGATCCGCCCGGTCTGGGCTTCGCTCGGTCAATCGCCGGACCTGGACGATATCCGCCGTACCTATGACACGGCGGCCCAGCCCTTCAGCGGTTGGGGCCTGACCTATCATCGCGACGATGTGATGCGCGCGGCGCGGTATCTGGCCGGGGGCGCTCAGATTGACGGCAAGTCCTATCTGGACCCGCGACTGCTGAACGAAGCCTTGCAACGCTCCAGCCCCGGCGGCGGCTTCGTCGCCACGGGCGCGCACTTTCGCTATCGGCACGGCTTTTGGGCCAGGGACGTCGGCCCGCTGGTGGGGTGCAGTCGGCCGATCTGGACGCCCTTCATGTCCGGCTATGGCGGCATCTCGGTGGTGATGTTCCCGGATGGGGTCGTCTACTACGCCTACAATGACGACAACCATTTCGACTGGGCCGCGGCGGTTTCCGAGATCGACAAGATCAAGCCGCTCTGCTCGTGAACAGCCTCCCCACTCGCCGACCCATGCTTCTCGGAGACTACTCATGACCACCAATTCCGCTCTGCTCGAACGGCGTGTCGCCGCCGTGCCGCGGGGGATGGCCACCGCCGCGCCGATCTTCATCGATCGAGCGTTGAACAGCGAGATCTGGGATGTGGAGGGTCGTCGCTACGTCGACTTCGCCGGCGGCATCGCCGTGCTGAACACCGGCCATCGGCACCCGAAGGTGATGGCCGCGGTACAAGCCCAGCTCGAACGCTTCACCCATGCTGCCTTTCAAGTGACGGCCTATGAGCCCTACATCCAGCTTTGCGAGCGGTTGAACGCCCTGGCGCCGGTGGAAGGTCCAGCCAAGACCATCCTCTTCTCCACCGGCGCCGAAGCCGTGGAAAACGCGGTGAAGATCGCCCGCGCCGCCACCGGCCGTTCGGCGGTCATCGCCTTCACCGGCGCCTTCCACGGCCGCACCCTACTGACCATGGCGATGACCGGAAAGGTGGCCCCCTACAAGCGCGCCTTCGGCCCTCTGCCCGCCGAGGTGTTTCACGTCCCGTTTCCCATCGAGCATTATGGGGTAACGGTGGAGGACAGCTTGCGAGCGCTAGAATCCTTGTTCAAAGCCGACGTGGAGCCGGAACGGGTGGCGGCCATCATCCTTGAGCCAGTACAGGGCGAGGGCGGCTTTCATCCAGCTCAGGCCGAACTGTTGCGGGCTTTACGGGACATCTGCGATCGCCATGGCACCCTGCTGATCTCAGACGAAGTGCAGGCTGGATTCGGCCGCACCGGCAAGATGTTTGGGATCGAACATACGGGGGTGAAACCAGACCTGATCACTGTGGCCAAATCCCTGGCGGGGGGCTTTCCCCTGTCGGGCGTTATAGGCCGCGCCGAAATCATGGATGCCGCAGCGCCCGGAGGTTTGGGCGGAACATACGCCGGCTCCCCGCCAGCCTGCGCCGCTGCGCTGGCGGTGTTGGACGTGATCGAGGAGGAACAACTGCTGAACCGGGCCGTCGCGCTTGGCGACCGAGTCCGCGCCCGGCTGCGCGCCTTCCCCCAGCGCAATGACCTGACCCCCATCGGCGAGGCGCGTGGTCCGGGCTCGATGATCGCCTTTGATTTGGTCACCTCCCCTGGCAGCCGTGAGCCCCGTGGCGAGGCGGCGGCGCTGGCGTCGAAAGCGCTGCAAGGGGGGCTGCTCTTGTTGTCGTGCGGCGTCTTTGGCGAGACCATCCGGCTGCTCTATCCGCTGACCATTTCCGACGCGCTGCTCGATGAGGGTCTGGATCTGCTCGAAGACGCCTTGAGGGTTGTATGAGCGCCCCTCTGCCAAATGACTTCGCCGCCGAACGCGCCCGTCTGGCGCTGAGGCGTCCGCACCTGTTTCGAGAAGCCGCCTATATCGACGGGCAGTGGCGAGAGGCTGACGCAACCATCCTGGTCACCAATCCGGCCACGGGCCGAGGGCTGGGTCAGATACCGGACCTCGGCGCCGCCGAGACTGAAGCGGCGGTGGCCGCCGCCGATCGGGCCCTGCCAGCCTGGAAACGCCGCACCGCCCGCGAGCGCGGACAGATCCTGCGGCGCTGGTACGAGTTGATGCTGGCGCACCAGGAAGACCTGGCCCGGCTGATGACCGCCGAGCAGGGCAAGCCGCTGGATGAAGCGCGCGGGGAGGTGGCCTATGCGGCGGCCTTTTTTGAATGGTTCGCCGAGGAGGGCCGGCGCGCATACGGTGAGGTGATACCGCCGCACGCGGAAGGCCGCCGACTGATCGTCACCCGCGAGCCGGTGGGGGTGGTTTCGGCGATCACGCCGTGGAACTTCCCGGCCGCCATGATCACCCGCAAGGCCGGCGCGGCGCTGGCGGCGGGGTGCACGATGGTGCTCAAACCCTCGGAATTGACGCCCTTCTCCGCCCTGGCGCTGGCGGTCCTGGGCGAGGAGGCTGGGCTGCCGCCTGGCGTGTTCAACATCGTCACCGGTGGGCCGGATGCCATCGGCGCGGTGCTGACGGAAGACCCCCGCATCGCCAAATTCTCCTTCACCGGCTCCACGACCGTCGGCAAGATGCTGGCGGCGCGGTGCATGAGCACGGTCAAGCGGGTCTCGCTCGAACTCGGCGGCAATGCGCCGTTCATCGTGCTGGACGACGCCGACCTGGACGCCGCAGTCGAGGGCGCCATCGCCTCGAAATTCCGCAACACCGGCCAGACCTGCGTCTGCGCCAACCGGTTCCTGGTTCAGTCCGGCGTCTATGACGCCTTTGCGGACCGTCTGGCCGCCCGCGCCAAGACCCTCGTGGCCGGCGACGGGCTGGAGGGCGTCACCCAGCAGGGCCCGCTGATTGACAGCCGCGCCGTCGCCAAGGTCTCCAGCCATATCGACGACGCCCGCAGACTGGGAGCCAGAGTTTTGACGGGCGGCGAGGCGCATCCTTTGGGGGGCGATTTCTGGACTCCCACAGTGCTCGCCGACGTGCCGTCGTCGGCCCTTCTCAACCGTGAAGAAACCTTCGGACCGGTGGCGGGGCTGATCCGCATTGAGGACGACGCCGACGCTATCGCCCTGGCCAACGACACCCGCGCGGGCCTTGCCGCCTATCTCTATTCCAAGGACCTGTCGCGAGCCTGGCGGGTGCAGGAGGCGCTGCAGTACGGAATGGTCGGGGTCAACACCGGCATCATCTCCACCGAGGTCGCTCCGTTCGGCGGGGTGAAGGAGTCCGGCGTTGGCCGGGAAGGCTCTCACCTGGGCCTGGATGAATATCTGAGCGTCAAATTCACCTGCCTGGCCCTCTAGGCTCGGCCAGTTCAATCAACAGGGGGGACGGTATGCTCGACCAGGGCGCGGCGGATCGAATTATGGCCGCGGTGGATGAGGCCTTCGATCGGCAACTGGATTTCACTCAGGACCTAGTGCGATTTGCGTCGGTGAGAGGTCATGAGGCCGGCGCCCAAGCCTTCATGGCCGAGGCGATGCGGGCTCGTGGCCTGACGGTCGACCGCTGGAAAATCGATGTCGAGGCGATCAAGGACCATCCGGGTTTCGCTCCCCTCGCTGTCTCGTATGACGACGCTTACAATGTCGTGGGCGCCTATCAGCCGGAGCGCAACTCTGGCCGCTCGCTGATCCTCAACGGTCACATCGACGTCGTGCCCACCGGACCCGTGGCGCGCTGGTCCAAGCCTCCATTCGAGCCCTACATCAAAGATGGTCAGCTCTATGGCCGCGGGACTGGCGACATGAAGGCAGGGCTGGCCGCCAACCTGTTCGCTTTCGATGCGGTGCGGGCGGCGGGCTTTGAGCCCGACGGAGTGATCTACATACAGTCGGTGGTGGAGGAGGAGTGCACCGGCAACGGCGCCCTGGCCTGTTTGCAGCGAGGCTATACCGCTGACGCTGCGCTGATACCCGAGCCGGTCCACGAACATCTGGTGCGGGCGCAAATGGGCCTGCTCTGGTTCAAGATGACCGTGCCCGGCGATCCGGCTCATGCCTCCGGTGCCTACACTACCGGCGTCAACGCCATCGAGCGCGCCTGGCGCATCTGGGAGCGGTTGAAGGCGATGGAGGCGGAGTGGAACGCCGACAAGGCGGCCCATCCGCCCTACGGCGAACACGCCCATCCCGTCCGCTTCAACCTCGGTAAGATCAGCGGCGGTGAATGGGTGTCCAGCGTGCCGGCAGAATGCGTGATGGAAATCCGCGTGGGGGTCTATCCCGGCTGGTCAATCGCCCACGCCAAGGCCCAGATCGAGGCGCGCATCGCCGACGCCGCCAGGTTGGATCCCAGCGCACCGGTGCCGGCCGTGACCTATCATGGTTTTCACAGTCCCGGTTACATCTTGGCCGGGGCGGACGAGCCGGAGCGGGTGTTGCGCCGCAGCCATCAGCGCGCGTTCGGCGAGCCCCTCACAGATCTGCTCTCCTCGGCGTCAACCGACGCGCGGATTTTCGGCGTGTTCGGCAATATTCCCAGCATGGTCTACGGCCCGGTCTGCGAGGCCGCGCACGGCATCGATGAATCAGTCGATATCGAGTCGGTGCGCCGGACCACCAAGACGATTGCCCTGTTCATCGCCGAATGGTGCGGTATCCAGCCGGACCGGCGGGCGCTTTGAGGCCCGCTTGCCGATGACCGCCCAGCCCCCGTCCGTCGCGTCCCCCAAATCCTTCAAGCGCAACATGCGTGTCACCGGCGCCCTGCTGCTGACCCTGTCGGCGGTGACCCCCGCCTCGTCGGTGTTCGTGATCATTCCCGGCATCATCCAGCAGGCCGGGACCGGGACCTTCATCGCCATGGCCGCCGCCGCCGTGGTCGCCCTGGCCATGGCCTTTGTCTATGCGGAGTTGGCCTCGGCCTTTCCGCTCGCCGGCGGCGAATACGCCATGCTGGGCCGCGCTTTAGGGCCTGCGGTCGGCTTCATCTATCTGGGCATGAACACCATCGGATCGACCCTGGCGCCGGCGGTGTTGGCCCTGGGCGCCAGCGCCTATGTCACCGCCATCTGGCCCGGCGCCCAGCCGGTTCCCATCGCCATCGGCATCATCGCCATGGCCACCGGCTTCGGCATCTTCAACATCCGCACCAACGCCTGGGTCACGGGCCTTTTCTTGCTCATTGAGGTGCTGGCGCTGGCGGTGCTGGCCACGCTGGGGTTCACGCACGTGCATCGGCCGATCTCGGCCCTCATCTTCCATCCAATGGTGTTGAGCGGCGGGGCGTTGACGGCGGCGCCGGTAGGCCTGATCGCCCTGGCCACGTCCGTGGGAGTCTTCGCCTACAATGGCTTCGGCGCGGCGGTCTATTTCAGCGAAGAGATGCACGAGGCGCCCCGCCGGGTGGCGCGGACCATCCTGTGGGCGCTTGGCCTGACCGTGGCCTTCGAGTTCATCCCCATGACCGCCATCCTGATCGGCGCGCCGGATATGAAGGCGCTGCTGGAATCACAAAGCCCGTTCAGTGATTTCGTGCACACGGTCGGCGGTGAGCCGTTGAACATCGCCATCGGTCTGGGCGTGGCGCTGGCCATCGTCAACGCGGTGATCGCCATCGTCCTGATCAACGGCCGCTTTCTCTATTCCAGTGGCCGCGATCGGGTCTGGCATGAAACGGTCAATGTCGCATTGGCCCAGATTCATGGGCGGTTTGACTCGCCATGGATCGCCACCCTGCTTGCCGGCGCCACCGGCGCCGCCACCTGTTTCGTGCCTTTCCGGCTGCTGTTGGTGCTCAACGGCACGGGAGTGGTGGTGATGTATCTGCTGCTTTGCCTCGCCGCGATTGTCGGGCGAGCGACCGGGCGAACGGCTCACGCGGCCTATCGCATGCCAATTTTTCCCATCGCGCCGGCGATCGGACTGATGACGTTGGTCTATATCCTCTACGCCAATTGGATCGACCCCACGGTGGGAAGGCCGAGCTTGATCTCCAATGTGTGCATACTGGCGGGCGCGAGCCTTTACTATGTTTTCCTGCGACGGCGACGGGGCCCGCTCTGGTCGATGACCGGCCCGGCGGAAAAGCACCCCCCGGACTGAGGCGTTAGCCGTTAACAGCGGCTCGACAACTGGTGCATGGGCACGGTCAAGCGGGTTTCCCTTGAGCTTGGCGGTCCTGCCTGGGGCGGATCGTGTCCCATCGCGTCGTGTAACTGCGCCGTCGCAGTGACCGCGATCTCCGGCATGGCCGGGCTGGTCAGCTTGCCATGATGGGCAGGCTGACGATGGGATCATCGCACAAAGGTGCGACGGATTCCAGGGTCATGTATCGAGCGTGCTGGACGGCCCATTCGTCGTTCTGTTCGAGCAGGATGGCGCCGACGAGCCGGATGATGGCCTTCCCGTAATCTCGGCGCCAAAAGTGACGCTAAGAACGTATAGCGTTTTCAATGGGTTCCGGCCTTGCCGGCAGGAAACGTATTGATTAACAAGGGTATTCAGCTTTTCGGGGCCTGGCTTGGTCGGGGTCACCTACGCCGCGACAGAGGCGAGCAATCGCTGACCGGGATCCTTCAG
>JBBRPO010000071.1:0-14310 GCA_038227865.1 Caulobacterales bacterium
ACTGCGTGAAGGCAAATCAGGGGTTGCTCTACCACCGTCAGATCACTGTCCTGCATCTGTTCATCGCGCGCCTGACGCTGGAGTTCTTTGGCGTGACATTGGCCTTCCTGGTTATTGTCTCCGGCCTCGCCCTGTTCGGCCAGATGGAATTTCCGCTCAACCTGCCATTGGTCTACTTGGGCTGGGCCGTGCTTGCGTGGATGTCTCTGGGGCTGGCGATGATCTTCGGCTCCTTGGCCGAGGTTTTCGACTTCATGGAACGTATCGTGGCGGTGATCACCTATGTGCTGGTGCCTCTGTCTGGCACCTTCTATATGGCCGCTTGGCTGCCGGGGCAGTTCCGCCATTGGGTGCTGATGATGCCGTTCATCCATCCGGTGGAGATGATCCGCGGCGGCTTCTTCGGGGAGTTCGTCGCCACCTACTTCGACGCCGTCTATGCCTGTGCCTGGGCCGCGCTCCTGACGTTCATCGGCTTGCTTCTGACCCAGTTCGTCAGGGGGCGGGTGGAGATAGAGTGAGACCACACGGTTGTCGGCCAGCTTCCCCCGGGAGCGCGGCGCCGATTTCCTTTAGGGCCGCGCCATAGGATCGCAGACCGTCGGTTACGATGGCGCGCGGCCTGCCATGGCGTTTCATCGCTTTCTTGATGAATTTCAACACCGCGGCCTTGTCCCGCTTTGTGGTGACATAGGATTCCAGCACCTCGCCCTCATGGTCGACGGCCCGCCAGAGGTAGCGCGTCTCGCCGTTGATCTTCACGTAGACCTCGTCCACGTGCCACCGCCAGTGAGTGAACTGGCGCATGTGCTGAACCCGCTTTCGCTGGATCTCCGCGGCAAACATCCGTTCGACCTTTAGGCGTCCCTCCAGGAAGCGGACCTCCAAAACGGCGGCAAGGAGTCACACCTGGTAACTGGGGCTATGGCTGCTCGGGCGGCCAGTGCGGTTTGCGAATTGGCCGCTATGCTAGCCAGATACAACGGCTCTCTTGGAAACGGGTGTCTCGAAAAGGGTACTGCGCCATGAGGATGCAGAGAATGGCCCTCAAATTCCTCGGTTTCAGAGCCCGAATGGGGGTGCTGTCAGTCCAACGGCAACCCGTCTCCGGTTGGGCGCAGTTAGCCCAAACCCAACCTGCCTCTAGGCCATGACTGCCCGCCACTCCGCCAGCGCCCGGGAGCGTCTCTCTTTGTAGTGTTCCCGGCTGATGAGGTGGCGCTCCTGGTTGAAATGGTTGCTGACCGATCCGTGGACCGAGGCGAATTTCTGGAGGGTCTTCATCCTCCGAAACCTGAGCATGGCGCGCTCTCGTCGTCGGAAGGGCTGGTGTGAGTTTTCGGCCCGGTTGTTGGCCCAGCGACCGACCTCCTGCTTCTCGGCGTTGCCGATCTCCTTCATGGCGGCCTTGTAGGACCGCAGGCGGTCGGTGACGATAGCCTCAGGGCGGCCGTGGCGTTTCATCGCCTTTTTGATGAACCTCAGCGCCGCAGCCTTGTCCCGGGTGGTAGTGACATAGGATTCCAGCACTTCGCCCTCGTGATCGACGGCGCGCCAGAGGTAGCGCATCTCGCCGTTGATCTTCACGTACACCTCATCAAGATGCCATCGCCAATGGGTGAACTGGCGCATGGCGTTCACCCGCTTTCTGCGTATCTCAGCGGCGAACATCGGACCGAACCTGGTCCACCACAGCCGCACCGTCTCGTGGCAGATGTCGATACCGCGCTCGAACAGCAGGTCCTCGACGTTGCGGAGGGACAGTGGGTACCGGACATACATCATGACGACGAGCCGGATCACCTCCGGCGAGCTGTCAAAATATCGGAACGGATCGGTCGATTTGGCCATACCAGCCGCTTACCCGCCGTCCCGTTAGCCCCTCATGAATTTTTGGGCTGACAGTGCCTCTTGGACCCGTGCTTGTTCTTCTCTTTGCCGCCGATAAAGGTTTCATCGACTTGGACGTGGTTGCCCATATCGCCGTCGGATGAACCCGCCATCCACGTTTCGCGGATGCGCTGGGCCAGAAACCACGCGCTCTTTTGCGTGATGCCAAGCTCACGGGCCATCTGGGTTGAAGGGATGCCCTTGCGAGCCGTGGTCATCATGTAGATGGCCATGAGCCACTTGTGCAGCGGCAGGCGGCTTTCGGCGAGGACGGTGCCGGTGCGGACGCTGAAGTGCTGGCGGCAGTCGCGGCAGCGGTACGGCATCGGCTTTTGGTCTTTGACTTCGGCGACCGAAACGCTGCCGCAGTGCGGACAGTTCACGTCGCCGTTCCAGCGGTTCGCCTCGAAATACTTGCGGGCCGCTTCCTCGCCGGGGAAGCATTGAAAGAACTGGTAGAGGCTGACGGTTTCAGGCTTTTCGGTTATGACATCTAGCTAGCCAAAACCGGGGCCGGGGTCAACTTATTTTTGGCTAGTTAAATATATAGGTCCCATTGTTTTGGTTCAGGTTTCAAACCGGCCGACACGCGTTTTTCGGGTCCAAAAGAGCCTCTACTTGTTTGCCTTCACAGTACCCTCACGACATAACAAGACGTGAGCCCATCGCCGGATGCGTTCGGTTTGACAGTGCCGTCCTAAGGTTAACTTCCCACCGATTTGGTTCTCCGCTTTCCCTCCCGCGCTTTTATCTCGCGCTTGAGGCGGTCAAGCGTGCCATTGCGGTCGCGCCACGTCTCCAGATCGAACCCCGGCTTTCGGCGGGTCTCCTCGTCGGGGAAGATACCGCCGATCACGTCAGCGCGTTCCCGCAGGTCGGCGATTTCGTTTTCATAGATCTTTCGGAGCTTGCCTGGTCGCTGACGCAGGAGGCGTTCGCCCTCCTCGATGTCCTCCAGACTCTCCTGTCGGACCTCAAGCAGCTGGTCCCACCGCGCCTTCTCGTGGTGGGCAATGGGCCCGTTGAAAGTGACCGTGCCCCGCTTGTAGTTGAGCACGATGTCATCGGGGTGGGGTAGGGGGTCGGGCCGCGGACGACCTGCGCGATCGCAGGCTTCGAACTCGGCCAGCCAGTGCGTCTTGTAGGTATGGAAGGTCTCGAAGAAGTCCAAGGCCGCCGCATGCTTCTTGTTCTGCGTCGCCTGCACCATCTGGGTGAGCGCCATCTGAGCCTTGTGGCTGCCCTTGACCGCCGCGACCCCGATCCCGCGCAGGACCGCCTGGATCATCGGCATCTCGATGATCTGGTCGTTCTCCCGGACCTGGATCGGACGCAGGGCCTCGACCAGGATGAGGTCCTCGATGTGGCTTATCTTTTCCGCCCGCTTTTTACGGTCGAGATCCTTGCGGGGCCGCCCGCGCGGATTGCCGGAGACACCCTTCTTGAAGCGATGTTCGACCGGAGGGCTGCGGTATCCCACCGGCGCGAGCGAGCGACCGGGCGCATCGTCGGCGCTCATGCCGCGATCTCTCGTGCCGCGGCGAGCGTCTCGAAGGTCTCGTTGGTGGCGACAAGCCTGGCGGACTTGCCGGTGAGGCGCTCGTAGCGACGGATGATGACATCGCAGTAGAGCGGATCGAACTCGATCACCCGAGCCGAGCGACCACAACTCTCCGCGGCGATCAGGGTGGTGCCCGAACCGCCAAACGCGTCCAGGACGCTCTCGCCGCGGCGGGAACAGTCGCGGATGGCGTCGGCGACGAGGGCCGTGGGTTTGACGGTCGGGTGCATGGCCAGGGTCTCGCCGCGCGCGGCGCCCAGGCTGCTGATTCCGGGATAGTCCCAGACGTTGGTGCGGTAGCGCCCGGTGTCTCCCAGGCCAAAGGTGTTGGTGTGGGGTGCTGTCCCGACCTTGAACACCGCGACCAGCTCGTGTTTGGAACGGTAGAAGGCGCCCATGCCGCCGTTGGTCTTGTTCCAGACGCAGAGGTTCTTGAACTCGGTGAACGCCAGTCGACCGGCGGCGAGTAGCTCGCCCAGGTGTCGCCAGTCCATGCAGACATAGGCGATGGCGCCGTCCTTGCAGACGGATGCGGCGCGGCCGAGGGTCGTGGCGAGGAACCCGGTGAAGGCGTCCTCGCTCATCTCGCCAACCCCCATGGCGAACTCGCGGTGACGGATGCGGCCCAGGCCGCAGACATGGCCGTCGATCGGCACGTTGTATGGCGGATCGGTAAAAACGAGATCGACCTTCGCGCCATCGAGCAGCCGCTCATAGTCGGCGCTCTCCCGCGCGTCGCCGCACAGCAGCCGGTGCCGGCCGAGACCCCAGAGATCTCCCGCGCGGCTGACCGCCGTTGTCGCCATCGCCGGGATGTCGTCCTCCGGGCCGCTCGGCGCGTTGGGGTCGCCGTCGCGGGCGGCGTCGAGGGTGAGGTCGACCTCGGCGAGCGAGAAGCCGGTGAGGGTGACGTCGAAGTCGAGATCGACCAAGCCTTGAAGCTCGGTCGCCAGCATCTGGGTATCCCACCCGGCGTTGAGGGCGAGTTTGTTATCGGCGAGCACGTAGGCCCGGCGTTCGGTTTCGGTGAGATGGGAGAGCTTCAGTGTCGGCACGGTCTCCAGCCCGAGCAGCTTGGCGGCCTCGACACGGCCGTGTCCGGCGATGATCTCGCCGTCGTCGCTGATCAGAACCGGATTCGTGAAGCCGAAGCGCTCGATGCTGTTGGCGATCTGTCTGACCTGGGCCTTCGAATGCCGTCGGGCGTTGCATGCGTAGGGCCGGAGGTTTCTGGGAGATCGGTTCTCGACGTTTAGATTGAAGTTTGCCATGGCCAAGAACATACCACGAACCGAACTGATTCGCAGCCCGCGCGGACGACCTATTATCATGCGAAAACAGCAGCTTGCGACAAGGCTGACGAAGGCGCTCGACTTCGGCGCCTAGCCAAGCCTTGCTGTCGTCGTCCAGCCCGGCCGTTCCGGGCTCTGGTCGGTGAGGGCGATGATCGTCCTGGCCATTCAGAAGGACTACTTCAATGAGCAAGACCACGAAAACGAGTGAAGCTGTTAGCGCGTCGCGGCCACCTCCGACCGGCGGCTTTAAGAGCGCGAAAGCCCCCCCTAACATCGCCAACGATACGGTAAAGCATCCGACCCGCGCATCCATCCTCATCGAGCTGATGCTCACCGAGACCGGGGAGACCGCGCGGCGCCTCGCCGAGGCGGTGGGCTGGCAGGTTCACTCGGTGCGCGGCTTCATCTGCGGGACACTGAAGAAGCGGACGGACCTGAAGGTCGTCACGACGAAGGTCGATGGGGTCACCCGCTACACGGTCCGCGACGCCGTGGAAGCGGTCAATGACTGACGGCCGTGAGGACCTTGAGGCCAGCGTTGCGGCGCTGGAGGGTCTCGGGTTGGATTCCCTCCGCGCCGACTGGCGCGCGCGCTTCGGACCGCCGCCGGCGCTACGCTCGCCGGAGCTGCTGGCGATGATGCTGGCCTGGCGGATCCAGGCCGCCGTGGCGGGGGGGCTCGGCGTGGAGACACGCCGGGCTCTGCGGCGTCCGCCCTCCAAGCGGACCACGTCCGAGCCCGCCGCGGGACCCGGAACCCTGCTCGTCCGTCAGTGGCAGGGCGTTCGCCACGAGGTCACGGTGGAGGCGGGTGGAGGCTTCCTCCACCGGGGCCAGCGCCACCGCAGCCTCTCCCAGGTCGCCCGAGCCATCACCGGGACGCGATGGAACGGCCCAAGGTTCTTTGGCCTCCGGGCCGAGGGCGGCAAATGAGCGCCTCGAACCCGGCGGCGACCGCCTGCGCCATCTACACTCGCAAGAGCAGCGAGGAGGGGCTGGATCAGGCCTTCAATAGTCTCGACGCCCAGCGCGAAGCCTGCGAGGCCTATATCGTCAGCCAAAAGGCGGAAGGTTGGCGGGCGCTGCCCACCCGCTACGATGATGGCGGCTTCTCCGGCGGGACGATGGACCGGCCCGCTCTGAAGCGACTGCTGGACGACATCGACGCCGGCCGGGTGCGCACCATCGTCGTCTACAAGGTCGATCGGCTTACCCGCTCGCTGGCCGACTTCGCCAAGATCGTCGAACGCCTGGACGCGGCGGGGGCGTCGTTCGTCTCGGTGACCCAGCCGTTCAACACCACCACCAGCATGGGCCGGCTGACGCTGAACGTTCTGCTCTCCTTCGCCCAGTTCGAGCGCGAGGTCACCGGGGAGCGCATCCGCGACAAGATCGCCGCCTCCAAGGCCAAGGGCATGTGGATGGGCGGCGTGCCGCCGCTCGGCTACGACCTGCCCACCGATCGGGCCACCCGCGCTCTGGTGCTCAACGACGCCGAGGCCGTGACGGTGCGGATGATCTTCGCCGCTTACCTTGAGCTCGGGTCGGTTAGCGCGCTGGAGGCCCACCTCGCCACCGTGGGCATACCCTCGAAGGCCTGGACCAGCGCCAAGGGTCGCGCGGTCGGCGGCTGTCGCATCAATCGGGGCGCGCTCTACTACATGCTCAAGAACCGCCTCTACCTTGGCGAGATTCCGCATGGCGGTCGCGCTTATCCCGGCGCTCATCCCCCGATTGTCGACGTCGACCTTTTCGAACGCGTCCAGGCGCGGCTGGCTGAACACTGTGGAACTCGCCGGACACGGCAGGTGATCAGCGCGCCGCTGCGCGGCCTGCTGTTCGACATCGACGGCGCACCGATGAGCCCGACCTTCACCCACGGCCGTTCGGGTCGGGTCCACCGCTACTACGTCTCGGCCCCTCTGCAGCAGGGCCGCCGGCCTCCCCCGACCCCGAACGCGGTCCGCCGTGTCGCCGCCGGCGAGCTCGAGCGATTGCTGCGTGACGAGTTGGCCCCGAGGCTGCGAATGCCCACGGACGCGACGCTCCTGGACATGCTCCCGGCCATCCATCGCATCGAGATCGAGGCGACGTGCGCGAGGGTGGTGGTGCGGCGATCCGCCCTGACGAAAGTCGCCCTCGAAGGGGCTGAGCCGTGCGCCGATGATGACACCCGCGCTATTCTACGACTGTCGATACAATGCCAGCGGCGCGGAGGGCAAAGCTGGATCATTGCCGCGCCCGGATCTAGTCCCGCGCTCCGACGCGATCCCAGTTTGATCCGCGCCCTGGGAGCGGCTCATAGGCTCGCGGCTGGGCTTGGTTGGCGTTCCACGGACGGCGCGCTGGAGATGTTGTCGGCCAAGGCGCCAGCCCTTCCTCATCATCGCAAGACCGTGCGTCTCGCCTTCCTCGCGCCCGATCTGCAGCAGGATATTCTCGACGGTCGTCAACCCTCTGGGCTCACGCTCGATCGCCTGAACAATCAGCCGATCCCGCTGTCGTGGGTTGAGCAGCGACGGCTCTTCCGTCGCTCGTAGAACCGCAGTCGGAAAAAACATCCCTGTTACGTTAAGCCCTGTTCGCTGTTCCGCGCTGCAGCATTCGCTGTTCGAGAATCCGTGATCGCTGTTACGCCGGAGCGAAAATCGCTGTTCTTGAGAGCCTCAAACAAGCGCCTCCCTGGACGTAACTCACTGTAGAGACGCAGCTTTTACGGGGTCATCGGCTGAGGGCGGCGAGTTTCTGGCGCCCCCGAAAATCTCTGAAGTCCCTGTTTTGGGCGAATAACAGGGGAAACTCACCCTGATCGACGCTGCGCGGAGACCGCGCGGCGATTTTGGGCCGGCAGCGGCGTCAATTCGCGGGTTTTTAGGGGACCGAAGCAGGGTTTGAAGGTCAATTGACGCGGGAAGTCCGAGCCTTGGGTCCGCTCCCACCACAGAGAGACCCGTTCGACCGGTGCGTGGCGGTGACGCAGGGATTCGAACCCTGGATACCCTTTCGGGTATGACGATTTAGCAAACCGTTGCCTTCAGCCACTCGGCCACGTCACCATCGGGTTTCCAGCCATTGACGGCTGGGGCTGGACACCTGAGAGGCCTTCTCTTAACGAAGCCGCCGCGCCGGAGCAATGCAGCTAGCCGTGGCTGCCGGCCAACCATTCCCGGACGAGACGCCGCGCATCGATCACGTCGGCGAGGTCCATCTCCTCGCCCAACTCCCGGCGATAGACCTTGGCTTCGATGGAGCCCTGCCGCGCGGCAAGATCAAACAAGGCATGGGCCGCCACGCAGTCAAACGCCGCGCCGCCAGCCTCGGTGGTCAGGTTCAAGCCCATACGAAAAAGAGCATCCGCCGTCGGACGCGAATCCCGCGCCGGCAACCGCGCGAGCAATGTGGCGGCGCCCATCGCCAAGTTCCCTTCCCGATTCGACATCGACGGACCCCACTCCGTCGACATTCGACCCAGCCGAATCATAGGCCTGATTTCGCCCAATTGCGACCCAAATGTTACAAAACGGCGCCCATAAACTCCGCGCGCTACTCAACCCCTAGCTTGGTCCGCAGAATAGCGTTGACCGTGGCGGGATTGGCCTTGCCGCCGGTCGCCTTCATCGCTTGGCCGACAAACCAGCCCACGGCCTGGGGTTTCGCCTTGACCGCGTCGGCCTGGCCGGGATTGGCCTCGATCAGGCCGGCTATCAACGCCTCGAGCGCGCCGGTGTCGCTGACCTGGGTCAGGCTGCGGGCCTCGACGATCCGGGCGGGGGTCCCCTCCCCGGTCCACATGTGTTCGAAGACTTCCTTAGCGATCTTCGAGGAGATCACCTCGTCCTCCAGCAGCTTCACCAGACCGGCGACGTCATCCGAGGGTATGGGGCTCTGTTCGATATCCAGGCCGTCCTTGGCCAGGCGCGCCAGCAGTTCGTTGGTCACCCAATTGGCCACCAGCTTCGCGTCCCGGCCCTTGGCGGCGCGCTCGAAATAATCGGCCCGGGCTTGCTCGATGACCAGCACGCCGGCGTCATAGGTCGACAGGCCATAGTCCCGCACCAGCCGCGCACGCTTGGCGTCGGGCAGTTCGGGGAGGCTGTCCTCGATGGCCTTGATCCAGGCCGGATCGAGAACCAGCGGCAGCAGGTCGGGGTCCGGGAAATAGCGATAGTCCTGCGCCTCTTCCTTGGAGCGCATCGAGCGGGTCTCGCCCTTGCCGGGATCGAACAGCCGGGTTTCCTGGCGGATGACGCCGCCGTCCTCAATGATCGCGATCTGACGACGGGCCTCATATTCGATGGCCTGCTGGATGTAGCGATACGAATTGACGTTCTTGATTTCGCACCGGGTGCCCAGGGGGTCGCCCGGCCGGCGCACCGACACATTGACGTCGGCGCGCAGATTGCCCTTTTCCATATCGCCGTCGCAGGTGCCCAGATATCGCAGGATGCTGCGGATCTTCTTCACATAAGCCGCCGCCTCCTCGCTCGACCGCATGTCGGGATGGGAGACGATCTCCATCAGCGCCGTGCCCGCGCGGTTCAGATCGACCATGGTGGCGTTGGGGTCGAGGTCATGGATCGACTTGCCGGCGTCCTGCTCCAGGTGCAGCCGCTCGATGCGCACCTTGAAGATCGATCCGTCATCGCGCTCGACCTCGATCTCGCCCTCGCCGACGATCGGGTCCTTGTACTGGCTGATCTGATAGCCCTGCGGCAGATCCGGGTAGAAGTAGTTCTTGCGGTCGAACCGCGACCAGATGTTAATCTTGGCCTTCAGCCCAAGACCGGTGATCACCGCCTGCTCGACACAGCGGCGGTTGATCATCGGCAGCATGCCGGGCATGGCGGCGTCCACAAAACTGACCTGTTCGTTCGGACCGGCGCCGAAACCGACCGCCGCGCCGGAGAACAGCTTGGCCTTCGAGGCCACCTGGGCGTGCACCTCCAGGCCCAGCACGATTTCCCACGGGCCCGTCGAGCCCTGGATCAGATTGGATTTGGTTTCGCTCATCGCTGTCTCCTACACCTGACGGAGGCCCCTGGACAAATGACCCGTTTTCATCGTCTTTGCCGCTTCTCGACCACTCCCCCAGAGGAAACCCCATGAGACAACTGATCGCCGGCCTCGCCGGCCTCACCCTCGCCGCCGCCGCCGCCCTGACGGCCACGGCCCAGACCGCCGCTCCAACCGCCGCCGCCGCCCCGGCCATGATCCCCGCCGCGTCGGGCGCGATGTCGGTTGAAAATACCTCGATCGGCGACTTGCTGGCCGACGCGAGCAGCAAGGCCGTGATCGAAAAGGACATGCCCGCGCTGATCGCCTATCCGGGCCTCGACCAGATCAAGGGCATGACCCTGCGCGCCATTTCGGTCTATCCGGAAGCCCAGTTGGACGACGCCAAACTGATGGCGATCCAGAAGGATCTGGACGCCGCCAAGAAATAAACTAGCCATCGTGGCGACGCCATTCTCCCGTCAGGCCCGTCAGGCCGGGGGAGTGGCGGAGTCTCGGGAAAACTTGCTCCTCGCGTCGGACCACGGCTTTTCCAGCGCCTTCGCGGCGTCGCCGGTCAGGCCCCGGCGCGACAAGGACAACCCCCGCAGCCGAATCTGCCAGCCGCCGATAAAGGCGTGTTTCCAGGCGAACCCGACCTGATAGAGCGACACGTCGGCGTGAGTGTCGCCATCCTCGACGTAGACCGTCTCGATCACCACCGGGACCCGCGCCTCGCCGGAGGATTTGGCCTGCGCGGCCTCCAGCGCATGCTTGACCCCCTCGGCCAGCCAATCAACCTCGATCTTCGGACGTTCGGCGGTCATCTCGATCGGGTCGGATCGAACGTCGGCGGGAAACCTGTAGCGCTGGGATTGAATGGCCTGGCCCGCCTTCAGGGGTCTGAGGTTGATCACGCGACCCCTGCCATCGGCCTCGCCGGTGGCTACAAACGCGGTGGCGGCCTGGACCTGCGCCCGCTGCTGCCGCACAGCCTCAAGATGGTCGCGATGGCCTTCCCAATAGTTGAGTCCGGCGATGGCCAGGGCCAATACACCAACCACCTCGCCGACGGTCAGCCAGAGACCCTGCCCGCGTTTGCGCTCCATTCCAGGCCTACCACCAGCGCCCGGGTTTTGAGGCGAAACCCGCGGCTTTTTCGACCGCGCCGGCCAGGGTGAACAGCGTGCCTTCATCGAGAGGACGGCCGATCAGCTGCAGGCCCAGCGGCAATCCCTTGGCATCCAGGCCTCCGGGCACGCTGATGGCGGGCAGGCCGGCCAGGTTCACCGTCACGGTGAAGATGTCATTCAGGTACATCGCCACCGGATCGGCGGTGTTGTCTCCCAGGCCAAAGGCCGCCGAGGGCGCCGTTGGCGTCAACAGCGCGTCGACGTGCTGGAAAGCCGTCTCGAAGTCGTCGGCGATCCGCCGCCTGACCTTCTGGGCCTTGAGATAGTAGGCGTCGTAATACCCCGCCGACAGCACATAGGCGCCGATCAGGATCCGGCGCTTGACCTCTTCGCCAAAACCGGCCGCCCGGGTTTCTTCATAGACCTCGTTGAGGGACGCCCCGTCGACGCGCAGCCCGTAGCGCATGCCGTCATAGCGGGCCAGGTTGGACGACGCCTCCGCCGGCGCTATGATGTAGTAGGCCGGCAGGGCGTAGCGGGTGTTAGGCAAGGAGACATCGACGATCTCGCAGCCGGCGTCCTTGAGCCAGGCGACACCGCGCGCCCACAACTCGTCGATCTCACCGGGCATGCCATCGATGCGATATTCCTTCGGCACGCCGATCCGCAGCCCTTTGGGAGAGCGCCCGACAAAGCTGGGGAAATCGGGAACCTCAACCGGCAGGCTGGTGGAATCCTTCGGATCGTGGCCGCTCATCGAGCGCATCAGGATGGCGGCGTCTTCCACGGTGCGGGCGATCGGTCCGGCCTGGTCCAACGACGAGGCGAACGCTACCACGCCCCAGCGCGAGCATCGGCCGTAGGTTGGTTTCATGCCCACCGTGCCGGTCAGCGAGGCGGGCTGACGGATCGAGCCACCCGTGTCGGTGGCCGTGGCCCCGAGGACCAGATCAGCGGCGACGGCGGCGGCCGAACCGCCGGACGATCCGCCAGGGGTCAGGTCGCGATTGGACCCCTCGGAGCGCCAGGGATTGATCACCGGTCCAAAAGCGCTGGTCTCGTTGGACGAGCCCATGGCGAATTCGTCCATGTTGAGCTTGCCCAACATCACCGCGCCATCGCGCCACAGATGGCTGGTGACGGTCGATTCATAGGGCGGGATGAAATTGCCGAGAATCCGCGACCCGGCCGTGGAGCGCACGCCCTGAGTGCAGAACAGGTCCTTGATGCCGATCGGCGCGCCTTCGAGCGGCCCCGCGTCGCCGGCCGCGATTCGTACGTCGGAGGCTCGCGCCATCTCCAGCGCGCGCTCCGGAGTTTCCAGAACGAAGGCGTTCAATGGACGCGCCGCCTCGATCGCCTGGAGGTGCGCGTTGGTGATCTCCTCGGACGAGAACCGCCGCGCGGCGAGGCCGTCGAGGGCCGCCTTTAGGGTGATGCCTGTCAGCTGGCTCATGTCAGACCACTCATTCGACCACTTTCGGAACCACGAAGAATCCGCCCCTGGCCAGCGGCGCATTGGCCAGCACCGCGTCGCGGTTCCCGCCTTCCGTGACCACGTCCTCGCGCATGGGCAGAACGGCGGCGACCGCCGAAGTCATGGGTTCGACCCCATCGGTGTCGACCTCGTTCAACTGCTCGATCCATTGCATGATGCCCGACAGTTCGGCCGCGAGCGTGTCGAGGCGATCTTCGCTCTCACGAATGTGAGCCAGCTTGGCGACCTTGCGCACGGTCGCGGCGTCGATGGACATGAGGGTCTCCGGGGCCAAGAGCGGCCCCCGTTATGCGCCCCCTCCCCCTTTGACAAGGGCGGCGCCGGTATTCCGCCAGGCCGCCTTACTCCAGAAGGTTTGGAGGGGTGGAAAAGATGACCGAGAGGCGATCTTCGAGACCTATGTAGGCACACGCTTCGTCGAGGGGTTCCAGGGGTTTCTCGCGGGGTTTTCGCTCGGGCTTGCGCGTGTCGAGGACGAGCAATTGGCCTGACTGGAGCGCGCGCAGCGCCTCGTCGACCTTGATCTCCAAGGTCAGGGTCAGTTGCACGGCGCGGGAAATCCTGGCGAACGCCGCGGCCGGATCGACGCGCGATTTCGAGGCGGTGGACTTTGCGGAAACATTGATTCCACCGTTGATCACCGTAGATGCGGTGACCGCCGCGTCCTCGGCGAGGACGCGGCGCTGAAGCGCCCGCGTCAGCTCCATGCCGATATCGGTCAGTTCCTCAAGGATGCGCAGTCGGCGTTCCGCGCGAAGGATGGCGGGACCGAACAGGTCTAGATCGTCATTGGCGGCCGGACCAGCATCGGGCAACGCGGTGAACGGTGGCGGGGCGATAGGGGGCGTGGTTTGGGTCATGGAGTGAAGATAAATATTCGCAATTTGCAATTCAAGGGGGGGTAAGGATTTGACGCGGCCGCTGGAAGGACGATCGGTCCTCGGGGTTCGTCCGGCCGCTCGACCAGTGGGCCCCCATCCCGCGGTTCGCCCTTTTCGCACATTCGGCAGGTCCGCTTTTGGTGCAAACGAGGTAAGCTGATCGCTAACAATTGAAACCGCACTCACGATCTCAGGGACCAATTCATGCAGTTTGACGACGTTATCCTCGGTCGCCGTAGCATCCGTGGCTACAAGCCCGATCCCGTTCCCAGGGCGTTGATTGAGGAAATCATCGGTTTGGCGATGCGGGCGCCGTCGTCGATGAACACCCAGCCTTGGAATTTCTACATCATCACCGGCGAACCGCTGGATCGGATCCGCGCCGGCAACACGGAGCGAAACATGGCGGGCGTACCGCAATCGCGCGAGTTCCGGATAGGCAACTCCCCCTTCGCGGGGCCGCATCGCGAGAGGCAGATCGGCGTCGCCAAGCAGTTGTTCGCCGCGATGGGAATTGCGCGCGACGACAAGCAAGGGCGCCAGGATTGGGTGCTGCGCGGCTTCCGTCAGTTTGACGCCCCTGTCTGCGTGATCGTGACCTATGACCGCGCGTTGCATGGCATGGACGATGCGCCCTTCGACTGCGGCGCGGTGGCGACCGCCCTTGTGAACGCTGCCTGGTCTCGCGGGCTGGGCGCCGTGATCAACAGCCAGGGAATCATGCAATCGCCGGTTGTTCGTGAGCACGCGGGGGTAGCCGACGATCAGGTCATCATGAAAAGTATCGCCTTGGGCTGGCCGGATGAAAGCTTCCCGGCAAATGCGGTCGTGTCCGAGCGCAAGGCTGTGGCCGAGACGACCGTGTTCGTCGGTTTCGGCGACTAGGCGATCGGACCTGACATGTCTACGCAGCCCTCCGCGGTCGAGCCCGGGTTCTCCACCCCAGGGCTCCGAATCGGGGTTAACGATTGGTGAAGCCGAGTAGGTTTTGGAGGTAAGTTGAGTCCCAGCCGGCTCTCTTGCGCCTCAGTTTGAGTGTCCGTTTATCCTTGACGGCCCG
>JBBRPO010000072.1:0-13090 GCA_038227865.1 Caulobacterales bacterium
CAGCAGCGCCGCACCAGTCCATCGATCTAGTTCGGCCGCGCCTACCAATGCCGGCCCCACATGTGGCCGCAAAATGCACACACGTCGTTGCGCTTGCCCGTAGGCCGAAACCCTCGGCAATCGCAGGCCCTGCAGGCCCCGGAACCGGCAACGACGGGCTCTGCCGAGGCGGTTTCAGCGCAGATTCGGTGATGGCGCGGTTCGTCGTCAAGACCCGCGAAGGCGAAGGGACGATACATGGGAACCTCCAATTTGCGGCGATCTAGCGATCGCGTCGGGAAAGGGCTTTTGAGATCAGACGGATGGGCCAAGTGACCAGGGCAAAACCAATCGCGAGGATGCCGTCGAGAATCCGAACGAGATAGATCGCCCCGACGTGGGCGCCGGTCCTGCTCCCGTAGACCGGATCGAGAAAGCCACGCTGGAGCAGCAGCACCGCAGCAAAGGGCACGAGCGGCAGGCAAACGACGGCGAGCAACAGCCACACGCCGATCGGCACCTCGGCCACAAATGGCCTAGCGATTGGCCAGACGACCCAGTGAGCTATTGCCGGTGCAACTAGGGCCGCTCCGACACGCCGCGCACCCAGAATCCAGCCAACGACGCCCGCGACGGCGAGTAGAAAAAGAGCGGATTGCGGTAGGAACATCATGGCCTTTACCCTACGAACCGCGGGGCCAGCGCGGCGGCGATAGCGAGTGCTGCAGCCACGAGGGCGAGCTTCCCAGCCCAACGCCTCAGGCTCAGGACGAGGAGGAGGCCACAGGCAGCGAACGCCAGCACTGCAAGCTGGGATAGGGTCGCGGTCATGGCCGGCTCTCCTCGGGCTTCGCATCGGAAATCGGGTCGACGACCTGACCGTCGAATGTAACCTTTGAAGTGTGCCCACGGCTCTTGAACCATCGGGTCCAGAACATCTTCAAATCCGTCTCGGGCAGGCGGGCTTCCGGGCGGTGGATGAGTTCAATCTGAACTACGGATCCAGCGAGGTCAGGATCGGCCCTTTGGGCCACCCCACTTCCGAGGAACCGCCGCCAAGCGTCCCCGGCTGGGTATAGCGAAAGGCCCTCGCTAGGCGTGAATTGACGCATGTCCGAGATGAGGATTAAGCGCCGGTTCGGAATGGTGGCTTTGAAGTCTTGCCTCCAACTCACGCCAACGACCGTCTCGATGATGGGCGAAACAGCGCCTCGCGGGGACCGCGCCAACTCCGTGGCTACGGCTTCGAGTGGAGCCTCAAAGGTCTCGGTCCACCGCTGCGCGACGTGTTTCGGTGTGTGAAAGAGGACTCCCAACTGTCCTGGAGAGCCAGGATTGCAAAGGGAGATACGCTCTTCGGGCTGAAACGGGTGTCGCGGATCGAGGAGGAGGAGCGACAGCTTCCCGAAGCGGGGAAGTTGGTCCCGCGCCCCGTGAACGACATCGAGAAAGTGCTGCTTTTCCCCTGGTGCAAGCGGGTCAGTGGTGTCGACTACGACGACGACGCTGTCTTTCAGCGGCCTTCCAACTGGGCAGAGATGGTCGTCGAGATCGGGGTCTCTGTTGAGCAGGACGCCCCCGACCACCGCCGCGGTGGCGGCGAGGACCGCACTCCCAATGAAGAGAGCGCGGCGCCGGGCCTGCCAGCGAGTGAGGGGCCGCAGGCGCTCGGCCATCACGCAACCTCGCGCAGCACAGGAGCCGCCGCCGTCCGGTTGGCCGGAAAGGCGTCGTCATCGGACCAGTCACGCTTGATCCGCTCATCGACACGATTTTCGATGTCGGCGATCTCGGCGAGGAAGGTCCCCGTCTCACCGTGCGTCTGATCGATGAGAGTACGCTCAAATGCGGCGAGCGCCTGGCCAGCCGCGTCATGCGCATTGATGGCGTCCTGGGCCACTCCACGGACGGCATCCGCGCCAGGGAGGTCGTGGACTAATTCAGCGAAGGACGGGTAGTCGCCGAAGTAGGAAGGAGGCGAGTCCGTGCGGACGGCCAAATTCTCCTCGCGGAACTTGCGAAGGGCCGCCCCGCCCATTGCAATCCACTCATTGATAGTGTCGCGAACCTCAGCCGCGCGTTCGTCCGCCTGTTCGGCGGTTTCCCGGATCACGCGGATGTCGGCTTCGTTGGCTGAATGAAGCGCCCGCACGCTGGTGCGAGCGCGTTCGTAGGCCGCTGCTACGGCGGCGCGGTAGTCGTCCTTGCGCTGCTTGTAGACGTCATCGGATTCGCGATGGGCGTAGTCCACCGGCTTGTAGCCCCAATACGGATCGGTGAGGCCACCGCGGCCACCGCGGCCCTTGAGAAGCGCGGCAAGGAAAATGATAGCGCCCAGAAGGATCAGACCGAGAGACTCCAGCGAGGTGTGCGAAAACCACCCACTCGCCGGCGTGCTGGTAGCCGTCGCGAGGAACGATGCCGACTGCCCCCCATGTGCCAAGGCGTCGCGGAAGCGGGCGACAGTGAGGTTCCAATAGGCCCCGGTCGCCAAACACGTCAGCAGCGCGGCTCCACCAACAACCTTACAGACGGGCTTGGCGTGCCCAAGAAGGCGAAGGCCGACAAAGCCGCCGATGAAACCCAAGGCGACCGTGACACCGGAACAGACGGCCGCCAGCACGAGGGCCGACGCGAGACCGCCGTCAGTTGCGTTCATGAAGAGCAGGCAGTTGCCTGCCGCATCCGCAAACACCATCCCCGCAAGCAAGACGGCCGGCAAGGACGCCTCGTTAGCATACACGGCCTTGCGGGAGATATTGTTGTCCCGCCGAAACTTCCGGAAACCCCGGAGGTGGAGGCGTTCGCTCAGCCGGGCGGTCTCGAGTTCTTCTGCCGCCGCCTGTTTCGCTTTCGCCGCGCCGGCCCGCGCCTCAGACGTCGCAAGATCGGTGTCGACGATGCGCGGCCGCCGCGCGTGAATCTTCAACTCCGCGTCGTGCAACTGACTGAAGAGGCGTTGCTTGAGCAGATTCACGCCCCCCTGAACGTAGGCGACAACCTGCCGCTGGGGCTCATCCAGATCCGCGTCAGAGGTCAGGGGGCGGTTCTCTTCGCCCTCTGAACGCGCGCGGGCCACCAAGCGAAGATCTTTGATCATCCGCTCGAAAGACGGCCGCATGTGGCTGTCGATCTCGGGGATCCAGCGAGTCCGTGTCGTCGGCGACGAGGCGAACGGCTTGAGCGGGATCGAAGGTGACTGTGTCATGCTTGGGCTCCTTGTTGAAAGCGCTGGCGATGCCCCAAGTACGGGGTGAGCAGACGAACCCGCTGCTGGGCAGGCTGAGTGGGTGGGGTGACCAGTGGTGGCCTCGCGCCGGTGGTCGCAGCCGCCGCGGCAAGCTGGGCCTTCAGGCGTTCGAGGGGGGCGTAGAAACGATCCTCCGTTTCTGCGGAGGGCTCACGTGGCGCAAACCTGGGTGCGGGAAGATTGGCGGGCCGAGCGCGGCGTAACTTTTGTCGCCGGGGTCCCCGTGCAGCTATGGGATCGGAATGGCTGGATGCGTCAACCAATCCCAGCACGTGGCGAATGGTGCTCACAGCATTGAGCGGCCCCCGCGTATCAGAACCCGATGCAGGGAAAACGACCATGTACACATGGCCATCATGATCAATCATGACCGCGCGATGCTTGGCGCGGCGTTCGAAGTGGTAGGTCGCGATCCCTTTTTGGTCGAGGAACCTGGAGATCGACTCGATATAGGCGTCTCTGTTCATGTGGCCTCCGATGGAGGCAGGGACGCCTCCGAGAAGGCCTCCCATTCACACCATGTTCAGCAACGGGTCGATAGCCTCAGAGGCCAAGCTTCCCGGCCAGCTTTCGCGGCCAAACCAGACGCAAATATTCGCCGGTCAAATTTGACCTTGGCCGGCTAGCGCCAGATGTTCTTGACTAGCTAGTCGCGGACGAAGCCTGAACGACAAGTTCGAACAGCATGCAATTGTACCCTTCGCGCCAGTCGCTAAGGCGCCGTCGGATTCGGAACCCAGCCGCAGCAATCAGATGTTCGACGAGGGGCAGGTCTCCGGATTCAGAGAAACCGAACACCACCAAGCCTCCAGGATTCAGAAACTTGCCCACCTCACCAAAGAAGCGGCGAATATCCCGGTAATCCTCATCTGTGCAGCCACGCTCGAGCATGTCGGCGGGTCGGGCACCGTGGTAGGGCGCGTTCCAGGTCACGACGTCAAATGTGCCGCGCACAGTGGCAAATCCATCTGATAGCTGGGCCTGGCCATTTTTGACGGAGAAGCGCTCAAAATTCAGGGTCGTGTTACGGACCGCCTCGTCATTGATATCGACGGCAACGACACTGCGTGCGCCGTTGCGCGCTGCAAAAACCGCGATGACACCCGTGCCGCTGCCGATCTCTAGGAAGTCGCGATCTTTCACGTCGGGGAAGTTTTCCACGTAGAACGCGCTAGACCAGTCAAAGGCTGGCGACCAAACGTCCGGCAGAACGATAAAGGGCAACCCGGCCACCGCCGCCTCGTATGGTTCTCGGTGCTCCCGCATCCGGGTCAACGCATCCGGAGTCGTCGAGTGAAGTTTGTAGCTTGGCTTGTCGGACACTAGGTATTCGCCTTCTGAATTCTCAAGGAAAAACTGCTCTGTCAGGTTGGGCGGGATGCGCAAGTCGTCGGGAGCGGAAACTTGTTGAAGCCACTCCACGACGACTCTCAGTTGAGTGGCGGGGGGAAGCATGACGGCGCGAGGCGCCGATCCGACCAGACTCTGTGCCTGGGAGAGTCCCTCGAGGCAGAGTTGGCGCGTGAGAATGATCTCGTCGAAGAGTTCCCACTCGCGCTCGCGATCAAAGTTTAGCGGGAAGCCGCCGTTCAGGACGGTGCAGTCGCACTCGCCGATCTGACCTCGTGCTGTGCCGAAGGGCGGGGCGGCGGTGAGGCGCAGAAGTAGGGCCCGAAACTCGACATTTCCCGAGGAGCAGCTCGCAAAAATCTTGGAACCCTTTAGGCGGGCAAGGTCGAAATTAGCCAGGACGTCGACGCTTGTGCAGCCGAGGACAAGCTCTGACCGCGCGATCACCTCATGAAGCGGTGCTGAAATGGAAGCCAGCATCCCCCGGGGCCGCACGACGTCGTACCCAGAGACGGGCAGGCCGCGAGTTCGAAGCTGACGAGTCAATTCAGCACCGAGCGCGCCAAGCCCGATAATGCCGATAGGCCTGCCATCAAGAAGCGCGAGGCCGTCTAGCTTTCTAAGTATACCTCGCGAAATAATCTGGGCCTCAAAGAAAAGTTTCGCAGCAGAGCGACAGACTAGACTGACCGGATAGCGCCACTCCTCCTGGAGTCCCGACGTCGTTTGCTCAACGCCAGCAACGGTTGACCGACTGCCCTCCGGCAGCGCGCGATGAAGGGCGCCACCCTCGTCGAGCACCAGCGTGGTCGGGCCCAACTGCGACCAGACAATTTCATCCACCCGATCAACCACGCAGGCTCTGTCTGGAGTTGCCGAATGGGGCGTATTTGGAATCGTCGAATACCGTTTTCCGACGAGGTATCGTAACTCGCCATCCACGAAGCGGCCCATGTTCTGGCGCAGCCACACAGATGAAGGCAAACGGTGCTGCAGTGCGACAACGGAGTGCGCCATGCTCAACCTCCTGCCGCAACCTTGAGTACGAGGACGCGTCGGCCGCCGACGCCCCAGCAATCGGTGCAGACCGACAGCCGATCACGCAGGCGCTGCAATTTAGATGGCAGCGTGTTCGTTACAGCGTTTGCCATGCGCGTTGAGTACAGGCGGAAATACTCGTTGATGGTTGCCTCAGCGTACTGCCCGCTAAGCACAAACGCGGCTGGGTCAAGCTTTGGATACAGAAAAGCGCCAGCGTTTTCGATAAACCCCGAGTGCTTTTTCCGGTTGGCTTCCTCGGCCACCATTCGTTGATTTATATGATAGTTTGCGATGCCGATCGGAATCAGCGCCTCGCAATTTGGTCGTTGGGAGCGGCGGTCCGCAACTAGCAAATCGCTGGATTTGATGACGCGTTCTACGCCGTCCACGTAACAATTTACTTGGTTCCATCCCCGATCGTGTGAAAAAAACATGGGGTCATCGTGAACATATGCGTCAATCGCCTGCGCTATCCCTTCGATGAAATGAGGATAGATCGCGTTACGGACTTCGAGCTTGATTTTATTGTTCTTCCCGACTACGACCTTCGAGCGCACGGCTGCAGCGAGTTCTCCATAGAACGTGTCGCTGTAAATATTGTGCCCGAGCCTGTATGGGATCGTGGCAGAGGCGACCTTCTTGAATAGCCACGCCGACAATTCTGGCTTGTCTACGATGTTTGAAATGCCTGGAAACGCGACATAGGCAACACGACACGACTCATTGTGCTCTATCTCCATGGCGTCGCTAGTCAGCAGCATGTGCGGGAAGAACGACTTCTCAAACTGCTGCGCGTGCGGTGACAGATCCTTGGTGCCCGAGGGGCGGAATTTCCGCAGGTAAGTTTTTCGCAAATCATCGCAGAAGTCCGACGGGTATCGCGCCGCCTCCTCCTTCTTGAGCTTGGTGTAAGCTACGAGCGTCGCCGTGTGGCCGGCACTGATGTGCCAAGACTCCTTGTGCGGGAGGGGATTCGCTTGTGGCAAGATTGCGTCGGCCAGGGCAAAGAATCCGAAGGTGTCTCCAGGGGAAAGAACCGCAATTGGGCGGTACGCGCCGAATTCGACACTGTAGGAAGACGCTTCGTAGATCTCCGCGCGGCCCTCGATCACAATTCCCAACCAGGGCCGCTCACCGACTTGGCTTGGCAGGATTAGATCGCTGCCAAAATGGAACGTCTCCTCGTAGACATCACTCGAGTCCGGGATGTGTTGGACGAAGTCCCATGGGTCCGCGTTGGGTCGCAACGCGGCCAGTGTTTCCTTAAGTTCAGCAAACGTCATCCGCGCTCCCACTTGTCCTCTAAAGGTGAACGCAACTGAGGTCGTCGAAGGTCTTGGCGTGGGTGATCCTAAGGCCGCCGCGCTTCGCTACAATGGTGGAGATTGCTGCCGCCGCCCGGCGATCTTGGCCTAGCGTAGGCTCATCCAAAATAAGGAAGTCGGGCGCGCGGAGCACCGCCGCCGCTACCGCCAGTCGCTTTCGCAACACGTAAGGAAGGTCTAGGGGATGGGTGTCTAGCGCTGGGGCAAGGCCGAAGCCGCGGGCGCTGGCGTGCAAATCTTGGGCGTGGGCCAATTCCTCCTCAATCGTGCGGGAGAAGAGCTGATATGCTGGGTTTTGGAAGTGATAGCTGGCATCGCGCCCGGGAGTCTTCCATGGGCGTGCGACGCTGCCGTTGACCCGGATCTCACCCGAAGACGGCCTCAGCAGCCCGGCGAGAAGCTTAGACAGCGTCGTTTTACCCGACCCATTTGGCCCCTTTAGGAGATAGGCCCTCCCAGCATCGAGCTTAAGATTGAAGCGGTCAAAAACCTTGCGTCCCCTGGGGTAGGAGAAGGAAAGGTCAACCAGTTCGATTTCGGCACCTGCGGCCGACCTGGAAACAAGTTCATCAGGCCACAGTAGTGGGGGGTCACCCAGTGCACGGGGTGCCTCGAAATCGCCGCTCCGCCACTCGGCCACGCGATTGTCCGAGATGAGCGCCGAACCCTCCAACGTAGCGAGATAGCCAAGAAGTTCGTCACGGGTTGACGGAGCAAGTTGTTCAAACGCCCCGTCGATCGCGAGGTGACTTGGTCGACCCGCCAGGGCCGCGACCACGGCAGCCACGACCTGCTCACCGCCGGAGAGGGTGAATGGATTCTGGTCGAGCACCCGGCCAAACCCGAGTTGCTCCATAGCGTCGACCGCACCGGCAAACGATGCCTCGTCTGCCATAGAAAGTTCGAACTCGGCCCGCACCGTGGGCGTCAGGCCCGAGAATGCTTCCGAAGCATCGGGAGGAATGTAGACAAAGGCGCCATGCCTCCGGCTCGAACCAGGGTCCGCGGGAATTCCTGCCCATTCGCGCAGCCTGCTCGAACGGCCGGAGAAGTTGTCTCCGCCAATGAAAGTCAGGTCCATAGGTGCGCCATCAAAACGCAGCCCAGAAGCGCGGCAATCGCGCTGGCGATCACACCAACAGAGGTCGCGAGGGGAGCCGGCTTGGCGCCTGGCCGATAGGCAGTGACAAGATAGCCTCGGTGATCCCAGAGCTCGGCCCGAACCATTGCGGATTCAAGCAGAGAGGCCACGACGGGGGTCAGCATCTGCGGAAGCATCACTAAGCCCGCCAAGCCACGGACGCGCCGGCCCTGAGCTTTGCGGGCATCAACGACCCTAGAGATCCGTCGCTGGACCTCGGGGAGGAACACCACGGGCGCCACCAGCAGCGCGGCGAACGAGGCGGGCGCGCGGATTCGATAGAGGAAGTCGCGAAGAGACGCCGGCCGGGCGAACAGCGGCAGAAGGAACCATTGAAACAGTCCTCCAAGAGCGGCGACGCGCAGTCCGGTTGTGAGGGCGTATGTAAAGCCAGCTTCGCCGCCTGGACCATGTCCGAGCACGACGCCCCAGACGCCGAACAAAGCTATGAAAAGGGGGGTCATCGCGAATAACAGGAAGGCAGCGTGTTTTCGAAGGAGGCCCGCCAAACCCAGCAACAGCAGGATCACTCCGTAAGGAACACAGACGGCGATGGCCCGCTGGGCCAAAAACGCAGCGCCCAAAAGGAGAGCCAGAGCCGCGATCCGCACACCCGGGTGAAGGTTAGGCATTCTTGAGCAATCCGTTCCGCTCAAGGCGCGGATTGCGCAATGGCTCAAGCACCTTTGAGGGAAGCGCACGCAGGATGAAAAACGCTGCCAGAACTTGAAGGAGTTTGTCGAACGGTTCGCTTGCGGCGCCGCTCAGCAGCACCGCCTTGTAGATTTGCTGGCCCATGCCTAGGAGGGCGGCCGTGACCAGGTCGCGTCCGCTGCCCGCGACCCCGCCAAAGACGCCGACGATAATCGGGGCCGAAACGATACCTGTCGTAAGGCCCAGTAGTAGGCCCGTTGCAATGGCGCGTGGGAGCGACTTGAGCGCTCCGAATTTGGATGTCGCGACGTATATGAAAACAGCGATGACAGCCTGAGTGCCGGTGAACCAAACGTAGACCGGGCTTATGACGGCGGCGGCGATCAGAAAGCTGAGCACTCCAACGACAATCGCCGGAAAGAGACCGAGCAGAATTGCTGCCAGGATCGTGCCTATGGCGTCGAGATAGACGGGTAGCTTGAGGATGTGGACAAGGCCACCGAGCGCGACGTTTAGGGTAATCATCATGCCCATCAGGGCGATCTGTCGGCTAGAAAATTTCATCGGGATCTCCTGCAGCTTGGCTATCGCTGCCGCGCAGCGAGGACTAGGGCGAGCAAGGCCGCCCTTGACGGTCAAATTTGACCTTTGAGGTGGGTCTCGCGCGGGAGCCCAATTGCTCCAACATGTTTTGCCCGACAATACGCTGCTGATTTCCGATAATGTTCCTTATGCGTTTTTTATAAACAGTTGAACTAATAGAGTTTTTTGGCATTGACTCGACTCCACCTCGTTAGCCTCCGCGCGACAAGACGCCCTCATGATGCGCCAGACTCGGACGTGGAAAGCGGACTCCCGCGCCTCCCCCAGCTGCAGTCGTTTTCGATCCTCAGGGAACCCTTGGGAAGGTCTTCGCCCTCACGTCATCGGACAGCGCTCAAAGGCGGCGGCCCTATCCTGCAGGAACATCGTCTCGACTAGGTGGCCTGAACCCTCGACGAGGCTCCGCGCGACGAGGGGCAGCTCCTGAAGAGCCCGAGGTGTATTGTCGAGTTCAATGGGCTTAGCGGATTCCGGCGGGTCTATGCGAACGACGTTGTTCTTACCCACCAGCAGGTACGCCTGACCCAGCGCATTCTTGCACTGCGCTCGCCCGGCCGCCTTGAAGGCCCGCAGAAAGGCCCATTGTCCTGCCCCACCGGCACGCGCGGCCTTGTCTACCGTGAACGCCGCGTCACCCGTGCCGAGGCTCAAGATGCGTACATTCTCGCGTGGGACATCGTAACAGGCGAGGGCGTCGACAAGCGCGTTCATGACCGGGTTGTTGGCCCAGATGCCGCCGTCGATCATCACATAGCCCTCGTCATCGACGGCTGGATAATAGGATGGCGCCGCCGTTGTGTGGAGCGCGACATGGGCGAATTTCTTATGCCGGTCCTTCTGATAGTCAGGGTGGTGAGGCGTCTTGTAGATGAACGGCTCACCGTGCAGGCCCTCGAAGCTGGGGATTACTAGGCGCTTGAAAGCGTCGTTGAGGACCTTTTCGCCGAACACCGCCAGCAGCTCGTCCTTGAGCACGTCTTGGTCATGTTTGGGCTTGGATATCCACCGCAAGAAACGGGCCCACTTCCGCCATCCGGTCAGCGTTGGGAAGATGCGCTCGCCTCGCTCGGTGTAGATACGCAGGGCCTCTTGGGCGGTCATCCCGTGGGCGAGCGCCAGGGCAATGATGCCTCCGGTGGACGTGCCGGCGATCATGTCGAAGTGATCCGCGATAGACTGGCAGCCGAGAAACCGCTTCTCGATCTCGGCCAGGTAGGCGGCTGGGAAGACCCCCTTGATGCCCCCACCATCGATGGAGAGGATGCGGAACAACCGGCCCTCCGGCCACGGTTGCTTCAGCCTCACGTGCTGGATGGTTCCGTCAGAACGGCGGGCGGGAACGTAGTTCACCTTGGAATCTCCGGTGCGGGCCGTCAGGCGGCCACTAGATGCTGGTCGTCATTTGCCGATTGCGGCAACAGCCAGGAGTCCCTGACGGCGTTGGTGAGGCCCGTGAGCAACGCCTCGGATGAAACACCAGCGAGGAGCTCCCGGCGGCGGCCAGGTGCAGCATCTTCCAGCTTGGGCATATCGTCGTCGAACGCCGCCGGCGTCGACAAGGTCCGCGGACCGTGCGGAGCGGATCCTCCGGTCCAGATCCCGGTGGCGTGCCAAGCCTCATAGAATCGCAACCAGCTGGCCGTCCAGACCAGGACGGTGTCGGCTATGGCCTGATCCCGCGTCCATCCGCCGGCCCGGGGATCGAAAAGGCAAAGGACGGGCTGATCGCGCTCGGGGTCCATCACACCTTCCGCGCCACCGGGATCACCGCCTACCTCAAGAACGGCGGCGCGCTCGAAACAGCCGCGGCGATGGCGAACCATAGCTCAACGCGCACCACGCAACTCTACGATCGGCGCTCCGATCAGGTGAGCCTTGATGAGATCGAGCGGGTGAGGATCTGAGCGCGCGCCGGCGTCAACCGACGTTCACCGGAACCAGGGTCATGGTGTCGTTGCCGAAAATATCGATCACCTTGACCGCTACCGTGTAGCGGCCCGGCCGATCGTAGGTGTGGCGGGCGGTTTGAAGCTCCAGGTCACGGCTCTGGCGGGTGCGGAACGCCTGCCACTCATTCTCAAAGATGAAACCGCCGGTCCAGCGCTCCTCAAAGTCAGGCAATACCAGCTCGCCTTGCGGGGGCTCCAAGCCAGGAAGGGATGCGACGCCACCGAGCCCGGTCCCGATCGGGACCTTGATGATCTCCTTGCGGCTCATGTAGTCGAAATCGACGGCCCAATAGTCCACCCAGTCCGTCCAGTGTTTGGTGAGACGGTCCTTGGTGATGACCCCGTCCTTATTTTTACTCACCTTGTAGAGCTGCCCTGCTCGCACATCACCTCGCTCTTGCCTTCCTTCATGGCGGCAATAGCGGCCTCTGCGGCCCCTTGGGTGTAGTAGACTGAGAAGTCGGTGAGCTCGATTGTCACCGAGAACTTATCCTTCTTGTCGTATCGGGGCGCGGCCTCCACGAAGCTGATATCGTGGAAAACCACCTGACCCTTATCGACCGCACGTTTGTCGAACACTTCGGCGGGTATGTATTTCGGGGCGAGATCAATGCCCTTGCTGCGAGCCTCTTCCAGCACGGCCGGAAAGAGGCCCATCTCAAATTCAAAGGCCAGCACGTCAACGCGCGATGCACCACGCTTTCGGCACTCCGTGATCACCTCCTCCACGAAGAGGCGGCCGACAGGCAGATTGATCGGCCCGATCACCACAAGCCGGCCGTTGCGCGCGCCGTGGAAGAAGCCGTCCTGCGGGCTGCCCTCTTCGGTGCCGAAGGCCGTGGCCTTATAGGCGCGTAGGATCAACTCCCTGAATTCCGTTTCCTTTTGGGCGAGCGCCCGCTCCTTTTGCCCGCCCGTCAGCCGGCCTCCGACGTTCAGATAGGCTTGGCGCTCGTATCGACCGAGATTAAGGACTTCAAAGGCCCGAAAATCCTGCTCGGAAGCCTTCATTGCTCGCTGCACGCCGATTAGGCGTTTGCGCGTGGTATGAACTCCAAACTTACCGAGATCCGTTGCGATCCATTTTCGCCCGAGCTTCTCTGCTACAGCAGCCGTAGTTCCCGAACCCGCAAAAAAGTCCGCAACCAAGTCGCCTTCTTTCGTAGTAGATTCCAGCACTCGCCGCAGAATCGACTCTGGCTTTTGGGTTGGAAAGAATAGATTTTCTGTCTTGTCGGCCGGCTGAAGCATTGACAGGCGCCATACATTATCCACAACGCGCTCAGTGCGGTCATTATAAAGGACATTTCCAGCTTCATCACGGGCGTTGATCATCTTTCCGCCCACTTTAACACGCTGAAGCTGCTTTACGGGCGTGGCTCGGGTTTCCTCTAGAGGTTTAAATTGATATCCGGAATTTCTGTCTTTAACATACCATAGTATGGTGTCCGTGGACCTCGGGAATAGACCCTTACGGGTGTCCGGCATCTTATTGTAGTAATACCAATATATTTCGTTCCTAAAGTTCTCGCGTCCGAATATCTCGTCAAGTGCAAGGCGCAGATAGGGCGAAACACGCCAGTCACAATGTAGAAAGATGCTTCCATCGCGTGCGAGGAGATCATGCATGAGCGCTATCCGCTCATAAATCATGGCAATAAAGCTGTCCGCCCCCCGACCCCATGTGTCCCGGTAGGCGATTTGCTCAAGCAGATTTGCTTCTTTGTGAAAAGTCTCGCCGCCGATTTCGATGTCCATTGAAAAATTGGCGCCCACGTCGAACGGCGGGTCGATGTAA
>JBBRPO010000073.1:0-12040 GCA_038227865.1 Caulobacterales bacterium
AGCCGGTCGAGTTTCCAGACAATCACCGTGTCGCCGAGCCTGGCGAATTCGAGAGCGGCCGTGAGTTGGGGGCGATCAGCGCGGGAGCCGGTGGCGGTTTCCTCAAAAATGCGCCCGCACCCAGCAGCAACCAAAGCGTCCCGCTGCAATGCGGTGTCCTGGCCTTCGGTGCTAACACGTGCATATCCAACCAACATAGAAAGCGGGTCTCAAAACCCACTGTCATCGTCTCACGTGAGAGGAGAGTTGCAAGATAGGTTTCTGAGACACCTGGGGATAACAAAACCCGCTTGCGAGGACGCGTCTCAAAAACGGTCGTTTTTGAGGCCCAACAGCGCTGTGGCGCTCCGCCCGTTCGCGATGCCACCGCCGAGGACCACGCCCGCCAGAGCGTGCGCACCTTTAGAACTCAAGCGGGGAGATTCAGTGAGGATATGCGGTGAACGGCGCAAAATCTGGGCATGTGAGGGAGATCGCGGCCCGATCAAGGGGCTTTGCTGATCCAAGATTGGAAGTGAATCTTACCTGGCTGAGGAAGGCATTGAGCGGTCTCCTGATCGCCGGAATCGTTTCGAGGTCATAGAAAGCCAATTCGTTGCGAGCCAGATCGTAGTCGAAAGAAAAGCCCAGCGCCTCGGCGAGTCCAGCCCCTAATGTATCGGCGAGCGTCTGGTGAAGGCTGAAAACGGCTTGCGGAACAGCCGCGAGCCGCTGGTTGATAAGGCCGATCAGGCCGCCAAGGCTTAAGCCTCCAGCGGTCTTCTCCACAAAAGTCGACGCAACGATGCCCCGGCATCCGACGGGAACGTCGCACTGCTCAAAGGAGAAGTCGTGATTGCGACGGCGCGTCAGGCTGCTTTTCACTTCGAGCCGGAGTTTGCCCGTGACGAAGTCGTATCGCTCATCGGGATCGGATCGCCAGGCCGAAATAGCGGCGACGACGTCGGCGGCGCCAGAAACGAGGACGAGTTCCCCGACGATACCAGCAATGCTTTCACGCGCGTCCAACGTTAATCGCTGGAAGATGCCCGCCAATTGCGTGACTGCCTCCGCTACCTCGACAAGGGTCGGTGCCTCGCCGATGAGCCCGATCATGGTCGCCAGAATGTGAAGGAAGTACCGTTCCGCCTCGGGATCGGAGCCGGTGCATGTCACAACCGTAAGGACGTGCGTGGTTGCAGCACACTCACCCATGCGAACTATGCTTGTCAGCGCATACTGAATCTCCAGACCTCCAAGCCGCACCGGAGCGCGCGTGCCTGTGTCCACTGAACCAAGCAACACGCAAGCGCGGCCTTTGTCGTCTCGTCCCACATAGTGACGTAGGAAACCGGGAATGGCCGCAACGTTGTAGACGCCGGCGGGAGCGTCGTTGAAGACTTCCGGTAGGAGGTCCTCGAGATCAACTGTCATCGTCAACCGGTTGAGCTTGCGCGATCCAATCAGCCTCAAGACGTTTTGGCACCCACACAGTCAGGATCGGCACGTTTTCACGAACCACCGGGCCATTGTCCCCGTCGATGAGATCGAAGAAATGAACCTGCGTGCACACACGTGCGGGGTCGATGAAACGGAAGTCCCCAGGATAACTATATCCGCCAGCCGCGCGCGTCGGCCCTTGGTGGACTCGACGGATGCTGCCGATGCGGCCTTGCTCGTCGACGGTCCGGCGGCTCTTGAAGTTGGGGCGCATGTTGTAGATGCGTCCGCTCTCGGACGGATCATCCTCAACCGCACGCTGAAGTTGGAGGAGCAATCCTATATGATCGGCAGTATCTCGCGCGCCTTGCACGCGATAGTCGATAAGTAATTTGTCCACCATCTCACTTAGCGGGACATCCTCAGCGACGAAGTGTTGCTGGGCTTTCTGCGGCGACACGTAGGACGTGTCGGGATCAAGTTTGAGTTTTCCAAGGAACGCATTGACCGTGGCGGTGTTGGCAGTTACGGCCTCCGCCGACATGCATGCCATGTGAGGGAAGAACCAATCGTCAGAGAAATTGCCGCGTCCGTAGTCGTGCTCAATGACGTTCGATCGGCAGGGCTTAAGGCCGGGATCGAGGATGAACTTGCGCTTCCAGTCCGATAGCGGTTCGCCCGACTGCTGCAAGGCGATCAACTCCTTCCGCATTTCCTCCTCGTGGGTGACGTAGGCGCGAAAGGCGTCGAGTGCATCGGTTTCAAGGTACAGGCGGCAATGGCCCAGATATCGTCGTTTGTATCCAAGGAATCGCGCGCGTTGCTGCACCGTGTCGGCGTTGCCCACGCCGGTGCCGCGCGGCATATAAGTTACGGAAAGCTCGCGGACGGTAAAACCGCGATCCATCGCTTGACCGCCGACCAGAATCCACGCGTAGGCCTGCTTCCATTCGATGGCAGGCGTCATTTTTCCGGCGCGCCGATTGACCTCCCGCACCTGAGTTTCCTTCAATGCACGTTTCAGGCGCTTCTCCACCTCATCGAACGGCGGGAGGTCATCAGCCGTGACGCCCAGTTCGTTATAGGCGGCGCGGAAAGCGTCGATGAGATCGGCCCGGTCGGGTTCACCGGGCGGCCCTGTGAGAACGGCCAACCAGTCGTCTCTGATACCCAAAATCCCATTGAAGTAGTTCAAGTGCTCGGCCGTGGTTCGTGACGGGTGGACAAGCATGGATCGGTTTGGATTGCTTTTCGACTGCCTCTCGATCAGGCCGACGGCCACGCTGACGAAGAAAAATGCGAGAGCCTGCACCAAGCTTTGTGGCGCGCCTGCGATTGCGTTGGTTTTCGATGGCACGTCGTTGGCCGGAATGACCTTCACAAATCGGCGGTCGTCGCCGAAAAACTGCATGCCACCCACATAACCTTCGCCCGGTTCTAAGACCTCCACGAAGTCCGGTGACAGTGCGTCGATGATGTTGATTAGAAGCGGTGCCTGCGGCGTCGCGGTATATTGTAGGAACGTGTGATTGGGCAGGCACGACCGGATTGTGAGCAACTTCTGGTACGTGGGGCTGATACCACCGGTGTTGACGCGGGTGTTGAGGCTGGCCTGGTCGGCTTCGTCGTCAATGACGATGGCCGGAATGCCGGTGAGTTCGAACCGTGCCAGAAGGTCGTTGAGGTTCTGAAGGCGGTGATGGTTTTTCATCACGGTTAGGAGGAGAGTGGCGTTCTCTTCCTTCGTGCGTTCCGGATCGTGCCAATCCTCTAGCCGCTTCCTCACTATCTCTTCGTTCGCAACACCCGGATTTGGGATGTGGAGCCATGACGGCGGAATGTCGTCATCGTTGATCCGCAATTCCTCCGACAACCGGTCACGGGTCTGGTTGAATAGTGGTTCTGAGATGCCGGCGATGACCACAACTAGCGGAATGTCGTTGTCGCGGGCGAGCGCGACGACCGTCGTGAACGATAGCGTCTTACCGCTCTGCACGTAGCCGACAACGAGACCGGTGCGATGCCCACTGGCATTGCTCGGATTTTCGCCGCGGCTTAGGATCGACGCAGCCGTCTGAAGCGTAAGGGCGCGGTCGGCGGGCGACAGTTTTGTCTGACGCTCCATCAAACCGATCGCCTGATCACCGATAACTGGCGTCCAACGAGCGCCGGGAGGGAGTGACGAAGCATCAAGGGGCGTCACAATGCCCAAGGTGTCGTTCATCCAACTGTCTCCCGGTCGGCGGCGGACAACACATCCCGCAGGATTTCGTTAAAGTTCCTGCGCACGGTGCCGGCCATTTTCACGCCGTTGTAGCGAGCCAGCGTTTCTGCGAGGGCGAGCGCGGCGGCAACGCGCAGGAGGCTTTCGAGGTCATCGCCACCATGGGGCGCGAAGCGCGTCATGAAAGGATGTAGATAGGAGACGCGGATTTCGACGAGTCTTTCCGATGCTACGTTGGGGCCAACGTCGCTCAACGACAGCCACGCGCTCTCTGTAGGGTCGTCGCTCAACTCGATCCGGATGCGCCATCTCTCGCCCCTGAAACCCAGCATCACTTCCCGGCTAGCGAGGGTCGGGGCCGTTTCGAGTTCTACATGCTGGGTTTCGGCAGGTTGGTGCTCTGCAACCACCTCGATCGCCTTTGGTAACTCTTGAGCGAGCACGACGGCGGTTCGCTGGATAGCCTCATTGGCTGCACGCTCACGGTCAGCTCGGGCAGCAAGCGAGCGGTAATTGTCGGCTTGCCGTAGCAGAGGTGTGTCGCCGCCGTCCAAATGCTCCTTAAGGAGTTCAAGGAACGGCTGTTCATTCTCGTCCCATCGAAAACCGTCTTTGGTATGAGAAACCTCGAAGCCTTCAAGATGAAGCTCGCCGAACAAGCGGAGCGAGCGAAAACTGCCGTGTTGACCGAAGATGGTGTCGGGCTTGTAGCCCTCCTCGCCGCTGCCCTGAATCAGGCGTCCACGGCGAAAGAGAGCGAATCCCGCGCGGGCGTAGTTCCCTGGCTCACGCAATCCCGCGAAGCCGGTCACCACCTGACCGTCGCCGAGATCGAAGTCGATGTCCTTGCGCCAAAGGCGCGCCGGCTGGTCCGGGGCCTTCGCATAAGGGGCAAAGAGTATGGTAGGCACTTCGGGCGTAAGCACGTCATTGCCAAGTTTCAGTTCAAGCCAACCGTCCCGAATGAACACACGATAAATGTCGGTCAGGTGCTCTTTAATCTTCCCGACAGTCTTCTTCACTGGTACGTGGTAGAGGTTTTCAAGAGTTACTTCGGTGAAATGCCAGGCCAGATCGGCGGGTTGGCTCGTTATCTCCACCTCCTCGATCTGGTCGTTGACGATCTTGGCTACGTCAAAACGTACGACGCGTTCGAACGGGTCGCCGTGAGCCTTGGTGCGCACTGACCAACGCGGTGAGAACCAGCAAGCCGCGCTCTTCATGCCCATGCCGAACTCGGAAAGGCCCGATCGGTCGGGCGGAACCGCTGCTGGACGGAAGGCCCGCGGAAAGTCAGCGAGTTGGATGCCGCCCGCGTTGTCGTGAATGGTGATGCAGGCAGGCGTCGTGGGGTCGATGCTGATTTTGATTTTAAGCTTAAAGTCTTTCCCATGCAGAGCCTGAAGTTCGGCGCGGTTGCTCAGATAACTCTGGACGGAGTTGTCCACGAATTCAGCGAGGGCGAACCATGCCTTGTAGTTCAGGTGCCGCAGGACGCTGAGGACGCTGACGCCAGGCCTAATGTTGACTGTGTTTGTCACGTCGTGCCCCAGCCCCTATTTCAGAGAAGCGCCGGTTCGAGCCCGGCGTGGATGGTCCGGGGGACTAGAGGTAGTGTCCACTCATCCGTATCCCCGCGGTTCAGAAGAGCTTCCGCGACCTCGCGAATGACGGCGACGTTCACTGCATTGCCTAACGCTTTGTAGGCGGCCCCCTGCGCCGCCGGGAGATACTTAAGGTCATCCATGCTTTGCAAGCGGGCGCATTCCCGCATCGTCATATAGCGCCGCTCCCAGGGGATGACCGGAACCTGGCTGGTTGTGAGGGCAACAAGTGAAGGCGCAGCATTAGTTCGCTTCACTCGAATGCCGGACGCGCGAAATTGGATTATGGTCTTCCAAATGTCGCGTGGACCGCCCTTCCAGTTCCATTCCAACTTCTGGAAGCTGGGAGCGAAGCTTTGAATGGAAGGAAGCCATGGGTCGATGATGGCCTTATGCTCCTTATAGAAGTCCCGGTTCTGCTGGATAAATTGCTTTTTCCACTTGGGAAACTCGTCAGTTCGGTCGAGGGCGTACGCAGGAAGGGTTGCCTCGACCTCAGTTGGCGTCAGTTCCTTCAGGCTCCGGCCAAAAGCGCCCTTGAACGAGCCGATTGACTCAAGGCCGAGATGCCGAGGTGATTTGTCGCGGAAGGGATAGGTTGCGCCAAACTCCATCGCCCAGATTGGGAAGGATGGGAGTTCCTTGTCGGCCGGGAAAGCATCGATGAACGACTGCCAAGCAGTAAGGTACTCGATGAAATGCTCGGTGAGCGCCCGAGCTCCTGGCGGGTTTTGATCGAGCACGCTTTTGAGGTGCACATCCGAGGCGGCATGGGTGGCCTTCGGCCAGGCAAATCCCGCCAGACCCTCACGATCGCCGACAAGGAGAGCCCGTTCTCTGATTTGGGGTACACCGAGCATGTGCGGAGAAAATCGGGCCGAGTCGATCCGATATCCGGTGCGCTCCAAACGGTCGCACACCGCATGCCAACTCTTCCCTTCCCGGTGACGCATGAGATTGGGAACATTCTCGATGAGAAGGAAGCGAGGCTTGTGGTACTCCAGGATCATTACGACGTAGTCGAAGAGGTCTCCCCATTGCGGGCAATCGAAGCCGAGTTGGTCGCCGGCCTTGGAGAAGGGCTGGCAGGGGAAGCCGGCGCAAAGGATATCGTGGATCGGAATCTTCTTGTGCGCCGCACGAATGTCGCCGGCGGGCTTGATCCGAAAGTTCCGTTCGTAGAGATCGGCGAGCGTCGGATCGATTTCCGAAGCAAAGACACACTGATGCCCGAGCGCGCTTAGAGCCTGGTGGAATCCCCCCAAGCCGGCAAACAGATCGACGAATCGCATCGGCATATTTGAACGTCGATCATTGCGGCCTCAAATCTGAGGCTGAGGTGACACATTTGTGGCGGTCAAGGAAGCGGCGTCTGGTTTAACACGCGCCGTGACGCGGGGTGATCCGCTCGAATGGACTACGGAGGGATTGTCAGACCAAAAATTCACGGCCGGCTAACCGGGCTCGGGTAGGGGGGTCGGATGAAGAAGCCCAAGCCTCCCAAGCCGCCGCCTGACCCGTTTCGCTGGTTCGATACGCAGTCTAGCCGGCGCAGCACCACGATCGGTAGCATGCCAGGCGATACTGCGGCGGGCGGTAGGGACCGCGCAGGCGGTTGGCGATCTCCCAGACCGCGCCGACGATCTGCCGGTGCCGCTCGGCCAGCATGCGCCGCTCCCCCTCTTGGCCGCCGGGCGGACCTCAGGCTGGCATAGCAGCGGGCCGGGACGAACTCCAAGCCTTCCGCGACCGGCGGCTACCCTGATCTCCCCGCCTAATTATCATCCGCTCGGTAGGTGGGGTCGTGCTTCACGCGCCATTCGGCGAGGGTCAGTTGCCGGGGCAGGGGAGGCGGCGGGATCGCCGGGCGTTCGGCGGGGAGGAGCTGCTTGAGGCGCCCGGCTTCGGCGAGGCAGCCGCGGGCGACATCGATCGCGCGGGCGTCGGCTGTCTCCGCCGCCTTGTCGGCCAGGGCGATCAGGCGGTCGATCAGGCCGCCTAGGTCGGGTGAGCCGCCCCCACGGCGGCGCTCGAGGATGACCCCGATGCGCCCCCTTATCTCCGGCCGCCGTTCGAGGGACGCGGCGCTCTGGTTCGGCTTCGCATAGCCGGCGATCCTCGCCGCCTCGATGGTCGGGACCTCCCGCGCCCGCGCATTGGCGAAGGCTTCCCAGCGAGGATTGTCCAGCGACAGATCGTTTTCCATCCCGCTATCAAGCCGCGTATTGACAAATTGTCAAGCGTTAAGTTACCGCTGGCGGGAAGCGTCGCCTCGGCGCCTTCTCCGCTAAGTCACAAAATGCAAAAGATAATGTCGCCTAGCTTCGGACCAACGGTCGGCAAACGCGCCGCCTCGTGGCGCCCTGCCGGTTGGAAGCGGGCGATACCAAATCGACGCTGGCTTCGTGCCTCGCTAGGACGTTCGACTCGTTCGGACTCGCGCGGACTTGGGGAGAGTCGCGTTTCGAATGGTTTTGGATGCCACCGTAAGATGTTGGAACAAAATGATAATGACCTGTATCGGCCCAACGGCTTCATCGGATTGGGCCTCGAACGCTTCACCGCCGTCCGTCTCCCGGCCAACCTTGAAGCCCGCGCGCGAACCGTCTATCGCCCGGCCATGGCCGACGAGCCCGACAATTTGGTGCTGCAATACCTCCGCCGCATCGACGTCAATGTCACTCGGCTCAGTGACGATGTCCGTGATCTCAAGGTGCGCATGACCGGCGTGGAAGAAGGCCTGATGCTCATCAACCGGCGAATGGATCGGTTCGAACAGCGCCTCGATCGTATCGAGCGCCGGCTCGAACTCGTCGATCACGCCCACTAACGCAGCGCCCATGCCCACCGCCAAGGTCAACGGCGTCGAAACCGCCTTCGAGAGCGGCATGACCGTGTTGCAGGTCGCCGAGCTGGCGGGGGAAGAGATTCCGCGCTTCTGCTACCACCAGCGGCTGTCGATCGCCGGCAATTGCCGCATGTGCCTGGTCGAGGTGAAGCCGGGGCCGCCGAAGCCGCAGGCGTCCTGCGCCCTGCCGGCCGCCGACGGCCAGGAGATCATCACCAACTCCGCCATGGTCGAGAAGGCGCGCAAGGGGGTGATGGAATTCCTGCTGATCAATCACCCGCTCGATTGCCCAATCTGCGACCAGGGCGGTGAATGCGACCTGCAGGACCAGTCGATGGGCTACGGCCGCGACGCCAGCCGCTATGCCGAGAACAAGCGGGCGGTCGAAGACAAATACATGGGGCCGTTGATCAAGACGGCGATGAACCGCTGCATCCAGTGCACTCGCTGCATCCGCTTCGTCACCGAGATCGCCGGCGTCTCCGAGATCGGCATGATTTCGCGCGGCGAGGATGCCGAGATCACCACCTATCTCGACCAGGCGGTGACGAGCGAACTTTCCGCCAACGTCATCGATCTCTGCCCCGTCGGCGCCCTGACCTCGAGGCCTTACGCGTTCAATGCGCGGCCGTGGGAGCTGAGCAAGACGCCGAGCGTCGATGTCATGGACGCGCTCGGCAGCGCCATTCGCGTCGATGCGCGCGGCCGGGCGGTGCTGCGGGTGCTGCCGCGCGTCAACGAGGCGGTCAACGAGGAATGGATCAGCGACAAGACCCGCTACGCCTGCGATGGTCTTGGTTGCCAGCGACTCGATCGGCCGATGATCCGGGTCGGCGGCAAGCTGCGGCCGGCGTCCTGGGCCGAGGCGTTCGATGCCGTCGCCGCGCGCCTGAAAGCCGCCGCGCCGGAGCGCATCGGCGTGATCGCCGGCGATCTGCAGGACGCGGAATCGATGAAGGCGACGCTGGACTTGTTCCGCGGCCTCGGCGTCGGCAATCTCGATTGCCGGCAGGACGGAGCGGCGATCGGCGGCGGCCCGCGCGAGAGCTGGCTCTTCAACTCCACCTTGGCCGGCATCGAGGCGGCGGACGCGATCCTGCTGGTCGGGACCAACCCGCGTCTCGAAGCCGCCGTGCTCAACGCCCGCTTCCGCAAGCAGTGGCTGGCGGGCAAGACCACCTTCGGCCTGATCGGCGCGGCGGCGGATCTGACGTTCGGCCATGAGATGCTGGGCGGCAGGGCGCGCGACCTCGGCGACCTGACAGGTTCGGGCCATGCCTTCGCCAAGACGTTCGCCGCGGCGGAGCGGCCGGCGATGGTGATCGGGCAGGGGGCACTGGCCCGCGCCGATGGCGCCGCCGTTCTGCGCGCCGCCGCCGGTCTCGCGGGCGAGATCAAGCTGGTCCGCGAGGGCTGGAACGGCTGGAACGTGCTGCATACCGCCGCCGCCCGCGTCGGCGGCCTGGATCTCGGCTTCATTCCCGCCGCCGGCGGTCTCGATGCGGCGGCGATGCTCGCGCCGGGCGCCCTCGATGTGCTCTTCCTCCTCGGCGCGGACGAGGCGGATTTCGGTCGCACGGACAGCTTCGTCGTCTATCTCGGAACCCACGGCGACGCCGGCGCGCATCGCGCCGACGTCATTCTGCCCGGCGCCGCCTACACCGAAAAGGCCGGCCTCTACGTCAACACCGAGGGCCGGGTGCAGCGCGGCGAGCGCGCCGTCTTCCCCAAGGGCGAGGCGCGCGAGGACTGGGCGATCCTGCGGGCGCTGTCCGCCTACCTCGGGGCGCCCCTGCCGTACGACACCCTCGACGCCCTGCGCGACCGCCTGTTCGCCGACCACCCGACCTTCGCCGAGATCGGCTATGCGCCCGGCGCGAGCCCCGCCGCCTTCGACCTCTCCGGCCTCGGCTCGCAAGGCGAGCTGTCCGATGCGCCGCTCGCCAGCCCGGTCCACGCCTTCCATCTGACCAATCCGATCGCCCGCGCCAGCGTGACCATGGCGCAATGCGCCGAACTGGCGGCGCGGCCTACCAGGCCGCACGGCAGCAAGCTGGAAGGCCCCGCTCCGACGCCCTCTTCGGGAGCGCGGCCTTCCAGGCCGCATGACGGCGGGCTGGAAGCCCGCGCTCCGGGAGTCGGGTGAATGGCTTTTTGGGCCGGACCGCTCGGCTGGACCGTGCTGACGGCGTTGCAGATCCTGGCGGTGATGATCTGGCTGCTGCTCTCGCTCGCCTTCCTGCTGCTCGCCGACCGCAAGATCTGGGCGGGCGTGATGATGCGCAAGGGGCCGAACGTCGTCGGACCTTTCGGTCTGCTGCAATCCTTCGCCGATTTCCTGAAGTTCGTGCTGAAGGAAATCGTCATCCCCGACGGCGCCGACAAGGTGGTCTTCCTGCTGGCGCCGCTGGTCAGCTTCACCCTGGCGTTCGGCGCCTGGGCGGTGATCCCGATCGCGCCCGGATGGGTGGTGTCGAACATCAACGTCGGCGTCCTCTATCTCTTCGCCATCTCCTCGCTCGGCGTCTACGGCATCATCATGGGCGGCTGGGCGTCCAACTCGAAATACCCCTTCCTCGGCAGCCTGCGCTCGGCGGCGCAGATGGTCTCTTACGAAGTCTCGATCGGCTTCGTCATCATCACCGTCATCCTGCTTTCCGGCTCGCTCAATCTCGGCGTGATCGTCGACCGGCAGGCCGGCGGCTTCTGGAACTGGAACATTCTGGGAGGAGGGGGCTGGCGAAACCTGCCCGCCGCTCTGGTGATGATCCCGATGGCGGTGATCTTCTTCATCTCCGCTCTGGCCGAAACCAACCGACCGCCGTTCGATCTACCGGAAGCCGAGTCGGAGCTCGTGGCTGGGTATCAGGTCGAATATAGCTCGACGCCCTACCTCCTCTTCATGATCGGCGAGTACGCCAACATCGTCCTGATGTGCGCGATGATCAGCATTCTCTTCTTCGGCGGCTGGCAGGCGCCGTTTCCGACCCCGTTCACCGCCTCCTGGGACCCGACCGCCGCCAGCTTCTTCGGCTTCCTGTGTTTCTTCCTGAAGATCCTGTTCTTCTTCTTCATCTTCGCGATGGTGAAGGCGATCGTGCCGCGCTACCGCTACGACCAGCTGATGCGGCTGGGCTGGAAGGTGTTTCTGCCGACGGCGCTGCTGGCCGTGGTTCTGATCGCCGGCTGGCGCGAGTTCGGGCCCGGACGATGATCCGCCCGCTCGCCGCCATCCTCTGTCTTGCCGTCGGCGCCTGCGCCTCGCATGGGGTTGGCGGCGGCCCGGCGGACTACGATTCGGTCAAGGCGGCGACCGAGCAGTGCCAAGCGGAGCACGGCCGCCTGGTGCTGAGGTCGGGCTATGACGGCCGCCAGCTCTCCAGCTATGAGTGCAAGATCGGCGGCGCGAAGTGAGGCCAACCCTGTTCGACCGCATCAAGAGAGCCGTCGCCGACGCCGCGCTGGCCGACTTCGTCGGCGCCTTCGCCCTGGGGCTGAAGGTCATGGCCCGGCCGAAGGCGACCGTGCTCTATCCCAACGAGCGCAACCCGCAGTCGCCGAGATTCCGCGGCGAGCACGCCCTGCGCCGCTATCCCAACGGCGAGGAGCGCTGCATCGCCTGCAAGCTGTGCGAGGCGATCTGTCCGGCGCAGGCGATCACCATCGAAGCCGAGGAGCGCGAGGACGGATCCCGCCGCACGACCCGCTACGACATCGACATGGTCAAATGCATCTATTGCGGTCTCTGCCAGGAGGCCTGCCCGGTGGACGCGATCGTCGAAGGCCCGAACATCGAGTTCACCGTCGAGACCCGCGAGGAACTCTACTACGACAAGGACCGCCTGCTCGCCAACGGCGACCGCTGGGAAGGCGAGATCGCCAGGAACCTGGAACTCGATGCGCCGTACCGCTGACATTTTCATCCTCCCCCGCCAATTCGCGGGG
>JBBRPO010000074.1:0-11587 GCA_038227865.1 Caulobacterales bacterium
AGCTTCGGTCTCCGCATCTAGTCCCTCGGTGGGCTCGTCGAGAACCAGCCATGGCGAAGGTCGCAGAAGCGCTCTCGCGAGGGACAGACGCCGACGCTCCCCGCCCGACAGACGCTCGCCCGCATCGCCGATCCAAGTGTCCAGCCCCTGCGGCATCAACCGAACACGCTCACCGATGACCGCATCGTCGAGGGCCGCCCAGATTTCGGTCTCGTTGGCTTCGGGCGCTGCAAGAGCCAGATTCTCTCGCACCGTGCCGCTCAACAGGGCGGCGTCCTGCGGCGCGTAGGCAAATAGGCTGCGCACTGTCTCAGTTTGTAGGGCCTGTGGGTCGACGCCGCCGATCCGGAGCCGCCTTCCCTCTCCCGAGCGGAGCTTCATCAACCTTTCGACCAAAGTTGTCTTGCCGCAGCCGGAAGGGCCTGTGAATGTCAGCCGTTCGCCAAGCTGCAGCTCGATCCAGCCGCCGCCGGTCGCCAGGAAGGACAGGTTCGCCGATTGCACTGGCCGAAGCTGTGCAACGCTCGGCGCCTCCAGGCACCTATCGACCCGACGGGCGGCCTCACGAACGGCCCCGTCCTGCTGGAAACCCCGCGCCAGGACAGCAGCGCTGTCCAAGGTAACACCTGCCGCAAGTGACGCGAGTGCGATGACAGGAAGCGAAGCCCCTTGCGCCAGAAATATGACGGCGACGGTCGCCAACCCGATCATCACACCGCTGAGCGCCGCTTGCCAGCCGTCCGCCCTGTGCAAGCGGGCTCTCGCCTGGTCAAGGGCTTGCCCCTCCCGGACCGCTTGTTTGATCGCGACGCAGGCGATGTCGTAGGCGGCGAGTTCGGCAGCCGCAGCGAGCGCCGCTGCTAGGACGTCTTTCAGCCTCCCCGCGCCTCGTTGCAGGTCAGCGCCTGCACCCCGTGTAAGACCTTGCGCCAGAAGGATGGAGCCGCCGACCTGAATCGCAAACAACGCCGATAGGGCGGCGGCGCATGTCCATCCGGCCAAGCCAGTGAGCATCACCCCCGCCACGAAGGCCGTTGCCGCTCCGACGACGCCAGGTCTCCGGACGAACAGGGTTTCGACCGCGTCGATATCCTGCGTCATGCGAGCGGAGGCCTCGCCGGTCGAAAGGTCGAACGCCTTTTCGGGGGGTTGGGCACCCAGACCCGCGAAGATAGCGGGACGGATTCGGGCGAGGCCCTGAAGCGCGGCGCGATGGCTTTCCAGTCGGTCCCCATACCGCCCGACGGTGCGGATAATCGCCAAGGCGCGGATGGCGGCGCTGGGTAGGAGGTAGTTGAACGCCAGAACTGTTCCGCCTGTGCCCGCCAGCGCCGCCCCGACTATAAACCATCCAGACAGGCCTAGGAGGACGACGGATGCGCAGGCGGCCGCCGCCGCCGAGAGAGCGGCCATCATCAGCGGTCCACGCTGGCGTCTCTGTTCAGCGGTGATCAGGCCCGTCAGCTGCATTTCAGGTCCTCAACCGGATCACGCGGTCTGCCAAGGCCGCAACCCGTTCTGAATGGGTCGCGATCAGGCTGGTGCGCCCGCTCATCACCTCGGCGATGATTGGCAGGAGCGCCGTTTCGGAGGCGCGGTCGAGATTTGAGGTGGGCTCGTCCAACAGTAAAAGCGGGGCAGCGCTCAGCAGCGCGCGCGCCAATCCAAGGCGCCGCCTCTCTCCCCCCGACAGGCCGCCGCCCCGCTCATCGATCCGGCGCTCCAGACCACCGGGGGTACCCAAAAGACCTACGCGGCTCGCAGCGCTCACCACTTGTCCAAGCGAGGCCTGCGGCCATACAAGCGCGATGTTATCCTGTAGCGATCCGGGAACGACCATAGGAGCTTGTCCGGCCCAAGCGGCCATTGGCGCACCGCCTTGTTGCAAGGGAAGGTCATCAACAGTGATCTCACCCTCGGTCGGGACGATTAATCCCAGTAGCAGGTGGAGCACCGTGCTCTTTCCGGAGCCGGTCGGACCGAGCAGCGCTACCGATTGGCCAGGCATGAGATGTAAACTGAAACGGTCCAGCGCCGCACGCACGTCATCTGGATACATCACCACAACGTCGTAAAACCGGATTTCGGGCGGCGAGAGCAGGCGCCGACGGCTCCCAGACTGCAGTTCCAAGATGGTTGGCGCCAGAATCGCCGCCGCCGCATCGGCTCCCTGACGGTCATGATAGGCGGCTGCCAATCGCCGCATGGGCAGATAGGCCTCCGGCGCAAGAGCCAGAACGAAGACGGCTCGGCGAAGGTCCAGATGTTCCGGAGTCGGGAAGGGGAGGAGGTGCAGCAGGTTGAATCCGCAGTATACAGCGACCAGCGCTACGGACAGAGCGGCGAAAAACTCCAGCACCCCCGAAGACAGGAAGGCCACACGCAATACATCCAGAGTACGGGCGGCGAGAAATTCTGACGAGGCGGATAGTGCTTGCGTGGTCGTTGCTTCCGCCTGGAACGCGAGAACGAGCGGAAGAGCGCGTATCCTGTCCGCGAACAGCCCTGATAGTCGGCGGACTGCCTCAAAGCGATCGCGCGCCTGGCGTTCGGCCGCGCCGCCCGCCAACGCCATCGCCAGGATGAAGGGCGCGAAGGTTACAAGCACGATGCCTGCCGCCATCGGGCTAGCGAAGGCCATGGCCAACGCAACCAACAGCGGCGAGACAGCTGCGGCGGTCTGGGTCGGCGCAAATCGGGCAAAATAGCCGTCCAAGGCCTCAACGGCGTCGACCGTAGTCGCCATGACTTCTCCAAGCGGACGCCGTGCGCCAGCCTTGGCGGCCAGAGCGGCGCGAACCGCCTTTTCGCGCAGGTTGCCCTTGACCTTCGCAGCGCTGGTCGCGCCCGCGCCAGCCGAAAGCCGCGCGAGCAGGCCGCGAAAAAGTGCCCCTGTAAGAGCAAGCGCCGCGCCGGGCAAAAGCGCGGAGGGTCCGCGCGCCATAGGAGCGAGCATAAGCGCCAAACCACCTGCGAAGGCGATAGCGGCAATAGCGTCTAGCACTGCGAGACCAGCCGGATATAAGCCTAATCGACCGTTTGCGCGCAGCCATAGCTTTCGCTGGGCGGGGGTCAGTTGAGCAGCGTCAGCGAAATCCATACGGCATACCGATCACGCTCGCTCGACGTAGCATTGATCAATGTCAAAGCTAACTCGCCTGGGGCAGCCTAGCTAGACGAAAAGCTGTCGCCTGGACCGCGAGGGATACGCCCATGGATCTGTCAGTCGTCGATCTTTCCCGCCTGCAGTTCGCGTTGACAGCGATGTACCACTTCCTGTTCGTGCCTCTGACGCTTGGGCTCTCGTTCATGCTCTTTATCATGGAGAGCATCTACGTGATGAGCGGCAAAGCGATCTGGAAACGGATCACCAAGTTCTGGGCAACGATCTTCGGCATCAACTTCGCTTTGGGAGTCGCGACCGGGCTCACGATGGAGTTCGAGTTCGGGATGAACTGGTCCTACTATTCCCACTATGTCGGCGACATCTTCGGCGCGCCGCTTGCGATCGAAGGCCTCATGGCCTTTTTCCTTGAAGCTACTTTTGTCGGCTTGATGTTCTTTGGCTGGGAAAAGTTGTCCAAGCCTGGGCACCTCTTCGTTACATTCCTGGTGGCGTTGGGCACCAACCTCTCGGCGCTATGGATCCTCATTGCCAACGGCTGGATGCAGCATCCAGTCGGAGCCGCTTTCAATCCACAAACCATGCGTATGGAGGTGACCGACTTTCTGGCGGTGATCTTCAACCCGGTGGCGCAGGCAAAGTTTGTGCACACTGTTTCCGCTGGCTATCTAATCGCCGCCGCGTTCGTGTTCGGCGTCTCGTCGATCTACATGCTGCGCGGCAAATGGACGGGGGTCGCCAAGCGGTCGATGACTGTGGCGGCGTCATTCGGCCTGCTTGCTGCGCTGTCCACGGTCGTGCTGGGAGACGAGTCCGGTTACACCCTGACCGACAACCAGAAGATGAAACTGGCGGCGCTGGAAGCCGCGTGGACGCCAGAACCCGCGCCTGCTGGCATCACCCTGTTCGGCATTCCCGACACCCGAACCCATACAACTCACCTTGCCGTGCGAGTCCCATGGGTGCTCGGCCTCATTGCCACGCGTAGCATCAATAAGCCTGTCGCCAGCATCTATGAGCTGGTCGCGGTTGCGCAGACCCGAATTGCCTCGGGGATGCAAGCCTATGACGCCGTCGAACGACTTAAAGCTAACGATAAGGATCCGTTCGCCCATCGTGAGTTCGCCGAGCACGGTCGCGATCTCGGCTATGGCCTTCTGCTCAAGAAATATGTCGCAGATCCGCGCAAGGCCGACATCGCAACGATTGAGAAGGCTGCATGGGACACAGTGCCGAACGTGCCGCTTATGTTTTGGTGCTTCCGGATCATGGCCTTTTCCGGCTTTTTCTTTATCGGGCTGTTCGGGGCCGCCTTCTTCCTCATGACCTTGCGCCGTTACGAGACGCGATGGATCCTCTGGCTTGGCGCCTTGGCCATTCCGCTGCCTTGGGTAGCGATTGAACTCGGCTGGGTGTTAGCGGAAGTGGGACGCCAGCCTTGGGCGATCGACGGCGTCCTACCGACTTCGCTCGGCGCTTCCAGTCTGACGCGGCCGGAGCTGTGGGCGACCATCGCCAGCTTTACGTTAATCTACGGCGCGCTCGCGGTTGTCGAGATCGGCCTAATCGTCCGCACAATTCGCAAGGGCCCTTTCACTTACGCGCTGCCCGAATTTTCCGACCGCTTCGACGGGCCCCGGCCAGGCGCCATGGCGACACCGTCTTCCGCTCCTGCTGAATAAGGACTGATCGGATGGCTTTTCCCCTCGACTACGAAGCCCTACGCGTCGCTTGGTGGGTGCTCTTGGGCGTGCTCCTGATCGGCTTCACCCTGACCGATGGTTTTGACCTCGGCGTGGCGAGCCTCTTGCCGTTCGTTGCGCGAGATGACTCCGAACGTCGAATGGTCATCAACACGGTCGGACCGACCTGGGAGGGAAACCAAGTGTGGTTCATCCTTGGGGGCGGCGCGATATTCGCGGCATGGCCATTCGTCTATGCAGTTGCCTTCTCCGGTTTCTACCTCGCCATGTTCCTGGTGCTCGCGGCCCTTATCCTGCGACCGGTAGCCTTCAAGTATCGCTCGAAGCGCGAGTCGAGGGGCTGGCGAGGATTCTGGGACTGGGCGCTGTTCGTAGGCGGGTTCGTGCCGGCACTGGTGTTTGGAGTGGCGGTAGGAAACGTGCTTTCGGGCGCTCCTTTCAGTTTTGATACCGACCTGCGCATCGCCTATCACGGCGACCTACTGGGCCTATTCACGCCCTTTACTGTGGTCTGCGGCCTGCTCTCAGTCAGCATGACGGCCCTGCACGGCGCGGCCTGGCTAGGGATGAAGGCGGAATACGGCGTGGTCCGCAAACGGGCGCAGACATACGGCGCCATCGCCGCCATCTGCGTCGTCGTGCTTTTCGCTGTCGGCTTTCTCTTCGTTCGTTTCGGCGGCCTCGGCTATCGGGTGGCCTCGGTATCCGACATGGCGGGCCCCTCGAACCCTCTTCACACAATGACGGCGAAGGTCCCCGGCGCCTGGTTAGACAATTTCCGCACCTATTCCTGGATGATCCTTGCGCCGGCGCTGGGGTTCATGGGCGCGGCGATGGCATTCCTCGGCCTGCGCAGCGGGCGGGAGGCGCTGGCGTTCGGCGGCTCATCCCTATCGGCCGCTGGGGTAATCTCAACGGTCGGCCTGTCGATGTTCCCGATCATCCTGCCAAGTTCTTCCGACGCCCACTCGAGCCTTACAGTCTGGAACGCCTCGTCTAGTCACACCACACTATTCAATATGCTGGTTGCGACGGCGATCTTCCTACCGATCATTCTGGCTTACACCGGCTGGGTGTTCAAGGTGCTCTGGGGACGGAGCAGCACAGCCGTCATCATGGCTAGTCCAGACTATTATTGAGGAGATCGCTATGTGGTACTTTGCTTGGATGCTTGGTTTGGGCTTCGCCGTCACGTTCGGTATTCTAAATGGGCTTTGGCACGAGATACATTTACCAGAAGAAGATTGAATTCGCTTAGCGAGAATTAGTTTAACGAACGGCGTACCGGCCTGCGATGGACCGTGCTAGCAGGCCATCATGGCCCGCAAAAAGAAGCCCCACGATCCGTTCGGCTGGTTTGATTCCTCGCCGGAGGTGATCCGCCTGGCAGTGATGATGTACGTGAAGTTCCCGCTGGCGCTTAGGAACGTGGAGGACTTACTGCACGAACGCGGGATCGATATCTGCCATGAAACAGTTCGGCAGTGGTGGAACCGCTTTGGGCCGATGTTCGCCAGCGAGATACGCCGTAGTCGCGTCGACGCCATGCGCCAGCACACGCATTTGCGATGGCACCTCCACGAAGTGTACGTGAAGATCAACGGCGAGATGGGTGACCTTTCGAGAGGTCACTGTCAAGGCAAACGGACTTATTTGGGTTTCGGCACGCTTGAGTCGGTCGCCATCACTGATTTCGCTAGGTAATTCACGGAATGGGTGGTCAAAATCGGGCCGAAAATCGGCTATACTTGTTTGCTTTGTCAGTCCCCGTCTGGAGATTGATGATCCGCTTCAGACGTTTTGCGGACCGTCGGACAGAGTCGCCCACGTCCTGGCCATATTAAAGCAACGGATGTTCAGCGGCGAAATCGGGTAGAATCCAGCGCCTCTCGACGGAGGTGTTTGGAAGGCACATGATGGATCAATCCGTAACCGCGCGGCTGTGAGCGAAAGCAAATGCCGTGCCGGATAAGTCTATCCAGGGTCCGACCAAAGCCGCTGGCCCCGTCCTGAAGGTCGAGGCGACGCCCGCCGCCCCGGGCGTTCTATTGCCGCTGATCGTCGGCATCGGCGCCTCGGCGGGTGGTCTTGAAGCCTTCAGGACATTCTTCACCCACATGCCCGCCGATACCGGCATGGCGTTCGTGCTGGTGCAACATTTAGCCCCTGACCATAAGAGCATGCTGGTCGACCTGCTGAGCGCTTCGACCAAAATGCCAGTGATCGAAGCCGCTGATGGTCTGGAGATCCAGGCGAACCGGGTCTTTGTTATCCCGCCTAACGCCACCTTGACCGTTCAGGCAGGGCGATTGCGCCTAGAGCAGCCAGCCCCGCCACGGGTAAGCCGACGCCCTATCGACACCTTCTTCGTGTCTCTGGCCGAAGATCAGCGCGAGAACGCAGTTTGCGTCATTCTGTCGGGCTCGGCAGCGACGGCACCCTGGGTGCGGCGGCCATTAAGGAGCACGGCGGTCTGACCCTGGCGCAAGCCGAGTTCGACCACCAGGCTAAGCCAGGCATGCCGCTTAGCGCTACGTCCACAGGCCAAGTCGATGAGATACTGCCGGTGGAGGCCATGCCTGCGAAGCTGGTGGCCTACCTGAAGCACTTGAGAGGCGTGGCGGAGACCAAGGACCCTGAGGGCACCCGACAGGACGCGGGCGGGTATTTGGCGGCGATCTGTTCGCTGCTGCAGGCGCGCTGCGGGCATGATTTCCGGTCCTACAAGGAGAAGACGTTCGTTCGCCGGATGCAGCGGCGGATGCAGGTTCTGCAGATCAGCACGCCAGAGGCTTACGTGTCGCACCTGCGCGAACAGCCTCAGGAACTGGATGTCCTGTTTCTGGAGCTCCTGATCGGAGTGACCCAATTCTTCCGAGACCCAGCCGCCTTCGAGGCGTTGGGGACCAGCGTATTGACCAACCTGGTTCAGGGCAAATGCGCGGATGATCTGATCCGCGTCTGGGTTCCCGGCTGCGCCACCGGGCAGGAGGTTTTCACCCTTGCCATGCTCTTGCGCGAGGCCATGGATACGCGCGGGCCCACGCCCAAGGTCCAAATCTTCGGCACCGACATCGATGAACGGTCCATCGTCGTCGCCAGACTCGGGCGCTACGCCAAGCCCATGGTCGGCGTGTCACCCGAACGGCTAGAGCGATGGTTTGTCCAGGACGGCGACGGCTACAGCATCGTGGCGGAAATCCGCGAGATGTGCCTCTTCTCACTCCACAGCCTGATCAAGGACCCCCCATTCTCCAAGCTCGATCTCATCTCCTGCCGCAACCTGCTCATCTATCTCGACCCCGAGGCGCAGGACCGGGTGATGCGTACCTTTCACTATGCACTGAATCCCGGAGCGACCCTGTTCTTGGGCTCCTCGGAAACTGTGACCCGCAGCGCGAAACTCTTCGGGGTCGCCGACAAGAAGCACAGGATTTTCACGCGCAAGGTCATCGATGGGCCGTCCCTGCCCGACCTCTCGCCGACTCGCCGGATCAAGCCGGTCCCTGGTCCGGGCGGGATAGGCTCGGGTCCTTCCGAACGCATCGACAGCGATGCGCGCCGTCTGATGGAGAAGTACTCGCCGCCACATATCGTCGTGGATCGCGATCATCTGATCGTGCGATTCTCCGGGGGAGATGTGGGCGCCTACCTTGAGCCCTCGGCAGGGGCTCCGAGCTTCAATCTCTTCAACATTCTGCGCAAGAATCTGCGCCCGGCTGTGCGGGCAGCGCTACAGGACGCTGAACTCTCCGGTCGCCCGGTACTGCATGAAAATATCGCCGTCCGTGTTGAGGGGAAGGCCCGTCTCATTACGCTGATTGTCGAGCCCATGCCCGACCATGGCGCCAAGGCGAGCCGGAAGACCGGCGTGTTCGCGTTGGGCTTCCAGGACAACGGGCCCGCCTCGATCAGTGGGCGGGGTCGAAAATCCAATGAGGCGCCCGCCGACGCCATGCAGGCCCTTGAGCAGGAATTGCGCACCACCCGGTTCCAGCTTCAGTCTTCGATAGACGAAGCCGAGGTGGTCAATGAGGAAATGAGGTCCTCAAACGAGGAATACCAGTCAGTCAATGAGGAATTGCAGTCCGCGAACGAAGAGCTGGAGACCGCCAAGGAGGAGATTCAATCCGTCAACGAAGAGCTTCATACAATCAACGCCGAGATGGGCTCGAAGAATGAACTCCTGACCACGCTGAACAGTGATTTGGTCAACCTGCTCGACAGCACAGAAATTGCGACGATTTTTCTCGACGATCAACTCCTCATCAAGAGCTTCACGCCAGGCATCACCGACATATTCCCGCTGCGGGAAAGCGATGTCGGCCGCCCGATCACCGAAATCGTCACCCTGCTCAGCTATGCGGACCTCAAGCGCGATGTCCGCGCCGTGATCCGCAAACTCACCGTGATCGAACAGCAGGTGTCACTGGTCGGAGCGGGCATGACCTTCATCATGCGTATCCGACCCTACCGCCGGGTCGATAACGTCATCGACGGCGTCGTGATCACGTTCATCGACATCACCGAACGGGAAGGCGCCCAAGCTGCGTTGCGAGGTGCTCAAGACGATCTGCGTCTGCTGATCGATTCGACCGCCGACGCCATCTTCTGTGTCGATCGCCAAGGCCTGCCCACGCTCTGCAACGCCGCCTTTATGCGGATGCTTGGCTTCGAGCGCGAGGAGGAGGTGATTGGCAAGGACCTCCACGCCATGATCCATCCCTCACGTCACGACGGTTCGCCCTATCCGAGGGACGAGTCTGCGATTATCCGGGCGGCCAAGTCCGGGCAGCCCGCCCATGTGGAAGGCGAAGTCTTCTGCCGGCGCGACGGCACGGGCTTCCCGGTCGAGTACTGGCTTCGTCCGATGCTGCGCAACGGCGAACTTCAGGGGGCGGTCTGCACCTTCGTTGATGTCACCGAACGACGACTCGCCGAGGAGCAACAAGCGCTGCTCCTACGAGAACTCGACCACCGGATGAAAAACCTGTTCGCTGTCACCGCAGGCGTTGTCGCCTTGTCGGCGCGCTCGGCGCTAACCCCGCAGGACATGGCCAAGACGGTCCGCGGTCGGCTTGATGCGCTGGCGCGCGCCCACCTTCTGATCCGGCCTGTATTGCCTGGCGCTAGCTCCGTTGCTCAGAGAACGACCCTAGCTGACCTCATCCGGGAGATCATCTCACCGTATGCTGACCCAGACCGCGCAGGGGATGGTCGCCGGGCCTTGATTGAAGGTCCTGACGTTCCAATCAGCGGCGAGGCGGCTACGAGCTTTGCCCTAGTGCTGCATGAACTGGCCACCAACGCCGCAAAGTATGGGGCGCTATCGACCGACGAGGGCCGTCTCCGCATCTCTTGGACCGTCAATCAGGACACGCTCGCGCTGATTTGGGAGGAGCACGGCGGGCCGCCAATCGAGTCCACTCCAGAGCGTGAAGGCTTCGGAACTCAACTCGCTCGCCGAAGCGCAGGCGGCAACCTCGGCGGGACAATAGCGTTCAATTGGAATCGTGCAGGCTTGCTCGTCCATTTGTCCGCGTCGCAAGCACGACTGATCGCCTAGAAGGCGCCGACGCGGAGACCTTTTTGGAAGCGCTTTTTTTGCCCGATCATGCTGCAGTCTTCGTCGCGGAAGACGAGCCTTTTATCGCCTTAGACTTGGCCATGACGATCGAAGATGCAGGCGGCGTGGTTGTTGGGCCAGCCGCGACGGTGAAGGAAGCCCTGGCACTCCTGGCGAGCCATCCTGTGGACGCGGCGATCCTGGATGTGAACCTGGCTGACCGGGACATTTGCCCAGTGGCGGAATTTCTGATGGCCCGTGGGGTGCCGGTCATTTTTCACACGGGATTGGGTGTGCCAGACGAACTCAGTGCGAAATTTCCAAATCTAGTTGTCCATCTGAAGCCCTTCGTCCCCGAACAACTCATCCGCCAACTAGCAGCGCTAATCGTGCCCGACGGGGCACTAATTGTCGGTCGTGGTGGCGGATTAGCGGCGAACTCGGCCGAATAGGCCGGCCTCCGCGCCACGGGTCGACGCGCATGCTTACACTCTGACCGGTGCGTCGACGGCCTCTACTTCGCCGCCGCCGTCATCGTCGGCACACATTTTTCGACGTTCCGTCCCGGGCCCGATAGCGACGCAAGTGTCATTGCCAACGGCCTACTGATAGTCCTCCAACTCAGCAAACGACCTCGCCAGTAAACGAACTCGGCCACATCCAAAGCCCAGGCCACCTCCCCTTGCTGCGGCAGCCATCGACCCGCAACGACTTTGTAGTCCCAGAACCGACCATGCCAGGGACGTGCCGTCGTGACACCGTTCGGCTCCAAATAATCCCGCGATTCGGCACTTGAGGTTTCAACGAGACCGGCGTCGTTCAAACCGAATGTCACCTCGCCGCGCTCAGCTCCAACCCCCATGGCGACCCTAATGGTTCGGGCGTTGATAATCGTCCAATCGAGCACACCGTTAGCGAGGATCGCGTCCGGATTCCACGGCAGTTCGGCCAAGTCTCGCAAGGCCTCCCCGCGGGTGATGCTGGGACCTCCAAGCACCTTGGCAACGGGAAAGACGCCCGCCAGCCTGACCTCCAGTCCCCCCGAGCCGGCAACTAGTGGATCGAATCTAACGCTTGGTGCCCGCGCCTGACGGCGGCGATGATTTTGTCTGGATCGGCGGTCCATGTGAAGGGTCTGGGATTGTCGTTGGTCTCGGCGAGGAAGCGGTTGATGGCGGCCTGAAGGTCGACCAC
>JBBRPO010000075.1:0-11145 GCA_038227865.1 Caulobacterales bacterium
CAGGCAAACCGGCCACGCAGCCACGTGTCACTGGACGCCGCAGGGTTGGACGACGGTATTTGGCGCCCATTGGACTTTCAACAGTTGGAAAGGACGCTGCGGACTGGACTTCGTGCTCGAGACGCAGGCGCGCGAAAAGCCCGAAGAATTTATGAAGGTGTTGCGCTCGCAATGGCTTGGCGATGCGTTCGCCGAGGAGAAAGTAAACCCCATGGCCTACGGTACCGGCGGTGGACCGTGGAATGCGCTGGGCTTCTACAAGCAGTTGGCAATCGCCGAAGATTTCAAGGTCGTTGAAGTTGCACCCACCGGCGCAGAACTTGCTGAATCCAACGACGTCGCGGTTGCGGAGAAATCCCCGAGATCGAGATTCCGGAAGCGGCGCGAAAAATAAGCGTCAGCGACAACGGGGCGATGACCATTCCAGCGGCCGCGTGTGTTTCGCCCACCAACAACACCGATAAACTGAAATTCATGAAGAGCATCGGCGGAGGCTTCCAACTGCACTACAGTCTGGCAGGAAAAAGGCCCGAACTGATCAGGTACCAAATCGAAGTCCCCAACGCCGGCAAGTATGAGTTGAAGGCGGAAGTGGTGACGGTGACCTTGGACCAGAGTCTCCTACTCAGGTTAAACCGAAGAACGATGGTTGATTTTGCAGTGCCTTACACATGCGGCACGTGGAAGGAAACCATGCCGGTAACAATTGAATTAAGCCAAGGCAAAAACACGCTGGAATTTACAGCCAAGTCGCCGAATAAAGGCATCACCATTAAGGCATTCACCCTTACGCCAACGGGGAAGTAGGGCGTATCAACGGCTGAGCGAGGCACCCATGATGGTCGCAAAAGACATCATGCGTCACGGGGACCCGAGCGCAGCGCGAGTGCAAGCCTTCCCGTTCACCTGGCACCGGGGCGAGATCGTCGCAGCGGCGTAGGCCCCCACGACTTCTAGCTAGGGGTGAATTCGCGTAGACTAGGGGGACCTTGCCAGCGAAGGCAATCGCGACGACCGTGGTGGTACTGCTGGCGGCAATCGCGTGTTCGCGCCCGCAGGAACGAGCAGCCACCGAGGAGAACCATGAGCGAAGTTCAGTCAAACGGTAAACTGATGCTGCAGGCGGACGAGCCACGACCCCGAGTGCGTCGGGGCAAGCATGCCTTCACCAGCACCGTTGGGCGCGGGAAGGCGATTGAGTTGGCGACCGGCCCTGTCCATCCTGTTTGGCAAGACGATCTGACTTGCCTGACGCTTGGAGACAGCCTCGACGAATATGCGAAATGGGAGCGACCGACCGTCATCGTTTCCGACGGGGCGTACGGCGTCTTGGGGTTTGAAGGCGACACTTCGGACCACATCGGCATGCCCGATTGGTACGAGCCGCATGTGGCTGCGTGGTCGAGAGCGGCAACCGCCCAGACAACCCTTTGGTTCTGGAACTCCGAGATCGGGTGGGCAGCAGTTCATCCGGTCCTGGAGAGACATGGTTGGCGCTACCAGAACGCCAACATCTGGAACAAGACGGTGGCCCATATCGCCGGCAATGTGAACACGAAGAAGATACGCCGGTTCCCAGTCGTGTCCGAGATATGCGTCCAGTATGTTTTCGAGGCAAGGGTCAACGGTGCTTCGCTGAAGGTCTGGCTGCTCGCAGAATGGAAACGAACCGGCCTCAACATCCGTAAGGCCAACGAGGCGTGTGGCGTCGCAGATGCGGCTGTCCGCAAGTATCTGGATCAAGGTCATCTTTGGTATTTCCCGCCGCCGGAGATGTTCCAGAAGATGCAGGAATACGCCAACCTCTACGGCAAGCCAGAGGGACGCCCATACTTCTCTCTCGACGGCAAGATACCTGCCTCCTGTGAGGATTGGGCCAAGATGCGGTCCAAGTTCTACTGTCCGCACGGCATGACAAACGTGTGGGAACGCACGCCGGTTAATGGAGGGGAGCGTCTGAAGGCACCCAGTGGCAAGGCGGTACACCTGAACCAGAAACCCCTCGACCTGATGCGAATGATCATCGAGGCGTCGTCTGCGGCGGGAGATGTAGTATGGGAACCCTTTGGCGGCCTGTTCACCGCATCACTTGCCGCCCGCATGACGAAGCGCCGTGCTTACTCGTGCGAGATCGACCCCACGTATTTCCAGTACGGCGTGAGCCGGTTCACCGGCGAGACTATTTCACCAGCTGATCCGCATCCCTGTCTGTTATTCCCAAGCGATCCTGCAGCGCGGCCTTGATCTGCTCATCGGACCCTGTGGCAAAGAGGCGAGCCCATTCCCCCACGGTCTTGCCATGCACAGGCGTATTGCAGACTCGCGTCTTGAACGCCTCGATCTCGGGGTGGACTATGCGGTCCATCTTCGCGTAATTTGTGTCCAACCGGTACGGAAACTGAGCGATGAGTTGTCGCAGCATCACTTGGTAGTCCCGCGTTGCCTTGTAGGTTAGCCCGTCCTGGCCCCAGCGCTCGACAATCTTCTGCGCTTGCTCGAACTGCTGCGCGGTTCCCTGCCATTTGTAGCCGTTGGTGTTGGTCTGCTGGAGATTCCGCGTCCTGGATGAAGTGTCTTCGGGCTCGAGGACCAAGTAGTCAGGGGGGTTGTGATAATGCCCATCACGTGCTTCGGCGACAGATCGGCCCGACACGACACAGACATCCTTGATGCATGGCCTTCCGTAGATCAGGTTCTCAGGTAGCCAAGCCAGCATCGCCACATAGGTCTTGTCGTCGGTGAAATGATTCTGTGAATCCTTGAACCGCGCGGTGATCTCCGTTGCCAACGGGAACCATGCCTTGATCTCAAACCCGGGCGCGGGGTTGATCGTTCCTTGGAAGATGGCGTCAGGAAATCCTGGGTCCTGCCTGATCCACCGACCGTGAGGTGTGAAGTCCCCCTTGTCGTTCAGGAATTCGACCACGTTGAACTCGATCATGTTCCCCAGCAGCGGCGAGAGCTTGGAGATGACCTTCGTCAAGTTGACTGCCGCGCTCGGCGAAATCGGCTTTGAAACGGTGAGCAGGTCAAATACGTGTCCCCCAAGGGACCGAAGGTGTTCCGAAGCAATTTCGATGGCCTGTTGCGTGTTCATTCGCCTGCCTTTCCGCTGCCGGTGATGCCGAATCTTCCTCGACATTCAGGTGTTATATCGCGCCGACATGTCGGCGAACAGCGACGCCTGCCTGGCGAGGTTCTACCGGTAGACCTGAAATCTCCCCGCCGCCGGAAAATCTCCACATGCGCAAAGAGTTGACCGGCCAGGCCTCGATGTAGTGGGTGTGACGCCCGCCGAACGTCGGCGTGGTGCATGGTCTACCGGTGGAACATTCTGCTGACCGGGCAGGAAATCTTCTCCCCACCCCACGATTGTCTCCGGCCTGTTGACACTGAATCTATGAGGGCACGATGTCTACGGGTGGAACAAATTTCACGGCGGCGACAGAAAGAGCAGCCAAACGACCCGAGTTTCTGTCCTTAGGAGATGAAGCCTCAATTCGGCGGGCGCACCGTCGATGGATGGCATAGATAACTGATAGAGGGACATGGCGTAAGTCCGGCGCATCGGCGGCTGATGTAGTGAATGGCGGGCGGCGAAGGACACTTCGGTCCTCGCGGCGGTAGGTAGTAACGGAGGCGTCGTCGTGTCGGCGGCGCTCATGAGAACGAATCAAGCTCGGGGCCGGACGCCCCGGCAACCAGATCAAGGAGACGAACATGACGGTGCCAGATTTCATCGGGTCGAGAGCGGATTGGGATGCGGAACAGGAGCGCCAGTTGCGGGCGGCGTTCCCTGGCGACGAGGAGGGATTCCAGCAGGCCTGGCAGCACCGCTATCCGACCTCTGTGGCCGGGGCGGTCGCAGAACTCAAGGCCCGGGGTCTGAACATCAACGAGGACAACTTCGCGCTGTTCTGCGACCTGGATTCCCTGCAGCGGGTCGGACGCAGCTACCTGCTGCACGCCGCCGACGTGGATCGCATGGTCGAGACCCTGGTCGCGGCCAACAAGTTCACCGGCCTGGCGCTGAAGCGCAAGAACGCGGGCATCAGCTACACCGAGGAACTGGTCGGCATCCGGCACATCATGCACGAGCGTCGGCGCAAGGCGGCCGAGACCATCGGCGTGGGCGTGGAAGAACTGTATGCCGCCCTGCGGTGCGGCGGCATCGCCGACCCGGCCTACGCGACCATCGACCTGGAGCAGGCCAAGGAGTGGTTCGCCGTGAACCACGACAACGCCGAATTCCAGCAGCATCTGCAGGAGGTGCGGTAATGAACGCGACTCCCACAAAATGTGTAGGTGAGGAAATCATCCTGAGCGCCACCAAGGTCGAGATCGCGGCGGGTGAAGCCCAGAAGCAGCCCGCCGTGAACATCGTCGCCTACACCGGCGGCGTCATGAGCGTCGGCACCTGGGGCAACATCATCATCAACCTGGCGGGTCTGGACTGCGGCGGGCCGATCCCGCTGCTGGTCGATCACGACCCCGGCCTGGACAATGTCCTGGGCAAGGGCGAGGCCAAGGTGCAGATGGGCCAGTTGCACGTCGCCGGCAACATCGTCGGCTCGACGATGGCGGCGAAGAAGGTGCTCGACCTGGCCCGCGACGGATTCCCGCTGCAGGCCAGCGTCGGCGTGGCCCCTGAGGAAACCACCCGCTTGGCCCCGGGCGAGAAGATGGAGATCAACGGCCGCACCGTGGTCGCGCCCAAGACCGGCCTGACGGTCGTGGCCAAGGGCAAGTTGCGGGAGGTGTCGGTGGTGACGATGGGCTGTGACAGCCGCACCAGCGTCGCCATCGCTGCCAGCAAGGGCGCTGGCGATGGCGGTGAAGATGATGTTCTCGCCGCCGAACGCACGCGTGTGTCCGCGATCATGAAGTTGACCACCAAGAACCCCGAGATCGCCGCCAAGGCGGTGTCCGAGGGTTGGGATGCGACGCGCACGGAGTTGGAAGTTCTGCGGGCCTCTCGGCCGACGCCGCCGATGGCCGGTGGGTTCCGCGCTGTGGCGACCACCGAGGTGATCGAGGCGGCCTTCGCGTTCCGCATGGGGCTGGGGAAGGTCGCGGAGAAACACCTCAAGCCTGAGGTTCTCGACCAAGCCCACCGTTTGGGCATCACGCATTCGCTGGACCTGTGCCGGATGGCACTGATCGCCGACGGGCAGGATGTTCCCCACGGCCGCGAGGCGATGGTGCGGGCGGCCCTGAGCACGATGAGTTTGCCGACCGCGCTGGGCGACCTGGCTTCCAAATCGCTGCTCGACAGCTACGCCGAGGCCCCGGCCGCATGGAGGTCTTTCGCCGCGATCCGGTCGGTGGCCGACTTCAAGACCAACACCGCGATCCGGCCTTCGTTCACCGGCGGCTTGGAGCAGGTGGCCCCGGGCGGTGAACTGAAGCATGGCACTGTCAAGGAGTGGACCGCCAACTACAAGATCGACACTTACGGCAAGCTGCTGGGCATCGACCGCCGCGACCTCATTAACGATGACCTGGGCGTGTTCGCCGAGGCCTCGGCCGCCATGGGCAAGGCCGCGATGCGAAAGCTCAACGACCTGGTGTTCAGCACCTTGTTGGCGAACGCGGGTTCGTTCTTCGGCGCTGGCAACGGGAACTACATCTCCGGCATCGATTCGGCTTTGAACTTCGAATCCCTGGCCAACGCCATCAAGGCGATGCTCAGTCAGAAGGATGACGAGGGCAACGACCTCGATCTGCGCCCTGCGGTGCTGCTGGTGCCTCCGGCTTTGGAGACGCTGGCGCGGGCGTTGTTGGAATCGGAGTACATCCAGGCGGCGGTGAACCTGCCCACGGGCAATTCGCTTCGGAACGTGGTGAAGTTGGAGGTCGAACCGCGCCTGGCCAACACCACGAAGTTCGGCAACCTGGCCAGCAACACCCACTGGTATCTGTTCGCGCCTCCGGCGGCGACGGTGATGGTGGTCGCGTTCTTGAGCGGTCAGCAGAACCCGACCATCGAGTACCAGGGGCTCGAGGCGAACATCAACACGTTGGCAGCCCACTGGCGCGTGTTTCATGACTTTGGCGCGGCCTTGGTCGATCCTCGCGCTGGGGTCCGCAGCAAGGGCGTCGCATAGGCATTCCATGATCGGGGCGGGAGGCGGTTAGTGCTGGTGCCCCTCCCGCTCCTTTCTGATCTTCCTCACCAGCTTTTGATATGGCGAGCAGGGCCGCTCCGACGGTCCGCGCCATCGGTACGCACATGCCCGAGCACCAGCACAACCCGGTCGAGCGCGTGGGCACCTTCGAGTTCGAGGTGCAGCCCGCCGAACCAACGCCGGAATCCCTGGCGCGGTGGAACGACCGCGTCGACGCCCTGTCCGACCTGCTGCTGGAGTTGTGGGAAGAAGAACAGCGGCAGGAGGCGCAAGCGGCATGATCACCCCGCACATACTGGACGAGAACGTCCCGCAGGCCCTGCGGGATACCCCGCAATGGGTGTTGTGGAAATTCGTCGTGCGCAAGCCCGGCGAGAAACCCACCAAGGTGCCGGTGAGCGCCGAGCATCGCCTCAACGCATCCAGCACCGACCCGAGCACCTGGTGCGGGTACGAGCAGGCCAAGCTCACGGCGCAGGGCATCAAGGCCTACGAGGGCATTGGCTTCGTGTTCAGCGAGAACGACTCGTTCTGCGGGATTGATCTCGACGGGTGCGTGGTCGATGGCAAACTGACCGACCAAGCCAAGGAGATCATCGCCGCCTTCAACAGTTACACCGAAGTGTCGCCCTCCGGCACCGGCGTGAAGATATTCATCAAGGGCAAGAAGCCCCAGGGCGCGGGCTGCAAGACCGGCAAGATCGAGGGCATGGCGCACATCGAGGTGTACGACAGCGGCCGGTTCTTCACGGTAACGGGCCAGCGGTTGGAGAGCACCCCAAAGGAGGCCGAGGACCGTCAGGAGCAGCTCGACAGGCTTTGCACTTGGCTCTGGCCGCCGAAGGCAGGTGCAAGAACCTTGGACCTGCCCGCCGCTGCTGAGGAAATTCCCCAGGTGGCGAATCTGCCCACCTGCCCCGAAGGGGGTGATAAAGATTATCACCCCGGTCAGTTGGCGAATTTCGCCAACTGCCCGACGGTGGACATGGCCTCGCGTGAAAGGCGTTGCCGCGCCTACCTCGAGAGATGTCCCGACGCCATCAGCGGCCAGGGCGGGCACGACGCGACGCTGCGGGCGGCATGTGAATGTTTTCGCTTCGGCCTCGACGAGGCAGCCGCATGGCGGGTCATGGGGTGGTTCAACACCGCCAAGACCGGCGGCGAACCGTGGTCGGACAAGGAAATCTCCCACAAGCTGGATTCGGCCCGCAAGAAGGTCGAGCAGGCGGGCGAGGTGGGTGTTCGCCTGGTGGATCTGTCGCCGCCCGCCTCGGAGATGAGCGCGGCATCCATCGCGGCGCTGCAGACGGATGTGGGGAACGCCGCCCGGCTCGTGCAGCGGTTCGGTAACAAGGTCAGGTTCTGCTTCGGTCCCGAGCAGTGGTTGATCTGGGATGGTCGCCGGTGGCGTATCGACGACCGGGGCGTCATCGTGAAGTTGTGCAAGCAGACGGCGCTGAGCATTCTCGACGAGGCCAAGGGGGTGTCGGGCGACGCGCAGAAGGAACTGATCGACTGGGCGATGGCGAGCCAGAAGCGGGAGCGGCTCACGGCGATGGCGGTCCTGGCCCAGCCTGAGGTCGGCGTCGGCCCCGATGATCTGGATGCCGATCCCTGGACCTTCAACGTTCTCAACGGCACCATCGACCTGCGAACCGGCGAATTGCGGCCGCACCGGCAGGTGGACCTGCTTACCAAGATCGCGCCCGTCGAGTTCGACCCGGCCGCGACCTGCCCGCGGTTCGACAGCTTCCTGCAGCGTACCTTCGACAATGATGCCGACTTGGTTCGCTTCGTGCAGCGCTGGCATGGCCACTGCCTCAGCGCCGACATCCGTGAGCAGTACCTGCCCATCTACCACGGCGAAGGCAACAACGGGAAGAGCGTCCTGCTGGACACCATCAGCGCTGTCATGGGCGACTACGCCGGCGAGGCCCCGCCCGACCTGGTCACGGTGCGCAAACATCCTGAGCATCCCACCGAGATCGCCGACCTGCTGGGCAAGCGCCTGGTGATCGCCAGCGAGACGGAGCGCGACGCGGAACTGCGGCTGCAACTCATCAAGCGCCTCACCGGCAATGCCCGCCTCAAAGCCCGCCGCATGCGGCAGGACTATTTCGAGTTCGCCCGCACCCACAAGATGATCCTGGTGACCAACAACCGCCCGGCGGTGAAGGAAGAGACTGAGGCGGTTTGGCGACGCCTGCGACTGGTGCCGTTCAGCGTGATCATCCCGAAGGCCGAGCGCGACCCTGACCTGATGCGGAAGCTGCGGAATGAATACAGCGGCATCCTGGCCTGGATGGTGCGCGGGTGCGTCGAATGGCTTTCCGAGGGCCTGACCGAACCCGAGGCGGTGGTGCTAGCGACCGAGGCATATCGGGGAGCGGCCAACAGCCTCGATGGCTTCCTGGCCGACTGCTGCACCGTTGCTGCGGGCCTGACCTGCCTGACCAGCGACCTGGTCGAGGCATACTCGGAATGGTGCGCCCGGCAGCGCCAGATGCCGCTGCGACGCAAGGCGCTGGCGATGGCGCTGAAGGCCAAGGGGTGCATCCCGCAGAAGTTCAACGGGCAGTGGCATTGGGTCGGTATCGACCTGGACCGCATGCCCCGTGGACATCAAGAACGAATTGGACATGACCTGCCCGTTGATTCGTTCACGCCCGCGAGTGGGGCCGTCAATGGGCAACCAATGTCCAATTTGGCTGATATGTCCGGTGACGAGTTTGGCGACGCCGATCCCGACACTGCCGAACCTGGCTCATCTCAAGACGGGATCGGCGATTACAGCGAAAGCGAGGCATGACCATGATGGTGTTCGTACCCAATCCCAAAGACCCCATGTGGGGCACCTGGTGCGAGGTGGACCGGGTGCCGCGCGTGAACCCCAGCGCCGTCCGCGCCATCTGGCGGGCGCGGATGAAGAACCTCCACCTGGAAGGCCAGATTCCGCTGCGGCAGGCGATGGAGCAGGCGGCGGGCAGCACCGCCCGCATGCTCGGCTTGACCGAACGCACCGTCCGCATCTTCGTCAACATGGAACGCCGCAAGCGCAAACAGATTGCCACGGGGCGCGACGACAGGCGCGGTGGTAGGTCGGGCCCACCTCGTGGCCAAGGACGCGACGTGGGCCGCCCCAACGCCAACGGCGGGCCAACGGGCGGGACCGGTTCCTTCACCACCAAGAACCTGGCTGACCGCGAAGGGAATGGTCGGGCGCGGGGTTTTTGTTTGTGCGCGACGGCGAACGGCAGGTGCGAACGGTTCGCACCTGACCGGCCAATAGGTACTCCGGCGCGACCGTCGAGAGGTGATGGCCGTGGGAACGGGAACCGTAGGCGATAGCCTTTCTTTATTGAGAAAAAAACTCATGGCGAACGAATCAATCCAATCCGGCGCTCGATTCCCACGCCATCGATGCCGCCAGTCCCGCCGCGAAGGAACCATGCAACGAAAAACCCCGGCGCGCTGGCCGGGGCGGGATGATCGGGATGGTGGCGGAAGATCAGGCGTTGGTGGTGAACATCCCTCGGTCGGTCTTCTTGAACCGGCTCTCGGCCTTCTTCGCCGCGATCTCTCTGATAATGGCGGCGTAGATCGTCGCCTGCGGCGTCTTGCCGCCGGTCTTCCACATGCCGCTGGCCAGCATGGTCTCGACCATCGTCTTGGCGTTCATCGGCTCCTTGGCGTCGGCCAGCACCTTGGCGGCGGCGTCCAGGCCCGACATGGGCTTGTCAGCCTTCGGCGCTGCGGCGGGCTTCTTGGCCTTCGCCTCCTTCTTCGTGGCCTTGGCGGGCTTGGTCGCCTTGGTCGTCGTGGTGGTGTTCTTCTTGCTCATGGCATCTCCTTTGGCCGTTTTTGGGCTGGCCAGGCCCGTGGGGTTGGGAGGCTATTCCGCCAGGAACGCCTCGATGTTCTCGCGGTCTACGCTGCTCATGAAAGCGACCAACTCGATCAGGTCGCTGCGGACCTTCCCGAGGTCGCCGACCTTGCCCCAGCAGCGGGCGTCGGCCTTGGCGGCGTCGGCATGTTTGTCGAGTTCCATCTGCAGGACATCCATCAGGCGGGCGATGTCGTTGGCGCGGGCGTTGTAGGCGGCGCGGGCATCGTTGGCAGTCTCGTTCTTCATCGCGTTCTCCTTCGTGGTTGGGGTTCAGGCATGTTCCGTGGCGGGTACGAACAATTCGCCCGCTTCCCAAATCTCGCGGCCGTCGGCGGTGTCGACCAGGTAGGACCAGGCGTCGATCCCGTTGCGGCGGTAGGTGCAAACCCGCACCACCGTTCCGAGTTCGCCATCGATGTTGGAAACCACCATCGTGCCGGGCTTCAGGCGTCGGTTCTGGTTCTTGGCGTTGGTCGTCTTCATCGCGTTCTCCTTTGCGTTTGGACATGCGTGACTTACCTCAACGGGCGGGTAGATCAAGCTAAATCATTCTGGAATAACGGGTTACGAAAGACATGCCTTGATGTCTCGCGCCACCGGAGGTAGGGCTGGCGGTGAAAGGAGGTTCGTTATGAACCAGCACAAAGACAACGCCGCCATCGGGTATGCCCGGCGCTCCACCGACATGCAGGACCGGTCGATCCCCGACCAGAAGGCCTACGTCGAGGCCTGGGCGAAGGAGAACGGGTATCGCATCCTGCGGTGGTACATCGACGACGCCATCAGCGGCACCAGCACCAAGGGTCGGGATGCCTTCGAGCAGATGATCACCGACGCCGAGGTGGGTTCGGATTTCAAGACCGTCCTCTGTTACGACCTCTCGCGGTTCTCGCGCGGCGGCACCAATGAGACCGGCTTCTACCTGCACCGCCTGCGGCTCGTGGGCGTGGACGCCATCTTCGTCGCTGAAGGCATCCCCGAGGGAGACGAAGGCGAACTGCTTCAAGGCGTGAAATCCTGGCAGGCCCGGCAGTACAGCGTGAAACTTTCCCGCGACACCATTCGCGGCACCATCTCCTACATCCTGGAGAAGAAGAGCGCCCCGGGCGGGTGCCCGCCGTTCGGATACGA
>JBBRPO010000076.1:0-10653 GCA_038227865.1 Caulobacterales bacterium
CAAATCCGTGCGCCTCACCTTCGACACCCAGATCATCGACAATCCGGCCTATAACCGCGACAGGGGACCGGCTGTGGTGTTCAGCGGTCGCATCCACGCGGAGTTCTGATTTGGCGTCGGTAGACGAAACAATCCTGGCGAGCTCTGTCAGGCCGAATGTAACGGTCGGTACTGTCAGGCCTACGCTAACTTATCTCCACTTGGCGGCCCGTGAGGCCGTTGTGGGGAAAGCGATTCATGCGGCCGATATGGTTCAAGCGCCACCGTTTTCCCGCGGACGCAATCCGCCACGCGGTGTGGCTCTACTTCCGGTTCACGCTCAGTTTGCGCGACGTCGAGGAGATGATGGCGAGGCGCGGGGTCGAGGTCAGCTATGAGACCATCCGCTGCTGGACAATCAAGTTCGGGCCTCTGTTCGCCAGGACTCTGCGCAAGCGAAGATCTGCCCCCTCCCCTCGCTGGCACCTCGACGAGATGATCTGCACTGTGAGGGGCAAGCGGATGTACCTCAGGCGCGCCGTCGATGAGGAAGGCGAAGTGCTGGACCTTGTAATGCAACGAAATAGGGACACCCACGCTGCCCTGACACTCGTGAAGCGACTGCTCCGCAATCAGCCTGTGGCGCCAACCGCCATCGTCACCGACCGGCTGAAATCCTATGGCTCAGCCCTCGCGGAACTTGGCCTCTCCCACATCCATCACAACGGCAAGAAGCGGGAGAACAATCGGGCTGAGAACTCCCACCTGCCGATCCGAAGCCGGGAGCGACAACAGCAGGGGTTCAAGTCCCAGGCCTCAGTCCAGAGGTTCCTCACCAGCCACGCGGCTGCCTACAACACCTTCTACTCAGCCCGGCTCTGATCACTCGGGCAACACTAAGGACCTTCCGCGCCGCAGCCTTCCAGGCGTGGTCACAGGCGACCTGCGCCTAGATTCCAGAGCCGGAGGGACTCGTCTGATCTTGGCGGGCTTTCCTGACAACGCCCGCAGTGGCAGCAAGACAGCCAGTCGCGATAGGACCTGTCGGGCCGCGAACAGCGCAAGGCAGCAATGCTTGAACAGCGGTTCAAGAAACTTTCCAAGACGGAAAGTTTTAACTTGCCAGGGCGGAAAGTGATTGATAATTTTCCGGCATGGAAAGTGGAGTCGCCTCGATGAATGACCTTTCGGAAAATTTCAGCCCCGCTGAGGCGCTCGGGGCGCTGCATATCGCCCGTGCAGACCTGGCCTCACGCCTGGACGAAGGTTCCTGGAGCTATGATCTTATCTACTCCGGGCTGGCGGGCGTTATTGTCGGCGGTCAGGCGTTGCCCTTGGGATGGAACGCTATAGCCTCGGTTGTCGGCGCGCTCGCGCTCGGGCTTCTGGCGCGGGACTGGGCGCGGCGTAAGGGCGTGTGGGTGTGCGGTGTCTCGCCCCGGCGCGCCCGTTGGGTTGCGGTGGGACTCGGCGTTTGCATCGCCGTCCTGTGCGGTAGCGTCTTTCTAATGACATACGCTGGCGTATCGCGTTGGATCGCGCTGCCGGGCGGTGTGGTCGCCGCGATCATTGCTCTAGTAGGCTCACGGCTCTGGCGTAAGGTATACCGGCGAGACCTTCAGGACGATTTCGCCGCGCCGAGGATGTCTCTTTCCCTGCTCTTCGTGATGGGCGTCGTTGCGACAGCGGGTTCTGGTCTGTTGTACCTTTTCAATGCTCAGGCGGTGGCCATCGGCTGGCTGCTCGGCGTGGGCATCGGCATGATCGCGATGACGACCTTTCTCGTCGCGCGTCGTCGCCTACGTCGGGGCTTTGGCCGTTGATCAGTGTTCCGCAATTCGATCCGGTGATCCACGCGCCTGGCCGGTTGCAGATCTGCGCCCTGCTGTCCGCAACGGACAAGGCCGAGTTCGCCATGATACGCGAGGCGATTATGGTGTCTGATTCGGTCCTGTCCAAGCATCTGAAACAATTGGAAGACGTTGGGTATGTGCAGGCCTCGAAGGTCACGTCCGGAGGCCGTCAGCGCACCTGGCTTTCCCTCACTGGCAACGGCAAGCGCGCTTTCGCAGCCCACGTGGCGGAGCTGAATCGGTTAGCGACACTGGTGAAAGCGGCGGAGTAGGGGGTTCAGATATTCTCTGCGACGGATGCTCGTCACGGCGGAGATCTTGCTGCAACGGGTGGGCGGTCATTGCTCGACAAAGCTGCATTGGGAGAGCTGATCTCCGAATGGTCGGCCCCGCCGCCGTGGGCCAGAGCGCCACTCGTCTTCGATGATGTTGGAGATCAGCGACCGGCGGCCCTGGTCGATACAAAGTGCCTGTTGCAATCGTGCAACTACAGGCGATTTGTGACGCTCGCGATGCGATTTTTGGACCGGCTCAGGGCCGTTCTGGTCAATTGTCTCGTGATCGAAGTAACGCTCGCGGAAACCCGGTTATCTTGCGGCGAAGTCGCTACCGCCTCTGTGGGTGGCCAGCACCAAAGGGGACAATGTATGTATCGTAAGCTTTTGCTCGGCTCGACTATGCTCGCCGGGCTCATCTCGGCCGCTCCAGCCTTAGCGCAGAATGTAAGCGGCGCCCCGACGCAGCCCAGCGCAAACGTCATCAGTGAGGTCGTCGTCACCGGTTCGCGCATTCCGAGGCCAAATCTGCAGCAGCCGACGCCGGTCGAAACCCTCGGTCAGGTGGTGATCGCGAATTCTGGCACGGCCAACCTCGGCGATATCCTGACTCAGCTGCCCGCCATTGGCTTCAGCGGAACCATCCGAGCTAACTCGAACAATTTCGGCAACGGCTACGGCGTCTCCTCAATCAACCTGCGTAACCTCGGACTGTCGCGCACTTTGGTTCTGGTTGATGGTTATCGCCATGTGGCAGGCGATATCGGCACCAACGCCGTGGACGTGAACTCGGTCCCGGTAGCCTTGGTGGACCGCGTCGAGGTCATCACCGGCGGCGCATCGGCCATCTACGGCTCCGACGCCGTGACCGGGGTTGTCAATATCGTGCTCAAGAAGAAGTTTACCGGCATCGAGGCGGAGGCCCAGGCCGGTGCCGACGACGGCGGCTATGGCGCCAACTATAGTGCCTCCGCCACGATCGGGCAGAACTTCCTGAACGACAAGCTGAATATCAACGTGACCGGGTTCTGGACCAAGCAGGCTGGCGTGGACGCTCGCAACCTGCACAACGCCCACAACTACGGCTCGGTGATCAATCCGGCCGACGCCACCTGCGCCCCCGACTTTTCGGTGTGCTCTAATCCCAAGGTCAACGACGGGATTCCCGACCGCCTGCTGGTGCAGAATGTCGGCTCGAAGTTCGTCACTCTTAACGGCGTGCTGCTGAACGCCAATACCTTCCAGCCTCAATACTCTTTCAACGCGGCCGGCCAATTGATCGCCCCGCCGACCCAGACCGGCTACAACAGCTTCGCCTTCGGTCAGCTTCCCCGCAACTGCCAGGACTGCTATTTCGGCGAGGACTTCGAGCAGCTTGCCTCGCCGTTCGAAAGCAAGGGCGCGGAGTTCCGCGCCAACTATGAGTTCACCCCGCACCTGCGCGCCTTCCTCGACGCCAAATACGTCGAGACCGATACGGTCAACACGATCCAGCCGTCGTTCAGCTTTGGTGATTTTCAGCTGCAGCCCGACAATGCCTTCATCCAGCCCGACTTGCGCGGTGCCCTGGTAGGCACGGCGCCGAGCGACTATCCCTTCATTGGTAAGTTTCTGAATCCAGGTCGCGTCGCCGCATCCTACCGCCGCACCTACCGCATCGTCGCCGGCCTGCAGGGCGATTTCGACGCTACGTTCTCCAACGTGAAGTGGGACGCCGCCATCAACTATGGTCGCACCAATGACCATTTCCGCAATTCGAGCCTGAAGATCACCGACAACTTCGCCGCCGCCTTCGACTCGGTGATCGACCCGGCCACCGGCAAACCCGCCTGCCGCATCAACGTGCCCTCGGCGCCGCAGAACGGCATCGGAGCAGCCGCGGCGGCCGGCTGCATACCGTTTAATCCCTTCGGCCAGTTGAACAACGCCGCCGCCTACGCGTACTCGTTCGGCTCGTTCGACACCACCGACTCGCTCTCGCAAGCGGACGCCACCATCAACGCCAGTTTCGACAGCGGACGCTTCTTCAAGCTGCCGGGCGGTCCGATCAGCGTTGCGGTTGGCGGCGAATACCGGATGGAGCGCACGTTTGAGGTCAACGACCCGCGTCTGGTGGCCGGCAGTACCGAAAACCTCTCCAGCAACTCCTCGGGCGGCTACAACGTCTATGAAGGCTATGTGGAGGGCAACTTTCCGATCTTGAAGCACAACGGCTTCTTGCGCGATGAGCTGACCTTGGACGTCGCCTATCGCGGCGCCCAATACAGCTTCAAGCAAGTCGGCTACGCCGACTCCTACAAGTTCGGCGGCGTCTATGGTCCGGTGGACTGGCTAAAGCTTCGCGGCACTTACGCCCGCGCCATCCGCGCACCAAACATCACCGAGGCCTTCCTTCCGCCGAGCCCCAGCTTCTTCAACGTCGCCGACCCCTGCAGCCAGGAGAATATCGGCTCTAACGTCAACTATCCCAAGAACTGCGCCACGGCCGGGGTGCCAGTCGGCTTTCAGGCCAATACCAACGCCTCGATCCAGGGCGTTACTTCGGGAAACCCGAACCTGAACCCTGAAAAGTCTTTCAGCTATACCGGTGGGTTCGTATTGACCCCGCCGATGATCCCGCGGTTGTCAATCACTGTCGATTACTACGCGATCAAGATCAAGAACGCGATCACCAACGTCGCGGCTCAGGATATCATCAACAACTGCTACAGCACATCGGCCGGGCTTGACCCAACATACTGCAGTCTGTTCACCCGAAGCGCCGCCAACGGCAACATCAACTTCGTCTCCACCACCTTCGTCAATGCCTCCAAGCTTTATACGGATGGCATTGATGTTCAGGTTGCCTACTCCTTGCCGGTGGCTGACTATACAAGTCGTTGGAATTATACGCGGTTCCTGACTGGGCGGCTGTCGTTTGACCTGACCGCCAACTATTTGTTCCACCTGCATGACTTCCCGTTCCAGACCAATCCCAACCAGGTTCAGATTTTGGAAGGCACGGCCAACAATCCGCATATGAAGGCGTTGCTTGCTACTACCTATACACAAGGGCCGTTGCAGTTCGTCTATTCGGTGCGTTACCTTGGCAGGGGCGCTCTGTTCAATCGCAATCCCGACGCCAGCGACCATTCGGAGGCCACCGATGTGCCTTACGCCACCGCCCGGTTCTACCACAACCTGGCGGTCCACTATCAGCTGCACGGCAAGTATCTCGATGGCGCCGAGGTCTACGGGGGCGTGAACAACATCTTCGGCGACCTTCCGCCTTATCAAACCATCGGCCAGGCAGGGACGAGCGGAGCCAACGCCGATACCGGCTATGACCTGGGCCGGTTCATCTTCGCAGGCGTCAAGTTCAAGCACTGATAGGCTGGACGCTCGAACGGCGGGGGCGGCCTTCGGGCCGCCTTTTGCGTTCAGAGTGCACTGTCAGACCAACTCCCCCGAGCCGACTTACTCCGCTGCTCCGGTCGTATTTCGGGCAACGTTTATTGATCGATGGAGAAATCACGAGGCGGCGCCGTTGGTCTAGACCGGATGCCACGAAGTTCGGCGAAGCCGGATCGTCTGATTGTGAGGGGAAAGCGCACGGCGGCTACCCTCAATGAGCATTCAACCTCAACGGCCTTTTTCATACGTACACAGCCAGCGGCTGTCCAAGTTCGCAAGTAAGCAAAAAGAACAGCTCTGGTCCATTGCCGGCGATGTTCGCGTGCAGCCTGGAGGTAATGGCAGCGTGTGGCTCGACAAACAGACTGTGAGCCACGGGGAAACAATATCGCTGGAGAAACGTATAATGGCGCCCAAGCCGTCCCACACGGCGGGCTGGCCGGACTACCCCGGCGTTGAGACAACGGGAGCAGGCCGATGGCGAGAAAAAGGCATCAAGAACGGCACAAGATCGGGCGGTTGGGTTGGCTACGCGCAGCGGTGTTGGGCGCCAATGACGGCCTACTATCGACTGCTAGCCTGATTGTCGGGGTAGCCTCTACCGGCAATTCAAGCCACAGCGCCATACTGACCGCCGGTGTAGCCGGGTTGATCGCGGGGGCCATGTCCATGGCTGCTGGTGAGTACGTTTCGGTCAGCTCGCAATATGATTCCGAACAGGCCGACCTCAAGCGCGAGTCTGAGGAGTTGCAAGGCGATCCCAAAGGCGAAAAGACTGAGCTCACCGGGATCTACATCAAGCGCGGGCTCGACCCCGCCCTCGCCGCCCAGGTAGCCGGGCAACTGATGGCCAAAGATGCGCTGCAGGCCCACGCACGCGACGAGCTTGGACTTTCGGATGAGACTAAGGCCCGCCCGTTGCAGGCGGCGCTAGCCTCAGCAGTCTCCTTCGCGCTTGGCGCAGTGCCGCCGCTAGCAGTAGCGACTGTGTTCCCTGCCCGGTTCACCGTGGTTGCAATCGCCGGGACGGCGTTAGTCGTACTGGGAGTGCTGGGTGCAGCGGGAGCGAGAGCCGGGGGTGCGCCCACGCCCGCCGCAGTGATCCGCGTCACCTTCTGGGGCGCTCTTGCAATGGCTGTCACTGCAGGCATCGGCCACTTGTTTGGAACCGTTGTCTAACAGATCGGATCCAGCTCACCGCAGGTTCGTTGGCGGTTGGCGCGATTGGGCACCTGGCGCAGAAGACGTTGCCCCGTAATCGGCCTGTGGCCCCCACTGCCATCGTCACCCGACCGGCCGCGATGCAATGTTTCATGCCTCTGATGGCGAAGCCGTTAGTGGTCGGTGATTGCCGATAGCCATCTGAAGATGACGCTAAAATCTTGCATCCAGTGCTTCTTTGTCTTCAGCTTCTACGGAGCGGTCTTGAAATCTCGAAGTCGGCTCACCGTCGATGTGTCTAAGCGGTTAATGAGCGCGACGACGAGATCGACCAGATGATCAAAATCTCCGCGGTTCATCACGCCATTGTGAGCGTGGGTGTAGCGCACGGGGACAACCAAGTTGACCGTGGGCGTGCCGCCGTTTGCGCGCTGGATCTCGGCCGAGTCATCGCCGTACCCCTGGGCCACATCGAACTGAAGTGGGGAGCCAATCTTCGCCGCGACCTCCTTGGTCAAGGCGACGAAACGGCGGTTAGGCAGTTCGCTGGAGTCGAAGAGAAATAGCCCTGGCCCTGCGCCCAGACGGATCTGACTCTCCTCTGGATGTCCGCCGGGGGCATCCCCCGTCACACCGCCCTCAATAGAAATGGCGACGTCGGGACGTATCAAAGCGGTAGCCGCCTGCGCGCCACGCAGGCCCACTTCTTCCTGCACGGTGGCGGCCACGAAGAGCTGGTTGGGATGGCCTGATGCGGCTAGTCGACGAAGTGCTTCCACGACCACAGCGCAGCCGACGCGGTCGTCGAAAGCCTTGCCGACGTAGTTGCTCGTGCCGTTCAACACGCCAAAGGGCGACGACGGTACGATTGGATCGCCTGGACCAACCCCAAGCATGGCAACCTCAGCGTCGGATCTCGCGCCGATGTCGAGGAAGATCTGCTCGCGGGGGATCACCTTCGTGCGCTCCTCTGCTGGCGTGTAATGGATGTCGCGGATACCTGTGACGGCCGTCACCGGGCCCTTCGAACCGATGATGAACCAGCGCTGACCGGGCAAGGCCTGGTCCAGCCATCCGCCCAGCATCTGCATGGACAGAAAACCGTCTTTGGTGACCCGGCGTACTACACCGCCGAGTTCATCCATGTGAGCGTCCAGCATGACCCGCGGGCCCCTCGCGCCATTCTTTGCGATGACCGAGCCGAGACCGTCGTAACTAATTTCAGCGTAAGGCTTCAACTCGCGCACCATTATCCTGCGCACATCCTCCTCGAAGCCTGGCGGACCGGCAGCGTCCGAGAGTTCGCGGAGCAGCCGTTCCGTTCCGTCTCCCGGCTGAGCGGCGAGCGCGCTGAATGGCAGGAGCGCCAGACTTAAGGCGAGGGCGAGTATGCGCAAATCACAGCTCTTTCAGTTGGAGCGCAACGATCCTGCGGCGGCAGTCCCAGGTCAAGGCGGCAGTGCTCAGAGGCAGTCACGAATTCGCCAGGATAGCAGCGCATCAGGAGGATGAATGTCTCTCGCACGATTTAGCCACCAAGCCCCCAGTCCCATTCCGACTTATTGTTTTGCGGAAGACTCGAGTCTCGGCTTTAGCGTGCTCGCGGGCAAAAAGGTTGACCGCACCGGATCATCGGCCACAACCTCTGTCAGCTTGTAAAAGAAGGTGTTGAAGTCTTCTGCCGCCTTGAAGTCTATCGGCTGGGTCATGTCATCTTGCGGTCGATGATAGCGGACCTGATACCATTCACGATAGCGACGCTCCGCTTCGGTGCCAGAATCGTAACCGAATACGAAGCCGGTGGCTGGCACGCCAATCTGCAGAAAAGGCCAATGATCGGCCCGCTGCAGCAGATGACGATCTGGTTCTCGGTCCGGGCGGATTTCGACGCCCATCTGCGCCGCAACGCCTCGCGCATCTGCACCGAGTGTGGTGTCGTCCACCGCATGCATCGTCAGGATCTTCAGAGGGAACAAGGGACGCAACTGATCAAGGTTGATATCAGCCACGAGATCGGCCTTCGGAACCGTCGGATGCTGTGTGAACCAAGTGGCGCCTAGCAAACCTTTCTCTTCGCCAGTGAAGGCGGCGAACAACACGCTACGTTTGAAACCGCGCCCACGCCGTTGCTCCGCAAGGCGGATGATGGTTGCGACATAGGCGGCGTCGTCAAAAGCGCCATTGTACAAGGCGTCGCCGTTCACCGCCTCACCATAGCCGTAGCCGTCGAGGTGTGCAGACACCACAACAACCTGCGGTTTCAAGGCGGGGTCGGTCCCCGGCAAGAGGCCAAGCACATTGTCCGAGGTGTAGCGGCGCGTGGAGAGACGAAAGCGCGCCTTTAGTCGTGCTGGGATGTCAAAAGTCGGCAGGGGCTTGGATGCGGCGCCTATATCGAGGATCGATTGCGCGTTCTCTCCAGACCCTTCTAGCATCGCGGTGAACCCATCAGCGCTTAGCCGCATGACGGCAAGAGAAGGGGCCGTCGTCGGCGATGAATCGCGCAGGGTGACGGAGCGAGCATAGGCGTCGGGCCAACGAGCCGGTTCAATGGTAAAGCCTGGATCGTCCACCGCGACGAGGCCGACGGCCCCGGCCTCGGTTGCCGCCTTTATCCGCTCACCAGCACCCGGCACGGCGGCGCGCCGCCCGCCGAAGCAGACTGCAATCTTGCCGCGCATGCCGGTGCCCATTTCCGCACGAGAGCAATAGCCGCGAAAGCTCAACGGCGCATCGAGCGTAGTCGGTAACGCAGCTGTGGCACGTACGCTGATCTGATGCAGAAAGTTCAGGACTATCCGCTTGCCGTCAGGTCGCAAGAGGTCGAAACGCGTCCCAGCCTTGTCGACCTGCACTTCGGACAGGGACAAAGTCTGCAGCCAGCCGGCGTTGTCGCCCGCTGGCCGCAGTCCCGCCGCTTTAAATCGTTCAGCCACGTAGCGGGCCGCACGAGCGTGGGCTGAACTTCCGGTGTCACGCCCCTCCATATCGTCGCCCGACAGGGTGCCGGTCATAGCCCACCAATCGCGGGTGTCAGAATCCGTTCCAACCGGAGGCCTAAACGCCGCAGCATTGACAGCGCTGGCGAGGCTCATCCCCAAAAGAAAGGCGAGGACCTTCAATTTCAACTCTGTCTTAAATCGATTGATGCCTGAGAAGCACCGCATAGTTGTCTCCCGCTTCAGTTCACCGTGCGCCCGCAACGCTCTTCACGCTAATCACTGTCGCTTTTGACTCGCCACACAACCCGCAACTAGTTTCTCGGCCTCAGCGGCGGCCATGTTGCCGGCAGAAGCACAATTCCAACGATCGCTAAATGTCACTTTGGCTGTGCGTCGCGTCGCCCACAAGCGGGCCATCTACATTTCCGTTAAGAGCCTAAATTAGGCTCCGGCTTGGACTCTAACGATTAATTTGCCGCTCTCTCTGTTGGACTTCCGATTAAGTGTATTAACTGTGCCCGCGCCTTGGCTGATCGCTCTATGTGGATCAAGGATTCAGCGATGCGCTTTTCCTGTCGGGAGGCTGCGCTGGCGCTGCTGCCACACTGATCAACAATACCGAAGCCCAAAGCGTCGCCGCGGCGGATGAGCCTGCCAATTCGGGCTAAGTGCGGAGGCGGACTGAGGAAAATCCTCAGGCTTTACTCATCCTGGGGCGGCTAGCCCCGACCCGATGCTTGTTAAGGCGCGGAAGACGGCTCACGAGCCTTCGAGGTATAGTCACAGGCGACCTGCGCCTAGATTCCGGAGGATCAGCGGGTGGTCTGATATTGGCGAGTTAAGCTGGCGGCATCGCGACCGACCCGGATTGGATGGGAGTTGCAGAAAGAAGCACGGCCCCGCTCACACCCGATACGGTGTTTGCCCAAACGGTCGAGCGTACTTGGGAGTCCCACGCGACGCGGGTGCAACGCCAAGCTTTCGATCAATCGCTTCGACGATCATCGACGCCGCCCACTTATGCGCGGTGAACAGGTCCGCGAAGGCGGC
>JBBRPO010000077.1:0-10269 GCA_038227865.1 Caulobacterales bacterium
CGGTCGGTGATCTCCACAGCCCGAAAACACAGTCTCAATATCCTCGATACCCTGACCCAGCCCCCTGACGAAATCATCGCCCGACTCTAACGGCAGGCTACGCCGAACCCTCACCAGCGTGCGTGCTTGGGAGTTACGATTTTTTAAGGGGGATGGTGAGAAAACGCTCTCCGCGGGTCCATGAACGCCAGATGGCTCCGACCCGCGGGAGAAAGGGAGCTCGAGAAGCCCATGTCATTGACAAATTCCGTCCTGTTGTCGGCGGTCCTGGTTCTTTCGGCCCAGGCGATGGCCTCCACCCCTACACCGGATGATTCGCGACAGAGCCCTTTGGTTGGAGATCCGCCGACCTATCCCTACAAGGACATCGTCCAGAACGAGGCCGGTTCCAAGGATCACAGAACCCTGCTTGCGGCGGTGAAAGCGGCCGGCCTGGTCGAAACGCTCGAAGGACCGGGGCCCTTCACCGTCTTCGCGCCGACCGATGAGGCCTTTGCCAAACTGCCACCCGGAACCGTGGCCATGCTGGTCCAGCCGCAGAAGAAATCGACCCTGGTCAAACTGCTGACCTATCATGTGGTGCCGGGCAAAATGACCGCCGCGCGAATCCGCTCCGCGATCAAGGCTGGCGGCGGCGTGGCGACATTGACCACGGTGGAGGGCGAACCCCTGACCGCCAGTCTCTATGACGACAAGATCGTCCTGACCGATGTGAAAGGCGGAACATCGACCATCACCATCGGCAATGTCATTCAGTCCAATGGCCTGATCCATGTTGTGGATTCAGTTCTGATACCCTGACGCCACACTGAGGATGGCGACAAAAAAATGGGCCGACGCATTGCGCCGGCCCATGATCGTGTCAGAAGGCGAGGGTCCTTCCGGACCCGCCCGCTTTAGGCCTGGAGTTGGCCGGCGGACATCTTGCCGTTCTTCGCATCGCGTTCCAGTTCGTAGTTGATCTTTTGGCCCTCGCGGAGCGAGCCAAGACCCGCGCGTTCAACCGCGGAGATATGTACGAACACGTCGGCGCCGCCCGCATCCGGTTGGATGAAGCCGAAGCCTTTTTGTCCGTTGAACCATTTAACAGTACCGCTAGCCATTTAGATTTAGTCCTTAGAATGAAGAATCCCGCGGGGCGCGGAATTCGTTTGGTCTATCTTGTTCGGGGAGGATCGGTTAGCGGGTCCGGAGGCGCCGTTACAGAGCGCGGAAGAGCGGCCGAACCCAAGCGAATTCGATATTGGTTCCTATCCCAAATGTCATCCCGAGGCAAGCCGGATATCAAATCGTGACAAAGCCTTTCAAAAGGCGGGTTTTAGGCCGATATACTGCGTGTTCTTATCGTTTGCCGGAGCTTCCCATCCATGTCTCTCATCGACAAAATTCCCCTGCTTGATGACAGCGCGCTGAAAAACCTGCTCGACAACGCGCGTCGCCTGGAAACCTCCGGCAGCGTCAAACAGAAGGCGGATGCGGCGGAATTGCTGCCGGCGCTGGAAGCCGCCGTGGCCGCGCGTAAGGCCATCAAGCTGGAAGCCGCCGCTGAAAAGCGCAGCGCCAACAAAAAGCCGGCCGCGCCCCGCGCACCCCGCGTCACGAAGGCCAAGGCGGCCGTCGTCGCGGCCTGACGACATTCAGGGCGCTCGTGGTTTCCGGTTAACGCGGAATCGCCCGCTGGCGCTCGATCATGTCGATGAACCTCTGAAACAGAGGCAGAGAGTCGGTGGGGCCGGGCGAAGCCTCTGGGTGATGCTGCACTGAAAACACCGGTCGGTTCTTTACCGCCAGTCCGGCGTTGCTCCCGTCGAACAGTGAAACATGCGTCTCTTCGAGCGAGTCCGGAAGTCCGGCTCGATCAACCGTGAAACCATGGTTCATCGAAACGATCTCCACCTTGCCGGTGGCGACGTCCTTGACTGGATGGTTTGCCCCGTGGTGGCCCTGATCCATCTTGATCGTCGTGGCTCCCATGGCCAGGGCCAGCATCTGGTGACCGAGGCAAATCCCCATCACGGGGACGCCGCTCTCTACCAGGGCGCGGATTTCCGGCGCGGCGTAAAGCGCGGTGGCGGCCGGATCGCCCGGTCCGTTTGAGAGCACGACCCCGTCAGGCTTGCGGGTCAGGATCGCCTCGGCCGAGGTTTGGGCCGGAACGACCGTGACGCGGGCGCCCGATGAAACCAGCGCCCGAAGGATGTTTCGCTTCACCCCATAGTCAATCACGACGACATGGTGTCTCGCGACCACCTCGCTCGCATATCCCCCCGGCCAGGACCACAGGCCCTCGGTCCACTCGAAGGGCTGGAGGCAACTGGCGGGGAGGGCGAGATCCTGGCCCTCCAGGCCCGCCCAACGGCTTGCCCGGGCTGTAAGCGCCGCCAGATCGAAGTGTCCCTCCGGCGAATGGGCGATCACGCCGTGCGGCATACCGGTTTCACGAATGCGCCGGGTCAGGGAGCGGGTGTCCACTCCGGCCAGGCCCACGACGCCGCGCCGCTTCAGCCAGCCATCAAGGTCGCCGCCCGATCGCCAGTTGGCGGGTGGTGTCGGAACATCGCGGAAGATCGCTCCCCGGGCCGCCTCGCCGGCGCCGCCGACCTGTTCCACGTCTTCGACGTTGGTCCCGACATTGCCGATATGAGGGAAAGTGAAGGTGATGATCTGGGCCATGTAGGACGGATCGGTAAGGATTTCCTGATAGCCGGTCATGGCGGTGTTGAAACACACCTCGCCCACCGCCTCGCCCACATGGCCGCAGCCCAGTCCCTGAAAGACGGTTCCGTCGGCCAGGGCGAGAACGCCGGTGACGCCGGGAAGCAGGTCAATCGACATCGGCGTCTCCATATCGCGGTTTGACAAGGCGGCGCGGTGGTAGTCGCGGCGGCCCTTCGGGTCAACGCGGCTTGTTCTCGCGGGCGGAGAGGGTAGAGGAGTTTCATGCTCCAACTTCGTCCCAACTGCGAGTGCTGCGACCGCGATCTGGCTCCGGACAGCCGCGAGGCGCGAATCTGCAGCTTTGAATGCACTTTCTGCCAAGGCTGCGCGGAGACGCGATTCGACGGCCTATGCCCCAACTGCGGCGGCGAGCTGACAGCCCGGCCGATCCGGCCGCCGGCGGCGCTATACTGCTGGCCGGCCTCCGCCGAGCGGGTGCTCAAGGATCACGCCCAATGCGCCTGACCACGGTCGGGGTCGATGCGGACGACACCCTCTGGCATCATGAGACGGTTTTTCGCCTGACTCAGGACAGGATGGCCGACCTGTTGTCGCCATTTACGGATCCTGCCGATCTCAAGGCCCACCTGGCCGAGGTGGAGGCGAAAAACCTCCGCTTCTATGGCTATGGCGTAAAGGCCTTCACCCTCTCCATGATCGAGACCGTCCTGGCCTTCGCCGGGGACCGTTCGGCCGGGGTGATCCGCGAGATCCTGGCCGCGGGGCGGGAGATGTTGACCCACCCTATCGAGACCCTGCCCGGGGTGGAAGCGGCCTTGAAACAGCTCTCGGAGCGCTACCGCCTGGTGGTGATCACCAAAGGCGATTTGCTTGACCAGGAGCGCAAGGTCGCCGCCTCGGGCCTGGGGAATCTGTTCGCGGCCGTGGAGATCGTCAGCGAAAAGAACACCGCCGCCTACGTTCGTATCTTCGATCGCCACGGAACGGGCGCGAGCGAGGCGGCGATGATCGGCAATTCCCTGCGCTCGGACGTTCTGCCGGCCCTGGCCGCCGGGGCATTGGCTGGCTGGATACCCTATCCTCTGGTCGCCGTGCACGAGATCGCCGATCCGCCGGTGGGCGAGCCGCGGTTCGCCGAACTGGCCTCGATCGCGGATGTCCCTGCCTGGCTTGAAGGCTGGTCCAGCGGCGCCTTTCCCGTCTTGATCAACCAACCTGATGTTAACACGGCGCGCCAATGACCAGCGACTTAGACACGCATAAAACCGCCGCGCCGCCTCGGCTCCGTTCACGCGCCTGGTTCGACGACCCGTCCAACGTCGACATGACCGCGCTCTATCTGGAGCGTTACCTGAACTTCGGTCTCAGCCTGGAGGAACTTCAGTCCGGAAGGCCGATCATCGGCATCGCCCAGACCGGCTCGGACCTGTCGCCCTGCAACCGCCACCACCTGGTTCTGGCCGAACGTATCCGCGAGGGAATCCGCACCGCGGGCGGTATCGCCATCGAGTTCCCGGTCCATCCTATCCAGGAAACCGGTAAGCGCCCCACCGCCGCCCTTGACCGCAACCTCGCTTATCTCGGGCTGGTGGAGATTCTCTACGGCTATCCGCTTGACGGGGTGGTGCTGACCACGGGTTGTGACAAGACCACGCCCGCCTGCCTGATGGCCGCTGCCACGGTCAACATCCCGGCCATCTCCCTGTCGGTGGGACCGATGCTCAATGGCTGGTTCAAGGGCGAGCGGGCCGGCTCCGGAACCATCGTCTGGAAGGCCCGCGAACTGCTGGCGGCCGGCGAACTGGACTACAAAGGTTTCATTGAGATGGTGTCGTCCTCGGCGCCCTCCACGGGCTTTTGCAACACCATGGGCACGGCCTCGACGATGAATTCCCTGGCCGAGGTCCTGGGCATGTCGCTGCCGGGTTCGGCGGCGATCCCGGCTCCCTACCGCGACCGGCAGGAGGCCGCCTATCGCACCGGCCTGCGCATCGTGGAAATGGTGCGCGAGGACCTGAAACCCTCCGACATCCTCACGCGCGCGGCGTTCCTCAACGCCATCGTGGTCAACTCAGCCATCGGCGGTTCGACCAATGCGCCGATCCACCTGAACGCGCTGGCCCGTCATGCCGGGGTGGAGTTGACGATCCAGGACTGGGAGACCCATGGCGGCGCGGTGCCGCTGCTGGTCAATCTGCAGCCGGCCGGAGACTATCTGGGTGAGGACTTCTATCGCGCCGGCGGGGTTCCCTCGGTGGTCCATGCACTGATGGCTCAGGGATTGATCGACGAAGCCGCGCCGACCGTGAATGGCCGTACGATCGGCGACAACTGCCGCGTCGCGCCGGTGCAAGATCCTCGCGTGATCTGGCCTTTCGACGCGCCGCTGAAGGATCACGCCGGTTTCATCGTGATGACCGGCAATCTGTTCCACAGCGCCATTATGAAGCTGAGCGTGATCTCGCCGGCGTTCCGCGAACGTTATCTGTCGAACCCGGCCGATCCGGACGCGTTCGAGGGCCGCGCGATCGTGTTCGACGGGCCGGAGGACTATCACCACCGCATCGACGACGAGAGCCTGGGTATTGATGACGACTGCGTGCTGATCATGCGCGGCGTCGGGCCGATCGGCTATCCGGGATCGGCCGAGGTCGTGAACATGCGAGCCCCAGCCTACCTGCTGGCGCGGGGCGTTCCCGGCTTGCCGTGCCTGGGGGACGGCCGTCAGTCCGGCACCTCCGGCTCGCCCTCGATCCTCAACGCCTCGCCCGAGGCGGCGGCGGGCGGCGGCTTGGCTTTGGCGCGCACTGGCGACCGCATCCGCATCGACTTGAAGGCCCGGCGGGTGGATCTGCTGGTCTCAGATGCGGAGATGGCCGAACGCCGGGCGGCGCTCGACGCGGCCGGCGGTTTCAAGTTTCCCGCCAGCCAGACCCCGTGGCAGGAAATCCAGCGCGGCATGGTCGGTCAGATGGAAACCGGATCGATCCTCGAACCGGCCGCCCGTTACCAGCGCATCGCCCAGACCATGGGCGTGCCGCGCAATAACCATTGAGAGGGGTTCCAGGTGTTCATCCGAGGCTCCCCTTCGGAAACGGCCGCCTAAGCAGCCTTGCGTGGCGAACGCCACGATTGATTTTGCTTTTTCTAAGCAAAATCAATGCTGTTAGGGAATGTTTGATGTAAGCAAACCTCGCGAGGTTTGCTTAGGCTTGTCGATACAAAATCACCCGAGAACGGGGCTCCAGTTGCTGGAGGCGATCGAAATCCTTGATGTTGCGAGTGACGAGCACCCGGCCGCTCTCCAGGGCGTGTAGCATCATCAAGGCGTCCATCAGTAGGGTGGGCGAGGCGGCCTCGCCGGAGAGGCGGGCGACCAAGCCGGCCAGCATACCGGCTTCAGCGAAGGCCCGAGGACTGGGAGCACTGAGGCGATGCGGCGGGATCATGTCGATCGCCTGGCCAACGCGCGCCAGCGCGGGTCGCGTGGCGGCATGGGCCGGATCAAGACGTCCGAACAGATGAGTGAGTTCCGCAAGCGCGATGGTCGAATGGTTGAGGATGCGCAGGCGCAACAGGCGATCCACCTGGGGCGGCGTACGCCCCTGGACCACGTCTATATAGACGCAGGTGTCGAGCAGCAGTTCGGCGCCTGCTTCGGGAACGGCCGGGACGAAATCGAGATCGCCATCCGCCCGACGCACCAGCCGCGGAGCCCGTCGCTGGGGTTTCAGCCGCCTGAGCGAGGCGGCGAGATCAAAATTCAAGCTCGACGTCGCCGGGGATGGTTCCCTTCAGCGACAGCAGTTTCGCACCAAAATCGTCCTCGAGAGCTAGCTTGGCCAGGGCGTATTCGACCACCGCCGTCGTCGAAGTCAGGCCGCTGCGAGCCTTGGCGGCGTCGATCAGCGATCTGGGAACGCGCGCGCCGATGGAGTTCCGCGCGCCCTCAAATAGTCCCGCTTCCTCCGCCACGGCCGTAACCGACACCAGGCGCTCCGCGGCGATCAAGTCAAATTCGGTTCGAACGGCCATATGAGCCTCCATTGGCGCAATTGTTGTACAAAAATGCCCATCTGTCAAACGGGGATGTGAGTGGTATTGGATGCGTCCGACTCGTCGGAATCAGGCGGCCGGGGCTATGATCGCGGCGTGCGCTTCGACGACCGTTTCCTTGACGAGATAAAATCGCGGCTGCGTCTTTCCGATGTGATCGGCAAGACCGTGAAGCTGCGCCGTCAGGGGCGCGAATACGTCGGCCTTTCGCCGTTCAACAAGGAACGGTCGCCGTCGTTTTTCGTCAATGACGACAAGGGTTTCTACCACGACTTCTCGTCCGGCAAACACGGTGACCTGATCAGTTTTCTCCAGGAGACCGAACGATTGAGCTTCGTCGAAGCGGTGGAACGGCTGGCGGGGGAGGCGGGTCTGGCTTTGCCGGAGCCCGATCCCGAGGCGGCCGTTCTGGAAAAGCGCCGCCAGTCCCTGGCCGAATGGCTGGATACGGCCGCGGCCTGGTTCGAGGCCGAACTGCGCCGGCCGGCAGGGGTGGAGGCTCGGGATTATCTGGTCAGGCGCGGCCTGCCCGAGACCGAATGGTCGCGCTTTCGCATCGGCTTCAGCCCGCCTGGACGGGTCGCTCTGAAGGACTATCTGATCGCTAAAGGCGCCCTGCCGCGGGAACTGACCGCGGCTGGGGTGATGATAGCGCCGGAGGGTGGCGGCGAGGGCTACGATCGCTTCCGGGACCGGATCATCTTCCCTATCACCGACGCTCGGGGCCGGATCATCTCCTTTGGCGGCCGGGCGATGGACCCCAAGGCGCGGGCGAAATATCTCAACGGCCCCGACACCGAGCTCTTCGACAAGGGCAGGGTGCTCTACGGCCTGCCCGAGGCGCGCAAGCTGCTGCACGCCGGCGGTGACGACGCGGCGCTTGTCGTGGTCGAGGGCTATATGGACGTTGTTGCGTGCCAGCGGGCCGGCGTCGCCGGGGTCGCGGCCATGGGCACGTCCCTGACCGAAACCCAGATGGAGCTGCTCTGGCGCCTCCACCCGGAGCCCACCCTGTGTTTCGACGGTGACCGGGCCGGAATGCAGGCTGCATCAAGAGCGATGGACCGGGCGCTGCCGCTGTTACAATCGGGCAAGAGCTTCAAATTCGCCATCGTCACCGGAGGTAAGGACCCTGACGATATCCTGCGCGAACAGGGAGCGTTCGCCCTGAAAGCCCAGCTGGCCGCGACCACGCCGTTCATCGACGCCGTGTTTACGCGCGAACGTGACGCGGGGCCCCTGGAAACGCCGGAGAACCGGGCCGGTCTGAAACAGCGCCTGCGGGCCGCCGCCAAGACCATCGCTGATGGCGACCTCGCTTCGGCCTACCGCGACGCCCTGCTGTCACGGTTCGATACGCTGTTTCAAACCCAGCGCCGATTGCCGCCGTCGGGAAACCGATGGACGGCCGGACGAAAGTGGAATCGTTTCGCGCCCGATCCGCCAACGTCGGCCAAGCCCCAGTCGAGGGACGCGGCCCGGCGCCTCTCCCTGGCCATCGATCCGGTGGCGGCGGCTCTGACCAGCTACGCCATCGCCGATCCGGCCGTGCTGGACGACCATCTGGAGGCTTTGCAGTCCCGAGGTTTCGGCGATCCGGCGTTGAACGACCTGGCCAAGGAAATCATCCGTGTTCGTCTGGAGGCCGAACACCTTGACAGCGTGGCTCTTCAACGCCATCTCCACGAAGCTGGATTTAGTACGCTGTTGATTGACGTCGACCGGGCCGCCGCGCACGCGGGCGCGCCCTTCACAAAAGATGATGTCACCCTCACCGCGGCGAAATCCCAGTGGTCGTATGCCTTCGAGGTCTTGAACCGCGTGGCCGCTCTGGAAGACGCCCTCAATCTGGCCAAGCAAGACTTGGCCGGGGGCGATGGCGCGTCCGTGCTCATGAGCCTGAAGAAGGAACGCGATTCACTGCGACGAGCGATCAAAACAGGATCGATTTGGACCGGCGAAACGGGAACGTGAGGGGGAAACCCTCGTGATCCGGCTTCGCCATCACCATTTTCGCGGTGTCGCCCGGTCCGGGGCGCCTGACGCCGCTGTCGGAGATATTTGAATGACCACCACCGCAACCGCCGAAGCGCCGGAAGTCGAAGCCCCCGTCGTCACCGACGGCCCGCTGCTCGACCTGACCGACGCCGGCGTCAAGAAGTTCATCAAACAGGCCAAGGCCCGCGGCTACGTCACCATGGACGAGCTGAACAAGGTGCTGCCCTCGGAGGAAGTCACCTCCGAGGCCATCGAAGACACCCTGGCCATGCTCTCGGAGATGGGCGTCAATGTCGTGGAGGCCGAGGAAGAGCCGGCCGAGACCACCGAAGTCGCCGTGCGCGAGGAAACCGCCGTCGCCGAGGCGGCCGATAAGCAGAGCGCCTTCGACCGCACCGACGACCCGGTGCGAATGTATCTGCGCGAAATGGGCTCGGTCGAGCTGCTGTCCCGCGAGGGCGAGATCGCCATCGCCAAGCGCATCGAGGCCGGTCGCGACACCATGATCCGTGGCCTGTGCGAAAGCGCCCTGACCTTCGAGGCGATCATGGTCTGGCGCGAAGAGCTGGGTCAGGGTCGCATACTGCTGCGCGAGGTGATTGATCTCGAACAGACCTACGGCGGCCAGGTCGCCCAGGCGCTGTCCGACGCCGCGGCGGCCGAAGAGGCTCTCGACGCCGCCGCCGGTCCGGCTGAACCCCTCGATGACGAGGACGGAACGCGCGCCGCCGCGGCCGAAGCCGCGGACGAAGATGATTTCGACGACGGCGCCGGCCCGACCATCAGCGCCATGGAGGGAGAGCTGCGCGAAGGCGTGATGGCCACGCTCGACGCCATCGCCCTGGAGTTCGAATCGTTCCGCCGCTTGCAGGACCGGCTGGTTGAGCATCGCCTGCGCGGCGCGGATCTCGGTGACGTCGATCGGACGGCGTATGAAACCGCCTCCGGCGCCATCGTCATCCAGCTAAAGACGCTGCGTCTGAACAACAACCGCATCGAGGCCCTGGTCGAACAACTCTACACGATCAACAAGCGCCTGATGGGCCTTGAAGGCCGGCTGCTGCGTGTCGCCGACAGCTATGGCATCTCGCGCGGCGAGTTCGTGAAGGCCTATTTCGGCTCGGAAATGGACCCGAATTGGAGCGATAAGGTCGCCGCCCTGGGTGTTCGCTGGAAGAAGTTCGTCGAGAACGACGCCAACCAGGTCGCCGATATCCGTCGCGAAATCGCCGCCCTGGCCATGGAATCGGGCGTGCCGATCGACGACTATCGCCGCATCGTCCACACTGTCCAGAAGGGTGAGCGCGAGGCGCGTCAGGCCAAGAAGGAAATGGTCGAGGCCAACCTGCGGCTGGTGATCTCGATCGCCAAGAAATACACCAACCGCGGCCTGCAATTCCTTGATCTCATTCAGGAAGGTAACATCGGCCTGATGAAGGCGGTGGACAAGTTCGAATACCGCCGGGGCTACAAGTTCTCCACCTACGCCACCTGGTGGATCCGCCAGGCGATCACCCGCTCGATCGCCGACCAGGC
>JBBRPO010000078.1:0-10096 GCA_038227865.1 Caulobacterales bacterium
CTAGCGAGCTCTCGAAGCAGCTCAGGCGGGAGGCTTATTGGGACGCCGACGCGCACTTGAACGGTCGAGCCGTCCGACAAAAACTTGCAGCCTCCATAAGGGCTGCGGCAAGCACAAAGGGGATGGAGGAACTTGGCCGTCTGGCAGTATCAGTGACAGGCTAAATACCGGATCGCGCCCTGTTTTGACCACGCCTTCGTTTTAGGCGGAGCAGCAGTTGGCGCCGCGTCTCCCCCCCTCGAGGAAGTCTATCCAGTGTCCACCAAGCCTAGAATTCTGCAGCTCGCCGGATGCGTATTTCTGTCGGGGTGCGCCTCAATCGGTGGGTCGTCGGTTCAGGTTGTCGCCCAGGCGAGCGACACCGCCTATTTCAGCCTCAGTCGACCTGCAGTCTACAAGGCTGGCGAGCAGCTTGTGTTGTCAGGGCGAGTTTGTCGCCGGGCGCGAGCGACACTTCTGTCACCATCCGGTGTGCGGCTGGAGCATTTTACGGCAGCCGGGCTGTTGACCGAAACTGCCCACGCAGGGGTGGGACCAATCTACGGCCGCGCCGATCAGGCTTGCTCGAACTATTCGATCCGATTGTCTTGGGCCCTGGCCGATGGCGATACCATCAACGCCTGCTTTGATCGCGGACGCCCTTGCTCGACTGCGCCGACCGTTAAAGCGGCGGTCGAGGCCCCAGCGCCATTATTGCCGGCGCCTATTCCGTCTTCTCCGACCAACCCCTAGGCCTAGGGTGTTATTGCCTAGTGTAGGTGATGGCGAAGCGCAGCCCAATGACCAGGACGTTTTTGATATTGCGGTCGCCGCGCGGCTCGATGACGTATTGTAGATCTGGCTGCAGGTTGAACACCTCGTTAACGGCGTAGCGATAGGTAGCCTCAATGCTAGTCTCACTATGGCCAATGCTGCGTCCGAGCTGTCCGCCAACGTAGCGCCCGCCATTTCCAATGCCCGCTCGGGCAATCGCGACACCGACCTCGTCCTTATCGCGTCCTTCGAATGGCCCGGTGTAGACAAGGCCGCCGCCGAGATAGTTTTGGACTTGATTGAGATCGCCGTTGGCAAAGCCAGCTCTAGCCCATCCATTCAGGCCGCCGTCCTTGTCGCCGGGTTTGGGAAGAAGCCGACCTTCTATTAGGGCGAAGGCGCCGCCATTCCCTCCAGTCCGCCGCGCGGTCCCGACCGCGTCGAAATGATCCAGCGATGTGAATGTGCCAGTGTAAGTCCAGGCGCCAAACTCCACTCGCGCCGTATCGCCAAAGCGTTTCTCGACCTGCCCGACAAGCAGCGCGCCGTTGAGTTTGAGCGTAAAGAATTCTGATCTATGCGCCGGGTTCCCGGCGACGCCGTCGAAAACACCAATTTGAACTGCCCAGCCATCCCGTGGTCGATAATAGCCCGTGACGCCGAGCGAGGGCGTTGGAAAATCAGAAGGCCCGTTAAGTCCTGTGCCGCCAAGGTCTGGCCCGATCCCATGCGATGCGTTCAGAAGTAAAGCGGCGGTTTCCTGAACGTCGAAGGTTGTATTGATGTCGATCAGCCCGGCCTTCACCGCGCCTCGACCGCCTAGGATTTCCTGCTGCAGCCAGGCTTCATACGGTCTTAAAGTGGCGTAATCCGTCTCATTTGCACTGGTGCTCTGGATGCTCCCCACGCGCCGAGCCGTGAAATGCGATCCGCTGAGATCAACGATGCTGAGCAACCCGGAAAGGCCGTCGTGGCCCGATGACGATCCATCGTAAGCGGCTGAAAGTTTGATCAGGTGCACATAGCCCGATCCGGTCGCCGCACCACCGGAAGTATTGTCAAGCAGGTCGCCCGTATAGGCTGCAGTGAGCGTAAGCGGTGAGGTGGCGGGTTGATTGGGCTGCGCCGCCGAAGCCGGTGTTGGTAGTGTTGCAGACGGCGGCTTGGTAGGGTCGGTAATCGCCTGAGCGCTGACAGACGTCGCACAGCACGCCAAAAGGAGTGCAGCTGTGGCAGAGGAAATTAAGGAGCGTGGATTCACGATTGCCCCATGGTCGCTAACTTACCAAATGCGGCGAGCGCCATTGCCAAGGTCGCCGCCCATTCCACCCCCTTCATTATCGACGGTAGGGTGAACTGTACCATCGCCGTCTTGTGACTGCCCAGAAGCATCATCATCACCATGACCAGAACCGTGACCACCCAGTTGATTACCGCGCTCTAGAAAAGCGCCTTAACCGGATCGATCGGGGTGAAGTTAAGGTCAATACCGACCACCTTCGCCACCATAATTGTGGCGTAGAAGCCTTTGGCCTGGTTGAGCTTGCGGGCCAGGCCCACATGCCAGCCGAAGGTCTCGCCAAGAGCGTTGGCGGCTAACCCCGCGAGGACGGGCACAGCCAACATCCCAGTACCGATAATCCCCATGGCGAATACCAGGAAAACGAAGGCTCCTGCGGTGGGCCGCAGGACCTCCGCCGCCTGGGACAAGGTTTGAATATTGGTGACGCCGTATTTGCGGAGTGCGGCGGCGGTCGTGAGAATTATGAACAGAGCCACGGCGTTGGAAAGCCCCCAGATCGATATAGGTGTCCCAGCGGATTCGGGTAGATTCCATCTCAGCAGCGGTCGGGTCACGCCCAAGAGGCTTGGCGTCCGGCTGCTCTTTGACCTCCTCCTCCCCTTGTCAGAAAAACAGATTGGGGCTGATGGCGGTGCCGGGCCAAACATTCACACACAGCGCTGTATTCTCAGTTGACGGCCGAGTTTGAAGTTCTAACGCGAGCGACGATGACACGGGTGAGGCGCTATTTTGTCGCCTTCTTAACCGCACTCTTAGCTTTTCCGACCGCTTTTTTAGCCGAGCCAGCGGCCTTGTCGGCCATGCCTTCGGCTTGCAGCTTGGTGTTGCCGGTCGCCTTACCGGCTGCTTCCTTCGCGGATCCAACACCTTTTTGGACCGCGCCCTTGACGCCCTCGTTGCTCATAGCCGTCTCCATTGTTTGACGTCTGCTGCAACTCGAGCGTCGCGGTCCGGTTCCTTGGCTTTGAAGAAATATACTCAGAGCCGATAACATCGAGCTAGGAACATGGTCACGCAGATAGCGTTAGGGCAGAAGCTGCGTCCAGGGTGGGCGCCAAGCTAGCAACACCAGTCGTAATTTCAGGAGGAAACCTTGTCCCAGACCGTTACTGGCCTGTTCGATCTCTACACGGACGCAAAAACTGCAGTAGATGATCTCGAGACTACAGGCGTCCCACATTCAGACATCAGCATCGTCGCCAGCGATGCGCGCGGCGAGCACGCCGATCAGATGAACAAGGCGGGTGAAGATGCGGGCAAGGGCGCTGGCATCGGCGCTGCGGTAGGCGGCGTCGGCGGCCTTCTGGCAGGTATCGGCCTTCTGGCCATCCCCGGCCTTGGTCCCGTCGTTGCGGCTGGCTGGCTGGCCTCAACGCTTGTTGGCGCCTTGGGGGGCGCGGCGATCGGTGGTGCGGCTGGCGGAATCGTTGGCGCCCTGACGAAGGCGGGCGTGTCCGAGGCAGACGCAAATACCTACGCGGAGGGGGTTCGCCGCGGCGGCACGCTCGTGAGCGCCCGCGTGGAAGATGCGCAGGTTTCCATAGCGCGTTCCATCCTCGCCGGAGAGCGAACCGTCGATATTACGGGTCGTCGCTCGATCTACCAGGGCGAAGGCTGGTCGAACTTTGACGACACCGCTGCTCCCTACACCCCCGAGCAGGTCGCCGCTGAACGCGCGCGATACCTTTAAGCCTAGATCAGGACAGCGAACATGAAACTCAAGATCTCCGCGATCGTATTGATCGCAGGCCTTAGCCTTGGCGGTGTCGCCATGGCGCAAGATGCCCCAGCAGGTGGTCCCACCGCCAAGGGCAACGCTCCTCTGAAGAACACTCACACCGTCAACGACGGCGCGGCCAGGATCGGCGCCAACTCGTTCACCCAGAACGAGGCGCGCAAGCACATTATGAACTCCGGATACGGCTCGGTGTCGGGGCTGTCGAAAGGTGATGATGGCGTCTGGCGTGGAACCGCGATGCGCGGCGGCACGAACTACAACGTTGCCCTCGACTACAAGGGCAACGTGACCGGTGGCGGCGCCGTCGGTATGGCGTCAATGACAACCAAGTCGACAAGCACCACTACAGCGACCATGGCCGCACCGGCAAAGGCAGCGACGTCCACAAGCACGACCTCTTCGATGAGCACGATGCATCATAGGCATCACTGGAGGCGCCACCACATGAAGCGCTGCCATGTGAAAGGAGCCGCTTGTAGCGGAGCCGACAAAAACCACGACGGCATCGCTGACAAGGACGAACACAAGACGAAGTAGTAAGGCGGGGCGCTCCATGCATCGGAGCGCCCTTACCGCTTGCTGAGAACTGGCCTCTTACTGGAGTTTTCTAATGGGTATCTTCGCGTCCATCATGGACAAAATCTTCCACCAGGGCGGAGCGGCTGCCGCGCAAACCGCCCCCGTGGCCGACGCACCGCAGGCTGCCACGCCCGCAGCCGCGCCGCCGCAATCAGCGCCTGCTGCTCAACTGGTCGATGTCGAAGCGGTGCTAGCCCAGATGGCTTCGAACGCTTCTGGCGGCGGCGGAAACTGGCGGACTTCGATCGTCGATCTTCTGAAGCTGCTGGGCCTGGATTCCAGCCTCGATGCTCGAAAGACGCTGGCCACGGAGCTCAATGTGCACGTCGGAGCCGACGGTACTGCCGAAGAGAACATCGCCTTGCACAGAGCGGTGATGCAGAAGCTCGCCGATAACGGCGGCACGGTGCCAAACAGCCTCAAGGGCTGATTATAAGCACGGGAGTAAGATCATCGGACTATTCGATACGCTTGAACAGGCTGGCGGGGGCAGTCAGGCGCCCAGACCAAAGGTGGAGGCAGCACCCAACAAGGTCTCGTAGACTGGGCCAAGGTCGGCGACCAGGCTCGCGATGCCTATAGCCAGGCAAGCGAGCGCGTATAGAAGGTGGCCACGCACGTGGATCCGTTCGTACAGGATCAGCCTTACGCTCCGCTTGCTTCCCAGCGGCAACGGGTCTTCTGCTTGGACTGCTGATCGCCGGTCGTGGGCCGAAGATCGTCTACGTTAGGCCGCGTCTGATCCGTAACAGCAACCCTGTTCGACTACGCTAGAGATCACCGCTCTCGGCTATCGCCGAGCGAGTGCTGACTTTCGTAAGACGGTGGAGGCGATTGGTGCTGTCGTGTTAGACTGCCAAGAGCAGCCTTGAGGTCGCGCACGAAGTCGTCGAAACCCCTGCGCCGCGCCGCCTCGTCGGGAAGGCGCAAGAGATAGGACGGATGGACGGTGGCGTAAGCTTGCGTCCCGCTTTCCAGCCTTTCGGCATAGCCGCGCTCCGTCAGAACCGACACACGCCGACCGAACACCGCTTGAGCCGCCGTAGAGCCAAGCGCCACGATCACCTTCGGTTTCACAAGTCGCTGCTCGTTCTGCAGCCACCATCTGCAGGCCTTTATCTCGCCCACGGCGGGGGTCTTATGGATGCGGCGCTTGCCTCGAAGCTCATGTTTGAAGTGCTTAACCGCATTGGTGACGTAGGTGGTCTCTCGCGCGATCCCCGCCTCGGCCAGCGCCCGGTTGAACAGCTCTCCTGCCGGCCCGACAAAGGGGCGCCCCGAGAGGTCTTCCATATCGCCAGGCTGTTCGCCAACGAACATGATCTCCGCGTGCGACGGTCCTTCGCCCGTCACGCCCTGCGTTGCGTCGTGCCAAAGTTCGCAACGGCGGCAGACTTGGATGCTGGCCGCCACGTCGTTAAGCGAACTCAGCGCGATTCCACTGTCGAATGGGGCGTCGCGCTCTCGCCGAGCAGCGATCTTTACTGCGCGATCGGAGGGTTGGGTGGGGTGGGCGGCTACCATGGCGGCGGCGCGGGCTCCGGCGGTTTGGATCATTGCGGGAATCAGCTGAGCCTCAGGCAGGTTTCGCCAGTAGTGGCGCGCCATGTGCTGGACCATCACCTTGGGGTTGAACCGGGCGGGGTTGAAGACATTGGCGAAATAAACCTTCCAGTCGTCCTCGCGCGCATCATCCGCGGGTAGTTGGCTCGCGTCGGCGCCTGCACCGAACCGCATCACCTCCCTGTCCCACCACGCGCTGGCGTAAGGGGTAAGGATAGAGAAGCGCACATTCGCAAGGCGACGCACGAAGAACCCCACGTCCTTTTCAAGCACATAGTGAGGCGGCTCGTACCAGGCGGCATATTCCTCCACTTTTGGATCTTCCTCGCTGTTCGGTCCGGGCTCGTCCACACGCCGGAAGCGAACAAAAGCATGCATCTTATGCGTCGCTTGGCGCACAGCCTTCAGATAGCCGTGCGCCTTATCCACATCTGGATCGGTGAGAATTTTGAGCAAGGTAGGCTCTTCGCGCAGCCGCCACAGGATGCGGTACAGCAGGTCCCAGCGATCCTCCGCACGGTTCAGCAGAGCGTCATTGGACAGGGCGAACAGTTCCTTCGGCGCGGTGAACCCGACGCCCGCCGGCGGCTCCGGAACCTGATCGCCCGCAAACAGTGTCGCGTGCTCATCACCCACACGCCATTGGACGTCTCGAGGCGGAATGAAGGCCAGCCTCAAGTGTCGCGCCGCTGATCGCCATCCCGCCACATCGGTGGGATTGGAGAGGGCGACGGTGATCGTCAAAACAGCGACATCTGCACCGGCTGCGGTGTCGCCAGCGCCCGAAATTCCGCCTCCAGTCGCGCATCGTCGGTCGCCCCGCCCGGCGTCCAGTCCGCGCACACCACGAAAGGCTTCAACCGTTTCACTGACCCCGACAGCCGCCCGAGATCCTCCAGTGTCAACCGCTTGTAGCGCCGTACGCCCAGCAGGCGGTTCACTGACTTGACACCCAGCCCCGGTATCCGGAGCAGCCTCTCCCGATCCGCCGTGTTTACATCTACCGGAAACCGCCCACGGTTTCCCAGTGCCCAGGCGAGCTTGGGATCGAGGTCGAGATCGAGCATTCCGTCCGCGCGCCCCTCCACGATCTCGCCTTGCTCGAAGCCATAGAAGCGCATCAGCCAGTCGGCCTGATAGAGCCGGTGCTCGCGCATCATGTGCGGCCGCTGAGACGGCAAGAGGCTGGAGCTGTCAGGGATCGGGCTGAAGGCTGAGTAGTAGACCCGGCGTAGTCCATAAGCCGCGTAAAGCCCGTCCGCCCGCACCAATATATCGGCGTCGCTGGCTGCGTCTGCGCCAACGATCATCTGTGTGGACTGGCCGGCGGGAGCGAATTTCGGCGCGGCGGTCTTTCGCATCGAGCGGTCTTTGCCAGCACGGATGTCATAGCTTACACGTCCCATCGCCCTCTTGATCGTGGCGGGCGTCTTTTCCGGAGCTAGCCGGAGCAGACTCTCATCCTTTGGCAACTCGATATTCACCGACAATCGATCAGCATAAAGCCCCGCCTCCGCCGCTAGCTCGGGGCTGCACCCGGCGATCAGCTTCAGGTGGATATAGCCGCGAAAGTCGTGATCGAGGCGCAGGCTCTTTGCGACCCGGTTCATCTCGCCCTGCGTGTGGTCGGCGGACTTGATCACGCCGGACGACAGGAAAAGGCCCTCGATATAGTTGCGCTTGTAGAAATCGAGCGTCAGCCCCGTAACCTCCTCGACGCTGAATCGGGCGCGCGGTGTGTTGGACGACGAGCGGTTCACGCAATAAACGCAGTCGTAAACGCAGAAATTAGTCAGCAGTATTTTCAGCAGGGAAACACAGCGCCCATCCGGCGTATAGGCGTGGCAGACCCCCATCCCCCCGGTGACCGCCCCCACCCCCCTACCGTTCAGCGAGTCGCGTTTCGATCCCCCCGATGAGGCGCAGGAAGCGTCGTATTTCGCTGCATCCGACAGAATTTCCAGCTTGCGACGAAGATCGATGACGGTCATGCCCGCATAATAATGTTCCTTCTTTGTTCGCGCAACCTTAAGTTCGGGCTGGCTGGGGGTTCTCTGAACATTTGAGTATATCGGCGTGAGCCAGCGCTGATGAGGGACCCCGTGGGCTAGATTCCTGACGTAGTATTTTCTACGCACGCCAAAAGCCGGAAGCGTGAGCCTCCCGGCGTCTGGTCAAAAAGAAAGGGCCGCCTAATGACCCGATCCGTGGTTTCATTTAACCGCGTTGCCGATGTTGCCGTAGGACGTCTTCAGTTTGGCGCCGATAGTGGTCACGGAGGAGACAATAACCACTGCGATCAGGGCCGCGATCAAGCCATACTCGATTGCGGTTGCTCCACGTTCGTCGGCTGCAAAGCGTTTCAGGAAGGTCATCGGTCCATCACCTGGTCTAATGTACGGGGGCCGCGCGACGCATGCGACACGGCCTTCCGGATACGCTTACTTTAACCCTAGGGTTGGCGAGCCTACTTGATCGCCTATTGTCTTCGTTACCGCAGATTCAGCTTTAAATGTGAGAGCAGATTGCATGGCCATCGGAGCCAATGAACTGATCGTCAAACCCGTCGCCATGAACGTCCTGTTCGACACCGTTGGCAAAATGATCGCGACCGGCTCTGCAAAGGTTAACTTGCCTAAGCAGCTTTTGCACCCTCTGTGTCGGAGGCGGTTCGGCTTTCGATCCACATAACGGCCTTCGAGATGAGTTCAGCAATATCAACTGGTTTAGCAATGACGTCGTTCATCCCTGCTTCGGCATATTCTTCTAGTTGATCATCTAGCGTGTTTGCGGTTACCGCGATGATCGGAACAGCGGCTGCTGGACCTGACAGGGCGCGGATGGCCCGAGTCGCTTCGACGCCGTTCATCACCGGCATCTGGATGTCCATCAATATGAGGTCCCACCCACCCGCCAGCGCCGCCTCGAACCCTTGCTGACCGTCGTCCGCCGTATGGCAGTCTATCCCCTGCGCAGAAAGGACCGCTGTGATCAGAGCGCGGTTACTTTCGTTGTCATCCACGTAAAGCACGCGAGCGGAGCGTTGACAGTCTGCCTGGAACGGCTGGACCAGCGCGGAGGACGGCGGGGTAACCTGCCCGAGTTCCGGCGAACGCTCCCCCGACCATCCATCATGGCTAGACAGTCGGATCATCTCGTTCACAACGCCCAACAGGTGTTTGCCGGAAATATTGATCCTTTGCGCCTGCTCGACCTGATCTGAAGAGATATTGCTGTTGGCGAGGAGCTCGGAGAAGCCGATGACCGAATTCAGCGGAGTCCTGAGCTCATGGGACATATTCGTCAGAAAATGCTGGCGAGCCTCTACCATTGCTGCCTTCTGCTCGGCTGCCGAGCGCGCCTGCTCGGCTTCGACACGCTGCGTTACGTCGCGCTCATTCAGCAGCACTCCCGCTTCGCCGGTAACGGGGTCCTGCACCAGCCGGGCGTCGAGGTGATGCCAGCGCCGACCGTCGGTGGTGACGATTTCGCAGACTTCCGCCACGGTGTCGCCAGCTAGGGCTTGCAGAAGGATGGGCCGCGCACACTTCGGATCGGCGAACCGCGCATCAAAGTCGTGATGCATAGAGCCGTATGCAGAATAGGCGGCCGGATTTGCAAATATCGCCCGACCGTCTTTGTCAAAAAGGGTGATTAGGGTGGACGTGTGCCTCAACGCTTCCACAGCACGCCGCTCGCTGGCGTCTACTTCAGTCGGGGATGCCTCGAAGAGAAGCACCGGCTGGCCGTCGTCCATATGGCAGGTCGAAATTGTCGCCTGCACCGTCACCGGTTCGCCGTTGGGGTAGAAGGTCCACTGTTCGGAGACCTCATCGCCAGCAGCGGTCGCTTGGGCAAGGCGTTCTGTCCTCGCCGTAACAGCGCGCGAGAGCTGCGAAAAGTCTCTCGAAAGCAGCTCGTCCAGGCTGTCGGCGCCCCACAGGCTAAGCGCCGCAGCATTGGCGTAGACACCACGCAATCGATGTGGATCGAACAGCCAGATCGGTCGACGCAACGCGTCCCAGGCCTTCATCCTGAACGCTAGGCTGAGGATGATCGGAACGCTGGCCATTCGCCACCCTAACCCACGCCTCTAAACCAATGCTGAATCTAAGCTAGAGGCTGCAGAACCCATCCAGCGTCCCTTGGCCTGTTGCGCA
>JBBRPO010000079.1:0-10011 GCA_038227865.1 Caulobacterales bacterium
CCGTGCGCCTGAAAAACCGTCTTCGCCAGGTCGAGCCCAATTGTGCTAACTTCACCCACGGACGCCTCCTTTGCAGTGGTGTTTTCAACACCTCCAATTTGGCACATCGATGCCGTCAGGGGGGCGTCCACCCCATCGCTATCGGACGCCGATGGGAAAGAGCCCGCATATGACCGCCAAGCCTTCCGTCCTGATCACCGGCGCATCCTCCGGTATCGGCGCCACCTACGCGGAGCGTTTCGCGCGCCGTGGCCACGACCTCGTCCTGGTCGCGCGCGACGCCGCGCGGTTGGAGGAATTGGCGGTGCGGTTGCGCGCCGAGTTCGGCGTGGCCATCGACATCCTGAAGGCGGACCTGACCCGATTGGAGGATTTGGCCAAGGTCGAAGCGCGGCTGCGCGACGACGACAAGATCGGCATCCTCATCAACAATGCCGGCGCGAGCATCGCCGGGCGGTTCGTCGAGCAAACGACCGATCAGGTTGCGCAACTCGTCGCGCTCAACACCACGGCGCTGGCCCGGCTGGCGAGCGCTGTCGCGCCGCGGCTGGCGAAGGCTGGCGAAGGGGCAATCGTCAACATCGGCTCAGTGGTGGGACTGGCGCCGGAATTCGGGCTCACCGTCTATGGCGCCACCAAGGCCTTCGTGCTGTTCCTGTCGCAGGGACTGAGCCTCGAACTCGCCCCGCAGGGCGTCTACGTCCAGGCGGTGCTGCCCGCGGCGACCAAGACCGAGATCTGGGAGCGCGCCGGCGCCGACCCTTCGGCCTTGCCGCCGATGATGGAGGTCGGCGACCTGGTCGACGCGGCGCTGGTCGGCTTCGACCGGCGTGAAACCGTGACGATCCCGCCCCTGGCCGACGACGCGGCCTGGAAGACCTATGACGGCGCGCGCCAGGGCGTGCTCGGCGGTCTGAGGCCGCAAGAGGTCGGCGAGCGGTATCGCGCGGCCAACTGAGCCGACCACGACCCTCAATGTTTCGGAATGGTCAGCGATGACTCAGGACACACTCTTCACGCCCTATATGTTGGGTGACATTAAGCTTACGAACCGGATCGTCATGGCGCCGCTGACACGAAATCGTGCCGCAGCCGGCTTCGTGCCTGGCCCGCACGCTGCGGAATATTATGCGCAACGCGCATCGGCCGGTCTGCTGATCGCAGAAGCCACGCAGATCTCGCAGCAGGGCCAAGGCTATCAGGACACGCCCGGCATCTATTCGGATGCGCAAGTCGCCCGCTGGCGCACCGTCGCCGACGCCGTCCACCATAAGGGCGGCAAGATATTCCTCCAGCTTTGGCACGTCGGCCGCGTGTCGCATGTGGACCTGCAACGGGATGGGGGCGCTCCCGTGGCGCCGTCGGCGATCCGCGCGGACACCAAGACCTTCGTCCACAACAGCTTCGTCGACACGTCTGAGCCGCGGGCGCTCGATCTGGCCGAATTGCCGGGCATCGTCGCCGACTTCCGTAAAGCGGCGGCCAATGCGGTCGCGGCCGGCTTCGATGGCGTCGAGATTCATGCCGGCAACGGCTACCTGCTCGACCAGTTCGCCAAGGACGGCGCAAATGTCCACACGGATGCCTATGGCGGCTCGGTCGAGAACCGCGCGCGCCTGATTCTGGAAGTCGCGGCAGCGGTCGCCGACGAAATCGGCGCGGGGCGGACCGGGATCCGACTGTCCCCCGTCTCGCCCTTCAACGGCGTCACCACAAGCGACCCGCAAGCGCAGTTCGACCATATCGTCCGCGGACTCGACAAGCTCGGCCTAGGGTTCATCCATGTCATCGAAGGCGCGACGGGCGGCCCGCGCGATGTCGCGCCGTTCGACTACGCCTCGCTACGGCGGGCGTTCGGCAACACCTATATCACCAACAATGGCTATGATCTGAAGCTCGCCACCGACCGGCTGGCGAAGGACGAGGCCGACCTGATCGCCTTCGGCCGACCCTTCATCGCGAACCCCGATCTCGTCGCGCGCCTCAAGGGGGGGGCGCCATTGGCCGAGATCAATCCCGCGACGCTCTATGGCGACGGGGCGGAAGGTTACACGGACTATCCCGTTTTCGCCTGACGCTATATCGCCGCCCGTCGTCCCGGCGCGCACGGAGTGCGCCTGGACGACCTCGCGGTGACCCTGCCGACTGAGCCGAAAGAAACCCCGGCGCCGTCCTGCGTTGCGCGCAGGCGAACTCCAAACATCCTTTTTGGCATCGGAAGACCATGGCCAGACACCATCGCACCCACCTCCACGGCAGTTGTCACTGCGGTACATTTTCGTTCGAGACCAGCAAGGCGCCGGTCGCGCGCTTCGTGTGCCACTGCCGGTTCTGTCAGGACTATACCGGCGAGGCGTTCTCAGACGTGTCGGTGCTGATGGCCCCGCACATCGAGATGAAGGGAACGGGCGAGCTCAGTCACAAAAAGTACCGGCCCCCACCCCATCTCAACCGCGCTCGCTGCGTGCGGTGCGGCAAGCCGGCCATGGAAACGATGGGTGCGGGACCGACGCAGATGGTCTTCCTCCCCTCGAAGTCATTCGTCGAGAAAGACCTGCTGCCCCCGGTGCGGCTGCACGTCTTCTACAATAGACGCCTTGCCGATGCGGGAGATGATCTGCCGAAGTACAATTATTATTGGCCAAGCCAGTTCGCCATCATGAAGACGATCATGGGCCTTTAGGCCCCGGCGCGACGCAGCGCTTCGAAGTCCGCGGGGCGGCGTTCCACGAAGGCGCGGATCGCCTCGCGGGTTTCAGCCGAGCCGCCATGGCCCACCATGCGCAGGGCCTCGGCGTCCAGGGACTCCAGGAAATCGAGCCTCTGCGCATCATCCAGATTGTCCTTGATGAGTCCAAGCGTCTGGCGAGGACCGGCCGCCAGCTTCGCCGCGAGTTCGAACGCCGTCGCCAACAGGTCCTTGTCCGGCACGACCTGATTCACTAGACCCAGGCGCTCACAGCGCTCGGCGTCAACATTCTCTGAGAGGAGCATCAGTTCCCGCGCGCGCGCTGGACCGACGGCCCGGGTGAGCAGCCAGCTGATGCCATAGTCGCCTGGAAGTCCGATCCGCGCATAGGCCGTGCGCACATAGGCTCCAGGGACCATCAGGCGCAGATCACAGGCCAGAGCCAGCGAAAGGCCCGCACCGGCAGCGGGGCCGGGCAGGGCGGCGATGCTCGGCTTCCGGCTGGCGATCAAAGCCCCCGTGAGGGTCCGCTGCCCCTTGGTGAGCCGGGCCAGCCGCTCATCCTGTGTCAGGACGGCCCCGGGGCCGGGCGCGCCCATGGCTTTCACATCGCCCCCGGCGCAGAATGCGCCGCCGGCGCCCGTGATCAGGAAAGCGCCGACCGCCGGATCGGCGTCGCAGGCCGCTATTCCGGCGCGCAGGGCAGGGGTCAATTGATCGGATAGAGCATTGCGCGCGGACGGTCGGTTCAAGGTGAAGATGGCGACGCCGTCTCGCACCTCGCCGAGCAACTCGTCCGTGCCGGTATCCAGTCGACGATTCGTCATCGGGCGCTCCTCGCGGCGATAGGTCCGCCATTGCGGACCCGGGCTTGCGGGTCCAGGGCGCCTTCCCGGCTCTCGGCTTTCCCGGCCCGCGAATGTCCCACGCGATCAGCTCCAACTCTCGCTTGACGGCCTGCATGATGGCTATCATGTTCGCGTCACTGCATGACGTATAACATGCAGATTGAGGTCGGGACAGACCGTCTACTGCTAGGCCTTGCCAACCGTCAGGCGGCAAGTCGTGAGCCGGCAACTGCTCGTCACCGCGAAGGAAATCGCCCAATGACTCAAACCAAGTCCCCACTGGCGCTCGTCACCGGCGTCGGCCCCGGCACCGGGACATCGATCGTCCGGCGGTTCGCCCGCGAAGGCTACCGCGTCGCCATGATCGCTCGGGACGCGGATCGGCTCGCAAAGCTGGAGGCGGAACTCTCCGGATGCCGTGCATTCCGATGCGACGTGACGGACACCGCCGGGCTGCTAGCGACGCTTGATGCGATTGAACAGGAGATGGGGACGCCGGACGTCGTGGTCCACAATGCCGTCGGTGGCGCTTGGGGAACCTATGCCGAGATCACCGCGGATGTCCTGACCAAGAACTTCGAGATCAACACTGTTGCGCTGCTCCATCTGGCGCAGCGGCTGGCGCCCGCCATGGTGGCGCGCGGCTCGGGAGCCTTGATCGTGACCGGCAATACCTCGGCGCTGCGGGGCAAGGCCAATTTCTCCGGCTTCGCGCCGACCAAGGCCGCTCAGCGGATCCTCGCCGAGGCGATTGCCCGCGATGTGGGACCGAAAGGCGTCCACGTGGCCTATATCGTGATCGACGCGGTAATCGACGTGGAATGGACCCGCGCCCGTTTCCCGGAAGCGCCGGACGACTTCTTCATCAAGCCGGACGCGATCGCCGACGAGGTCTGGCATGTGGTCGGTCAAGACCGTTCGGCTTGGTCGTTCAACGTCGAGATCCGCCCCTACCGCGAGACCTGGTAACCAACCGCGCCGACCAGCCCCCAGGCGCCGCCTGAGGCGGCGGCCTTTCGCCTTGTGCGAAGGCCACGCCGCGCCTCTCTCGCTATCCAACAGGAGGACTCTATGTACGAACGCCGCATACGGGCCAACGGGATTGACTTTGCCTATCTGGAGGAAGGCGAAGGCCCGACGGTCTTTTTGCTTCACGGCTATCCGGACACCGCCCATACGTGGAGCCATCAGATACCCGCGCTTTCCGCTGCGGGATATCGAGTCATCGCCCCGTTCCTTCGCGGCTATCCCCCCACGCAGATCCCGGTGAATGGATACTATGATCGAGGAACCTTGGCTCTCGATGTCAAGGAACTGATCGTCACCCTTGGAGGCGGTGAGCCGGTGTTCCTTGTGGGCCAGGACTGGGGCGCCGGGATCACCTACAGCGTCATCGCCGCTTTCCCCGAACTCGTCCGGCGGGCTGTCACGATGGCGGTTCCCCACGCCGAGCAGATCCGGCGCACGCTGGTCTCCTCGCCAAAGGAAGTTCACCACTCCTTCCATTGGTGGTTCTTCCAACTCCCGGACATGCCAGAGGCCGCGATCACCGCGAACGATTTCGCGTTCATCGATTATCTCTGGAACGACTGGTCGCCCGGGCACGAGGACGCGGCGCACATAGCCGAGATCAAGCATATGCTGGCCCTGCCAGGCGCGCTGGGCTCGACCCTTGGGTACTACCGAGCGATGCTCGATCCGACGAAGGCCGATCCGGCCCTGAAGGACCTTCGTAAGGCGTGCGAAAGGCCTATCCCCGTGCCGACGCTGGCGCTCGGCGGCTCGAACGATCTTCGCACCAGCATGCTTGAGCCGCAGAAGGAGTTCTTCGTGGGTCCCTATGCGTGGGAAATCGTCGAGGGAACCGGCCACTTCTTGCACCGCGAAAGGCCGGCCGAGGTGACACGGCTCGTCATCGATTGGCTTCAGCGCGGCGACTGAGGCGTGCAACGGTGAACTAGACCTTGGACGCCCTTCCGGCGTTTTCGCTCCGCCCGCCTGGAAGTCACTCGGCGTCGCGGATGTCGGCTTCCAGATCGAGGATGGATTGCCGCGCGAGCCGTAGGATCAGGTCGGAGCGGTCGGTTCCGCGGAAGACCCGGGATAGGGCGATCGCACCGACCATGGCGCACCAGGCGGCGATGGCGGCGTCCTCCGCATTCGGTCCGTCGCCCATGGCCTTCGCCATGCTCCCGAAGCTGCGCTCCAGGCGTTGCGCCATCCTGGCTCTCACCGCCTCGTCATCGGCGCGACCGACATCGACGGCCAGGGCTGAGATCGCGCAGCCTTCAGCGGCGTTGTCACGATGCGCCGGGCTCAGATAGCGGTTCACGATCGATTTCACCGTGCCTTCGCTCTTGGGGGATTTGGCGGCGACGAAGGACGCCTCGCCCAGATCCATCGCCCGGTCGAGGGCGTCGGCGATCAAGGCGGAGCGCGACGGGAAGTGTCCGTAGAAGCCGCCGTGGGTCAAGTTCGCCGCCTTCATCAGGTCGGCGATGCTGAGGCTGTCCAGGCCGCCCTGGCGGATCTGTCGTGCCGCGGCGTCGAGGATACGCTCCCGACTCTCCGCCTTCTCCGCCTTTGAATGTCCCACGCGGCCCGCTCCAACTCTCGCTTGACGGTCTGAATGATGATCGTCATGTTGACTCAACTGCATGAGAGATAACATGCAGAATGTGGTAGGGACAGTCCTAGGAGGGAACACAAAGATGAGCGACATCCGATCCTTCGCCCTGATCACCGGAGCCTCTTCGGGGATCGGTGCGGTCTATGCCGAGCGCCTGGCCGCTCGCGGCCATGACCTGATCCTGGTGGCCCGCAGGATCGATCGGCTGGAAAGCTTGGCCACGCGGCTGCGTGAGGATTTCGGCCGGCAGGTGGAGATTCACGTCGCCGACCTCGGAGAGCCCGGCGACCTCGCGCGGATCGAGGCGCTGCTGCAGACCCGGGACGACATCGAGGTGCTGGTGAACAACGCCGGTCTCGGGGCGGGCGCCCCCAGCGTTTCGGCGGACGTGGATGCCGTGGACACCCTGGTCAAGATCAATGTCCTGGCCTTGACCCGGCTGTGCCTCGCGGCGACGCCGGGCTTCGCGGCGCGGGACCGGGGCACGATCATCAACATCGGTTCGGTGATCGCGGTGATCCCGTCGCCGACCGCCGGCGCCTACAGCGGCTCCAAGGCCTATGTGTTGAACTTTACGCGCTCGCTGCAGATCGAGTTCTCCAAGACTAATGTGAAGGTCCAGGTGGTCAATCCGGGCCCTGTGCGCACGGAGTTCTTCGGCGATCGGCCGCCGCCGTTCCCGGATGAACTCTTCATGTCGCCGGAGACCCTGGTCGACATCGCCTTCCGGGCCCTGGACCAGGGCGAGCTGATCTGCTTCCCGACCCTGCATGATCCCCAGACCTGGGCGACCTATGAGGACGCCCGGCGGACCCTCACCAAGGCCGTGAGCCAGAACGCCATCCCGCCGGAACGCTACGGCCTGGTGGCCGCGGCGGAATGACGTCCGCCAAACCCCATCAGAACACAGGAGACCGTCGATGATTGAAGCCGCCGTGCAAGTGGGCCGCGTCCGTCAGGAACGCCACGGCCACATCCTCAAGATCGTGCTGGACAACCCCGGCAAGATGAACGCCTTCAGCCCTGAAATGATGGAGGAACTGTCCTCCGCCTTCACCGTGCTCGACCGCGACGACGACCTGTGGGTCGGGGTGCTGTGCGCGGAAGGCAAGCACTTCACCGCCGGCCTCGACATGCCGAAGTTCTTCGGCCCGACCGCGGTGAAGATGGATCGCCCGGTCGGAAACATTGATCCCTTCGGGTTGCAGAACCGCTGCCGCAAGCCGATCGTCACGGCGATCCAGGGCGTGTGCTTCACCATCGGCATCGAGATCATGCTGGCCGGCGACATCGTGGTCGCGGCCGACGACGTCCGCCTGTGCCAGATGGAATCCAAGCGCGGCATCGCGCCCTTGGGCGGCGCACACTTCCGCTATCTCACCCGCGCCGGGTGGGGCAACGCCATGTACCATCTGTTCCTCTGCGACGAGTTTAACGCCGCCGAGGCCTATCGCTGCGGCTTCGTCCAGGAAGTTGTCCCGGCCGGCCAGCAGATCGATCGGGCGATGGCGATCGCCGAGATCATCGCCAAGAACGCGCCCCTGGGCGTCCAGGTGACCAAGGAGGCTGGGCTCAAGTTCATCGAGGCCGGCGAGCAGGCCGCCATCGATATCATTCCGGAAATCCGCGGACGGGTGCTCGACAGCGAAGACGCCAAGGAGGGGATCCAATCCTTCGTGGAGCGTCGCGCGGCGGTCTTCACTGGCCGCTGAGTAGCGAGCGCCGGACGCGCGCCTTCGGACGGATCGCGCCCAACCCCATTCCTCAGCCACGGACGCCAAGCCATGCCTACCTCCGACACGCAGCCCAAGATCCAGGACGTCGCCCTCATCGTCGGTGGCGGGCCTGGGATCAGCTCCAGCTGCGCCAGGCTGTTCGCGCAGAACGGCATGAGGGTCGCGGTCGCCGCCCGCAACCCCGACAAGCCGGTGCTGGAAACCTTGGAGAAGGCCCATGGGGTGCGCCGATACGCCTGCGACGCCACCGAACCGGCCGACGTTGAACGACTGTTCCAGAGCGTCGTTCGAGACCTCGGCGCGCCGACCCTAGTGGTGCACAACATCGACGGGCGCGTCCCCGGGATCTTTCGCAAGGGGATCCTCGAAGCGGACCCGGCTATGGCGCTGGAGACACTGCGGAACTCCGCGTTCAGTGCGTTTCTGGTGGCCCAGCAGGCGGCGCGCCTGATGCTCGAAAACCCGACCAACGCCAACGGTGCCAAGGGCACCATCATCTTCACCAACGCCAGTGCGGCGCTGAAGGGGTTCCCGGCCAGCGGGGCCTTCGCCATGGCGTGTCAGGCCAAGTCCGGGCTGGCGCAGAGCATCGCGCGGGAGCTGATGCCCCAGGGCATCCATGTCGCCAACGTGCCGATCGACGCGGCGATCGGCTGGACGCAGGAGGACGGAGCCCGGGCGCATCGACTGGCGGGGACGACGGTCGACGACAATATGGCCGACCCAGCTCACATCGCGGAAACCTATCTGCAACTGCATCGCCAGCACCGGTCGACCTGGGCGTTCGAGATCGTGTTGCGGCCATGGCTGGAGAGGTGGTGATCGAGAGTTAGCTGAGCGGGCAAGTCTGGTGGGGATTGTCTCGCGGGAAACTCGGCTTGATCTCGCGTCGATGTAGGTTTTAAAAACACACTCACTGATCGCCCTGTGGTGCGATCATCTCCGGCGTCATCGCCGGTCTGCCCTGGAGGACACCGCCTTGAAGACCCGCATTACAGAAATGTTCGGCATCGAGCACCCGATCATCCAGGGCGGCATGCATATGGTGGGCTTCGCCGAGATGGCGGCGGCCGTATCTAACGCCGGCGGCCTGGGGATCATCACTGGCCTGACCCAAGGTTCGCCCGAGGGCCTGGCCAAGGAGATCGCCCGCTGCCGGGAGATGACCGTCAAGCCGTTCGGGGTGAACCTGACCTTCCTGCCGGCGGTGACGCCGCCGGACTATCCGGGCTTCATCGAGGCGATCATCAAGAGCGGGGTCAAGGCGGTGGAGACAGCGGGAAACAACCCGCAGAAGTACCTTCCCGCGTTGAAGGAAGCCGGCATCAAGGTGATCCACAAATGCACCTCGGTCCGCCATTCGCTCAAGGCTGAGGCCATCGGCTGCGACGCGGTCAGCGTCGACGGCTTCGAGTGTGGCGGCCACCCAGGCGAGGACGACGTGCCGAACTTCATCCTGCTGCCCCGGGCCGGCGAGGAGTTGAAGATCCCCTTCGTCGCCTCGGGCGGCATGGCCGATGGCCGCAGCCTTGTGGCCGCGCTCGCCATGGGCGCCGAGGGGATCAACATGGGCACTCGCTTCATCGCCACGACGGACGCGCCTGTCCACCAGAACGTCAAGGACGCCCTGGTCGCCGCCAGCGAGCTCGACACCCGCCTGATCATGCGCCCGCTGCGCAACACCGAGCGCGTACTGACCAATGCCGGCGTCGAGCGCCTGCTGGAGAAGGAGCGCACCCTGGGCTCGGCGATCACCTTCGCCGACATCGCCCCCGAGGTGGCCGGGGTCTATCCGGCGATCTTCAAGGGTGGGGAGATGGACGCAGGCGGCTGGAGCTGCGGCATGGTCGCGGGCCTGATCCACGATATCCCGACGGTGAAGGAGCTCATCGACCGCATCGTTGCCGAGGCCGAGACCATTATCCGCAGTCGGCTGGTGGGCTTCCTGGACGGCAGGCCAGAGCCTGTGACATCGGTGCGTACACCCGCCCTAGTGGATTGATTCCAACGTTTGGTGCCCACGGCTGGCGGCGGCGATGATTTTGTCTGGATCGGCGGTCCAGACGAAGGGTTTGGGCTGCTGGTTGTGGTCGGCGACGAAGCGGTTGA
>JBBRPO010000080.1:0-9052 GCA_038227865.1 Caulobacterales bacterium
ACCCGTCTCGATCACGAACGGCGCGAAGAACCCCCACTCCTCATCCGACATCAACCCTCGAACCAAAGCCGCTCTCCTAAAAGAGCAGCCTTGAATCAGCGATCAGATGATTTGGGAATCCACTTCGTCAACACAACCTAGGCCTTAGGAGCCGACCATTGGTTGGCGAGTTGTGGGCTGAGTGCGTCGGCCGCCCCGGAGCTAGGAGGTCAACACCCTGCGGTGATCGAAGCCGCGGTCATTAGCCGGTCAGTGTCTATTTCCGTTCGAGCAGCCGAACGCCTCGGCCGGCGCCCTCGCTGCGGCCTCCGTTGGCGATCAGCTCCACCCCCGCCTCGTTGATGGCGTTGACGACCTTCTCGAGGCTGTCGACGACAGCGCGGACGATGCCGTCGCTGGCTTCCATCCGCTGGATCGTCGGCAGGGAAAGGCCCGAGATCCGCGCCAACTTCTTTTGGTCAATGCCCAGGAGCGCCCGCGCGGCCTTCATCTGCGAACCGGTGATCATCTGGCTATCTATACTGACGCTTTTCGCATCAGCAAGATGGGCAAGACCCCGCGGGGCGCTGCCAAACCCGTTTCAAGGTAGTTTTTGATGTCATTGTGATATGTGAAGCATCATCTTATATGTTTTGCATGACAATCCTTGGTGGCCGACATGCGGTCGCCGGGATCGGAACCCGCCCCTATGCAAAACCTATCCGACACCTCGGCCATCCGGCCCGCCCTGGCCGACGCACAGATCAAACCACAGGGGCGCGGAGCCGGGCCAATGGCCAAGGTCAACCCCATCCTGGCGGGATTGAAATGCCGGTGCCCGAAATGCGGCGAGGCTTCGCTGTTCTCTGGCTTCCTCACGGTGCGCCCCGGCTGCGAAGCCTGTGGTCTGGACCTTTCTCGTGCCGATCCCGGTGACGGGCCCGTGGTGTTCATCCTGCTGATCGTCGGGGCCATCGGCTGCTTTGGACTGTTGTTCACCGAATTCACCTTCCACCCGCCGGTTTGGGTGGAGCTGGTGATCTGGCTGCCCCTGATCACCGCGCTCACGCTTGGGGCGCTGCGGCCCTTCAAGGCCATGCTGATCGCGCTGCAGTTCCGTAATAAGGCCGCGGAGGCGCGAAGTGACAACAACGCCAAAGTCTAGGCGCGCCCTACCGAGCGACCCGACCGGCGGCGCGGAATTGATCGCCGACGGAACGCCCAGCGCGGGCTTCGGCTTTGGCGGGCGATTTATTGAGCGCCGCGAGAAGGAGCCAGCCAGCCATGTGGCGTGACTGGAGGCTGTTCGTCCCGAAGTCGGTGACGGTACTGCGTCAAGGCTACGGACCGTCGAATTTCCGCGGCGATGTCCTGGCCGGGCTGACCGTGGCCATCGTCGCCATGCCGCTGGCGATGGCGTTGGCGATCGCCTCAGGCGCGACACCAGCGCAGGGCTTGGTCACCGCTGTCGTGGCGGGCTTCCTCATATCGCTGCTGGGCGGCAGCCGGTTCCAGATCGGCGGCCCGACCGGGGCGTTCGTCGTGGTCGTCTACGGGGTGATCGCCAAGCACGGCTACGACGGCTTACTCATGGCGACCACCATGGCTGGCGGCATCCTGATCCTGGCCGGGCTTTTTCGGCTCGGCACGCTCATCAAGTACATTCCAGACCCTGTCACAACCGGCTTCACCACAGGCATCGCGACGATCATCCTGGCGAGCCAGCTGAAGGACATATTCGGCCTGTCGGCCTCCCACGTTCCGGCCGACTTCATTCCAAAGCTGCAGGCGCTGTGGGCGGCACGCGCGACGATGAGCCTGCCGACCCTGGGTATGGCCGTCAGTTGCTTTGCCGCCATCCTGCTTCTGCGCCGCCTGGCGCCCAAGATTCCGGGTTTCCTCGTGGTGACTGTCGCCGCAGCGGCGGCAGCGTATTTTCTGGCCATGCCCATCGAGACCATCGGCTCGAAGTTCGGCGGGGTGAACGCGACCTTCCCGACGCCGAACTTCGCCTTCTGGTCCTGGGCCAAGGCGCGCGACCTGCTGCCCAGCGCCTTCACTATCGCCCTGCTCGCCGGGGTGGAATCTTTGCTCTCGGCCGTGGTCGCCGACCAGATGACCGGACGGCGACACCGATCGAACATCGAACTGGTGGCGCAAGGCGTCGCCAACATCGCCTCGGCAGCGTTCGGCGGATTGCCGGCGACCGGGGCCATCGCGCGCACCGCGACGAGTATCCGGTCGGGCGCAACGTCGCCATTGGCCGGCATGCTGCACGCGGCGTTTCTGCTGCTGTTCATCCTGTTGCTCGCGCCGCTCGCGCGGTTCGTGCCGCTCGCTGCGCTGGCCGCGATTCTCGTCGTCGTCGCCCTGAACATGGCCGAGCTGCACCGGTTCCGCCTGTTGCTGGGCGCCTCCAACGGCGACCGCGCGGTCCTGCTGCTGACCTTCGGCCTCACCGTGATCGTCGACCTGACCCTGGCGATCGAGGTCGGCATGGTGCTGGCCGCCTTCGTCTTCATGCACCGAATGAGCCAACTCTCCACCGTCGAGGGCGGCGGGCCCACCCTGATCGAGGGCGACCAGGACGATTTCACGCGCGGCGGCGAGAGCCCCTACCGGCCCTTCGAGGAGCTGCCTCACGACACCTCGGTGATCACCTTCCGGGGACCGCTGTTCTTCGGCAGCACCAGCGTCCTGAAGGACGCGCTCGACCAGATCGGCGCGCGCAGCCGACGCTACATCCTGCGGTTCGAAGACGTGCCCTTTGTCGACCCAACCGGCGGCGCCGCCCTATCCTCGTTCCTGCAACGCGCCGACAGGGACAAAGCGAGCGTCACCATGTGCGGGGTGCGCGACAGCGTCGTGGCCAACCTGCGCCGGACCGTCGAGCCCCACGTCCTCGGCAAGATCGCGTTCGCGCCGAGCTTCGCGGCGGCGCGCGCCGCCAATGAAGCGCCGGCCTGATCGCCAAACCCCACATCTCGGAAGGGAGAGGATCATGACCGCCGACGAGCGACGCGCCCGCGCTGACCAGGAAGCGCTGGATTTCCATCACTATCCACAACCTGGAAAGATCGCCATCGCCGCGACCAACGCGATGGCCGCCCAGAGGGACCTCAACCTGGCCTACTCGCCTGGCGTCGCAGCTCCGGTCCGCAAGATCGCCGAGGATCCCGACGCGGCCTACGACTACACGTCCAAGGGCAATCTGGTCGCGTCATCTCCAATGGCACGGCGATCCTCGGCCTGGGCTCAATCAACCTGATGAAGGCGCTCGGTGTCAGGCCGGAGAACACCACCCTCGTCGACATCGACGGCGTGGTCTATCGCGGCCGCAACGTCGGATTGGAACAGTGGAAGTCTGTCCAAGTCACCGACACCCCACACCGGACCTTGGCCGAAGCCCTGGTGGACGCCGACGTCTTCATCGGCGTGTCGGCGAAAGGCGTGCTGACCCATGCGCTCGGCGAGGTCACCGTTGTCGGACCGATCCTGGTCGGAATGTCCCGCTCCGTGCAGGTCTGTAGGCTGGGCGACTCCCCGTCGAGGATCGTCACGATGGCGACGCTGGCGGCGTTTGGAGCGCAGGTCGTCGTCGCGGCGTATCATCGCGCGCGGCGGCCCCGGCGGCCTACATCTGCCGGCGCCCTCGATGAGCGACGGCCACCATTGACGAGGTACGGCCAGCTCCTTTCGGCAGGTTGCGTTTTCTGACCAGCGGCGTTCTATGCTCCCGGCTGTGCAGGACGGCCCGGCATTGATCGGGCGGTGCAGCCGCGAGGCGCGCCATGAGCCTGGATCCCGTCATCCTGTCTCGCTTGCAATTTGTCTGGGTCATCGCCTGGCACATCCTGTTGCCCGCCTTCACTGTTGGACTGGCGTCCTTCATCGCCTTCATGGAGGGGCTCTATTTCGCGACGCGCCGGGAGGTCTTCCTGCGCATCTCCGGCTTCTGGACGAAGATCTTCTCGGTGTCCTTCGGGATGGGGGTGGTGTCGGGGATCATCATGCCGTTCCAGTTCGGCACCAACTGGAGCCGTTTCTCCGACGCCACGGCCAACGTCCTGTCGCCGCTCCTGGCCTATGAGGGGCTGACCGCCTTCTTCCTCGAGGCGGCCTTCCTCGGAGTCTTGCTGTTCGGCCGATCGCTGGTTCCGCGCTGGGTCCACTTCTTCGCCGCCCTGATGGTGGCGGGCGGCACGCTGTTCTCCTCGTTCTGGATTCTCGCCACCAACAGCTGGATGCAGACGCCGGCCGGCTACCAGATCATCGACGGCCGGTTCTTCCCCAAGGACTGGATGGCGATCATCTTCAACCCGTCCTTCCCCTATCGGCTCGGCCATACGGTCGTGGCCTTCTATGTGACCACGGGTTTCGTTGTGCTCGGTGTCGGCGCCTGGCTGATCCGCAGCGCCCGCGCCGCGCCGGAGGGACGCGTCATGGTCTCCACGACCCTGTGGCTGCTTCTGGTGCTGGTGCCGTTGCAGGTGGCGCTGGGAGACCTCCACGGCGTCAACACGCTGCACTACCAGCCTGCCAAACTGGCGGCGATCGAAGCCCGCTGGGATACCGCGTCGCGCGTGCCCCTCACCCTCTTCGCGATCCCGGATCAGAAGGCGCAGACCAACCACCTGAGCCTGGACGTCCCGGTGCTGGGCAGCCTGATCCTGACCCACGATCCCAACGGGACCATTCGCGGGCTCAAGGAATGGCCGCGTGATCAGCAGCCGCCGGTCGCCATCCCGTTCTTCGCCTTCCGCATCATGGTCGGCATCGGCCTGCTCATGCTGGCCATCGTGGTGATTGGTACCTTGCTTCGATTTGGCGGCCGGCTCTACCGCAGCAGGGCTTTCCTGCTTGCCTGCCAGCTGGCCGCGCCGCTCGGCTTCGTCGCCGTTCTGGCCGGGTGGACCACGACCGAGGTCGGCCGCCAGCCGTGGACGGTCTACGGCCTGCTGCGCACCGCCAATTCCGTCTCCCCGTCCCTGACCGGCGCCGACGTCGCCCTCAGCTTCGCGGGCTACATCGTCGCCTACCTGATCATGTTCCCGGCCGGCGGCCTGCTCATGGCCCGCATCGTGCGGCGCGGCTTCGATCAGCCGTCCACCGACGGGCCCATCGAAGGCGGCCGGCCCGGCGCACCCGTCGAAGTGTTGCCACCCGCGGCGGCGGAGGTCCGGTCATGATGCCGATTTCCCTGGACCTCGTGCCGATCTGGACAGGGATCCTGGGCCTGGGCGTCTTTCTCTACGTCCTGCTCGACGGCTTTGACCTCGGGGTCGGGATGCTGTTCGGCTTCGCGCCCGATACAGCGTCGCGCAACCTGATCATGAACTCCATCGCCCCGATCTGGGACGGCAACGAGACCTGGTTGATCCTGGGCGGCGTCGGGCTGATGGCGGCCTTTCCGCTGGCGTTCGCGATCATCATTCCGGCGGTCTACTTTCCGATCGCCTTGATGCTGCTGGCCCTGGTGTTCCGCGGCGTGGCCTTCGAATTCCGTTACCGCGACGCCGAGCACAAGAGCTTCTGGGACCACGGCTTCGTCTACGGCTCGGCAATCGCCACCTTTGCCCAGGGCGTGACACTCGGCGCCTTCATCCAGGGCTTCAAGGTCGACGGCCGTCACTTCGTGGGGTCGAGCTTCGACTGCTTCACTCTGTTCTCCACCCTGACCGGCGTGGCGCTGATGTTCGGCTACGGCCTGCTCGGCGCCGGCTGGCTGATTCTGAAGACCGAGGGCGACCTGCAGGCGATGGCTCGCCGCCTCGGGATCTGGGCGCTGCTGGGCGTCCTCATCGCCATCGCCGCCGTCAGCCTTTGGACCCCTTTCATCGACCCGGACATCGGTCGACGTTGGTTCACCTGGCCGAACCTGCTCTATCTGTCGCCGATCCCCATCGTGACGGCCCTGTTCGCGATCCTGGAGTGGCGGGCGCTGAAGGGCCGCGGGCCGGACGCGGCGTCCTTCGCCTGGGCCATCGGGCTGTTCCTGCTGTCCTATTGCGGCATCGCCATCAGCCTGTGGCCGATGATCGTGCCGCACCGCTATACACTCTGGCAGGCCGCCTCTTCACAGAGCACTCAGGCCTTCCTGCTCATCGGCACCCTCGTCCTCTTGCCCGTGATCCTGCTTTACACTTGCTGGTCCTACTGGGTGTTCCGCGGCAAGGCTCGGGCCGACATCGGCTATCACTGAGGACGCGGCGCGGGGTCATCGGGAGGGGATTCTCGATGGGCCCGCTTCGCCGATCTATGGCCGGGGCGTGAGTTCCCCCGGCTTGCGGCGATGCCGAGTTGCAGGCTCTGACCGATGACCTCGGCCTTGGCGATGAACAGGGCCGCAGCCGGCGCGGGGCAGCGAGACCGCACCGTGTCTTGGAACAGCGCCAGCCAGCGGGCGAAGTGGTGGGGCTGAATGTCGGGCAGGAGCGCGTGGGTCGCCATCGGTGTCCCCTTGAAGCGCCCACTCATAAGCAGCACCGACGACCAGAAGTCGCAAAGCTTCGCGAGATGGGCGCCCCAGTCGCCAACCGCGCGTTCGAACACCGGCCCTATGACGTCATCCGACCGGACTCGGGCGTAGAAGGCATGCACTAGGTCGTGGATCATCGCCTCGCTGACGCCAACTGCGGTCCCTGGGGCCAGCGCGGCCCTTAGTTCACCTTTTTGCACTTCGGCGGACATGAAGACCTCGATTTTCTGCTCAACTCACCAAAGACATATCGGGTCGGGCGCGCGCCATTGCACCCTCCTGGAGCACCTTACGAGGACTACGGTCGAATGGGGCCTCGACGGGGAACGCAATGCGATCCGGAAATGATCGCGCGCGCGACTGATCGGAGATGTTCCGCGTCAATTCGCTCTACGGCGCCGCGATGAACCGCGCGCCCAAGCTTCCATCGCGCAGACAGATCGTCAGTTGAGAGTGGCGACCGGCGTTGGCGAGCGTCTCGGCGACACGCCGCGCAGCTGTCTCGGCAAGCGAGCCCATCATGAATAGGATCGGGGTTTGCACGCCGGAAAACTCAACCCTCCAAATGCGATCCAACGGGCTTAATTGAAATCATCTGCATGGCGGGCGCCTCGAACTCAGGCGGGGTCGAACCTCGAAGAGTGGCCAGGTCTGGGCGGTTCAACGCGATTTTCACGACAGTCGCCCGCGGCCATCACCGAGCATCTCGATCATGCCGTCCGCAGGAGCCGGAGCGCGCGAGAACGCAGTCGAGGAACAAGCAGTTGGACGGCCCGTTCGCTCATAAGCCGATCGTCTCGATTGGCGCCCGCAGAGGCGCGACGACCACGACAACCATCGCGGGGGCCCGGGCCTGGGCTTGCGCCTACTCGCGGAGGGGGTGTCCATGACGAACACCTACTTCACCATCGGACACGGAACTCGGTCGCTTTCGGAGTTCATCGACCTGCTTCGCGACTGCGCGGTCGACCTCGTGGTGGACGTCCGGTCCATGCCGCGATCGCGCACCAACCCGCAGTTCAACCAGGAGACCTTCCCTGGCGCTCTTGCGTCCTCGCAGATCGGCTATGAGCATATCGCCGAACTCGGTGGCCTTCGCGGAAAGCAACGTCTCGTCCAGCCTTCACCGAACGGGCTTTGGAGGGTGCGGAGCTTCCGGAACTACGCCGACTACGCCCTGACCGAGCCGTTCGCGACCGGTCTCACGCGGCTCCAAGACCTCGGAACCCGGCGCCGGTGCGCCATCATGTGCGCGGAGACAGTCTGGTGGCGCTGTCACCGCCGGCTTATCGCCGACGATCTTCTCGCCGCCGGCTACAGCGTCTTTCACATTCTTGGAAAATCCCACGTCGACGCGGCGCGTCTGACGCCGGGCGCCGTCGTGCGCGAGGATCGAAAGGTGGTCTACCCCATTCCTTCCTCGGCGGATGAGGCAGGCAGTTCCGCCGGGGGACTACCCCGATAGCCGCCACCGGCCTGATCGCCGGCGAGGAGGTGAACGTCCAGGGCGAGTGCGGCGAGACGCTGGAAACACAAGGAAGACGGACGTGCCCATCGACCACATGCAGCGGGCAAGAAGAGCTTGGCCGCATCTGGCAGGACGGGCCTTAAGGAATTCGCCGCCCTACACTTACAAGGAAATCTGCGCTGAAATCGGCGTGCACTGGCGGGCGGCGCGGTACTTTCTTGGCGTCATCCAGCGATACTGCCGTGCCAATGGGTTGCCACCCCTGCAGTTTCTGGCGGTGAATGCGGCGAGCCGTTTGCCGGGCCGAGGTTGCGTGGGTTCTCCGCGCTCCGGCGCCGCGCAGCAGGAGGCTCTGAGGACGATCTACGCATATCCGTGGCCGGCGGAGGCCCCATTCTAACGGCCGAAGGCGATGCTCAGGGTCGCTACGACGCCGGCGGTCGCCAACGCAAAGCAGCCAAGCCGCAACGCGATGACGGCGGCGAATTTGATCCCGGAGTGGACGTAGTCCTCGATCACCACCTGCAGGCCCAGCGCGGTGTGATGAAACAGGGCGATCAACAGCAGGATCATCAGACCAGCCGTCAGCGGCGACCGCAGCCAGGCGACGAAGGCCGCGTAGTCGCTGCCGGAATGGGCGATGATCGAGGCGGCGAACCAAAGCGTCAGCGGCACGAGCGCGACGGCCGAAACCCGCTGCGCCCGCCAGTGCGTGGCACCGGTTTTCGCCGAGCCGAGGCCCATGGCCTTCGCTAGGGGTGTTTGCATGGCGCCGCGGACCATTTCCCTACCTCGCCAGAAATAGGCCGGTGACCCAGGCCGCCAGGGAGAGGATCACGCTCGCAACGACAACCGCCCACCCCGAAATGTAAATCGACCGGAGTTCGAAGCCGCGCACGGTGTCCCAGAAGAGGTGGCGGATGCCGCCGCACAGATGCAGGAAGAAGGCGAACGTGCAGCCCAGCAGCACGACTTGGCCGGGCCAGGACGCGATCACCCCGCGGACGGCTCCGTAGGCCCCGGGACCGGCCGCCGCGGCGCTCAGCCAGAGCACCAATCCAACGGCTCCAAGGCTCAAGACGACGCCTGTGATGCGGTTGGCGATCGACAGGACGGAGGTGAGCTGC
>JBBRPO010000081.1:0-9030 GCA_038227865.1 Caulobacterales bacterium
CCATCGACGCCAACGATTGGATCGCGCGGCAACCCAAGACGGTCCAGGAGGCCGGCGAGGCTCGCGGCGAGGAGCTCATCCGCGAAGTTACGCTTCGCCAGGTCCGGGAGGCGGTCAAGCGCACCCAGGTCGAGGTCGCCGTCGCCATGGGCTCATCACAGGATCGGGTATCCAAGCTGGAACACGGCGATGACGCGCTCGTTTCGACGCTGCGCCGGCACATCCGTGCTCTCGGCGGCGAACTGCGATTGATGGTCGAATTTCCGGATCGGCCGTCCATGGCCATCGATCTTCACGGCGACAAGCCTGTCGCCAAGAGCGTCCGGGCTATCGGATCAGCCTGAGATAGCGGTAAGGGCAGTCGCGTCTATTTCGATCGTCGGATCGAATGGACGCATGCATTTGGAGCCAAATCCATTGCGGCTGCACCAGTCTCAGCTAATTCGAAATCTGACAGTGCCAGAAGATAATTACGCCTTTGATTTCCGATAATGCTTATTATGCGTTTTTCATATATCATTGAAATATAATAGTATTTTTTCCATTTCGCGGCTTTGTCGGCAGACCCAAGTGGACCGCCTGCGGCGAGCCGAGCCATCATCAACTATGACAGGGCACCGCGAAGTGAGCGCAACAACGCCTCGGCCTCATCGATTCTCTTGAGGACTTCAGCATCGCCTTTGAGCTCCTGCAGCGCAGAAAAAGGCACCTTCTTCATCGCATCAACAGCGGCTTCGAGATCGCCAGCCAGACCGCCCTTGGCCAGCTTCGGTGCAGGCCCGAGCCGCAACATTGCCGACTCCAGGTCCCCCGCATCACTCAGGAACTGCGAACGGGCGACGGGATCGGGCAAGATCGTGCGCAGCTTCCGAAGGTCTTTGGAATTGGTGATGCGCTTCTGATTGACCTTCTTGACCACCGCCTCGATCACTGTCGGAGTCAGCAGCTTCTTGCTGACGCCCATCAGCTCTCTCGACCAGGTGATCGCGGCGCTTGGATCGCGCAGGCTGGTGAATTTCTCCGATAGCTCGAACACGTCGACAAGCTTGTCGAGTTCGCGGACCGTGACGCCAAGAATATTCGCGGCGCTCGACCGTCCCATCATGTCGACGAGGCGATAGGCCACCATCTCCTTTTCCTTGGCGTCCCATTCCTTCCGTTGGCGGTGGATGTAGATCCAGACACGAAGGCGGTCCTCCTCGCTCAGGGTGCGGTCGGTTACCTCAATGGGAATCTGGCGATAGTCTTCCTTGCCCTGGTCGACGAGCACCCGTGAGTTGGTCCACCGACGGTCCCCGTCGATGATGCGGAACTTCCCTGGAAGGTCTGGATGAGGTTCGACGAGCAGGGGCTCGAAGAGGCCGCCATTGGCCTCGATTTGGCGCTGCAGCTCTTCATCGACCTTCGGGCCCATGCGAGGCTGTTTTTCATTCGGGACGATGTCGTCGATATCGGCCCGCGTCCGGTAGGTGCGTAGTACCGTGCGGTCGAGCCGGCGCTCCTGCAAATTGATGACATTCGCCCGGTCCTGAACGGTCTGCGGGTTCGTCATTGAGGGCTCTCCGGCGCGCACGCCGTACCGATGATCGAGTCGATCTGATTGCGCAATTCAGCCTGCACTTTCATGGCCGAGCGGATCGCCAGGCCCTGCTGCTTCCAGACGTTTTCATGCGCCTTCATTTCCTTGGCCTGGATTTCAAGCAAAGCCTCCGCCTGTTCGTCCAACCGGGCGAACATGTCGGTGCACTGCTGGGAGGTGATGAAGCTGTAGAGGGCGGCGGTCTTCTGAGTCCGCTCCGCGTTGCTCATGCGCAAGGTATGGGTTTGGACCAAGTGTGCGCGGATAATTTGGATCAAAGCGACCACACGCGCCGGGCAGGCGATCATAACGCCGTCCTGAATGTGAAGCTGGCGAGCGCCAGCCGGAAACTTGCTGGACGACAGCACGGCATGTTCGGCTTGGGCGCTCATCTGGTCTGACCTGAGCTTGGTCACAAAGTCATTGCGCCAAGCGTTGTGGTTCTTCGAATCGTAGATGATCGTGCCGCATTCCTGTCCGTTGTGAACCACCGTGTGTAGGATGTCGGCGCCCGGCTGACCCTTGTTCACGCGTTCGATGCGGTCGCTTTCGAACTCAGCCTTCAAGGCCTCAAACAGATTGATCTCGGCACCCTCCCCCAGTTCCTCCGCCGTCTTCTTTTCCAGCGCGCGCGAAAGTTCATCGACCTTGTTGGAGAGCTTCTGACGCTCTTCGAACGTAGCCGAGTTCACGGCGTTGACAGCGGCGGTCTTGTCGGCATCCAAGGCCTCTCGCTGTTCCTGAAGGCGCGCGGTCAGCTGCGTTTCGTGGGTCTCCTGGAGACTCAGGGTCTGGGCTTCTGCGGCCACCGCCTTTGCTTCGGCTTCGGCTTTGGCTTGCTCGGCGGCGCTGATCTTCTCCTGAGCCGTGGTCTCGACGGCGGCGGCGACCTCCGCCCTGACCTCGACTTCGCGCGCGGCGGCTTGGGCCTGGGCCTGCTCCAGCGCCCGCTCGCTGTTGAGCCTTGCTTCCTCCATCTCCGCTTTCAGGGCCGCCCCGGCTTCATCGGCCGCCACCTTCTGGGCTTCCACCTCAGCAATCCTGGCGGCGGCCGCCTCCGTGGCCACGCGCGCGGCGTCTGCACGGATGGCTTCCGCCTGTGCCGCCGCGTCCGCCCTAACCTTCTCGACGGCCGTCGCCGCTTCGCGCTTCACCTCGTCGACCTGACCCAGCAGCGCCGCTTGGGCCGCCGCCGCGTTCGCTTTCTCGGTCTCGGCCTCCTCCGTCTTGGCATGAAGCGCCGCCTGGGCCGCGGCGCTGGCCTGTTCGGCTGAGTCGATTTGCGCCTTCGACTGGACCTCGGCAGCAAGGCGGGCTTCTTCCCGGGCAGCTACGATCTTCTGGTCCGCCTCCAACCGGGCCCGCTCAAGCGCCTCGGTTTTCTCGGTATCGAACTTCTCCTGCAGCCGTGCGGTGAGCGCCGCAGATTGCTCCTGCTCGCGCGCCTGCAGCCGCTCGGCGATTTCGTCGGCACGGTCGTGCGGGATGGGCTGTTCGCAGACCGGACACGTATCGCCGACAGGGTGAAGGTGGTGGATCGGATTGGAACGCGGGGTGGACGCTACAGAAGGTTGCGGACTCGCCATGATGGCCTCCATGTTTTTCTAGGTCCTATTTTCTCCCACTTGATCCCAGAGTCAATCCTCCCTACCATCCTGATGTCGGGCGGATGGTCCGCATGCCGACGTCGGAGAACTAAAACGTGACCAAGACCTTCAAGCCGGGGCAGACTGCGCCCCGTTCCGGACAGTATGAAATCGTTGGCCCGCGCGGTGGCGGAAGCGGACAGGAGCGCACCGTCGTCCGCGGCGAACCACTCCCGCCGACGCCGAAGTCCGGCCAGGGCTTCAAGCTAGTGGACCCGACGAAGAACGGCGCCGGCCGTCCCTAGCCGCTGAGGGGGGCGTGCGCGCCGCCTCCTCTTCGAACCGCAGCTACCCGCTCGTCGGACGCGCCTGGGGCGCCTGACGAGGAATTCCGCGCGCCACAAACGGATCAAGCCCGGCGATGCCACCAGGCCGCCCTCTGCTCCAGAATCCCCCATACGAACAGCTGGTGCGCCCTTCTCGGCGCGGCAGTGCAACCTGAGTGTTTAATTCTCTGGGTTTAGGTTCACGCTGTGGGCGACGGCGGCGGGCGGCACGCAACCTCTGCTGCCCCCGGCGCGCCACGCCCTGGTACGCTGAGCGAACGGGTCTTCCGCACCGCCGGCGGGAAAGGCTACGCTCAATGGAGCGGAATCGGGCGAACTGCTGCCAGCCGCGCCGGACCCATCATGGGTCCGTCACGTCAAACCGGAGCCGCGACGCCTAGATATGCCGATTCCGGGGTTCACCATCGATGGCGTTTTGCCGCCCTACGTCGGACCTGGAGGTCCTGGTGGCGCCCCGGAGGACCTGTCGCCATACATCGTGAGCGCCACTGAAGTAGCCGCTACGCTGGCACAGACCGATGCGCGCAAGGTCATCTTGCGGGGATGGCTCGCCCACCGCGCGGCGCTGCGCGCTATCGGCTTTACACGCGGTTTCCAATGGCTCGACGGCAGTTTTGTCGAGGAGAAGGACCCGCGCGACCTGGACGTGGTTACGTTTCTTTACCGGCCTGCCGATATTCAGGATCGGGATGAACTGGCGCGATTGATGCGCGCCAACCTCAATCTCTTCGGGCGAACCCAAGTGAAAGCTGCCTACAGCCTGGACTTCTTCCCCATCGATCTCGATGGATCGGCGGAAGCGTTGGTTAGTTTGACGCGTTATTGGCTGGGCCTGTTCTCCCATCGTCGTGACGACGATCTTTGGAAGGGCATGCTGCAGGTGAGACTGGAAGACGAGGACGATGACAGGGCAGCACTCGCCGCGCTCGAACCGGACGCGGCGGCGCCGGGACCCCAGGCCGAGGTGAACCCATGACCAGTTTGCGCAAGCTCGAACGCGACTTCGCCCACGCCGACCTGGCCGCCGTCAACGGCCTCCTCGCCCAGCTCACCGACGAGGATGTCATGGCGCGCTTCGGGCTTGAGGCCCGCCTGGAGGAACTTCAGCAGACTATCGCCCACTTGGATGCGGCCGCGGAGGAGCCGACCGCCTCGGCGGCCTTGTTCTTCGGGGGACGCCCTGTGCTCGGCGGCCGCGGAATTGAGAGCGAGTTCGCCGGCAGCGCGGTCACGAAGTTCCAGGACATCGTGGCGAAGATGCTAGCGCACGAAACCGGTGGGCTCGCGCAACGCGGGGTCGTCCCGAACAAGGCCGCCGCGACCTTGCACATCACCAATATCGTCCGCGGCTCGTTCGGATTCCTCCTGGAAGAGATGCAGCCGCAGCACGCGCTCATGGACACGGCGCTGAAGGTCGCCGTGGACGACGCCACCCGCCTGCTCGACGCCTTTGGCGAGCCAGATGAGGAACAATTTCAGTCGGCCGTCGAAGCGATCGATCAGCGGGTCCTTGGAACGGCACGCGCATTCTTCGACCTAATGCGTCAGAGCGGGGCCACGTTGCGCCTGGTCGCCGGCGATTCGGATCGAAGCTTTGGCGCCGAAGCGGTCACGCGGGCAGCCGATCGGGCCATGTCCACCACCGTGGAGGAGGCAGAGGAACGCATTCGCGGGCAGTTGGCCGGCGTATTGCCGGACGCCCATCAATTCGAGTTCCGGGTCGGCGGCGACCGGGGCACCATCCGGGGCAAGGTGGATCGCGCCCTGCGGGCCGATCAGCTTGCACAGTTCAACCGCGACTGGGTCAATGTGGACGCTGTGGCCCACCTCCAGATTAAGCGCGTGCGGCGCGAGGGGGCTGTCGTGCGAGAGGGATTCACGCTGCTGACCCTCGACAAGCCGGCCGAGATCTGAGTCCGCGCGGCGGGATCACTCGCACCAGGCGATGCGACCGCCCCGTAGCCAGAAGTGCGAACCGCAGCCCTTTTGCAGCCACACGGACGGCTGCAGGCTGGGGAACCCCTTAGCGTCAGCGCTGACGTCCCATCGTGGCTTCGCCTCCTGGATCACCAGGAGTTCGATCGTTCGACCACAACCACACGGGCACCGCAGGCCCACACACCAGTCTTCGTCGCCGTCGCGCGCGAGGACGATGTCACGCCGCGGGAGTCGATCAGGCAGGCTGTCGCCCTCGATCACCCGGAGCCGGCGTCGCGGCGAGATGCGGGCCCAGGTGCGCCGCCACCAGCGTGTGACGTTCATCGATCACCCCTGCGACTGAGGGCCAAGGCCGGCAAGCCGAGGAGCGGCTCGCGGCCCCCGCGGCCCACCATAAGATTGTCCGCAACGCCGAATGCGTCCTCCGCCGTAAATTCCTCCTCGCAGGCGGCGAGGCTGAATTGGGTGCGCGCATAAAGCCGGTTCGGGTCGAGGCGGAACGGATAGGCACGCGCGATGAATTCGTTCACGCAAGCGGCAGCCGCTCGCATGTTGAGGGTGATCACCGCCGGCGCCTCTTCGATCAGGCCCTTGATGTAGCCGGCCTCCAGCTCTTGCTGGTGTGCTTCGGGTGCGTGGCGCCGCAGGTATTCCGCTCTGAGGCTCTCGGGGGTGTAGACGCCGCGGTCCTGCAGACTTGAGCGTCCGGGCTGGATGTAGTCTATGCGGCCGCAGACGTCGGCGATGGCGACGCCCTCCCCTGCCTGGCGCACGGGTATCACTACGCCAACATCGAACAGCGGGATCAGGAAGGCGCTGGCCAGGAGGTCAGCGATCTGGCGCGCCTCGAGGGTGTCTACGCAACAGAAGATCACGTCAGCTTGGCTCGCCGCCAGCACCGCTTCGCGCGTCAACACCGAGGCCGGAATCGACTCGGCAACGCCTTCGCCGCGATAGGCGGCGATTGCGTCGGCGAACATTTCCACCTTGAGCCGCCGGGCGTCAGCGTCGCTCAGGCGCGAATTGAGGATGCGGTTGAGGTTCTTGCGCTCGATACGGTCGAAGTCGATCAGCTTGACTCGCCCGAACCCGAGACGGGCGAGCTGTTCGCCCACGATCGAGCCGGTCCCGGACACGCCGATCACAGCGGCCGACAAGCGGCCGAGCTCCTGGCTCATGGCGCCAGTGAAGGCGATAGGCCGCCGGCCCGGCCCGATCAGGCGCGCGCTGTCATTCCACCAATAGAGCAGGTCGTCGCCGGCGACGGTAACCAGGTCAAAGGAACGCGGCGAAATGCCGGGGCCGAAAAGGCGCGCGCAGATGGCGCCGTCGGCGGTCATGATCGCCGAGCCGTGCAGATCGCCGTGGGCCTGGAAGAGACCCGGCATGACCTGCCGGTCGCTAGCGTCATCAGCGTCGGAGAACGCGAAGAGCCCCCCCGGGTGCGAGTGGATCAGCACCAGCGCGAGGTCGTCGGCCTCGGCCCTGTCCAGGGCCTCTTCCAGGTAGAGGCCGGGCCAGGTGACGGCGTCCCGTTCGCGGCGACCGCATGCCGTGTAGGGGACGAGCACCGCTTCTCGCGCCAGCAGGCGGAGGCGCGGCTCTGGCGTGCGGGCGCAGAGCAGTATCGCGGCAGCCTCCAGACCGTCCCCAGGAAAGAGATGAGCGCGCACCTCCTCGTGCAGATCGCCCAGGAGCGCCAAGGTGGTCTCGGGGATCATTCGCCGACCTCCTTGGCCAGGGCCGCGTCCACCAACGCGAGCTGGGTGGCGACGTTGTCCAACGTCGGATTCCACGGCGTGGAACCGCGGTTGCGCGACCAGCCGTGAAACTCCTGCCCATGGATCGTCCCTCGCATCTGGGTGCTGGGGATCGCCTGCCCGGAGGCCAGGGCAAGTGGCAGAAAGGCGTAGAACCCGTAGATCTGGGCGCCGGGATAGGTCGGCGGCACTTCCAGCGCCAGCAGCGTGCGCTTGACGGTGTAGCCGGCCGGCACCGGGTAGTCGTGGATCAGCAGCCAGCGCCGCTCGGCGTCCTCCACCGTCTCCCACCGCAGACCCAGTGCGTCGAGATGTTTCCCATCAGCCTCAAGGAGATTGAACTCGCGGCGAGGCGCCGGGGGCGCCTCGCCGTTGTTGACCTCCTTCGGAGTCAGCCGCAGCTTCTCGATGCCCGGCGTGGTCAGGTCGATCGTGTCCGTCAGCTCGACGGGGCGCTTGGCCTGGCCGGCTACCTTCAGGAAGATGTGCCAACCCTGGTCCGGGTTGAACCCGGCTTCACTCAGCGCCTCGCGGACTACGATGGAAGGAGCCGCCACCTCCAGGATCACGCCCTGGACGTTCAGCTTCCAAACCAGCCTGCGGCTGACGAAGGACTCGACGCCCGGTGCGTCCAGGTCGACCAGATCGTGCGCCTCGATCAGGCGATCGGGCTCGTCCGTGCGCTCCAGGAAAACGCCCTTTTCGGCGCCCACCTTGCCGAGCTTGCGTAGAACCGCACCGGACACCACCCGGGAGGGCCAGTCGAAGCGCTCCCCATCGATCAGAAGGCGATAGAGGCGGTCGCTCGCGACGATGACAAACCGTCCTTCGCTGTGACGCAGGTCCACCACTTCGTCGGGGCGGATGTCCTCCAGTTCGCCATTGGGGAGGAACTGCAAGACGGTTGCCGCTTGCCCCGGATTGAAGCCGGCGGCTTCCGACAGCTGCGCGCCGGTGGGCGTTAGGTCGCCGATTCGAACCTCGCGGAAGGTCAGGGTCTCGTCCGCCACTTCGACGGCATGGCGGGTCTCGCCGCGAGAGAGCGCGGCCTCGGGAAGATTGCTCATCGTGATCTCCACGTCGCCGGCCCATCGCCGGTGTTGCTAACGTGGGCACGCGCGCTAAGTTTGTCAAGCATTCCTTAGCGCGCTTGACGAATTTAGCGATCCGTACTACCTTGTTAGCGACCGGACCCCGAGTCCGGCAGGCTCAGCAAGGAGGATTGATGACCGATGGCAAAATCACTGAGGCCGCTCCGCAAAGTAATCTAGGCCCCTTCATCAAGAAGGCGCGTCAGGACGTTCAGATGTCACTTCGAGATGTGGAAGAAGCAACGGGCAAGGAAGTTTCGAACGCTTATTTGAGCCAGCTGGAAAGCGGGAAAATCTCCAAGCCATCGCCGCACATTCTCTACGCATTATCGACCGCACTCGGCGTAGCGTACGAGTCACTGATGGAACGCGCCGGATACATTGTGCCTGCTGCGACGCGGGCCGACGGGGAGAAGCACGGCCGAGCCGCCACCCTTTCGATCGACAATCTCTCGGCCGAGGAGGAGGGCGAGTTGCTCGATTACCTCACCTACATTCGTTCCAAGCGTAAGTGATCGATGCCGCGGCCGGATGACTCAAGTTTGACGCCCGGCGAGCGGTCCAGAGTCCGGAAGGAGGCCGAGCGCGCGCTGCGTGAAGCGGGCGCGCTCGGTGTCTTCCCCACCCCTATTGATCAGATCATGGCCGCCGCACGGGTCACGGAGGTCAAAGAGGACGTGCTGAACCCCAGCTTCATCGCCAAGCTCAGAGCTAAAGCGGAGGGCGCCG
>JBBRPO010000082.1:0-8934 GCA_038227865.1 Caulobacterales bacterium
CAGCGCCAAGGCCGCATGACCGACCGCACCGTCGAGAGCCAGGAGTTCCGGGCGTCGGGTCTGAACCTGGTCACCGCCGCCATCGTCTATTGGAACACCCTCTACATGGGCCGCGCCGTCGACCATCTGCGCGCCGGCGGGCACACCGCGCCCGATCATCTGCTCGCCCACACAGCCCCGCTCGGCTGGACCCACATCAGCCTCACCGGCGACTACCTCTGGCGCGAGCCCGCCGCCGGCGATGAGGCGTTCATCCCCCTACGCACCAACGAGCGCTTCAGCTCGGTCGCTTAGGCGTTCATGGTCTGTCCAGCTTAGCGCCGTCCGTGTCACAAACCTTGAGGCGCCCCCCACTTGAGCCAGGTCGCCCCGATGGCGTGGCAGGGCTTCCTCGGGCCCCTCGACACCGCGGTCATCGAAATTTGCGGAATTCGCGCCGATGGATCGCTGATCCCGTCATCTTCGGTCGGCAACAACAAAACATGGCTCGACCGCGCGAGCCAGGTGATGCTCGAGGTCAACACCTGGCAGAACCCCGCGCTGGAGGGCATGCACGACATCTACTACGGCACGGCGTTGCCACCGCACCGCGTGCCCATTCCGCTGGTTCGGCCAGACGACCGCATCGGAGAGGCCTATTTCCGGGTTGATCCCGACAAGATCGTCGCGATCGTCGAGACCAACGCCCCCGACCGCAACCTGCCCTTCGCCTCCCCCGATGCAGCCGCCCACGCGATAGCCGGCCATCTGATCGAGTTCTTCGTCCACGAAGTGTCGCGCGGTCGCCTCCCCCGCTCTTTGCTGCCGCTGCAATCCGGCGTCGGCAATATCGCCAATGCGGTGTTGACTGGGTTGGTTAACGGCCCGTTCGACGAGATGACGTCCTTTACTGAGGTAGTCCAGGACGGCATGCTCGATCTGCTCGATCTGCTCGATCTGCTCGATCTGCTCGATCTGCTCGATCTGCTCGATCTGCTCGATTCTGGAAAGCTGCGCATGGCGTCGGCCACCGCCTTCTCCCTCAGCCCCGAGGCGGCGGCACGGATGAATGCGGATCTCAGCCGCTATCGAGAAAAACTAGTCTTGCGCCCGCAGGAGATCAGCAACCATCCCGAATTGATCCGCCGGTTGGGCTGCCTCGCAATGAACGGGCTGATCGAGGCGGACATCTACGGCAACGTGAACTCGACCCATGTGATGGGCTCGCGCATTCAGAACGGTATAGGGGGATCGGGCGACTTTGCGCGCAACGCCTACGTCTCGATCTTCATGACGCCGTCAACCGCCAAGGGTGGAAAGATCTCCGCGATCGTGCCCCAGGCGAGCCATGTCGACCATATAAGCCAGGACGTGCAGGTGTTGGTCACTGAGCAGGGCCTCGCTGACCTGCGCAGCTTAAGTCCGAAACAGCGCGCGACGCTCATCATCGACAACTGTGCGCATCCGGATTATCGGCCAGCGCTCGCCGATTATTATGCCCGGGCGCGGATCGGCTCGTATGGACAGCAGTCGCCTTCCTTGCCAGGCGAATCGCTTTCCTGGCACCAGCGCTTCATGGATACAGGTTCGATGCGCGAATAGCCGCCCGTCCCGGAGTTTGCCTGACAGCACCGACTTTAGTGGGGGATTAAAGGGGGCTGTCAGCTTAACTCGTCAAGGTCAGGCGATCCCCTGCTGCGCTGGAATCTAGGCGCAAGTCGCCTGTGACCATGCCTCGAAGGCTGCTGCGCGGAAGGTCCATAGGGTTGGCCGAGTGATCAGATGCCGGGCTGACTAGAAGGTGTTGTAAACGGCTGCGTGTGTGGTGAGAAACCTCTGGCCTGAGGCCTGGGACTTGAGCCCCTGCAGCTGTCGCTCCAGCCTTCGGATCGGCAGGTGGGAGTTTTCAGCGCGGTTGTCTTCCCGCTTCTTGCCGTCGTGATGGATCTGGGAGAGGCCGAGATCAGCGAGCGCCGAGCCGTAGGACCTCAGCTTTTCGGTGACGATGGCTGTGGGCTTGACTGGCTGGTTGCGGAGCAGCCGCCTCAGGAGTGTCAGCGCAGCGTGGGTGTCCCTATGTCGTTGCATTGCAAGGTCCAGCACCTCGCCTTCTGCATCGACGGCGCGCCAGAGGTACATCCGCTTGCCCCGCACATTGCAGACCATCTCGTCGAGGTGCCAGCGAGGGGAGGGGACGCCTCGCCGCTTGCGCAGAGCCCTGGCGAACTGTGGTCCGAACTTGATCGTCCAGCAGCGGATGGTCTCATAGCAGACCTCGATCCCGCGCCTTGCCATCATCTCCTCGACATCGCGAAAGCTGAGCGTGAAGCGGAAGTAGAGCCACACCGCATGACGGATTGCGTCCGCCGGAAAACGGTGGCGCTTGAACGAAATCGGCTGAATGAATCCCATACCCCACCACGACCTCACGGGCCGCCAAGTGGAGATAAGTTCGCGTTCGACTGATGGGGTGGATGGGCTTTGTCAGTTCAAATGTACCAGGCGGCTTTGAACCGTGATAGCAGGCCATCATGGCCCGCAAATCCTTTTCTTGACCTGAAGCAACGGCCAGGTTCCGGTGAATGGACCAGATTCCGTCGCCCACCCAACGCAGGCCTTAACTTTTGCCTACCCTAGTGGCAGGAACGACACGCGCTCGCGACCGATATGGGCGTCAATGTCTGAAGCGAACTCTGACCCGGACCGTCTCATGAGATCTATGCTGAACAAGGTTCCTGCCGTCACCATTGTATTCTGGCTTATCAAAACCCTCGCCACGACGGTCGGTGAAACAGCCGCCGACTATCTCAATATGAGCCTGAAGCTCGGACTTTTGGCCACATCCGGCCTGATGGCAGGGCTGTTGATTATCGCCCTTGCGGTTCAACTGTGGACGCGACGATATATCCCCGCCGTCTATTGGCTCGTAGTGGTTCTGATCAGCGTGGTCGGCACGCTCATATCCGACAACCTAGTCGACAGCCTGGGCGTCAGTCTGGCGTTGTCCTCCACACTGTTTGCTGCCGCTCTCGCAGTGGTTTTCGGCGTCTGGTACGCTATTGAGGGCACACTGTCAGTGCACACGATCACCACAACAGGCCGCGAGTTGTTCTACTGGGCCGCGATCCTGTTCACATTCTCTCTCGGCACATCGGCCGGCGACCTGATCGGCGAGAAGCTAGGCTTGGGCTACGCTTGGTCCGTTGTGCTATTCCTCACACTGATCGGTGCGGTCTACGCTGCCTGGCGGTTCATGAAAATCGACGCCGTTCTGGCGTTTTGGGCTGCCTATGTCCTTACCCGGCCGTTGGGCGCATCGACGGGTGATCTCCTGTCCCAGTCGCCGCATGTCGGGGGGCTTGGGCTAGGCTCGACGTGGACCAGTGTGGTGTTCCTTGCAGCCATCGTTGTCATGGTCATGTTTGAAGCACAGCGCCAAGGTCGTGTGGAGGCCGAAGAACCTCTAGGCCTGCCGCTGCGTAAGGGTCCCCATATCCCGTGAACCTGCTGCAGTCGCGTCCACCTTCTGATCGCCAGATTTGAGTTTTCGGCCCGATTGTTTTCGCGGTTCAAACCGCTCTTGAGCGGTTTTGTCTCGGTGCTGGGTAACAGCTTGACCTATAATCGGCACCAACGGCGGTGATATATCAGCGGCGATCCGCCCAAGTCGACATTTTCGAAAGCGAATTCGTTGTTGTTTGATCTGACTCAAAACTCGCTACCTGCGCCCGAGACCGCTGTCTCTGTATTAGTTGCCGTAGAGCAAGCAATCGATCCTTACGAGGGGACGAACCGACAGCTGTACAGACTTAACGAAGGTCTTGATCGCGCGGTGCTTCGGCCGATCGCGATGACTTATCGACGGGTACTGCCTCGTCCTATCCGGTCGGGCGTGCACAATGCGATCAGCAACTGGGATGAGCCGGTTGTTCTCGTCAACGATCTGCTTCAGATTCGACTGGGAGACGCGGCTCATACGACTATGCGGTTCGCCATAAACACGACCTTCGGCCTAGCCGGGTTGTTCGATGTTGCAAGCGGTGCGGGCCTGCCACACCACGATAACGGTTTCGGAATTACCCTGGGGCGCTACGGCGTTAAATCCGGCCCCTATCTTTATCTGCCCTTCATCGGACCAAGCAGTCCACGGGCACTCATCGGCCAAGGTATCGATTTCGTTTCAAATCCACTGACCGCGGTAAGCCATATTCGCTCTCGCGTCCTGGAAGCAGCTCAGACCGTGGTTGGCGTGTTGGATGAGCGTGTCGGCATAGAAAGCGAGCTGAAATCGGTGAACGACGAGGCAACCGATCCTTACGCCTATGTCCGCTCGATCTACGTGCAACACGTTGAAGCCCAAATTGCGGGTGACAGTGCTTTTCTGGATCCGATACCGGACATACCGGCTCTCCAACCTGCGCCCCAAGCCCCGACGCCGTGACATCAACACTCGCCCGTATCACTCGTTGGTTCGTTTCGACTTCGGTCAGTCGGCCGTGGTATCTAATCACTTTTGTGATTTTGATGGCGGCGGTCAGCGCATTCTACGCTTCTCAGAACTTTTCAGTACGCACGGATCTCGACGCGCTCATTTCGCGTGACGTGCCTTGGCGTAAGGCCGAGGCTAGGCTCGAGCGCGCTTTCCCGTCACAAGGCGATGACCTTACCGTTCTCGTTGAAGGGTCCACACCCGAACAGGCTGAAACGGCTGCTCAAACCCTTACCGACGAGCTCCAAAAGCAATCAGATAAATTCATCTCCATTCGGCGGCAGGACGGCGGCGAGTATCTGAGCCGGCAAGCCCTGCTTTTCCAACCCTTAGCCGAGGTTCGACTTCAGACTGCGAGGCTCGTCTCCGCTCAACCCCTTCTTGGGCCGCTGGCGACAGATCCGAGCCTTCGGGGCCTCGCAAGCGCGTTAACGACCGTCGTTAAGGCCGCCGATGGTGATGCATCGAAAACCAGCGATCTGATGCTGGTCCTCGACACTGTCGATACCGGTGCTGAACGCGCTACCGCGGGTCACCCGGCTACTGTGTCTTGGCTTCGCCTCTTGAGCGGTGGAGCGAGCGACCCCGCCGATCTTCGCCGAATCGTCCAACTGACGCCAAAACTAGACCAGAACAGTATCGATCCCGGCTCCAAGCCGCTTAAGATCGTCCGTACTGCCTGGCGTAAAGCCGGACTGAGTCAAACCGGCGCCAGAATCCGCGTCACTGGTTCGGTTGCGATGGCCGCAGACGAATTGAGTACGCTTGGCGAAATGACGGGTTTCATAGCCACCCTGAGCTTGGTGGCTATGGCGATCATGGTTTATTTAGCCGTAAAGTCGGTTCGCTTGGTGGCCGTAATATTGGTCACCGTCGGCTTGGGGCTGGTGATCACGACGGCCTTCGGGCTAGCAATATTCCACCGCTTCACACTGATTTCTGTGGCGTTCCTCCCTCTCTTCGCTGGCCTCGGAATTGATTTCGCGCTTCAGTTTGCGATCCGATTCCGCTTCGAGCAACATTGTCAGGCACCAACAAAGACGACGCTGGTCGCCACCGGCTTTAAGGCCGGCCCCGGGATATTTCTTGCCGCAGCTTCTGTGGCCGTGGGATTCTTCGCCTTTTGGCCCACCTCCTACCGCGGCGTCTCCGAGCTTGGCCTGATCGCAGGTGTTGGGATGGGAACAGCTGCGCTCGCGACGTTGACTTTGTTGCCTGCGGTGATGGTTCTAGCCAGAGATCCACGCTCCACCACGCTCCGCAACATCAGAGCCTGGCGGCTGGTGATAGCGCGCCGCTCGGGCTGGGGTCTGCCGATCCTGGGCGTCGCGGCAGCGGCGTGTCTGCTGAGCGTGGTCAACCTTCCTAATCTCCGCTTCGACTTCGATCCACTCGCGTTAAGAAACCCGGCAACCGAGTCCGTCTCGGCCTTCGTAGATCTTTCCCGCAGCTTGGACACGACACCCAACACGATGGAGGCCTTGGCGCCGTCGGCAGCGGCCGCGAGTACATTAGCGCAAGCGCTCCGGGCCTCGCCGGAGATAGGCCGGGTTGTCACCGCACTCGACCTAGTGCCCCCTGACCAAGCCGAAAAGCTGTCCCTTATCAGTGATGCGAAGTCGATTCTCGAATTCTCACTTGATCCTTTTGACACGCCACCTGCTCCGTCGGACGGCGAAACTGTGTCCGCCCTGCAGAATGCGGTGAGCGCACTTACCACCGCTTCTCAAGGAGGTGGCGAGGCAACGCTGAGTGAACGCCGCTTGGCGACAACGTTCACCCGCTTGATTTCCGCCGACGCCAGCCAGCGCTCTCGGGTTGCAACGGCGCTCACCGGAAGCCTCCCTGCGGCGATCGCTCAGCTCAGGCTGGCTCTCAGCCCGACGGTGACCACACTCGACGCCCTTCCCGCCGACCTCCGTCGGGACTGGATCGCGCCCGACGGCCAGTGGCGGGTGGAAATCTTTCCTAAGACGGCAAGCACCAAAATCCAAGCGCTCGCTTCGTTCGTCCGCGCCGTATCGAGAGCGGATCCTTCAGCGACAGGCACACCGGCCACCGTAATGGAAGCTGGCAGCACCGTCCTTCGGTCCTTCATACAGGCAGCGTTGATTTCGACTCTAGTGATCACGGCCTTGGTCGGGGCTGTTTTGCGCTCGGTTCGCGGCGCGCTGCTGGCAACATTGCCAATTGTCGCCACCTTACTCTTGACGCTTGGGACCTGTGTGGGATTGGGGCAGGCGATTAATTTGGAGAACTTGCTCGCCCTGCCATTGCTGCTAGGGCTCGGAACCTCTTTCAATATTTACACCGTCATGGCTTGGCGCGACGGAGCGGTGGCGAGGGTTAAGCAGAACCTCAGTCGGGCGATCTTCTACAGCGGACTGACGACGGCCACGGCGTTCTCTGCCTTGATCCTATCCGCTCACCCAGGAACTGCCAGCCTGGGTTGGCTCCTTACGATCTCACTCTTCTGGACCTTGGTCACAGCGCTGATCATCCTCCCGGCGCTTCTTTCGCGCCTGCAGTCCTCAACTACCGCGATCAACCCCCCAGCCTGACCGAAGCATCGTTCAGCCTCCTAACCAAGGCACTCGCACCGCCAGTAAGTGCTGAGGCGAAGTCCGCCCGCTCTGTCGCCAGTTGGCTCACCCCGTCGTAGAATATATCGATAATTTTCCAGGTTCCGCCATATTCCCTAAGACGATAAGCAAGCCGGACCGCCGGTTCTCCTGGCTCAAGAATTTGCCCCTTAACCAGCCGGTCTGGGCCGCGCACTTGGACGTTTGGTTCTAGGACGATCTTCTGCCCGCTGCCCTGGCCAAGATCGTGCTCGAAGCGCGCCGCCGTATAGCGCGTGAGCGCTTCGACGATAGCGGCATGTTCGGATTCGGACTTAGTCGCCCAGGTCGGCCCCACTGCGATCTGAGCCATAACAGGAATGTTGAAGGATTGCTCGATCAGGCGATGTAGGCGTCCGGCTTTGGCATCCGTCCGTTTGGACGCGGCGAGAAGCGAGGTGCTGAACGCTTCCGCCCGGGCCGCCGCAGGGTCGGCACCCGGTTGCGCGACCGCCGGGGACAACGCCGCCAAGAACAGCGCGGCGACCATCGCCGCAACCGGCGGCACTCTTTTGCCAAGGCATGTCAACAACAACACCGTTCGCAAGATAATCTCCATCGACGCAAACCACCGAGGCTTGTAGGGTACATAAGACGCCACTTTTAAGGCGGCGTCCTTCTACGGTTGATGGTGCTAGGTCAGCCATGCGATCATTATACAATCTCGTTTTGCGCAGGGGGCGCGGGAAACGTTGAAGGGAACAGGAAAGCGGTTCGGCTGGGTAGCTGCGATCATTTGGGTGTCTACTGCCGCTCAAGCATCGGCCGATCCGGTCCAGCCAGTAGAAGGCTTGACCCTCGACGTAGGCGGAGGGTTAGTCACTCGCCCGAAGTTCTTGGGGTCTTCGGATTATTCAGCTGACTTCGCGCCGGTGTTGGAAGCTCGCCTTGGACGGGACCTTCGATTGAGCCTCGATGATGGCGTATCTTGGACGCCACTGCATATCGGCGGCTTCTCCGCTGGGCCCGTGGTCGAGTTTCGGCAAAGTTTCAACGCAGTTCGCTTGACCCGCGGGCCTCGGTCTTCGGACACCTTTGAGGCAGGGGCCGTGCTTAAGGCTGAAACTCCGATCGGTGATCTAGAGGCCAGACTCCGCCATGGCCTTGGTGGCGATCAATTGGTCTCGGGCGACATTACGTTCGACACGCTGTTTCCCGTCTACAAGAAGACCTTCGTCGGTTTGGGAGCGCACGGCAGCTGGGCGAACGAGGCATTCAGCCTGCCGGCGCGACGCATCCGTGGACGCCTTATCCCGCTACAAGGCGAGCACGACTATTACGCCATCGGTATTCAAGGGTCCGCTATATACGAATTCAATGACTCCTATCGCGCCGCGATAGTCGCGAGCTTTGATCGTTTAATTACCCCGGACGAAGCCAATCTATCCCTATCTACACACAATATATTTAGCCTTGGCCTAGTCTTCACGCGCCGCTTCAGGTGGGCAAGATTCGGCAATTAAAGCGACGACAGACGAAACCCCCTGGCTATTGTCTGTGTCGCCCCACTCTCGGCCACTCGCCAGACTTCGGGGCCCGAAACCTTAACGAAAAGCGATGACTTTCTTTGGCGGGGGAAAGGACGGAAGGCTCGTGCTTGCGCGGGGGCCCGCCAAACTCAGACGACTCGGGAGCGTCAAATTGCTTAGGCATAACAATGGTCGGAACAGGGGGGGACTCTGGTTGAGAATCTGCTGCGTTAACCTGATCAACCCCAAAGAGGGACCATGAGGCGACTGCGACTAGCAGGAATTCGCGCACTCCGGGGTTTGTCATTTTGAACCTCTGCAATTTCGTCCTCTTATTGCGCTATCATATTGGCAATTGCACGCGGGATAGCTTGGC
>JBBRPO010000083.1:0-8363 GCA_038227865.1 Caulobacterales bacterium
ATAGGTCATGGTCGTGGCGCCGATCGACTTGGACACCCAGCTCGCGGTCTCCACGTCGGCGACGTTGAAGATCTGCACCAGGCCCGCGTTGGAGACGAAGGTTCCGGCCTTTTTGCCGTATGCGCCCCAGAGCTGGTGCATGTCCTGGAGGATCGGCCAGAGCTGGAGGCCGTAGCCGGCCATCAGGCCGAAGGCCCGTTCGACAGGTTCGAGACGGCCGAGGGCGGCGAACTCATCGAGCAGAAAGAGCACCGGCGCGGCCGGCCGGGCAGAGGAGCGGGCCAAGTCGTGGATCGCCTGCGCCACCATCAGCCGCAGCCAGCGTGAATAGGCGTCCAGCCGCTCCGGCGGCAGCACCAGGAACACGGTCGCGTTGCCTTCCTTGAGATCGGCGAACCGGAAATCCGAGCTGGCCATCGTCTGATTGATGCGGACGCTATCGAGGAAGTGGGTGTGGCGCTGCGCCGAGGAGAGGACACCGGAAGCCTCGCGCTCGCTCTTGCCCAGGTGACGATTTGCGGCGCGGCGGATCAGGCCGCCGGCGCCCATGGTCTCCTGCATGATCTTGAGCGTGGCGGCGAAGTCGCCAGGACTGAGGGTCAGCAACTCCCGCACTGTGGCCAGCGTCCGGGTCGCGGAGGGTTCCTCGCAAACGACGTAGAGGATCAAGCCGGCGATCAGGGCTTTGGCCTCCTCGTTCCAGTGCGCCTCGCCGACCTGGCCGGGCGGATCGTGGACCAGGGCGTCGGCGAGGAGGGCGGCGTCTTCGGCCAGGTCGAGGCTGCCGAGATCGAGACCGGCCAGGGGGTTGAAGGCGGCCGAAGGCTGGCCGGAGACCCCGAACGGATCGAGCACATAGACCGGGCCGAACCGCGAGCGGGTGCGGGCCGTGATGCGGGCGTTCTCGCCCTTAGGATCGATGCAGAGCACCGAGCGATCGGCCGTCAGCAGGTTGGGGATGATGGCGCCCACGCCCTTGCCCGAGCGGGTCGGCGCGATGGTCAGGAGATGGGCTTGGCCGGCGTAGCGGAGGAGCTGTCCACCCTTACGGTTCTCGCGGCCGACGATCAGGCCGGACGCGCCGCCGAGGGAGTTCTTGACCTGTCGTTCGCTGGCGAAATGCGCCGATCCGTGGACAGCGGAGCCCGCTTGTAACCCGCCGAACTTCTTACCCCACCAGCCGAAGGCGCTGAACGCGCCCACGAGGCCGGCGGCGACGCTGAGACCGATTTGCCAAGGGTGGCGAAGGTGCGTGATCGCGGCGACTGGGAGCAGAACCAGACGACCGATGGTGAGGCCGATCAGCGCGCCGCTGAGGAGGCAGGCGAGGAGGGCTATGAGCCGAAGCGCGGCGTTCACGGGCGCGCGTCCTGATGGCCCAAAACCTCGCGCATGAACTGGTCGATTTGCCCCGACGCCATGGCGATGGCCATGAGCTCAGAGCCATAAAACTTATGAAGCTGGCGATAGCCCTTGAGCACGGCCGCTGCATCCATTTCGAAGGGCGCGCTTTGCAGATGAAGGCGTAGCTCGCACGGCAGGGTGTCGTACGCGGCAAGGTCTTCCAGCCAGGTCGCCTCGCCCCGGCGGACACCCGCTGGACCGGCCTGATTGCCGAGGCCATTCACGCCGCAGGGTCCATCTCGAACGCAATCTTTCCACGCCGCCGCCAGACCTCCCGCAACGCCTCTCCGCCTTCGCCCTGGAGCATGTCGGCCAAACCCAACAGGCCGCCCAGAATGGTAGCCCGATCATCCTCCGTCAGCTCCACCAGACCGGCCTTCTGGACGAGACCGCCGAGCTCGATCAGGTGTCGGGTACGGTCGCGTCTTTGCATGACCCAGGCTCTTTTGTCGGTGCGGGCGAGGACGGATTCAGCGCGCCTGATCGCCGCCGTCGTTCGGCGCAAGAGCATCCTTGTCGATTGCTCCCGAACCTTCAACGCTGCTGCGCGCTTTGCGTCCCCGGCGTTGAAAGAAGGCCGCGCCCTCGGAGCGCCACGCCTCCTTTGTTGCAGGTTGTTTCACACTCTGAACGGCAGCGAGAAGGGCGCCCGCCAACGTCTCCAGATCGAGCGCGTCGGCGCCCGTGACCGTCACCAGTTCGCCGAGCTGCAACACCCGTTTGGCCTTCAGGCCCTTAGCCTTGTCGGCGAGGGCTTTGAGCTCAGCGTCGATATCGCGGGGCTTACGCATGGGCTTCAGGCCTTCAAAGGGGCGACCAGGGTCCGGGGGCGCGACGCTTGAGGTCGCGCTGGCGGGCTTGGTGGTGGTCTTTCAGCAATCGAAGGGTGTCCTGGGCGCGCTGGTGGCGGGTTTCTGGGGTTCTGCAACTGAGAACCCATTCCGACCTAATTACGCGTTCGGCGGATCTCAACGCGGTCCAGATCGCGTCGGCCTTGGGGTCTGTGGCCAAGGCTTGTTCCAGTTCCTCAGGGATAGGCGACATGAAGATCCATGGTCAGGTTGGCAAGCCCGAGCCAGCGATCGGGGAGGGGCTCTGGAGCGGGGATGCGGGCCTTGTAGCCGCACAGGTGTGCGGCGTCTTGCAGATGATCCGTCATGGCGCGTTTCAGCGACGCTGCGGCGCGGTGTGTGCCTAGCATAGCGACGCCGTGATCCACGCCCATGGATAGGTTTGGGACGAAGGCGCCGAGGACGATGGGCTGGAGGTCGAGGTAGCCGACGAAGATCAGCCCGCCGCGCAGACTGAACGAGGCGTAGGCGACGCCGAGGGCGGCCAGAGTTCGACGACCCGAGGGATCATACTTTGCGGCGTCCTGAAGCCATCGGACCGCCTCATCGCTGACGGGCTCGGACTGGATGACGAGGTTGCGGTGGAGGCTCACTGTCGGCTCCGATGCTGCTTTCATCGAGTGAATCACGCTTGACCTCCTCTGTCCATCACGAAAGCAGCGAAGACTTTGAGTGCGCGCTTATACGTCGTGCCGACGTGTGCTTGAAGATCGGGTTGATGTGAGGCATCCTGTGGGCTTCACGGAGCCGCAGCGACCGATGACCCCGAATGAGTTCAGGAAGATCGCGCTCAGCGTGCCCGAGGTCACGGCGGCGACACGATTGGGGAACGAGGAGTTTCACGTTCACGCCATGCCGATCGCGCGGCTTGGATCGCCCGATCCGATGTTGGCGGTGATTATGCTGTCGCTGAGAAGCCAGGCGGCGTTCGTCGCTGAGGCGCCGATGGCGTTCTCGCCAGTCGCCGGCGGGCCGGGCGCCAGGGGCGCGACGCGGGTGCGGCTGGCGTCCGCTGAGGAGGATCTTGTGCGCCGGGCGCTGGAGGCGGCGAGCCGCCATGCAACGGCGCCCGTGCGCTTGGGCAAGCTTCCATTCAGCCGTGTCTGAGGATGGCCATCTACCACTTCAGCGCCAAGGTCATTAGCCGCGCCAATGGGTCTAGCGCCGTGGCGTCGGCGGCTTACCGGTCGGCCTCGCGGCTGGAGGATGAACGTCTTGGGCGAGCGCATGACTTCAGCAACAAGTCTGGGGTGGTGCATTCCGAAGTGATGGCGCCGGAGGGCTCGCCGGAGCGCTGGCAGGACCGCGAGGTGTTGTGGAATGAGGTTGAACTTGGCGAGAAGCGCAAGGACGCCCAGCTCGCTCGCGAGATCGAGTTCGCCATTCCGCGAGAGATGAGCCAGGCGCAGGGCGTCGAGCTAGCGCGGGACTTCGTGCGGCAGGAGTTCGTTGATCGGGGGATGGTCGCGGACCTCAATGTGCATTGGGACATGGGGGCTGACGGGCTGGCCAAGCCGCACGCGCACGTCATGCTGTCGATGCGCGAGGTTGGCGGGGAGGGGACTGAGGGCGCGGGGGCGCGGGGCGCCTTCGGCAAGAAGGTCCGGGAGTGGAATTCGACCGAGGTTTTAAGTGCGTGGCGGGAGCGTTGGGCGGGCCATGTGAACGAGCGGCTGGCGGAGCTTGGGATCGACGCTCAAGTGGATCACCGGACGCTCCAGGCGCAGGGCATTGAGCTTGAGCCGCAGCACAAGATCGGCCCGGCCGGCGCGCGCCGGGAGGGCAGGGGGGAGGACGCGGAACGCTCCTTGGATCACCGGGACATCGCCCGGCGCAACGGCGAGAGGATCATCGCCGAGCCGGGCGTGGCGCTGGATGCGATCACCCGCCAGCAGAGCACCTTTAGCGACCACGATCTGGCCCGGTTCGTTCACCGGCACACCGACGACGCCGACCAGTTCAGCCGTGCGATTAGCGCGGTCAAAACCTCGCCCGAGCTGGTCGCCTTGGGCCAGGACGGGCAGGGGCGTGAGCGGTACTCGACCCGCGAGATGCTGGGGGTCGAGCAACGGATGGAGGGCGCGGCGGAGACGCTCAGCCGTCGGGCCGGGCATGTAGTCTCCCCGACGGCCACAACGAGGGCTTTGGCTGCCGGGGAGGGTCGCGGGCTCAGGTTGGGATCTGAGCAGCTCGACGCGCTCAGCCATATCACGGGTGCAGGCGATTTGTCGCTACTGGTGGGTTACGCTGGCACGGGCAAGAGCGCCATGTTGGGGGTCGCCCGCGAGGCGTGGGAGGCTGAGGGCTACCAGGTGCGCGGAGCGGCCTTGTCGGGGATCGCGGCGGAGAGTCTGGAGGGCGGTTCGGGGATCACCTCGCGCACGATCGCCAGTCTCGAGCATGGCTGGGCGCAGGGCAGGGACGTGCTCACCGCGCGCGACGTGTTGGTGATCGACGAGGCGGGGATGATCGGCTCGCGTCAGATGGAGCGGGTCTTGTCCCATGCTGATACGGCCGGCGCCAAGGTGGTGCTTGTCGGGGACGCCGAGCAGCTGCAGGCGATCGAGGCTGGGGCGGCGTTCCGGGCGCTGACCGAGCGGCACGGCGCGGCCGAGATCACCGAGATCCGCCGCCAGCGCGAGGGTTGGCAGCAGGAAGCCACGCGCGAGCTCGCCACGGGCGCTACCAGCGACGCGCTGGACCGTTACGAGGCGGCTGGGCGGGTTGTGGGTCACCAAAGCCGTGCAGAAGCCCGCAGCGCGCTTGTGGACGGCTGGGATGCGGTGCGGCGGGCCCATCCTGAGGCTAGCCAGGTGATGCTCGCCCACACCCGGGCCGACGTGGCGGAGCTAAACCAGCTGGCGCGCGGCCGGATGCGGGGGTCCGGGGGTGAACTCACCCCGGCGCTGGGCGCCGACCAGATGGTGGCGACCGAGCGCGGGGAGCGGGCGTTCGCCGTGGGCGATCGGGTGATGTTCCTGCGTAACGAGCGGTCTATGGGGGTGAAGAACGGCTCGCTCGGGACCCTGGAGCGGGTGGAGCCACACAGTGGCACGGGCTTCAGCTTGACGGTGCGCCTCGACGGCGCTGAACGCCGGTCTGTGAGCTTTGACCTGAAGGACTACGCCCAGATCGATCACGGCTATGCCTCCACCATCCACAAGAGCCAGGGCGTGACCGTGGATCATAGTCACCTTCTGGCCAGCGACGGGCTGGACCGGCACGCCGCCTATGTCGGGATGAGCCGGCACCGCGAGACGCTGGCGGTGCACTATGGGGCCGACGACTTCAAGGACCGGGGCCAGCTCGACCGGACCCTCAGCCGAGAGCGGGCGAAGGATACGACGCTCGATTATGGAGCCGCATTCGCTGAGCGACGAGGCTTGGTCCGGTCCGAGATCGCGGTTCCGGCTGAGGCGCAGCGGCCAGGTTCCCCAAAGCGCGGGATGTTCGATGGGCTGAAGCTCGGAGGGGTCGCACGCAGCCCCGTGGCGCGCCAAGGGCTGGCGGGCCTGAAGCTGGACGCTGGCGCCGTGCGCGCGCCGGAGGCCATGGCGCCGGTGCTGGGCCGTGCGGTTCGCGATTACGTCTCAGCGTTCGCCGACATCGAAGCGATGCAGGGGAGGGGACACCGAGCGCTTCCCGATCAGGAGATCGAGCTGAAGCGGGCCGGGAAGGCGCTAGCGGAACGGGACGCGGGAGCCGCGGCCGACCTGCGCTCAGTGCTCAGTCGTAACCCGGGCATGGCGTCCCAGGCGGTTACACCGGCCGGGATGGAGCGGATCGGGGAGGCGATGGCGATGGAGGCCAAGGTCAGGGCCAGTCCAGAGCTTCGGGCAGAGCGGTTCGCTGAGGCCTGGCGCGGGCTGGAAGGCCAGCGGGATCGGTTGGGGGCGTTCGGTGAGCGTGACGCCCGCAAGGCCATCGAAGGGCGCATGGGCAAGCTCGCAGAAGGGCTGGCCCGCGATCCGCAGATGCAGAGCATTTTGCGTGCTCGGGGTAAGGCGTTGGGATTGCCCGTTCGAGGCGGCCAGGACCTCGCGCGGGAGTTGACGCGTTCTATCGGGCTGGGACGAGGGCTTGGCCGGTAGGAGTAGCGTGTGGCGGATGATTTAGAGCCGGATGACGGCGCGGCGCAGGCCTTCGCGGACATGGCGGCGGAGCTTTCTGTGCTCAGGCGGGCGGTGGAGGGGTTCGATGCAAAGCTAGAGGGCGTGAAGGCCAGGAACTACGACGCCACCCTGGGCTCGATCCGTCAGGCCTTCGAGCAAAGTAGCCAGCAGATGGAGGCGATGGCCGACGCGCCAGCCATGAGACTTACCCCGGATCAGTGGGGACGCCAGGTGCAGGCTGTTGGCGAGGCTGGGCGGCGCGAGGCTCAGACCCACCTAGAGGCGGCTAGGCGCGAGGTCGCAGGGGCGGCCCTACAGCTCCAAGGACTGGTTGCCCAGGCGGCCACCGTCGAACAGCAGTTCCACTGGCAACTGATCTGGGGTGGGGCGGGCGTTGCGCTCGGTCTGCTCCTGGCGATCATCGCAGTTATGGCGCTTGGGGCTTTCCCCGCATCGTGGGCGCTGAAAGAGCGCACCGCAGCGTTCGTTATGCGGGAGGATCGTTGGACGGCGGGCATGGACATCGCTCGCAGCGCAGATCCCGCACGTTGGGCGGCGATCATTGAGGCGGCGGAGGTGGAGAAGGCAAACCACACCGCGCTTGAAGTCTGTCGGCGGCAGGCCGTGAAGACGGGAAGTGCGCGCTGTTCCATCACTGTCAGCAGCCATGTAAAGTGACCCTTAAGCGGACAACCTGCGGACGGCTGTCAACTCAGACGGATGGGGCCCAATTTGAATGACTGGCGCGTTTTCGTGGGTTTTGGCGCGGTGTTCGTGCTCATCGGCTTAGTCTTGGCCGCGCCCGGCGACTTGACTGGTGGCGCGGACCTGCCGCTGGGCGCGCTATTCGGAACCGCTGGCCTTCTTTTCATTGCCTGGGGCTGGACCAACCGACGCTAGTGTCGTCAGCTTCATTTGAGATGCCCTCCAGGCCCATTCTGGCCCCAGTGCATTATTGGGACACAGATATACGGTAGCGGCCCATGAGGGTTAGCTGGCCGGAAGTCTCAGCGGCGTGCATCCATCGGCGTCGAGCACGAGGGTGTCTGACCAGATGTAGTCGCCGGTCAGATTGATGTGGTCCCACCCGAGCGGCGAGAGTTGCGGGATAAGCGTCTCGTCGATCGGCATACCCCGGGATCTCATTTCGCCGAGCGCACGGCCGAGATAGCGGCAGTTGAACAGGATGATCGCGGCCGTCACGAGGTTGAGCCCCGCAGCCCGGGTCTGCTGGTTCTCGTGTCCGCGGTCGCGGAAGCGCCCGAGACGATGGAAGGCAACAGCGCGGGCCAGGCTGTTCCTCGCCTCACCTTTGTTGAGTTCGGCGGTGACGAGCCGCCGCAGCGCTGGATCGTCGAACCAGCGCACGGTGAAGAGCGTCCGCTGGACGCGCCCGACCTCGCGCAGCGCTGCGGCGAGGCCGTTCTGCTGTTTGTAGGCAGAGAGCTTCTTGAGGATCAGCGACGGGGTGACCGTCCGGGCGCGCATGGCCGAGATCACCCGACCGATATCGTCCCAGTGGGCGCGGATGAGGTCCCCGTCGAGCCGCTGGCCGAACAGCGGCGCCAGGCGCCCATACCGTGCGCGCGGCTGGAAGGCGTAGAGTCGGCGGTCAGACAGGCGCGGGATGCGGGGCTCGAAGTCGAGCGCGAGCAGGTGCATGACCGCGAATACGATGTCGGAGACGCCGCCTCCATCGACGTGCAGGGCCGACACATCGACCCCGCTGTCGTGGCCAAGGATGCCGTCGAGTGCATGGACGGCCTCGCCGGCGGTGCCGGCGATCACCGTTTGGTGGAGCGGCGCATAGCGGTCGGTGATGGTGGTGTAGATCTTGACGATGGGGTCGCGCCCGTAGTGCGCGTTGACCTGGCCGCCGGCCGCGCCCGGGCCGCCGAGGTTGAAGGCCTGCCCATCGGCGGAGGCTCGGAAACCATCGCCGAACCAGGCCGACAGCGGCTCGGCGTGAATGGCGTCGGTGAGGCCGCCGAGCGCG
>JBBRPO010000084.1:0-7952 GCA_038227865.1 Caulobacterales bacterium
CTGGCCATCGAGAAATGCGGGCCGGTCCGCCCGCAGCCACAGCTGCGACACCATGCCCGGCATCGAATAGATCATTGATCCCAGTCGGGGGATGAAGAAGGCGTTGAAGACGCTCGCCGAGGTGATCGAGAAATGCACCGGAACGCCAATCGGCAGCGCAAGCTGGTTGACCGTGGCCACGCCCTCGCGCGGGTAGATGAACAGCCATTTCCAGTCGAGCGAGACGACCTGCACCTCCTCCGGCGGGCCCTTCGACGGCAGGGGTCGGAAAGGATCTAGTTGGTGCGCACCGATCCAGATCAGGCCGCCCAGGAACATGATCACCAGGATCGGGATCGCCCAGGTCACCGCCTCGATCCGCCCGGAAAAGGCCCAATGCGGCAGATACACCGCCTTGCGGTTTGACGCCCGAAAGCGCCACGCCATCCAAAAGGCCAACAGGATGGTCGGGATCGCCACCGCCAGCATGATCATCAGGGCGTCGACCAGGATGGTCGCGTCCGCCGCCCCGACCGGCCCGACCGGATCGAGCACGCCGGCGCAGCCGGAAAGGGCGAGGCCTACAAGCGCCAAGCTGACAGCCGCGATCGGCGCACGCGCCAAGCGCTTCACCGCCGCCTCACCTTAAGGATCGTCGCGAGGTGAAATCACGCGCCTCCAGCACGCTGGACAATATGCCGACGCGGCCGTCATCGACCTTCAGGCGGCGGCGCGCAAATCGAAGTCGGCGTGGATCACGCCGTAGGGGACGACGAGTTTGCGATCCTGCGTGCGTTCGATCAATCCCCAATCGAGAAGAAGCGCCGCGTCGTCATGGACGCGCTTGACGTCGCGGCCGAGTTCGCGCGCCAGGCCGCGCAAGCTGCTGGCCCCCAGGGCCTGAAGCCGTTCGATCAGTTCCCAACGCTTCGGCGACAACACCTGGAACAACTGCGCCGGCGAGGAGAAGGTGAAAAGATCGGTCTCGGAATTTCCCGTGCGCCACGCTTTGGCGAACCCCTCGCCGGCCTCGCGCAGGACGGCCGCGTCGCCCTTGCGAATCTGGATAGTGGCGACCCTCATTGGTGTCTCCTCGCGTCCACGTCGGCCAGGAAGTCGCGCACGAGATGCTCGACCGTGCTGAACGCATAGGGCGCCTCGACGCCCTCCACGTGACGATGGTCGCCCTTTGGCCGTTCGTTGTCGTAGCCCACGATCCGCTCGCCTTTTCGGCCGTAGAACAATCGATATTTATACCCGTGCGCGCTCCCTTCCACCGGCTTGGGCACGCGCCAGATGACCAACTCAAGGACAGACCCATCCGACAAGACCGACTTCTGGCGACGAACGAGTTCGGCCCTCACCTCGCCAGACCATCAGTATCCCGCCCCGTTGTCAAATTTGCCAACGGTCGCCGCGATGGTGACGCTGAGCGCGGTGTTCGGGTTCGCGATCTCCCTTGGGAGTGGAGAGTTCCTGCGTCATCGGGAAGAGCCCCGTGCTCGCCCTCACCGGCTGCCATAAGAACGCCATTCTGGCCCTCAAACGCGCCAATTTAGATCGGCATTATCGCTGCCTGAGGCTTTCAGACATCAAGATGGGCGCGAAGACATGCACCTGGGCGGGTACGCGCTGAGGGTCTTGGACGCGGTCCCGAAAGTCATCGGCGCTCGCTTCCTCTTTACCGGCCGAAACGGGAACGGTCATTTGATCGATGTGCGGACTTTCTGGGAGCACAGTCGCTAGAATGCATCTATCGATGACGTCAGGCCCCACGACCTTCGCCCATCTTTCGCCAGCGCCCACCAGTGGCGATCTGGCAGACTGACCGTCGCGGATCGCCACGATGCCCTCGATGGGTATCATGAGATAAAGGACATTATCACATATAGAGCCGGCCCGCTTTAGGAGGCAACATGAGCCCCACAACACCCGACTGGAAGGAAGAGGCTTTCGCTGCGTTCGTCGCCAACCACGCGCGCCAAGAAGCCCTGACCAGGAAGCAACGGTTAGAGGCAGGCGAATTCTCGATCGAGCTGGAGCGAGCGGCCGATGACCCGCCTGTCGGCGATCCTGAATTTCAAAAAGGGCTGTCAGCATTCGGCGCATCGCTGCGCGCGGCCGATGTCCCATTTTCACAAATGGCAATCGCTATGGATGCCGTGGACGCCCACGGTTACCAGCTGCCCGAATTCATCGTAGCGATCAAAACCATGGGGCCGCCAACGATTGCCGCCCTTGCGGCCGTGGCTGGAGCCTGGGTGCAAGCTCGGTACGGCCGCAAGACACGGATCAAGATCGGTGAAGTTGAGGCCGAGGCGCGCACCGTGGCGGAGATCGAGGCGCTGCTGAAGCTCGCCGAAAAATATCAGTCGAAGCCGAACGAAGGTCCGACCGATGTCGAATGAGCTAACTGTCCGCGCGACCATGCCGTCGATCGTCATGGCCGCCGGCGAAAGCGCCTCGATCCGCTTTCTCGAATTCTTCGCCGCCAACATTCGCAATCCGAACACCCGGCGCGCTTACAGCCGCGCCGTCGCCGACTTCCTGGCTTGGTGTGAGGGTAGGGGAGTGGCGTCGATCGCCACTATCAAAACGCTTCACGTCGCCAGCTACATCGAAAGCCTGACCCGCGGGCGATCGGCGCCCACGGCGAAACAGCATTTGGCTGCGATCCGCCATCTGTTCGACTGGCTGGTGATGGGGCAGGTCGTGCCGCTGAATCCGGCCGCCTCGGTGCGCGGGCCATCCCATAGCGTTCGCCGGGGCAAGACGCCGGTCCTTGATCCGACCGAGGCGCGCCAGCTCCTTGATGCGATCGACATATCGACGCCGGCCGGCCTGCGCGACCGGGCGCTGATCGGGCTGATGGTGTTCAGCTTCGCGCGTGTCGGCGCCGCCCTGGGGATGAAGGTTGAGGACGTTTACGTCCAGAATCGGCGGCTCTGGCTCCGGCTTCACGAGAAGGGGGGCAAGCGCCACGAAATGCCCTGCCACCATTCCCTGGAGACCTATCTAGACGCCTATCTCGACGGCTGCGCCTTGCGCGGCGATCCGAAGGGACCGCTGTTCCGGACCCTAGAGCGGGGGAGGGGGGTGCTGACTTCCACGCCTCTACCCCAGGCCAACGCCTACGCCATGATCGGCCGCCGCGCTGCCGCCGCCGGCATCGCCACCAAGATCGGCAACCATACGTTCCGCGCTACGGGCATCACCGCGTACCTGATGAACGGCGGCACACTGGAGAATGCAGCCGCCATGGCCAACCACGCCTCCACCCGCACCACCCAGCTCTATGATCGGCGCTCTGATCAGGTCAGCCTTGATGAAATCGAACGGGTGCGGATCTGAAACCTAGGTGATGTCTTAAACTGCATCACGTTGGAATTTGATGCAGTCGCGCGCATATTGCGCCAACAATCGAGAGGATATATGCTCCTCTGCATCAGGCGGGTAAAATGATGCAACGAGCTACATCATGAGCTATCAGGCGGAAGCCTTTGCGCAGAGCCTTCGCCAAGCCCGCCTCGATAAAAGGTGGTCTCAGCGAGACCTCAGCGGAAAGGCTCGAATTCCCCAAGCGCATATCTCACGCATCGAAAGCGGCTCGGTTGACGTGAAGGTCTCCACATTGGTGGAGCTTGCACGCCTACTAGACCTTGAGCTCTTGCTTGTACCTCGATCCTCAATCCCTGCTGTCGAGGCTTTGATCCGGGAGGCTGAAGCCAACCAAGATCTGAGGTCCGCACGCGGCCTAGCCAACTCGCTTCAGCCAACGCTACGGCGACTGCGAATTGAGCACCCCAAGAGTAGTACGACAGAGCGTCTGTCCACGCTGATCCAGGACGTGATCGCCATCGCCCCCTTGTTCCAGGCACCCGGCGCTTTAGGCGAACTAGAAAACGCTGTCACAGTTATCCGACGCGCCGGGGAAAGCGCAGACGACAACCTGAAGGATCTCGAAGCCGCGATCCACGGCTTGGCCAGAATCCGTAACGGGCTTGTCCACGCTCGCACGCCCGTGCAGACCCCTGCCTACAGCCTCGACGAAGAGGACTAGGCCGTGGCCGCAGACATCCTCAACATTTTTCTTGCCGACCGAAAAGTTGGGACGATCAACGGGCTGGGCGGCGACCGGACCGTCTTCACCTTCGACGATGCCTACGCAGACGACCCCAACAGGCCCACCTTGAGCCTGTCGTTCAAGGACGCCATGGGCGACTTGATCCGGGACCAACGACGAACCCAGACGCGACTGTCGCCGTTCTTTTCGAACCTTCTGCCGGAAGGTCCCCTGCGGGACTACCTAGCGGAGAGAGCCGGCGTAAACGTGGTCCGGGAATTCTATCTCTTGTGGGCGTTGGGGTGCGACTTGCCGGGGGCCGTCATCGCCCGCGGGCCGGATGGCGAAGAGCCGGGGCCGGCTCATGAAGAGGAGTCGCCTCCTGCGGGGTCGGAACCCGCAGAGGTCCCGCTACGATTTTCCCTTGCCGGCGTGCAGCTCAAGTTTTCCGCGCTGGAGAAGGCACAGGGAGGCCTGACAATCCCCGCGACCGGTGTCGGCGGCTCCTGGATCGTCAAACTGCCGTCGACCCGATTTCCCGGCGTGTCCGAGAACGAATTCTCGATGATGACCCTGGCCAAATCAGTGGGCATCGACGTGCCTGACATACAGCTCGTCGAGCTGGACCAGATCGCCGGCCTCCCAGACGGAATCGGCAGGCTGGAAGGCGCGGCCTACGCCGTCCGCCGCTTCGACCGAACCGTCGATGGCGAGCGTGTCCATATGGAGGACTTCGCTCAGGTTTTTGGCGTCTACCCAGACGACAAATACAAGCATGCCACCTACCGGTCGATCGGCAAGGTGCTTTGGCTGGAAACCGGAGAGGCTGGGATCACCGAGTTCGTCCGGCGCTTGGTGTTCAACGCCGTGATCGGTAATGCCGACATGCACCTCAAAAACTGGTCGCTGCTGTATGCTGACGGCGTTATGCCGACCTTGTCGCCAGCCTATGACTTCGTCTCTACGCTGGCTTACATCCCGGACGATAAGGCGGCTCTCAAGTTCAGCCGCACCGCCCGATGGGACGGCTTCAACGACGACGAACTCTCCCACCTAGCTGCCAAGGCAGGCCTTCCCGAAAGGCTGGTCATCGGCATTGCCCGCGAGACCGTGGCGCGGTTCCGCGAAATCTGGGCAAACGAGCGAGGTCACCTGCCGCTCCACCCCGAAATCGCACGCGTCATCGATCGCCAACTGGAAGTCGTTCCTCTTTCTGGAATTCGATAAGCAGACTGCATGAAGCTCGCTGGCAGGGACACCAAACCCCTATTTTTTACCTGTGCGGTCGGGCAGGGCGGGCAGCTGCGCTCCGCAGCCTTAAATTGTGACTCCGCGTTCGGAAAATCGCCTAGGATGACGCGGCGGCGCGGGGGGCGACCGTCTCGAGTAATCGCGATAACTCCAGAGTGAAGGCGCAATGAAGTTCCTGATCCTGCGGGTGCTCACCCACAGTGAGCTGGGGATGTTCCACGCTTATAGGCGGCAAGGGAAGGAAGGCTCGCGGCAGCGAGCTATAAACTTCGATGGCGACGTCGTGGATCGCGTGTTTCCGGCCGCACACGACAGCCAGCGGATCGCGATGGATCTGCGCTTTGACACCGATCAAGGAGTCGGGAGGCTTCCCCACTTCCTGACCCGCCAAGCCAAGAACTGGCGGCTGGAAGGCAACTGCCCGCAAGACACTGTTTACGACTTTGTTGAACCTGGTTGCCTGTTCGTGCTGGAGATCGACGCGGGCGTCGCGCCTGCGACTGGCGCCTGGGTAGTTTTCCCTGCCGCCTCTCAGTCCCAAGCCGCACCTCTGAGCCCGTGAGCGGCAACCCTAACAGGGGGTGGCTGACACGCGGGCGAGGCGGTGCCAACTGGCGACGCGCCATTCTCACCCGTTAAGGGCATGGTATTACAATTTTGCTCGTCATGCGGGGCGAAAGAGCTGGAAGTGTAATACATTTGTCGACGATCCTACCCCACTTCGGGAGGTGGAACGGCGCGAGAAGCGGCTAGAGTTGTCGGCAGAGGGGGTCCGGGGAATCTGGACAGGGGGATAAGTGGAGTTTCTGCCTGACTGCGGCGATGATGCCGCCTGACGGGAGAGACCATGACCAGACGAACGAGACGCAATCACACGGCGGCTTTCAAGGCGAAGGTGGCCTTGGCGGCGGTGAAGGGGGAGAAGACGCTGGCGGAGCTGGCGCAATTTTTTGATGTTCACCCGAACCAGATAGCCGACTGGAAGGGGCGCTTGCTGGAGGGGGCGGCGGGTGTGTTTGGCGCGGGCTCGCCCGAGGCGCCGCCGGCGGTGGACGTAAAGACGTTGCACGCCAAGATCGGCGAGCTGGCGCTGGAGAACGATTTTTTAGCCGGCGCGCTCACCAAGGCCGGCATGTTGAGCGCAAGGCGATGATCGACCGTACGCACGAGCTTTCGCTGACGCGTCAGGCGCGGGTCCTGAGGCTGAGCCGGAGCGGGCTTTACTACCGGCCCCGGCCGGTGTCGCCGGCGGACCTGGCGATCATGCGCCGGATGGATGAGCTGCATCTGGAATATCCGTTCGTGGGCAGCCGGATGCTGCGTGATCTGCTGCGCGGCGAAGGCGTCGCGATCGGTCGGGCGCATGTCGTCACGCTGATGCGCAAGATGGGGATCGAGGCCATCTACCGGCGGCCGAACACCTCCAAACCCGCGCCCGGCCACAAGATCTATCCGTATCTGCTGCGCGGCTTGAAGATCGACCGGCCGAACCAAGTCTGGGCGATGGACATAACCTACATCCCCATGGCGCGGGGCTTCGTCTACCTGGCCGCCGTGGTCGACTGGCGCACCCGCCGGGTCCTCTCATGGCGGGTGTCGATCGGCATGGAGGTGGATTTCTGCCTCGAGGCCGTCGAGGAAGCTCTGGCCCGGCACGGCAAGCCAGAGATCTTCAACACCGACCAGGGCAGCCAGTTCACCAGCGCCCCCTTCACCGGCCTGTTGACCGGTAGTGGGGTCGCTATCAGCATGGATGGCAAAGGCGCCTGGCGCGACAACGTCTTCGTCGAGCGGCTGTGGCGCTCGGTCAAGTACGAGGAGGTCTATCTGAAGGCCTACGACAGCGTCGGCGAAGCCCGCGCTTCGCTGGGCCGCTATCTGGAGTTCTATAACGCCAAGCGGCCCCATTCGAGCCTCGGCGCCAGGACGCCCGACCAGGCCTATTTCACCGCCGTGCCGGTCCTGGCTCGGGCCGCATGAATTTTTCGCAGCCGAGGTTGGCTTGTCACTCCGGTCGGGCTACGCCCTGCCTGCGCGACAAGCTAACCTCGGCAAAACACAACCGGCAGGGATTCCACTTAAAAAACGCCGATCCCTGTCCAGACAAACCCGGCCACCTCTGTTGACCGGAACCCGGCCGCCGCGCCCGAACCGCGTTGATGAAGAAGCTCACGGCATGCAACGAAGGCGATGCACGCAGTAGGCGGGCGTCAGCCCACTCGGTCGCGAAGGCGGGGGCGCGGGCGCGGATTTCGTTCCAGCTCAGTCGCATGGCTTAGCTGGCTAAGGTTTAGGCCGAATGCAAGATGGCCGACTTCGCATGAGGCGACCGACCGCCCTTAACTTTGCGCTTGACGCGGGTCAGCGGCGCAATCGTCGCGGACCGTCTGCCGCTCAATGGCCGGCCTTCGTCTAAAAATAGTGACGGTGTGGACCATGTGCGGACCCAGCGCGTCGCGGCGCGCCAGCATGCATCGGTCGACGATATAACTATCCGAAATGTAACGGAAATTGTGGTGCCGCCGGACAGGATCGAACTGTCGACCTCAGCCTTACCAAGGATGCGCTCTGCCACTGAGCTACGGCGGCCCCGCGATGCGCGAGAGGCCGCCTGTTAGCGAAACGGCGGGGGGCTGGAAAGCGAATTCGGCTTGACGGC
>JBBRPO010000085.1:0-7924 GCA_038227865.1 Caulobacterales bacterium
AACGAACTTTGCACCAATACCACGAAGTTCGGAGCGCTTTCCTTGCCTGGGGGCCAGGTCTGCCTCTCCTGGCGCATCACCGGAGAGCGGCTTCTCTTCGAATGGGTAGAAACGGGCGGGCCTGCCGTAGAGGCCCCGACGCGCAAGAGCTTCGGGACGCGCATGATGACGTCCCTCGGTCAACAGCTCAGAGGTGAAGTCGGTCTAGACTACAAACCCGAGGGCTTTGTTTACCGCCTAAATGTACCAATTGAAGCGCTCACAATGAAGTAGCCCGTTCCAGCGGTCTTTCGCCGCAACATGGCTGACGAACAAAGCGGTTTCGTACGGCAACTGAAGTTCAGGGTGAACGCCGCCGACACCCGGCGCGTCACTTGGACCAAGCCCTTGGAGACGATCACCCCTTGGTTTGGGAAGCCCCGCGTTGTCGGTGTGGGCGCGACGTTGCTCGCCGCCGTCATGGTCGATCTGTTCCTCGGCGAGGTAGTCGGTCAGGCCTCTTCGAGCCACTGGCCAACCGGCTGAATGCGTTGCGGGAGCAGACACAATGTCGGCTGTTGGAGCAAACAAGCCTCACGCTGCCCCTCAAGCCCCCTCATCGAACACATACACATGCTGCCCATCATGCGTCGTCAGCGTACGCTTTCCCCCGTTCTTCCCGATCACGAACTCGAGGCCTTCGATCTGCGGGTCGATCGTCACCAGTGAGGTGGTCCCGTCGTCATTCTTGCGGGTGGCCAGTTCGCTCGACCAGGCTGTGCCGACCAAGGTCAGCATCGGTCCGTGGCGCTCGATCTTCAGCGCGCCCAGCGACGGGTTACGGTAGACGGCGGCCAGGCCCGCTGTCTCCTGGGCGGCGGCGGGGATTACCAGCCGCGCACGGTCGACCTTCCGCTGCGCCTCCTCTCTAGCCGCCACCGCAGCGACGTCGGCCACCGCCTCGGGGCGCCCGTCGTAGAGTATTTCCAGCAGACGGCGCAGGAACGGGCGGCGGATGTACACGCCCTTGTCGGCGTTGGTCAGGATCACCGCGCCCACGTTGGCGTCGGGGATGGCGATGATGTCGCTGTGGAACCCGGCCAGGTCTCCGCCGTGATGGATCACCGAAACGCCCCAGGTGGCGTCCTCCATCAGCCCCATGCCGTACCAGGCGTCTTCACTGACGGGCACGCCCCGGGCACGGCGGATCAGCAGGTTCTTCTCGCTGACCAGACGATGCCCGTTCGGAAGCTGTCCCTTGGTAAGCTCATCCTGGACGTAGAGAATCATGTCGTGTGGGGATGACCACGCCCCGCCGGCCGGCCGGGCGGAGGTGAAGGTGCGATTAAGCTCTTCACCCAGCACCTTCACATGACCGTCCGGGTCCTCGCCGTGCGGGCTGGCGTGGTCCAGGCGCAGGGCGGCGTCCATGTTGAAGGTGGTGTCCTTCATCTCAAGGGGATCGAAGATCTGGGTCTGCATCGCACGGTCATAGGCCGCGCCCATCTCAAGCTTCGGGTAGAAGGCGAGACCGGCTACATAGCCGGCCGCCGACGCCATCAAGTTGTTGTACTGGAACACCTCGCCGAACTTGCTGGTCGGTTCGGTGGCCGCAAGGAATGTGAAGGTCGACGCGGCCGGCGTCTTCGGCGTGTTGGTGAACAGCAGCTCATAGTCCTTCCGCGGCAGGCCGGTGCAGGCGCAGACCAGGTTGCGGATCAGGACCGAGCGGGTGGTGTCATCGCTGCCCAGGCGAAAGGCGGGATAAGCCTTTGTCACCGGCTCGTCCCAAGCCAGCAGCCCGGCGTCCACCGCGCGGGCCAGCAGCAGCGTCGTCATGCCCTTGGTGTTGGATGCAATGATGAAGCGCGTATGGGCGTCGACGGGCTCAGGCTTGCCCAACTCGCGCACGCCAACGCCGCCCTCATAAAGGATCTTGCCATTCTGAATGAGAGCGATGCCGACGCCAGGAACTTTCAGCTCATCCGCGGCGGTCCGCACGAGATCTAGCAGCGCCTGAACGCGTTCCGGCGTTAGCGGGAGGGCAGCCTTGCCCGCGAAATTCTCTTTCGCGTAGCCGGCCGGGCGCAAGCTGGCCAAGGCAACGCCGAGGGGGCCTCCTCGCTTCTCGGCCGTGCCCTCGTCGCCCTTTAGCAGGACCACGGTCCATGCGTCCGCCTTGCGCTCGGCAATGGCCTGAAGAACCAGATGCTCTCCGGCCGAGGTCTCGTAAGCGATAACGGCTTTTTCGTCCCAGCCGTTACGGCCGGGTAGTGGCGTGATTAGCTGAACGGCATGACCGGGGGCCGCGTCCGCCAGCCGCCAGGCTTTATCCACCGCCGCCTTGGCGTCGACAGCCGGGCCGACAGAGACAATCTTGACCGAGAGGTTGGCCTCGGGCGGCGCGAGGTCGGACACCGGCCCCTTGACGGTCAGCCGCCAACCGTCGGGGGTCGTGAAGGTGGCGGGCGTCGGAGCCGCCTGGGCATCTGCCCCACCGGCGATGAACAGGACGCCCCCGCCCACCAAAGCCGCCAGCCTGCGCCGTCGTAACGTCATCGCAATCCCCCTTTTAACCTGACCCCGAACTTAGTCCGGCGACGCTCGCCCTTTCAACTCGACGCTCGGGCCTTCCGGCTGGTTGGCCCGTCAACATCCCAGAGCCACGGTTCAACCGGTCGGTTTGGCGAATAAGGGAATGGCCGGCGGTGGCGCAGGCCAGCCGCGCTGTTTGCGGAAACCTTAGGAGCGGACGGCCTAAACCGCCGTTGAGGGTGGAGGCTGTGCGAGAACGCGCTTTTGGCGCTGGGACGCGAGAGTCGATCGCGCGGGTTGGATCGGCACCGACGAGAGGTCTAGGGCCCGTCATGACCCTCTCCTGGCACCCTACTCGGTTACAGGGGAGCGTTTAGCGCTGGGCTTGCGGGCGGGCGCGCGCTTGGGCGACGCCTCCGCCACGGCTCGACGACCGCCCTGCCCCAGGTGTGAGGCCTTGGCTAACGCCGACCGCGTCGCGGAGTAGTCGGGAGCCACCATCGGATAGTCGCTCCTCAGACCCCACTTCGCGCGGTAGCCCGCCGGATCCAGATTGTGATCGGTGCGGATATGTCGCTTCAGAGATTTGAAGACCTTGCCGTCTTCCAGACAGACGATCCCGTCCGGTTTGATGGACGACCGGATTGGGACGGCCGGTTCCTGCTGGGCCGCGGGCGGCGGCTCCGCCGTCCCGGTCAGTGCGGACTGCACCAGAGCAATCAGCCCAGGCAGATCACTGGCGCTGCACGGGTTGTTGGCGACGAACGCCGTGACGACCACGACGGTATTTTTAAGCATGCTGTCGGCCACGGTTGCGCCTCGCAGGATAATTGGAGCCGCTCTGTCGCTAATTCTTCTTTCAGCTTCAAGTGGAATGCAGCATGGCCGCCCGCTGTTCGGCCCACGCCAGCTTTGTCGCTACCGCCATCAGCCCGGCCACGGTCATCCCCATCGGCTGGCGCCCTTCGAGCACGGCGGCCTGGATGTCGGGCGCGAGAAAGGCCAGTCGCGCAAGTCGCCGACTATAGGCGTCGGTCGGAGCCTGGGCGCCACTGCGCAGCTTTTCTGGCGCGAGGCCGGCATTGGCCAGGATGTCGTGCGCGGTCTTGAGCGCGCCGACCAGCGAGGCGTCGATGCGGGAGGCCTGGGTGGCGTGGCTACGCCAGGTCCGGCCGCCACGGAACTGCAGCCGACCGGGGATGGCGATCTCGATGGTTTGGGTGAACCCGCGACCGATGGCCAGTCGCTCGCCCGCGTCCAGCCTCGCGCGTAGGTCGCCCATGGCGAGGTCGGGGTGGTCCTCGCCGAACAGGCTGTCGGCGTCGAGCGTCAGCCGTGCCTCCTCGGCGCGGATTTCCAGCCGCAGCAGCATGGGAGCAAGCTCAGTCCAGTCAGCATGCCTGCGCCCGCTTAGCCGCTGCAGGTGCTCCAGTATGGCCGCATCGAGCGGACCGGCCGGCAACCTCGGCGGCGCGTCGCTGTCCCCTGCCCGGCCCTGCTGGATGTCGCCCCGTACGTAGTAGCCGTAGCGATGGCCGTGGCGTCCGAGGGAGAAGGCCGGACTGTACGGATTGCTCTCCTGATCGAACACCTTGCCGGTGAGCTGGGCGATGTCGGCGTGCGGAACTGGCGCGCGTCGTTTGACCCGGTTCTTCTCCAGCTTGCGCTGCACGGCCTCGAACAGCTTGGGATCGACGATGCCGACGTGCAGGCCGGGGTGGCTCTGGTCGCGATGGCGGATCTCGCCGACATAGTGCCGGTTCTGCAGCAGGTGATAGAGCGCGCCGCGGTTGAAGACCTGACCGCCCATGGCGCGCCCGGCCCTGGTGGTCCACGCCTTGGAGCGGATCCCTCTGCGCTCCAGCTCGTCGCGCAGGACATGGACCGAACCCAGCTTGAGGTAGCGCGCGAAGATGTGGCGGACGATCCCGGCTTCGGCATCGTTGACCTTGAGGACGTGGTCCGACGAGTCGTATCCGAGCGGGAGGATGCCGCCCATCCACATGCCCTTGGCCTTGGAGGCAGCGATCTTGTCGCGGATGCGCTCGCCGGTGACCTCGCGCTCGAACTGCGCGAACGACAGCAAGACGTTCAAGGTCAACCGGCCCATCGAGCTGGTGGTGTTGAACGACTGGGTGATCGAGACGAACGAGGCTCCGGCCTTGTCGAAGGTGTCGACGATGCGGGCGAAGTCGGTCAGCGACCGCGTCAGGCGATCGACCTTGTAGACCACCACCACATCGACGTGGCCGGCTTCGATGTCGGCGAGCAGGCGCTTCAGTCCCGGGCGCTCCATCGATCCCCCGGAGAAGCCGCCGTCGGGCACTGTCAAAGCAAAATGGTTCGTTAGGAAATAGGCGGTAATTTGATCCCGTTGTCGGTGGTCGTGGTCGCCCGGGTTTTCTCGCTTTCTCTCTGCGGACCCTGTCGGCTGCCTGAAAAACAGGGTGCCGAAGCGGAAACCCGACGCCCAATCATTTTGGGCTGACAACGCCCGCAGGGGCGCTATAGGCGCGGAAGCATCCGGGTCAGCGATGTCCGGGTGATCCGGCGGCGTTTAGGCATGGTTGTTGGCAAAGGCAGACGCGCTAGAATATTACGCCCGACGGTGAGTTTCGGGCACGGCGCTCCCGACGGCACCCGACCTAAACACGACGTTAACGACCATGCCGCAGCGAGTCAGTCGCCAACAGGATCAAATGCGTGCAAGGGCAACTAGTCATCTGCGGCGGTTATATTTCTTTATGAGCACCAAACACTCCATCGCCGTTCTTCTGGCGGCGATCGCCATCGTCGTCACCGGGGCCGCGAACGCTGGACCTGCCGAAACGGCGGAAGCGGAACTTCGGCTTGCGCGTGAAGCAGCGGGTGGTGTGGCTTGGGATCGCGCGGGTGCTGTGGTCATGACCGGCGCTGACCACGTCAAAGGGGTGGATACGCATTGGGAACAGGTCGTCGATCTGGCTACCGGCCGGACGCGGGAATCACGCGATTTCGGCTTGTTCAAGACAGTGGAAATCTGGGACGGGCGCACCCGTTGGAGCAAAGGCAGATCAGGCGGCGTACACCCCATCAATTCTGCATTTGCCCAGATGACGAACATCACCGATGCTTGGCTAGCCAAGCGCGGTTATCTCAAGCCCAATGCGCTTGGGGCGCACTTGGAGACACTGGGGCAGGGAGGGGAAAACGGCGCGGCATTCGTCGTTGTTCTTGCAACTCCCCCACATGGCCGCCCTGTCGAATTGTGGTTCGACAAGAAGACCAGCCTGCTCGCGCAAACGGTGCAGGAACTGCCACAAACAATCCGCACGACACGCTACGACGACCATCGCGCGACGGGCGGTATAGTTCTCCCGTTCAAAATCGTGGAGGACGAGGGTTCAGCCCAGAACGCGGACAATATCCACGTCGATCATGTCGAGTTCTCGCGCACCATCGACAGCGATTTTCGGGCGCCTCAGCAGCCTACGGACTTCACAGTAGGGAATAACAAGACCGTCGTGCCAGTCGAGATCGACGGATTTATCGCCATCCAGGCCAAGCTTAACGGCAAGGGTCCATTTTCATTCATTCTGGACACGGGAGGTCGTGCCACCCTCACTCCGGAGGCAGCGAAAGCGCTTGGTCTGGAGAGCGTTGGCGGCGGTCAGGCATCCGGCGCTGGGGAGGCCGTACGAGACTTCCAGTTCGCAACCGTCAATCGGTTGGACATCGGCGGAATGACAATGCGCTCCGTCCCCTTCGGAATTGTCCCTCTCGATTTCGACACGGTTGAGCGTGGCAACAAGGCGCCGTTTGCGGGCATCCTCGGTCTGGAGCTCTTCGAGCGGTTCGCCGTGCGCATTGACTATCCCCGACAGGAGGTCACCCTCCAGCCCCTCGCCACATATCGGCATCACGGCAGCGGCGCCTCAGTCCCGATTGTCTTTGAGGAGGACATGCCTCTTTTTGCTGCCAGTATTAATCGCCAGTCGGGCGACGTGGCCTTGGATACGGGCTTTCCGGAACCACTTACTGTTCAAGGGAAATGGGCGACGCGGCACGGGCTAAAGGAGCAGCTGCGCGGACTTGAACTTCGCGGCTTTGGCGGCGTCGGTGGATCGTTCACACTTTGGGCAAGTCGCGCTGACATCCAATTTGCTAATTTCGCGTTTCCAGGCGTTGTTTCCTACTATGCCGAAGATAAGAATGGCTCTCTGTCCTCGCGCTCGTCGGCCGGTATTTTGGGTAACTCAGTTCTCTCTAACTTCACGCTAGACTTAGACTATGCGCACGGCCAGATTTGGCTGGACGGGAAAAAAGCATATTCACGTGAAGCCTTCGACCGCGTGGGTATTACCGTCGAGAAGGAGGACGCTCGCGAATTCAAGGTTGGTTCCGTGATCAGAGGCGGACCTGCGGACGTGTCAGGGCTCGAAGTCGGCGATGCAATTACTGCTGTCGATGGCAGGCCGGCCTCTGACTTGTCGGGTTGGGACTTCGGCCGATTGGTACGACGTCCGGTCGCAACGAAAATGACGCTGACAGTCGCGCGCGACGGCAAATCGCGAGATGTGGAGGTTCTACTGCGAGAATTGCTTCCTTGAACCAACTGCGCCCTGACCGGGATTTGAACCGCATCTTGTGCGCGACGCAGGGGCGCGGGAGGAACGGATCGCAACGGCGACTCCCCACCAGCAGAGGACGGTTGGTGAGTCCGCTTGGAAGCGCTGACCTCCCCCTCGCAGCGGCAGGAGGCCGCTCAGCGCCCCGCGCAGTTGTCCGTGTAGAGCGTGGCGTCTCGGCCGGTCAGTGGGGACAGTTGCTCGTCGGCGAGGAACAGCGTGTAGCCCGCGCCGCCGGACACCAGGGGGCCGACCGACAGGAAGGCCGGTGCCTTGCCGGGCGCGGTCACCTTGAGCCACCGCTTGGCCGTGGCGGCCTGCGGGTTGATCGGGCATCTGGCGAGGCTGACCGCATAGCCAGCCTGGCGGAATTCGGCGGCGGTGCCGTCGGCGTTGGAGGTCGCGCGGGGATCGCGGATGTAGACGCTGAACACGCCAGAGCGAGCTCCGGTCGCCAGCACATCCAGCGGCCGTCCGCTCGCCATGCCGCGGCCCGGGCGGGTGAAGTAGTTGCCGTCGGGCGAGGGCTTGTCCTGCATCGTCGGGCCGGGGCCCCAGGTGACCGCCTTGTTCGCGTCCAGCTTCGACCAGTCGCCGACGGTGCCCAGGCCCTTGGCCGGAACTAGGAACGGCCGGATTAGACTGGGAAGGGTAGCCGTGGTTGACGTGACCCCCTGAAACTCCTCCAGAAATAGCTAGAGTCCGGCCCATGCAGAAGGGACGGACGGATGAGGAAGTCGAGATTCAACGAGGAGCAGATCATCGGCATTCTGCGGGAGCAGGAGGCGGGGATCGCGGTGACG
>JBBRPO010000086.1:0-7704 GCA_038227865.1 Caulobacterales bacterium
CACTTCGCTATTAACCTTGTTCGGGCCGTCAAGGATAAACGGACACTCAAACTGAGGCGCAAGAGAGCCGGCTGGGACTCAACTTACCTCCAAAACCTACTCGGCTTCACCAATCGTTAACCCCGATTCGGAGCCCTGGCGGCCGCTGCGCCGCCACCAGTCTTCTGGCCTCATGCAAGGTGTCGGTCACCGCCACGCACAGCGACCGCATCTCGTCGGTGGCCTCAAGCAGGTCGGGCACCATGATGGTCATCATGCCGGCGGCATGGGCGGCGCGCACGCCGTTGTGAGAGTCCTCGAGGGCCAGGCTGGCGGCGGGATCGACACCCAGACGCGCGGCGGCGACAAGGAACGGGTCGGGATTGGGCTTGCCCCGGTCGTAGTCGCCGGCCGCCACCACCGACTGAAACCGGGCCAGCAGACCGTTGGGGCCAAGCTGGCGCGCCACGGTCGCATGACCGGAGGAGGTGGCGACCGCGCGGGGAATTCCTTCCGCCTCGAGGAAATCCAGCAGTTCGATTGCCCCGGCCTTCACCGCCACCCCCGCCTCGATCTGGGCGTGAGCGAGCGCCCAGGCGTCGGCGATCCAGGACTCATAGTCGAAATCCGCGCCGAAGTGGTCAAGGGCCACCACGCGGCTGGCCTCGTGCTGGAGACCCACCATGCGCAGAAATACCTCCAGCGGCAGATGCACGCCCCGCCGGCGGCTGACCTCCATCATCACGTCGCGAAACATGGTCTCGGTGTCGACCAGAAGGCCGTCCATGTCGAAGATCACGGCCTCCACCCGGCGCGGCAGGGTCATGCGAACTGGTCCGCGCCGTAGCCCTGGAAATACAGCAGGGCGGTCAGGTCGGTATGATCGACGCGGGCGTCGGCGCGGGCGGCGACGATCGGCTTGGCCCGCCAGGCGACACCCAGGCCGGCGGCCTCGATCATGGCCAGGTCGTTGGCGCCGTCACCGACGGCGAGGGTTTCGCCAAGGGCCAGGCCCAGCGCCGCCGCCTCTTCGTTCAAGGCCGTCAGCTTGGCCTCTCGGCCGAGGATCGGCATGGCGACCGCGCCGGTCAGCCGCGCACCATCGTCGATCAACCGATTGGCCCGGTGCGCGGCGAAGCCCGCCGCCGCCGCGACCTGCGCGGTGAAAAAGTCGAAACCGCCGGAAACCAGCACGCAACGGGCGCCGTGAGCGGCCATGGTGCGCGCCAGTGTGGCCGCGCCCGGGTTCAGCCGCACACGTTGATCGTAGGTGTCTTGCAAGGCGCCGAGGCCCAGGCCCGCCAGCCGCGACACGCGTTCGATCAAGGCCGCTTCGAACGGCAGCTCCCCGGCCATCGCCTGCTCGGTTATGGCCGCGATCTCGGCCTTGACGCCCGCGAAATCGGCCAGTTCGTCCAGGCACTCGCAATCGATGATGGTGGAGTCCATGTCGGCCAGCAGCAACCGCTTGCGGCGGCCCTCGGCCGGCTGAACGCAGACATCGACGGCCAGGCCCGCGAAAGCGGTGGCGGCCCGGACCCGCAACGCGGCCAGATCGCCGCCATCGACGAACAGGTCCATAGCCCGGTCGCTCAGAATCCCGGTGTCGGCGATCGGCCGCCCCGCTCCCGCCAGAGCCTCGAGCGCATGATCGAGGCTTTCCCGCAAACCGTCGTGGTCGGGAGCGACAAGGGTGAGGACGTGGCGCATGGGCGAACGGGGATGTGGCCGATCCGGCCGGGCGCCGCAAGGCGCAATCATCCCGCCGCCCCAGGGTTGCGCGGCGCGCGGACGCGAGGCATGAGGCGGGGTCAGGCGTCGCCAAGAGCGCCATCCCTTCCGGAGGACATGCGATGCCCGAGGCCATTCTCGAACCCGACCTGCCGATCATCGATCCACACCATCATCTTTGGGACCGAACTCAGGGAAACACCGGCGACCTGCCGCCGCCGCGTCACGGCTTCGAGGCGATGCTGCGGATGGTTCCCCACTATCTGTTCGACGAGTTGCTGGCCGACATGACGCGCGGCCATAACGTGATCGGCACCGTCTACATGGAATGCGGGTCGATGTACCGCGCCGACGCGGCGCCGGCCTTCCGCCCGGTTGGCGAGACGGAATTCGTCAATGGCGTCGCGGCGATGGCCTCCAGCGGTCTCTATGGAGATTCACGGGCCTGCGCCGGCATCGTCGGCCATGTCGATCTGACCATCGGCGCCCCCGCTCGGGCCGTGCTGGAAGCCCACATCGCCGCCGGTGGCGGGCGGTTCCGCGGCATTCGCCATGCCGCCTCGTCGGACCCCGATCCGGCCGTGCTCGGCCCCCTGGGTCACCGGCCGGCCGGCCTGTATCTCGACGCGCGCTTTCGCGAAGGGTTCGCCCAACTGGCGCCGCTGGACATGTCCTTCGACGCCTGGATGCTGGAGCCTCAGCTAGGCGATCTGGTGGACCTGGCGCGGGCCTTTCCGGACACCACGATCGTGCTGGATCACGTCGGTACGCCCCTTGGCATCGGCGTCTATGCCGGCCGGCGCGAGGAACGATTCGCCGGCTGGCTGGCCAATATCCAGGCCCTGGCGGCCCTGCCCAATGTGTTCGTCAAGCTGGGCGGCCTGGCGATGGTGTTTCCGGGCTTCGGCTCGTTCATGGCGGCGAGCCCGGCCTCCTCCACCCAACTGGCGGCGGAATGGCGGCCCTATATCGACGCCTGCATCCAGGCCTTCGGACCCACACGCTGCATGTTCGAGAGCAATTTTCCGGTCGATATCGGCAGTTGCACCTACGACGTGCTTTGGAACGCCTTCAAGGTTCTCAGCCAGGGCTATTCGGCGGACGAGAAGACCGCCCTGTTCAGCGATACCGCCAGGCGCGTCTACCGGCTGGATATCTAGGGAAAATCCACATGCACTACAAAGAACTGAAGACCGCCTGGGCCGAGTTGATCGCGCCGGGCGCGGCGTTCGAGATCGAGACGATCCAGGTCCGCGGCGTTCCGCTTCGCGCTTACAAGAACGCCCCGGCCACTGTGCGCGACCTCTGGCTGGCTTCGACGGCATTCGCCGACCGCGAATATCTGATCTACGGCGACGAGCGCATCACCTATGGCGAGGCCCATCTCCGGGTCAATTCCATCGCCGCCTGGCTGACGGCCCAGGGGGTGGCGCGCGGCGACCGGGTGGCGATCGCCATGCGCAACTATCCGGAGTGGATCCTGGTCTATTGGGCCTGCGTCTGCCTCGGCGTGGCCGTTGTCGGCATGAACGCCTGGTGGGTGCCCGAGGAGATCGACTATGCCCTCAAGGATTCCGCGCCCAAGGTGATCTTCTGCGACGGCGAACGCTTAGCGCGCCTGATCGAAAGACCCGAAACCACCGCCGGCATCACCATCGTGGCGACCCGGACAGACGCCACGCCCAATGGCGCGACGCCCAGCGGTGTGACCGCCTGGAGCACGGTGATCGGTCACGGCGGCGACATGCCGGACGCCGCCATCGAGCCGGATGACGACGCCTGCATCTTCTACACCTCGGGCACCACCGGCTTTCCCAAGGGCGCCCAGCTCACCCATCGGGGCTGCGTCGCCAACCTGTTCAGCCTGATGTTCTCGGGTCAGGCCACGGCCCTGGCCACCCAGCGGGCGACAGGGGTGGTTCCCGACCCCGCCGCGCCCGTTCCCGTGCCGATCGCCCTGCTGACCACGCCGCTGTTCCATGTCACGGCCAACAACTGCGGCGCCTATGCGATCACGGCGGCCGGCGGCAAGATGGTGCTTATGTATCGCTGGGACGCCAAGACCGCCCTGACTCTGATCCAGCGGGAGAAAGTCACCGCGATGAGCGGCGTTCCGGTGATGTCGCGCGAGCTGATCAGCCATCCGGACTTCGACAGCCACGATCTGTCGAGCTTGATGTCGCTTGGCGGCGGCGGCGCCCAACTCCCGCCCGACCTGGTCGCCAAGATCGATTCCACCGTGGCCACGGCCAGGCCCAACACCGGCTATGGCATGACGGAAACCTGCGGGATCATCACGGCGGTATCGGCCGACTTCTTCGTGGACAAACCCGCCAGCGCCGGCCCCGCCATGCCGGATTTCGAGGTCAAATGCGTCGATGACGAAGGCGCCGCCGTCGCTCAAGGCGAGGTGGGCGAGCTTTGGGTGCGGGGCACGCAGGTGATCAAGGGCTATATCAACCGCCCCGACGCCACCGCCGAGAGCATCACCGACGGATGGCTGCACACCGGCGACATCGCCCGCCTCGATGAGGACGACTTCATCTTCATCGTCGACCGAAAGAAGGACATGGTGCTGCGCGGCGGCGAGAACGTCTATTGCGCCGAGGTGGAGGCCTGCCTCTATCGGCACCCTGCGGTGGCCGAGTGCAGCGTATTCGGCGTTCCCGACGATCGCCTGGGCGAGGAAGTGGCGGCCGCGATCTTTCCCCGCGCCGGCCAATCGCTCGATGCCGCCGGGCTGCGCGAGCACTGCGCGGTGATCATGGCGAGGCACAAGATCCCCCGCTATCTGTGGATCGTCGGCGAGCCCCTGCCCCGCAACGCCAGCGGCAAGTTTCTCAAGCGCCAGCTTCGTGAGACCCTGCCCTTGGCCGAGGCGGTGTGATCCATAAAGGCGCTCTGGGCGACGCTGGTATTTTGAGGACCTGACGGCCCGAAGAACGGGCGTTTTCCTCGAGGGTGCGCTATCGAACGTGGGTACAGGGCCAATTTCGCCTATGTTTGCGAATATCGCCTTGGCCGTGAGGTATGAATGCGCGTTCGATTTTACGGGACCCGAGGATCGATAGCGACGCCCGGCCAGGCCACCGTCCGCTATGGCGGCAATACGTCGTGCGTCACGGTGCGCTCCGATGGCGGCGCCCTGGTGCTCCTGGACATCGGGACCGGCGCGGCGGTGCTTGGGCGGGAACTGATGGCGGCGGGTGGCGCGCTTCGCGGCCACATCCTGATCGGCCATACGCACTGGGACCATATCCAGGGGTTGCCGTTCTTCGCGCCGCTGTTCGTTCCAGGTAACGAGTGGCACATCTATGCGCCGCGCGGGCTGCGCCAGACGGTGCACGACACGCTGGCCGGCCAGATGCAGCACGCCTATTTCCCCATAGATCTCGACCAATTGGGCGCGAATATTCACTATCACGACCTCGTTGAAGGCACGCTGCAGATCGAGGACATCGGCGTCACCGCGCAGTATCTGAACCATCCGGCCCTGACCTTGGGTTATCGCCTGGAGGCCGACGGCGCCTCGGTGGTCTACGCCACCGATCACGAACCTCACTCGCGGCCGCTGGCCGAGAACCCCGGCCCGATCCACGGCCAGGACCGTCGCCACGCGGACTTCCTGGCCGGCGCGGATCTGGTGATCCACGACGCCCAGTATGTGGCCAGCGAATATGCGTCGAAGGTCGGCTGGGGTCACAGCACGATCGAATATGCGATCGCCGTGGCGCGGTTCGCGGGGGCCAAGCGGCTGGCCCTGACCCATCACGATCCCCAACGTAGCGATGACGCGCTGGACGCCCTGATCGCCGGCATCCGGTCAGACGATGGCGCGGGCAACGGGGCGGGCGACGGTGGGGGCGGGCTGGAAATATTCGCGGCCGCCGAGGGCCAGGAGATCGAGCTTCGCGGAGACGCGCTTCAGAGTCCGGTCGTGGACTTCTCCGCCGAAACCGTGGTCAACCAGGCGCTGGTCGGATCGACGGTTCTGGTGGCGTTCGGAACGCCGGACCGGATCCAGGCCCTGACCAAGGCCCTCGAGGATGAGCAGGTTCGGACCATCGCCACCCCCGTGGCCGAGGCCGCCCAGGCCGCCGCCGCCGAACACCCCAGCCTGCTGATCCTGGAAGACACGGGCGGCGGCGCGGCCGAGGCGACGGCGCGGGCGGTCCGGGCGTTCGATACCGACATCTCCGTCATGCTGATCTCGGCCGGCGAAGACCGCAACGGCGAGGCCGGGCATCTGTTCGACGACTGGCTGATCGAACCGTTCTCCTCCAGCTACGCCAGGGCGCGGCTGAGGGCGGCCCTGATGCGGCGCGCGTGCCGCTGGCGCCGCGCCGACCTGCCCAGCAACGAGGTCCCGCGGCTGGCGGCGCTTCGGGGCCTTCAGATCCTGGACACGCCCCCGGAGGAGCGCTTCGACCGCATCACCCGCCTGGCCGCGGCGCACTTCGATGTGCCGTTCGCATTGATCTCGCTGGTCGACGAGAATCGCCAATGGTTCAAATCCACCTGCGGCATCGAAGCCAGCGAGTCGCCACGCGACGAATCCTTCTGCGCGCACGCGGTGTTGAGCCGCCAGCCCCTGATCGTGCCCGACGCGCTGCTTGACGCGCGCTTCGCCGAGAACCCGATCGTGACGGACATGCCGCGGGTCCGGTTCTACGCGGGATATCCGCTGATCGTGGCGGACGGTCATTGCATTGGCACGCTTTGCATCCTCGATACCCGGCCCCGCGACCTTAACGAGCAGGAACTGGCCCGCCTGGGAGACCTCGCCGAACTGGCCCGGGCGGAGCTGGAACGCACAGCCCTCGCTCCTCCATCCTGACCCGCCCTCCGATCTGGCGGCGCGGCGCCCGGGCCGGCGACTGGATGCGGCTACTTCGGTTGCCAGAGTTCGACCTTGGTGCCGTCGGGGTCGAGTATCCAGGCGAACCTGCCGTTGGGATCCTTGTCGTCGCGCCGGAGAATGGGCACGCCCTTCGAGGTCAGGCGCGCGACAATCGCGTCCATGTCATCGACCGCGAAGTTGATCATCAATTCGCGGGTTGACGGCGCCATGTAGTCGCTGGTCTCGGGAAACGGTGACCAGACGACCACGGACGGATGGCCCGGTGCGTCATAGGACAGCGTCGCTCCGCCCCAAGGTTTGATCGGCAAGCCGAGAACATCGCGATACCAATCAGATAGCGCCTTGGGATTTTTGCTCTTGATGAAGACGCCGCCGACGCCGGTGACATGGCCGGCCGGCTCAGCCCTCGCCACGGTCACCGAGAGCATCCCCGCACCGATCGCGGCCAAAACCAGAACGATTCGCAACCTCATCAGCGCTCCTTGGGAGTCGAATTTCGGCGACCGCGCGGGAAGATTCAGCGGCCGCACCGTCCATGAACCCGACCTCCAGGAGGCTGCTTTGGAAGTCGGCCCGAGGGTGGTTTTAGGCGGCGACGGGATCGAAGCACGACGCTTTCCCAGTCGAGAACTTTGCTGAAACGTCAAAACCACCGTTAATCACCGTAGATACGGTGGCCGCTCGTCCTTGGTGCGGTGAAAGGCGGGACGAAATCGGTGGCGGTGGCGGTGGGGAACATGAAGAAAAGGATAGACTATTTTTATGCATATTGCAATCATGAAGTTTGATCACGGGTTGGAGGCGCCCGTCGCCGCGCTGTGTTACAGGGTGAGTAACTCTCGGAAGCACGGTTCGGGCGGGTCGGATCATGTCCAGCCCTGGCTGGAGAGCCTCTCAATTAAACGCAGCGTCACCGGAATTCCGGGAATTCCGGATACAGCCGAGTTGTCTTAGCTCTTCCACCTGTAATTACCCACCCCCTTGCGGAGGGGGTGATCGCTGATTCAAGATGGCATGGGCCGGTTGGATCTTGAGCTTCTGAGCAAGGCTGAGCTGATCGAGATGGTGCTTCGGCTCCAGCGTCCGGCGAAGACGTCTCGCACTTCCTCCAAGCCGCCTTCGACGGATCGCAA
>JBBRPO010000087.1:0-7469 GCA_038227865.1 Caulobacterales bacterium
ACCCTGCTGGCCTACGAGATGAACGGCGCGCCGGTCTCCATGCTGCACGGTGCGCCGCTGCGCCTGCGATGCGAGAACGAGCTGGGCTTCAAGATGGTCAAGTGGATCGCGGCCATCGAGTTCGTGGCCGACTTCACCGACCTCGGCGCCGGCCAGGGCGGCTACAACGAAGACCACGAATTCTACGGCTATCGCATGCCGATCTGACGTGAACGAGCGGTCGAACGAAAGGACAGGAATGTTCGTCGAGCAAATGCTGCATACCGCGCGCCAGCGCCTCGTTGTCGTCGACGCCGGCGCTACGATCAAGCAGGCGGCCGACCTGATGTCCAAGCCTCACGTCGCGCTGATCGTCGTGCGCGGGCCGGACGGATGCATGGTCGGCGTCGTCACCAAGACCGACCTTGTCGCTCAGATGGGGCGCTGCGACGCAGGCCCTCGCGCCGCCCGGGTGGACACTATCATGACGCGCGAGGTCTTGTCGTGCCGGCCCAACGAGCTGCTGCACGATGTGTGGGTCGCTATAAAAGGCCGCGGCCTGCTGCGGATTCCCATCCTTGATCTGGACGGAGTGCCCATCGGGATTCTCTATGCGCGGGACGCTCTGCCGAACCTACTGGCTGAGGCGGAGGACGAGGCAAAGATGCTCCGCGATTACGTGATGAACGTTGGCTACCAATAGGGCCCGAGCCCCACGATGAAGGAGTTGGCCGCATGTATAGAGATGGCTCTGCCACCGTTAACGACCGCCTGAAACAGCGCCATCGCGCGCTTGCCAGGTGGGACAATGAGGGAGGCGCCCAGCCGAGCGGGTCACCGTCGGCCGCTTCCTCGATCGAAGGCGATGTCGCCATGCCGGACAATGGTTCCGCGGAGGTGGCGTCCCTGCACGTCCGGTCACCGTGCTTGAGAACCTAGTGATCGCATTGCTCGCCACGGGCTCGGAGGAACAGCTCGATCTGGCTCGGGACATGGCCGCGCTCGTCGCGCCCAGGCCTGGCTTCACCCTTCAGCCGCTGACAACCAATGCTGCGGCGCATATGACCGATCTGGTCGAGGGCGCCGCACGCATCCGTAGGCCTAGCCGCGCTGACTCGGTAGTTCGCATCCGCCGTGTGAGACCTATTGTTCACCCTTGCAGGTGACGCGGACGGGGTAGGCTCGGAGCGAGCATCGAGGTGGCGTTGGATCGCAGGAGCGTTGAGGCTCTTGCGACGACACCGGATAGCGTGTCGGCCCAGCACCAGTCGTTGATGTACGTCGTCACCCGGTCGGGGTTGCGAGACGAGAGCTTTCTGGCGAAGGCGGGGTTGCAACCGCGTCACCCAAACCAAGGATCACGACCTTACCGGTTACGACCTCTGTTGGCCAAAGGATGGATGTAAAGCCGGTCGCAACGGCGATCTTTTGCACGCCGTTCGTGGCGTAAGTGATCACGCCGCCGCCAATGGCGCCGCCGATCTTCCTGCCCCAAAGCCGCCGGCCGTTGGCGGCGTTCAGCGCATAGAAGTTGCCGCCCATATCACCGAAGAATGCGAGGCCGCCGGCCGTCGGAGTCATGCCACCTAAAATCGGGTAATTGGATTTCAGCCGCCACTTCCACGCGCCTGTATCGGCGTCTATGGCATAAACCCACCCAGCCCATTTTCCGAACGGGTCTGGGACGCCGTAAGTGTTGTAGGGATTGTGCGTCGCCATGCCTGACCAGGGCTGACCAAGTTTAACTTTCCGGATTTGTTCGTCCTTCTGCATAGTCACCGTGGCGCACCACTCGACTTCGCCGACAAGCACCAGGTTGGTCACCGGATCGTAGGCCGGGCCGTTCCATTCCGCGCCGCCGACCGACCCTGGACAGAAATGTACAGCCTTGCCGACCACGAACGGCGCGGCTGCGTTCTCGATCCGCGTGGCCGGGGTGCGGTAGAGCAGCGTGGTGCTAGCGAGATCGAAGCCGTAGAGATGTCCATCCTTAGGCGCGACCGACAGAAGTGTCTTGCCGCCCCTCGTGTGAATCAGGGCCGGGGCAGTGGAGACGTCCCAATCGTGCCAGTCCTTCGGAACGAGCTTGAAATGGTTTCTGTACGCGCCGGTCTTGGCATCCAGCACGACGACAGAGCCCGAGTAGAGATTCGAGCCTCCGCGCGGGCCGCTCGCGAAATCAGGCCCGGGATTGCCGCCGGGGACGTACAGCAGCCCCGTCGCCGGATCCAACGTATAGGATGTCCAGGTCGCGCCGCCGGTGATGGGCGTATCCGAGGCGTTCTTCCAGGTCGACCCGTCGAGCGGCGTTGCGCCTTGAGGTCCGCGAATGGGATCGCCCGCGGTCTTGGGAACCAGATAGAACTCCCAGACGATCTTGCCGGTCTTGGCGTCTAGCGCATACATGCGCCCCTTCACGCCCTTGTTGTCTCCACCGGCGTTGCCGATGAACACGAGCCCGTTCCAGGCGATCGGGGCGGCAGGTGTCGATTCGCCGAGTTTCGGATCGGCGACGGTCGTGGCCCAGACCCGCTTGCCGGTCTTGAAGTCGTAGGCCAGCACGCGCCCGTCTTCGGTGCCGCGAAACAGCATGCCGTCCAAATAGGCGGCTCCGCGATTGACCGCGAGAACGCTCGCGGGTTTGTAAGCTTCGTGCGTGCGCCAATTCTGGTGGCAATTGGCGGGGTCCAGGGAGAATATGTCGTGCTCCGTGGTGCCGATCATGGCGCCGTTTACCACGATCAGCCCGGTTTCAAAGCTCGTGCGTTGCTTGGTGTCGTAGGTGCATATAACCTTCAGCTTCCCGACATTACTAGTGTTGATTTGGCTAAGCTCAGCGTATCGATCCGAAGTGAGCGTCTTGTTGTAACTTGGCCAGTCGCCGGTGACCGCGCCTGGCGACGCCGGCGGCGGCCGAAGATCTGGAGTGGCGACGCCAGCGGGACCTGCAGCCAGTTCCGTCGTTGTCGTGCCTGCCGGCGCAGACAAGGACAGGACGTAGTTCCTCATCATGCCAGCGATAGGGACCACCTTATCCCAGTAAACATAGATCGCGCCGGCCGCCGCCAAGCCGGTTACAGCCAAAACGCCGGCGGTGACCATCAGGGTCGTCTTCACTGACCTGCGCATCACGGCGTCGCGCCGGACGCAGTTATAAAATCGTGGACAATCATTTGATGAACCACCGAGCTTATCACAGGCTTGAAGTTATCAAACCCGATAACCCGCCCTCTCTCTACCAATGACCGAGGGGCTGGTTAGTTGCAGTGGAGAGGCGGAATCATCATCCAGTCCGCCACACGACTGACCTTCCCGCAGGTTTGAGTCGGGAAGGATTTCCAGCGTGGCCCTGGATCGATTCATTTCCGATGCCCCCTTTCACGGAGCGAATGGGCATTGGACTGTCGGCAGTGCTCATCCCTTCGCGGGCCAGCGCCCGCATATTCTTCGAAACGCTCATGCCGCGCTGTCCAGCCGCGCACGAACACGCGGCATAGACGCCAGAGCCGTGGCGAAAGCTCGCGCCCTGGCCGTCAGGTCAGCATCAGGATCGACGACGGTAAACCAGCGCTGGCGTTGCACATAGGAGCGTGATCCCGCTGTGCGGGGCACGGAGACATTTGTCCGCAGAGTGATGAGGCTTCCGGCATCCGCCTCGATCATCAATCGCTCGTGCAATTGCTGCAGCAGCGCGTCGTGCGTCATGCTTCGCCCCGGGAAGGTGATGAAGACGATGGCGCGTTCGGGTTTGCGGAGCAGCCGAATTTCCGAGAAGGTCGCATGCTTCTCCGTTTCTCCGCCGACACCATTGTCCGGGTCGAGAAATACGATGTCCGCGCCATTAAGAGTGCTTCGCTTTCGTGTTCCCCACGCGCTCCGCTCGACGCGCGGCGGCATCGGCTCACGATGAAACAGTGTCCCTCTGGGCCAGATCGCCGCCTGTTCAAGAGCGGCAATGCTGCGTTCCTGCAGCGTGGCGAGCCCGGCTTGAAGCTCTTCATCGAGTAGACGCCACGCCGCTCGTCGCGCCATTCGAGATGCCGTCCATCCGGACGTCCGTCATCTCCCGGCGGAGACGTCGTGCGGGGCCTCAATCAGGTCGCCACCGCCACCGGCGAGGCGGCAGTCACCGCCACCGACATCCACACCCGCCTGCGGCGCGCGGGAACCGGCAGCCGTAGCGCGGATTGAGTCAGCGATGACAACCCTGGCCGGCCTGCCACTTCCCCTCGATTTCGCGCCCATGGAGGCGAAGCTCGCCGACGCCTTGCCGACCGGTGACGGGTGGCGGTTCGAGCCCAAGTGGGACGGATTCCGGTGCATGGCTTTTCGCAGCGGCGACGATGTAGACCTCCGCGCCAAGTCCGGCAAACCTTTGGCCCGCTACTTCCCTGATGTGGTGGCGGTCCTGACGGCCTTGCCGGTCGAGCGCTTCATTCTCGATGGCGAGCTGACCATCCCGGTCAACGGCGAACTGTCTTTCGGCGCGCTGCAGATGCGGCTGCATCCCGCGGAGAGCCGAGTGCGCAAGCTTGCAGCGGAAACGCCTGCGACGTTCGTCCTGTTCGACTGCCTGATGGACGCCAAGGGACAGAGCCTGGCCGACGCGCCACTCACGCGCCGCCGAACGGAACTGGAAGCTGTCTTCAATCGCATGAAGGACGCCGAGCACGTGCGCCTCTCGCAGGGCACCAATGATCTGGCGGAGGCCGAGGCCTGGCTGGCCCAGACCGGGGCGGCGCTGGACGGCGTTGTCGCCAAACGGCTCGATGGACGGTACGTGTCCGGCGAGAGAGCGATGTTAAAGATCAAACGCCTGCGCAGCGCTGACTGCGTGGTGGGTGGCTTTCGCTACGAGACCAAGAGCGATCAGGTCGGGTCGCTCCTGCTCGGACTTTTTGACGAGGCGGGCAAGCTGGATCACGTCGGCTTCACCTCGGCGATCAGTGACGTCGAACGCCCGGCCCTCACCGCCAAACTGGAGAAGCTGGCCGGCGGCCCCGGCTTCACCGGCGAGGCGCTTGGTGGTCCGAGCCGGTGGAGCAACGGGCGGTCGGCCGACTGGACGCCTCTGAAGACCAAGCTGGTGGTGGAAGTGCGCTACGACCACGTCACCGGCGACCGCTTCCGGCACGGAACCACCCTGCTGCGCTGGCGGCCCGACAAGGCGCCCAAGCAATGCACCCTAGCGCAATTACGTGCCGAGTCCGCTAGCCTCTTGGGCGAAAGCCTGTCCGCCGACAGAGCACTCAAGGGCATTGTCAGGTCAAATGCACCGGTCGGTAAGAGGTAGGGTTTAGGCGGGGCGAAATGGCCCGTCGGTGCTGTCATCTGTGGACGGCCCCTGCTCTGCAAGGGTGAAATTAGTCTGACGTGACGATCTGTCGGGATGCGGTCATCTGTCCGGCCTGTTTGCGCGGCGTTGATGGCCGCTGGCCCTGATGGAGTCCGCTAACCAGTTCCCTATCAGTCCATCGAGCTCGAAGCTCCGACAGCACCTCGGGTTGTCCTGGTCTGCGGCCGCGCTCAGATCATCATCATTCCTATTGCACCCTTACAGTCTGGAGCGGCGGCTTTCGGCCGCTGCGATCTTGCTCAGGCCATGGCTGGCGGCCGGTAAACATCACCTCTTGCCAGCACCGCCCAGACGATCCGAGCTGTCTTATTGGCCATGGCGACGGTGACGACGCGGGCCGGACGGCGCTCAAGGAGCGAGAGGATCCAGGGCGCCGTCGCGAGGGCGCCGGTGCGTGCCCGGCGGATCACCGAGGTGGCGCCGATGACCAACAGCTTGCGCAGATAGCGATCTCCCATCTTGGAAATGCGGCCCAAGCGATCTTTGCCTCCGGAGGAATTCTGTCGCGGGACGAGACCCAGGAAGGCGGCGAACTCACGGCCTGAGCGGAACAGGCTGGGATCTGGCACGGAGGCGGCGAAGGCGGTGGCGCTGATCAGGCCGACGCCTGGAATGGTCGCCAGTCTCTGGCTGGCCTTGTCCTGGCGATGCCAGGTCAGCAGACGCCGTTCGAGAGCGTGGATCTGAAGAGCGAGGGCCGCGAGCTGATCGGCCAGCATCAACAGGGTCGATCGGGCAATATCCGGAAGGAGGGCAACCTCGCTCTGACGCACCTGCTCAACTAGCTCGACCGCCCGTCGCGCGCCTTGCGGGACGATCATGCCGAACTCGGCGCAGTGGCCGCGGACGGCGTTGATCAACATGGTGCGCTGGCGCACCAGCAACTCGCGGCTTCGGTGGAGCACCAACACGCCCTGGCGCTCGGCGCTTTTGACCGGAACAAACCGCATCGTTGGCCGTGTGACCGCTTCGCAGATCGCCTCGGCGTCGGCAGCGTCGTTCTTTTGCCGGCGGACGTATGCCTTCACGTAGGAGGGCGCCATCAGCCGCACCTCGTGCCCCAGCGCTGAGAGCTCGCGGGCCCAATGGTGGGCCGTGGCGCAGGCTTCCATGCCCACGAGGCAGGGTGGGCGCTGCGCGAAGAACGTCAGCACCTCGGCTCGGCGAAGCTTCTTCTTGATAACAACCTGGCCGCCGGCATCGACGCCGTGGACCTGGAAGACGCTCTTGGCGATATCGAGACCGATCGTGGTAATCTGCATGGTGGACGGCTCCTGCTGGAGGTTGCTTCAACAACGACCACCCTACGGCGCATCGACGCCGGACACAGGGGCCGTCCACACCATCAGTCCAACCGCAACTTGTCTCCGTCTGGGCGCAACGACCCCAACCCGCGCCTGGCTCTAGCCCATGACCTACCGTCACTCAGCCAGGGCGGCTGAGCGTCGTTCGCGGTAGAGGTCTCTGCTGATGAGGTGGCGTTCCTGGTTGAAGTGATTGTGGACCGAGGCGTGTACGGAGCTGAATTTCTGCAGGGTCTTCATCCTCCGAAATCGCTCCATCGCGCGCTCTCGTCGTCGGAACGGCAGGTGTGAATTCTCGATCTTGTTGTTCTTCCAGCGGCCCGTCACCTGGAGATGGCATCCGCCGATCTCTTTCAGGGCGGCGCCATACGAGCGCAGGCCATCTGTGACGATGGCGCCGGTGCGGCCGTGGCGCTTCATCGCCTTCTTGATGAACTTCAGCGCCGCGGCTTTGTCCCGCGTCGTGGTGACAAAGGATTCCAGCACCTCGCCCTCGTGGTCGACGGTGCGCCACAGGTAGCGCATCTCGAGAGCACCCGGTGACTTGCCGCCCGCGACGGCGTGAACCCAAAGACGATGAAGGAGTGGCGCGAGCGGACCACGACGGCCGGTGGGACCGAGGGCACCGAAGGGTACGGTGCTGACCCCGACCGAGCAAGCCATCGTGGTGGCCTTCCGGCAGAAGACGCTGTTGCCGCTGGACGACGTGCTGGGCTGCCTGAGAGACATCATCCGCAGCCTCAGCTGCAGCGCCCTGCACCGCTGCCTCCAGCGCCACGGCATCTCCCGATTACCGGTCGGGGAGACCACGTGACGCCCTTCGTCTATGG
>JBBRPO010000088.1:0-7207 GCA_038227865.1 Caulobacterales bacterium
CTCGTCGAGCGGTGCTTCTCAAAGCTCAAGCACAGCCGAAGACTGGCCACCCGATACGACAAGACCGCCGACAGCTACCTCGGCTTCATCCTCATCGCCTCAACCCGGCTCTGGGTCCGCCACTTCGTCAACAGAACCTAGGTTGCCTCCATGCCGGAGGCGGACCAGCTTCGGTGCCGGTCGCGTCCAAACTGTTAGCGTACCGGCATCGCTTCCGGCTGAGAACCAGGTTCGTAGTCGGAGTCGAGATCCCGCGACAGCGGTCGGTCGATGGGCTCTTCCTCTGGAATAGGTCCGTCGGGAGGCGGAGCGCGCGGGGGCGGGATGTCGGCATCGGGTATCGGCGACAGGTCAGTCATCAGGGGCTTTCTCCAGGGTCGTAGGACCAACTCGCCCGTGGTTCGGCGACACGAGATGCCGCACCCGAGTGCGTCGATCTCCTGTTGAAGCGCCTCCGTCGGCGCGATCAGAGACCAAATGAAAAGGTCCCCGTTCGATAGACGCACCGCGGCCATCCGAGTGGGGTATGGAAATCCAAGGAACGACGCGACCGGTCCCTCGACCACGAAGAGCGCCGGCCCTAATTCGCGCTGTAGGCCGGCCGTCGGGTGAGTTTCTTCTAAGGTCATGATTGCCTGAACGGTCTGCGGCGACGCTCAGTTCACCCCAAAGCGTCGGCCGCGCCTAAGTGAGCTATGGCGTCGTTTCTTCGCCACCAGCCTCGGCCATAAAGCCGTTCAGGCGAGCGGGCAGGGCAGACCTTTTTTGGACCAACGCAACCATAATTCGGGGTCAGTGTTGCTTGGATTGGGTCGCGCCTTTTGGGACCCTTCGCTCCGAGACGTCACGATGACCAAGCTATCCGCGACCTTTGCCACTGCCCTCATCCTAGCGACTGGGCTCGCCGCGTGTGAAACCGCCACGCCCTACCAACCCAACGTCCGGGGCCAGGCGACATCGGGGGGTTATTCCGAGACGCGGCTGGAGGCGAACCGCTGGCGCGTGAACTTCGCCGGCAACAGCATGACTTCGCGTGAGACCGTTGAGGGCTATCTGCTCTATCGGGCCGCCGAGCTAACTTTGCAGAATGGCGACGACTGGTTCGCGATCATCGACCGCCAGACCGACCGCAACGCGCGGACCTATGTCGAGCCCGATCCCCTTTACCGGCCGTGGTATGGATCCGGCTTTGGCTACTGGCGGCCATCCTGGCGCTATCGTGGCCGCGGCTTCGGCTGGCGAACATGGGACCCTTGGTACGGCGACCCCTTCTGGGCCGACCGGATGGACGTTCGGAGCGTGCAGAACTTCGAGGCCTCGGCCGAAATCGTCACCCACAGGGGACCAAAGCCCGCGGACGATCCACGCGCTTTCGACGCGCACGCGGTAGTGGACAACTTGAAGCCGCGCATCCAGTACCCGGAGCCTCGGTAGGCTGGCGGCGGTCAGGCGGAGCCAACTTGGCGTAGTAGAAAGTTTCATAACGCTTCGCCGCCCTTTTCTCTGGTTTTTCAGCCGCCCGGCGGGGTTCCTGCAGACCGCCGACTGAGTTGCGAACGTCGTATCCCCAGCGGGTTTCCGCGCGCCAGCCTCAAGAATGTCCGCGAGCTCGGAACCGAGCCACTTTGAAGGCGCCGTCACCGCTGATGCCGCGCCGCAAGAGTAGGCGCATTTGCGGCGTTGAAATCCTCCGGAGCGTCGCGCAGACTTAGCTGCCCGCACGATGTCGCGATAACAGCGGCGCAGGGAGAAATCACATGAGCTTCAAGACCATCGTCTGCGCCGCGGCGTCGGCCTTCGTGCTCGCCACGCCGGCACTCGCCGCCGACCTCTCCAAAAGCACAGTGCCAGGCTATCCGGACGTGGTCGGTGAATACCTGCAGATCCCAGGCTTCAAGGCCGCGGGTACGCCCAAGTCGCTCAACACCGCGACCTTTCTGCGCGTGCGCGCCGCCGCCGACGGGGAGACGCCCCGGCCCGCCAATGCGGTGATCCTGAGCCTGCCGGGCTTTGCCTCGACGCCGTCCCATTGGATCTTCCTGGCCAGCCAGCTGGTCCACAAGGCAAATGCGAAGACCTGCGAGGGCAAGCCCTGCCGTCTGGAGGTCTGGGTCCTTCAGCGCCGCGGCGCGAACCTCTCTGACACCAAGGGCTTGCTCGCGGCCCGCGCCAAGCGCGATCCCAAGGCGGCCCTCGACTATTACTACGGGACCCCGGTGACCTCGCCGATGCCCGGCAAGGGCGCTCTGCCCCGCGTGATCGACCAGGGGCCGGGAGCCAAGTGGAAGCCGCTCACCGAGGGCGACCTAGCCTTCATGGCCGACTGGGACTTCCAAGCCTATTCCGGTGACGTCGACGCCATGCTGAGCCTGATCAAGGTCAAGGCGGGTACGAAGACCGTCTTCCTGGCTGGCCACAGCCAGGGCGGCGGCTTCGTCGCCAACTATGCTTCGCGGATGCAGCCTGACGGGCATCGCGGCGTCGAAAAGTTCTCCGGGCTGATCTTCCTGGACGGCGGCCCGTCGTTGGGCGCCGATGCGCCGCCCACCGAGGCGCAGCTCAAGAGCTACTTCGACCATGTCGCGGATCTGAGGTCCGGCAAGGCCAAGGTCTATACGGATGCCAGCGGTCTGCTGGGCGCCATCGCCGGCCCTGTATCGGGCATGAGCCAGTCGGTGACCGGGATGTATGCCGCCTACGCCAACCCCAACGACGAGGCCATCTTCCCGCTACGCGCCAAAGGCATGGCTGCCGCGCCAGGCGACGATTTCCTAAAGGCGCTCAGGGTCACCTGGCTGTCCCGCGCCGGTGTCAGCTTCGACACCGAGCCGGTGCCGGGCGCCGGTGTCCAGACCGGCGTGATCCGCTTCCTGGGCCAAGGCCTGGGCCGGCTCGACTTCGCGCCCCTGCCGGGCACGGAAAAGCTCTGCGACAAGACCCCGGAGCCGGTTGGCTTCGGCGGCCCGCCGCGTGGGGGCGCGACCATCACTTGCACGCCCACCGGCGCCATGGTCGATCCCGACAAGGTCTATGGCTGGGTCGAGGGTGGCGGCAGTTCGGCCATGCCGATGGACGCCGGTAAGGCGAAGCTCTGGCTCGCCAGCACCGGCTGGGCGCCGGCGCGCACGAACCTCAAGCCCATCACGGTCACCTTCAAGGAGAGCGGCGCCAAGACCATCGACGCGTCATCCATGGTGGCCGGCAACTGGTACGCCTCGGAGCGCTGGGACTACGACGCCAACTTCATGGGCCGCTACAAGGTCCTGAAGCTCGACCGCGATGGCGTGAATGTCGATCTCGACAAGACCAAGATCGCGGCCATTCCGGTCTATGTGGCTCGCCAGAGCGCCAAGGCCGGCCCCGACAACCCTTTCCCAGGCGTCACCGACTACACCGAGATCAACAAGACCGGGACCTACCAGACGGCGCAGGCCAGGGCGCTGACGCCTATCGACCCGAAGATCAACGTCGCCATCTACCACCATAGCGACTTCATCGGGGCCGACGACTCCACGCCCGACAAGGGCAGGCCGGGCGACGCCGGCAATTCGGCGGTGGCCAACACATTGATCGATTGGGTTCTGAAGCGGTCCAAGGGGACCGCGACGGCGGCCACACCCAAGGCGCTGGGGGTCCACGACGCCTATTGAGGCCCGATCTTCACCCTCGACGAAACGCTTCATCCCGTCCCCCAAAGTTGGTGATCAGGAATCTGCACTGCTTCGGCGTTTTGTGTGAATCGGCGCGGGGTTTCGACGCAGATGGGCGCGATAAAACGTTGATTCAATTGAGTACATAGGGGCGCGATCTCTCGCGCCGATTCACAGACAGCGCAAACGCAGCGCGGAGGCGCGCGGGGTAGAGATCCCCCCGGAAAATGACAGCGGCCGAGCCGCCGGACTCCGGCGGCCGACATCGGTCGAACAGAGTCGCCCGCCGACAACTGCGTCTATGCGGTGATGGCTGACAGCGCCTGCGAAAGATCGTCCAGCAGGTCGCGCTCGCTCTCCAGTCCCACGGACACCCGGATCAGCCCATCGCCGATACCGGCCACGGCGCGGGCCTGCGCGCCCATGCTGGCGTGGGTCATGGTGGCGGGGTGCGCGATGAGGCTTTCGACGCCGCCGAGGGACTCAGCAAGGCTGAAGACCTGCAACGCCTCGACGAACGCCCGGACCGCCGGGACGCCATCCCGCAGGTCGAAGCTCAACATGGCGCCAAACCCGGTCTGTTGGCGCCGGGCGATCTCGTGGCCGGGATGGTCCAGTAGACCGGGGTAGTGGACCGCGCTGACCGCGGCGTGAGCTTGCAGGAATTCGGCGATGACTGCGGCGGTATGTTGCTGCCGCTCCAGGCGCGGGAACAAGGTGCGGATGCCGCGGAGTGTCATGTAGGAATCGAACGGCGCGCCGGTGACGCCCGTGGTGTTGGCCCAATCGGCGAGGGCCGCGACGTCATCGGGAGATTTGCAAATGACCGCGCCGCCGACGATGTCGGAATGGCCGTTCAGGAACTTGGTCGTCGAGTGGATGACGAAGTCCGCCCCCAGGGTGAGGGGACGCTGCAGCGCCGGCGACAGGAAGGTGTTGTCGACCGCGACCTTGGCGCCGGCGGCATGCGCCAAGCTCGATAGAGTCTCGATATCGACCACGCGCATCAGCGGATTGCTGGGCGTTTCAATGTAGAGCAGGGCGCAGTCCGTGAGCGCCGCGCGGGTGGCGGCGAGATCGCTCTGGTCCACGAAGACCACAGTGAACCGCAGCTGAGCCGCGCGGGCCTGCATCAGGCGATAGGAGCCGCCATAGCAATCGTGGGGAGCGACCAGGCGCTGGCCCGCGCTGAGCCGGGACAACACGAGATCCACCGCTGCCATGCCGCTCGCCGTGACGACTGCCCCGGCGCCGCCTTCGAGCTTCGCCAGCGTGTCGCCGAGCTGGTGACGAGCGGGGTTGGCCGTCCGGCTGTAAGCGTAAGGACCTTCTTCGCCGAACCCCGGGAAGAGGTAGGTCGTCGACAGGTGCAGCGGCGGCGTCACCGCGCCGAAGGCCTTGTCCGTACCGACCCCGTTGGATGCCGCGATGGTGTGGAGATCTCGTTCTCTTGGCGGCACGGTTCGAACCCTTCGTAGTGGCGACAATCGTCACGCCCAATCCAATCCACGTGATGCTGGCGTCGGACGTTGGGCGAGCCAGTCCTCACACTGCCGCACATCGCGATCAAGGGTGCGGGAGGCCGGCTAAATCTTGCCTGGGCTATTTTTCTTCCGGCTTGCGCCGCGCGGAAAAAATCCTGTCACCGCGAACCAGACGTCCCAGCCAAACCAAAGCGCCAAGGCCGGCGGCGCGAACACGATTGCACCTTGCTTGGCGACCGCCTTGGCGATTTTCACAGGCCCGGTGTCGGGGGCGTCCGGTATGGGACCGGTCGATGGCATGGCGCGCGGCGGTGGCGGGCCTTGCGACCGCTGGGCCTCAGTGATGGCGGAACGGATCGGTGCGACGCTGAACACGGCCGCGACGGCGATGTATATCGCCGCGGCGATTAGCCAGGCCCGCAGGACCCTCGATCCCGGCCTTGCACGCGTGTCGGCGCTTGAGATCGTCGAGCGCCGACTGTGGTGCGTGATAGATGAACGGCTCAACGCGTGCATCGGCCGCCGCGGACGCCGACGAGGACGAGATGATGCCGGAGGTGAGCAACGGCAAGGCAATGCTGCGTGCGAGCAGTTCGCGCCGGGCGATTCCGAACGCGGTCACCGCGCGTATTCCAACTTCGGGTACCATTTGTCGCCGCGCCCCTCGGGGGTAAGGTCAAGTGCGGTCCATAACGGCGAGAAGTCGGGGCCGCCGCGCGGGTCCTTGCCACTGTCCGCCATCTCGCCGGTCATCTCGCCTTTCCAGAACAGGCGAACCTTTGCGCCCTTGCCGGTCCCGCTTTTCTTGAACACGGCCAACACAGGCCATTCGAAGCCGCTCTTGGGATCGAGGCCGCCAAAATCGATGGCATAGGCGTCTCCAACCGTCTGGAGAAACTTGAGAGCGCGCCAACCCCGTTCCTGAGCGAACGCCAGTTGCCGCTCTACGGTTGAGCGGCCGAGAACCGCCAGAGAAACTCGCTGCATCAAGTCCTTCGCATTGGCGTCGAGCGGACCGAGCAGGTTGGTGCACATGGGGCAGGGGCGGTCGCGATCCGGACCGTACATCCAGAAGTAGGTGATCAGCGTGTCATGCTCGCCGAACAGGTCGGCCAACCCCACCTCGTCGCCGTTCATATCCTTGAACCGATAGTCCTTCTCGATCAGCGGACCGTCGGGGAGCAGCGCCGCGTCGCTGACACGTGGTCAATTCGGCGCTGCAGCTCAATTTCCTCGGCGAGCAGATCCTCGCGGGCCCTGCCATAGGCGGCGCTCTCACCGGGCAAGGGCTTGCGTAGTGCGGCAAGGTGGGGGGCTGTGGTCTGTGTCATGGGATCGAGTCTCCTCGCCGACTACAACGCATGAGGGGAACTAAAGTCCGTCGTGCGGCAGCATCGCCAACCGCAATGGATCGAGAACATCGTCGATTTGTCCGGCTCCAGCCGAAGCGGAAGTTGGAAATCTCCGATACTGCGGGGCAGATCGGCTTGACAGTGGCCGCCCAACTGCCGCCCCGCGCCACTTCTGCGCCCTGGTTGGAACTCGCCGGCCGCCGGAAGGTTTAAGCGAAGTCAGGCGGCGACCTAGCCCGGGTAAGAGCGGCATGCCGTCGGGGGCGTCTTCATCATCAACCATGCAGCGAATACGCCGATGACAGCCAAGGCTGTCCCTATTCCCAGCACCCAACGTATGTGACCAGTCTTTTGTCCGCCACTGGCGGAAGTGACACTGATCTCTTCGCCGTCTCCGGCAGGATTCACTTTCGGATCGTTTCCCATCCAAACCCAACGCGTCGCTGGAGCGATCGATGCACTGCCCACACGGTTCGCGGTGCGCCGAGGTTCATTTTGGCTGCGCTGACCTGTGAAGGAGCTCACCTTCCGACGCGTCTACCGCGGCCTCGGCAAATAGGGTGCAAAATAGACAGGTTATATCAAGTACATGGGAAACGCGCCTAATGTATCTTATGCGAAAAAGATGGGTTCTATGCGTTGTTATATAATGACGTTTACCCAATCAGACGCAAGAGCGTTATCGGAAATACATCGCGTGATAGACCCTCTCAAACCTGGC
>JBBRPO010000089.1:0-7154 GCA_038227865.1 Caulobacterales bacterium
ACGAGCAGGGTCACGACCGGCAGGACAACCAGTTTTATCGCTGGGGCGACGGCCGCTATAACAACAACAGCGGCTATCAAAACTACAATTCCTACCGTCAGCCCCGCTCCAACTATACCTACAACTACAACCAGTATTGATCGCGGGACAGGCGCGGGGCGCCAAGTGAGTCCCGCGCCTCCTTCGTACGCCGTCGGCCGCAAGGTCGAATAGACAGCAGACTCACGCGGGCGAAGGCCTCCCGCAGCGCACGTGTATCGAGCACACGCGGCTCGCGTCAGTGGAGGGCCAGCCCCGGAGTCGAACCGAGGTTGTCTGGATTTACAGTCCAGTGCGTCTCCGATCCGCCACTGGCCCAAGTCGGCACCGCAGCATTTCCGTTACCAACCTACATCCACAGCCGACAACCCTTCGGGGTTCGGTTGATCTCGACGCGTCTCCAAACTCAGCTTCACGATGGCGTTCCTGCGGAACGCGTAGGCTGACGCCGGCCAAACCACGCGTCAGCCTAAGTGCGAAACAATCCGGACCGCTCTGGTCCAGGACTCAGAGTGACCCTCTCGCGGATGAACATCAGCTAACAGCCCAACCCAGACCCCGTTCAGGAACGGTGGTGCATGATCGACCTACTGAAAACGATCAGCATAAGGAGCTGCACCATGACAACCTCGATTGGAACGACACTACGGCGCGGCGCTTTCGCTGCCGCTGCACTTACCGCCCTGACGCTTGGCGCGGCTCAGCCGACCCAGGCGCAGACCACCCTCATTCCCGGCGTTACCGGCTGCGACGCACCAGGCGGTCAGCAGACTGGGGGAGCCCTCATCGGCGCCCTCATCGGTGGCGCGCTAGGGAATGGCGTCAGCCATCACAATCGCGGCGTCGGCACTATAGCGGGTGCCGTTCTGGGTGGTGGGCTGGGCTCCTATGTCGGCTGCCAGCGCCAGGAAGCGCGGGTAAGAGACTACGGCTATCAACAGCCCTATGGCTACCAGCAGACCGGCTATGAGCGGCGCTATGCTGAGCCTGCGTACGCGTCTGCCCCCGCCTATGCCGATGAACGCTATCGCACTGAAGCGGCTTATGCCGAGCCCCGTTACGAAGGCGAGGGCTATGCTTACCGCCCCGCGCACTACCGGTATGCGACGCACACCACGCGCCGTCACCGCATCTGCCGGACCCCCTACTACTAGGCCGAGGCCTGCTCCGCGTCCCTATCTTTCGGACGCGGAGTAGGACCTCGATGTTACTCAGTTCGGAGGCTGATATGCCCGACGACATGTCTTTGCTGTTCGCACTTGGTTTAGCGGTGATCGTGTTGCCCTCAGCCGGTGTCTTGCTGTCGCATTTGATCGGAAACGCATTGAGCCGGATGCGGAAACCAGATGGCGGAATGGCAAACATGAGGCATCACAGACGAGCTGCGCTTTAAAGCTTGCACATTCGTACGCTGGCATTGGCTCCGGTTAGCCAAGCTTACCCCGAAGCCATACAGCACAAATCACAAAGCCGATCGTCCACCCGCCCACCACGAATATGGCTATGACCCTGCCGGTCGGCTTGTCCATGCCAACCGCCTGCTGGCGGAATTCGGCCATCAACACTGGAGGAATCAGTCTGATCACCAGGGCGATGCCCAAAGGCACGAGCACGATGTCATCAAGATAACCAAGGATGGGGATGAAATCGGGAATTAGATCGATCGGGCTCAGAGCATATGCTGCCACCGCTCCGGCAAGGAGTTTGGCCGTTATGGGCGTCTTCGGGCTTCTAGAGGCGATCCAAAGAGCAAAAACGTCACGCTTCAGGTTCTTTGCCCAAACCTTCAGCCTCGTCAGGATTTCTCGGACCATGATCTTGCTTTTGCGCGTGCGACCCAGTGTCTGCAACGGGTGGTCGCCGCAATCACCTCCGTCCCGGAACCCAACGTTGCCCAGACCCGGAGCGGGCTTTCGGAAAGGCTGAGAAGGGTCAAAAGCGGAGCTCCCGCCCCCGCCCGAAAGGCGACATTGGCTGGTACGTCCGGAAGCGGACGCCGTGAGCTCCTGATGAGGGTGGCGACCGGAGATGCAGCCGGAGATCGAAGTGGGGCGGAATGAAAGGTCCGACCCGCATCCGAAGCTAGGTTCTGTTGACGACGTGTCTGATCCACAAGCGGACGGGTGCGACCAGTCTGAAGCCGATGTAGCTGTCGGCGGTCCTGTCGGCACTGCCAGACTAACGGAAGTCCCAAAACTTACTTAAGACGGCTTGCATTCGCTGCCTATTTCCGCGTCCAGTTGTCGCCCAGCGGCTTGTAGTAGGCGCCGGAGCTGAGGCGGTCGAACAGTTGCTTAGCAGTCGCCTCGCCGGCTGCCTGTTCGGAGACGCCGGTCTTGGCGGCGATGGCTTTATAAGCCTTGGCGCGACCGGCGTTAATGTCCCTCATCGCAGCCGCGAGACTCGGCGACGCATCGGCTGTCACCAGCCCCAGGAAACCGTTGGCTTGCTCGCCTAAGATCCCCCTGACCTTGGCGGCATCGACAGTGGCCTTCTCCGCAGCGGTCTGGGCTGTCGCGCTAGTACCGGCAAGGTAGAGTCCGAGGGTCAAGGCAATGAGGAGGGGGCGGATCATGTCTCGTTCCTTCCAATTAGAAGAGGTTCGGGTTCTGAATGATGGCGGTCTGAACTTCCTTGTCCAGGCGGATGCGAATGTCAGCGTCCAGTTTCGCGTAGATGCTGATCGGCGCCACCTTCACGTTGATTGTTGGCACACATGCCACCAAGCCCAGAAGAGTCCACCCCGCAGCCACAACTGCAAACATGCGCCGAATGGTCATCGCTTCTCTTACGTTCATTTGACCTCCAGTTAGGGCGACGCGGCATGAACCGGGCCTGAATGGGCAGGACCTTTGTCCTGCCCCAGGCTGGCGCGCCAGGCATTTTCAAGCGCCGCTACAAGCTCACCGAAATTCAATGTCGTGTCGAGGGTGAGGTTGATCTTCGTGTCAGAGGGCAAATCGATAGGCTTGCGCAACGCGTGGCCGCTCAACACATCCGACAGCGCGATCGTTGCTCGGGTGCGCTGAGGTGGATCGTGTCGACCCTTGATGTGAAAGAGGATCCCAAGTCGGTTGTCGGCCAGACTGTTCATCGTCGCGTCGAGTTCGTCGAATGCCAGATTCTCCACAGCTTGATAGGCGAGGTTCTGCGCAAAACCGTCCCCTGCAGCGCCTGGCGAAGCGGCCTTGCCCACGGAGGTGGAGACATCGCCGAGCGCCTTGCGCGAAATAGAAATCCTGCCTGGCGCCACCGCGGCGAGGTGGCCCTGAAGGATGTGCAGTCCAGAGGGCCCATATTCGAAGGGTATGCGCCCATCGACCACGGCGTCCATCTTCACACTGTCTGCCAGGCTTGAGGTCGCCAGGATTTGGCCGACGTTGATGTGGTCAAGGACCAAAACACCGTTGAACTTCGAATCGGCCCCGAGCTGAGCCACCAGGGGCTCCAGTCGCACGTGTCCCTGGGCCACGCCGGCGTTGGCCGTGTCGAGGCTTAACGACTTGGCATTGAAGTCGAAAACGGCTGAGAGCGCTGTCACCGGAAGCAGAGCTTGCACCTCGTGCACGGCTATGTGCTGGTCAGGCGCAGTCACGAGCGGAGAGAGGCTGATGAACTTTAGGTCAGCGTCAATTCCAAGCACCGGTCCCAGCGGGCTCTTGAACTGCATATTCTGAGATGTGAGTTCTCCGCCGCTTGAACTTACTTTAGCAGGGCCCCAGGCGAAGAAGCCGGTGAAGGCGGCGCGGCCTTGGGCTTCCTTTGCGAACTGGGCCATGGGCGTGAGGTCGGAGGGCTCCAGGGAGCCGGGCGCAAACACCAGCGCCGAGGCGTCGATGTCGGCGCGGCCTACGCCAGTACTAGTCTCGTGGTGGATGTGGACGCTTCCGACAGGGCGGCCCCCTGCCGTCGCGGCGGCGACGTTTCCGTCCCAGACGCCCCGCGCGAGATCTACTCTTCCAGAAGCGCTAAGCGGGCGGAACCGTATCGGCTGTGTCGTATCTGCGATCATGGCGCGACCCAACACCAAGGAAACGTTGTCGAGGGCGCTGCTTCTCCCCCGAGCGTCAAAAGTGCCGTCAACTGCGCGGGCCTGTGCAGCGAAGCTTGGGGCTTGGCTGCTGGCCTCCTTGATCGCGCCTTGGGACCTCCAGCCGCCGGGCCAAGTCTCGATCAGAGACCCCGCCGAGGGACATATTTGACCGCGAAATCCCGTCAACGGGTTCGGAACAAACGCCAGGCGCACCGCCGTCACCGGCGCGCAACCCGACAAAGTGAAGTGGAACCTCGGTCCGATGAGTTCCGCGCGACCTAAGGCCCGAAAGATCAAGCCCCTGGCGAACAGCGCATTGCCAACGCCCTCTACCGCCAGGTCGGCGCGCATGGCGGCTGGGGACGCCGCGAAGTTCGTGACCTTGGCGTCCAAGCGCGGCAGTCCCCCGCCGTCCAGTCTTAGCGTACCGGCGCCAGTGAACCGGCGACTATCCGTAGAGGCGTCGCCCGCGCCCGTGATGGAGACGTGTGCTCCAGAGAGAGAGTTCAGGCTGAGTGGCGCCGAAAGGTGAAGTCCGAGGGCTTGATCAGACAGGACGACTTGCCAGCTCGGCGCGTAGAATTTGAAGGCCGTCAAGGCCCCTGAAATGGCGCTCCTGTACGGCGCCTCTCCGGACAGAATAGGCGCTTTCCGTGCCAAGGTGTTTGCAGTCGACCCATCCAATCCTCCGCGGCCTGAAGTGTGACCCTGCAAGGATCCGGTGAATCGGACGCCATTCGCGTTGGCCACTACGCGCCCATTGTCGACCTCCACAGATCCGGCGAGGTCGGAAAAATGCGCCCCCTTATCGCTCAGTTTAGTGGCGAGGACACCTGCATCGCCCGCCCCCGACGCGATAAACCCGTTAGCATCATGCACAGCTATGACATTGGGCAGGTAGAGTTTTGCGCTGACATCCCGGGCGAGCGCCTTCGACATACCGATAGAGGCGATGGCACCCGACGCGGTTAGCCGACCCTTCAACGTCTGGCGCGCGCCGTTCGCATTAAGATCACCGTCAAACGCCGCATCAACTCTTGCGCCGTCAGTCTGCGCGGCGCTCGACTTGGCGGAGATGTCAACTAGCGTTAGCTGAACGTGGGCGGCCCCAACAAGTTCTGAAGCCCGCCTAACCGCAGGCAAATTCGCCGCCAAGGTCGCGTGAGCGGCCTGGAGGCTGCCGCTAGCACCAGAAACAGCCAGGGCTTGAAACTTGGCGGAGCCCGTCATTCGACCCCCATGTCCGTCGACCCGAAGGGCGCCGCTAGCCGCGCTTAAATGTTCCTTGCCAAAGGTCAGAGCGAAGGGATCCAGTCGCGCCCTGACCGTCTCCAGTACCCCGCCTTTGGTAGCGCCATCTCCATGCAGGGTCACAACACCGCCCGGCGTAATCAAAATTGCAGAGCCGTCTTGCACAGACACGTCCGGTAGCGCCGCGCCACTCGACGGTCTCTTGGAAAGCGCCTGGATGAGCGGAGTTAGAACGCCCAAGTCCAGTTTGCCGTTGGCGAAATGCGCCCTCAGCTGCGGTCGATAAAGTCGAACGCTGCGAGTCTGGATGTTGAAGGCGCGGCCGACCCATGGTCCTGAAAGCGAATAACCGACGTCCAGCCGATCGACGACCAGATCTGGGTTGGCAAGGTTACCTAGTCTCAAGCTGGCGCTGAAGCCGGTCAGCGACAGGCTGCGAACCTGAACGTCCGCCGGCGTTCGGTGGTCGGCTAACCACTGACGCGCTAGCCTTTCAGCGATCATGGTGCGGGCCGCGTAGATTGTCGCGGCTATCAGCGCGATAAGCACAACAACCCCGACCACTGGGACCGCTGGGTGGATACGCCAACGGCGGGGCGGCAGATCAGACATATGGAACTCCATATCTGCTGCGGACCCCCTCTCAGGCTCGCATTTACTCACGATCGACCGTCTACAACACAGTCATAGCGTCAAGCCCTGCTGAAACCGCAGGCAGGGACGTAACTTTCCCGGTGCTGTTTTGCTCCTCATCGCGCGACTGCGTCTCAAAACTCTTCGACATGCCTAAACTGGGCTTCGGCACGCCGTGCGGGTGTTCCCGCGCCACCTTCGGCGCATGCCCAAGTCATCCGGAAAGGCTGTCGGAGCGGCTTATTGAATCACCGCCCACCGGAACCGTGTGGCCCGTACTTCGTTCGTTATCCGAAGGCATCAACAAATTGCTACGCAAATTGAGGGCTTAACTATGGCGACCCCATTAGGAACGACACTCCGGGATAGCGCTCTGGCTGTCGCCGCCCTTGCCACGATTACTGGTGCTGTCGCGCAGCCTGCTCAAGCACAGAATACCTTGATTCCCGGAGTGACAGGTTGCGATGCCCCGGGCGGCCAACAGACAGGTGGGGCCTTGATCGGTGCCTTAGTCGGCGGCGCACTCGGCAACAGTGTTAGTCGTCACAACAGGGGAGTTGGGACAGTGGCTGGCGCAGCGCTAGGAGGCGGCGTGGGGTCTTATGTCGGCTGCCAGCGACAAGAAGCTCGAGTTCGGGAACAGGGCTACCAGCAGCCGTCGGGCTACCAACAAAATTACAATCGTGAGCAGCCGGCTTATTCACGCAGCTATTCGGAGCCCGGCTACGCTTCCACAACGTCCTATGCTGATAACCGATACCGGTCCGAGCCTGCTTATGGCACAACCCTCTACGATAGCGATGGCAATGCCTATCGTCGCGTGCACTATCGCCGGGTCGCGCATAGAACGCACCATCATCCCATTTACCGGGCATCCTACTAGGCAAAGGTCGGCGCGGTCAGACCAAACCTGTCGTGGGCAGCTCACACCCCTACCAGCCCGCCAAGGCGTGGCCCAACGGGTTGTCGACTTGTCCAGCGTGCCGGGTGCCTCCGTCTTTAATGGGTTCGACCGTTTGCGTCTTAGGCTCAGGACCCATTGACATAATGGGTGCTGTCAGTCGAACGCGAACTTGTCTCCGGCAAGGCGCAGAGCCCCCTACCCCGCCGTGGCTCAGGCCATGAGGGATTTCCATTCGGCCAGTGCGGCTGAGCGGCGTTCCTTGTAGATGTCCAGGCTAATGAGGTGGCGCTCCTG
>JBBRPO010000090.1:0-7094 GCA_038227865.1 Caulobacterales bacterium
CACCCGGTCGGCCCGCTTGGCCCGGAAGACGTAGATCACCCCTGAGTAGGGATCCTTCAGCAGAGCGTCCTGCACCAGCGCCGCCAGCCCGCCCATGCCTTTGCGGAAGTCCACCGGCCTGGTCGCCACCAGCACCTTGACCCCGCCGGCCAGCACGCCTGCGGCGGGGATCACCGCGTCGCCTTCAGCGCCTTGATCACCGCTGCCACGGTCTTGGCCTCCGCGCCGCGGCGCACGCGGACCACCACGCCCCCGATCTCCAGCTCGATGTCGCCGCGCCCGGCCCGCGCCGCCATCGGCCGCGCTCGCGGCGTCTTCTCCGGCGTCTCTACCAAGACCGGCACGAAGGTCATCTGGGCCGGCTCCGCGATCCGCATCCCGCGCCGCCAGCCGAACAGCTGCTGCGGGCGGATGTCGTGGCGCCGCGCCACCTCCGACACCGTCGCGCCCGGCGCCAGGCTCTCCTCGACGATCCGCGCCTTGTCGTCCCACGACCAGCGCCGCCGACCGCCCACGCCCGTCAGCACCTCCAGGCGGCGGAACGGCGCCAGCTTAGGGTCAAGCGTAGGGTCAAAACTAAACATGAAACGATCCGCCCAAGGGGATCGTCACCATCACCGGACCGCAGCCTCAGCGAAAGGTGGGGTCGGCACACCGCTTACGTTGTTGGAGGTGTTCATAGTCTTAAATCCTTCGTTCGGTTGACCAGCCTCTTGGGCTTCACAGGGTCAATCGACGCGGAGGAGGGCGACCGGTAAGGCGATCAGGACTTAATTTCCAGGACGCCGGCCGAGACCGGCCCGCAGATGAAAAACGCGGGACAGCCCGGGCACGTCCGCTCCGACGGCTCGGCCTCAAAGGCGCCGGCCCGGATCGCCGTCAGGTATTTGGAGAGGGTTTCGCGCCGGTTGTTCAGGACCTTCGCTGTCATGGTGAGCGGCGTGACCTCGTTGTCCGACAGATGGATCAGCTCCACCCTGGTCCGGGGTCCGTGCTGCTCGGCCGCCATCAGCAGGGCCGCAGCGGCGACGTTGGAGTCATCCTTGGAGCGCATGCGCCCGGTGCTCATGCGCCGGAAGACGTGGGCGCCATCGGCCGCGATCAGCACATCCTCGGCCCTAAAGACGATCTCGTCCCCGTCGAGGATCAGCCGGATGGGCGTCGGCGCCACGGCCTTGGCGTTTGCGCGGCTTGAGCGGAAAAACCTGATCATCTCGACGGCTGCCGCCTGCAGCTCAGGCAGCACGCCGCACGCCTCCAGTCCGTGATCCAGGCACGCGCGGGCGACATGCCGCTCGAGATCAGCATCGGTCGAGATGTCCATCCTGCCGGCAACCACGGCCTGGGTGACCGATCGGACGGCCTCATGCATCAGCATGTAGACGGTCTCGGTCCGCTTGCCGCCGATCTGAAGGACGTGGGTATAGAAGAACCGCCGTGGGCAAGGGTCGTAGAGCGACAGCTGAGATCCGGTGAACTGCAGCCGCCCGTCCACCCGCAGGGCGATCGCCATATCCTCGGGTTTGGGCGGGAGGGTCCGCGAAGGCGTGATGTCGCGGCGCCGAAGGTCGGGCCCTAGCCGGTTCAGGAACGGCGAGAGCGGGCGCGTGGCGTCATTGCTCTTGTGGGTCACGGCGTAGAGGAACAACCGGTCCCTCGCCCGCGACGCCGCGACGAAGAACAAGCATTCCCGTTCTTCGGCGTCGCCGGCCCGGAAGACCGCCAGGGCGTTGCCCTCGCCGCCGGCGATCATGCCGTCCGGCGGCAGGCAGGGCGGCGTCTTTGCGTTGCCCGGCAGGGTGTCTTGATTGAGTCCCGGCAGATGCACGACGGGGAATTCCAACCCTTTCGCCCCATGCACGGTCATCAGGCGGACTGCGTCCAGACTCTGGGCGGCGGCCGGCAGCTGCCGAAGGTCGCGGTCGTCGCCGATCCGAACAAGCCGGCGGACCCGGTCCAGAAGTCGCCGCACCGGCCACCCCTGTCCGGCGGGCTGGACCCGCAGAAAGTTCATGAACTGCCAGATCGCGATCCCACGCGACCGATCGGACACCGATGCGGCTGTGGCGATATCGGCCGCGATCCGTGTTCGGTCCAGCAGCAGAGCGGCCAGGACATCCCACGGGGCTGAGGTTTCGTTGAACCCGGCCAGGGCCGATTGCAGCGAAACCCAGGCGTTGTGACCGGACTCGCTGAGGATGCTCGGATCGACGGTCGCCCAACCCGCCGGATTGTCGCCCGTTTCAGCCCCGCGCAAGGACGCGATCACGGCGGCGACGTCCCCAAGGGCGAGCTCGAACTGCGGAAGGGTCCCGACACGGACGATGCCCATGGCCCGCGCGTCGACCAGCACGGACAGGATGGCGAGCAGATCCTTGACCTCGGGCCTTTCGAACAGGCTGCCGAGGAACAGGACGGGGATTCCCAGCCGTTCCAGATCGCGTCCGATCGCGGAAAGGCGTTCGTTGCCCGTGCACAGCACCGCCTGGTCGCGGAAGCTGTGGCCGGCGGTCCGCATGGCCTCGATCGCATCGGCGATCGCGACAACCTGGTCGTCGGCCTGGCGGACGGCGTGCAGCTCGACAGGATGGCTGAGGGTGCCGCGATCGGCATCAAGGCTGACGTCGCCGACCGACACCTTCATGCCCGTCGCAAACGCCGAGAACACGTCCACGACCTCTTTGCCGGATCGGTAGTTCCGCTTTAGCCGACCGCGTTCGCCGCCCTTGAAGTCATCCGTGCCGAAACGAGCGGTATTGAAGGATGACGCCCCGCGGAACCGGTAGATCGACTGTTTGGCGTCTCCCACGACCCAGAGGTTCTGGCCGTTAGGGCAGATCGCCTCGATGAGCCGAACGCTGCTCCGATTGACGTCCTGATATTCGTCGACGAGCACATGGTCGTAGGAGCCCTGGACGCTGGCTTGAACCGCGGGATCCCCTTCCAGCAGCCGGACGGGCATCGAGACCAGGTCCCCAAAGTCGATGCTGTTGGCGTGTCGCTTCAGCCGCTCGTAGGCCTTGTAGACCGCCGCCACCTCGGCGGCCTTTTCAGCCGCTTCCGTCTGTTCGGCCGTCGCGGCCCTCGCGAGCATCGCCGCCGCCAGGGCGGCGTACTCTGCGGCATCGACGACTTCGTCCTTCGCCCGCGAGATGGCGGAGAGGATGTCGGCGATGTTGCGGGTCGGGTCGTACAGGTCCTGGTAGTGCTTCAGGCCGAGCCTGGGGAACTCCTGCTCGAGCAATTCGACCGCCTCGGTGCGATCCATCATGCGCGGCTCTTTTGGAACCCCAAGCTGGGGCGCGAAGCGCCGCACGATGTCCAGGCCGAACGCGTGGAACGTCCCGATCCACATGGCGGCCGCCGCCGTCGGGTTCTTGCGCGCGATGCGTTCGGCCATCTCGCCGGCGGCCTTATTGGAGAACGTTAGGACAAGGATGCGATCGCGGATCGACGTTCTCGGCCAGTAGACCCTCGATCCGGCCCGTCAGCGTCTGGGTCTTGCCCGTGCCCGGGCCGGCCTCCAGCAGATACGCCTTGCCGCGGTGGCCTGCGGCGGCCGCCTGCAGCCCGTTCAGCGGGCGCTCGATATGGGGCTTCTGCGCCTCGATCGCTGCGATCGGCAGGAGCAGCGCATCGAGCAGCTGCTGCGACACGACCGCGAGGGGCGCCCTCATGCGGGCGGTGATCTGCGAGGCCGAAAGGCCCTCGTCGACATGCAGGCGCCGCATCAGCGGGCGCGGCAGCAGAAACTCGCGCGCGAACAGGTCCATCTGGACTTCGCGTCGCTGGCGCCGGCCGTAGTCCACGACCCGGTCGAACCCAACCGGTGAGGGCTCGGCGGGGCGAACCGGGTCGACCTCGGTGATCGTGACCGGCCCGGTCTCATCACCCAATTCCACATGGCCCAGCTCGTGGGCGACCAGGAACGCGCGCTCGAAGTCCGATCCCGTGTTCTCGTGGATGATCAGTCCGTCGGCCGGCACGTAGGTCGCTCGCCCGCCATCCAACAGCGACGCGCCGGGGCTGGCCGTCTCGACATCGATGCCACGGCGTTTGGCCTCGGCGAGGGCGAAGGCGTAGGGCTGGGCGGGGTCCTGCCCGGTCGTAACCGCCTGTTCGTGGAGATCGGCGGCCCGACGACGCCCCAGTTCGGCCGCGTCCATATCAGGGTTCCTCGGTCAGGAGGCGGGTGCGATCGCTGTCAGAAACGCCGGCGTCGATCAGTATCCGCTCGAAGGTCACCTGGGTCGGTGAGCCAGGTTGGCCATCGGCCCGGTAGCTTCGGGCGAGGGTCCCTGTCGGCGCAGGGGTCATCCACGCCACAAAGGCGTCGACCGAGGTGGCCAGCGCCGCGGCCAGACGCCGACAAAAAGCCCTTGGGACAGACGCGATTTGGATACGTCTCTCGCGAAAGGCGACAAGGACCTGCCTTGGCACCCCAAGCTCGATCGCCATCTCTCGGCTTCTCGTCGGCGACAGGACCGCGAACGGATCGGCCGATTGCTGTGGTTGCGCGGCGGCGTGCTTAGCCCAAGCCGCGTCGATCCTGGCGCTGTCGCCAGGCGCAAGCTCGACGTTGGCCGGAACCTCGGTCCGAAGCAGCTCACGGCAAAGATCGATCAGGTCGCCGGCGAATTGCGGATAGGTCGACAGATAGCGGTCGAGCGTGGCCTTGGCATGGGTCTCTTCCATGGCGAAGGCGTCGAGGATGTCTTCCAGTTGCGGCGTGCTCTGGCTGGTCACTGATCTTCTCCCTGACCCAGCGCTATGCTGAGCGCCTTCATCGCGCGGTCGCGATAGTTCCAGATCGTCTTGGGTGTCTTACCGAGCACCTTACAGATCGTGATGACCTCCGGGTCCTCGGAATGGATTTGGTAGTCGAGCATAAGCATCTGGATGGTCCTGCTTTGTTCTGGTGGCAGGGCCTCTATCGCCGCGTCCAACCGCAACCGGAAAGCCTCGTCGTCAAAACCCAGCCCTTCGAGGGGATTGAGGCTCCCAGCAGCTTTCTCGATCTCGGGGCTCAGTTCGCCACTATCGTCGTCGTAACTGATCGCCTGGTTGCGGTTGTCGTCCCGCCAGACTTGCTTTTGGGCGTCCAGCCGCAGGCGCTTGAGCCCCATGTCGAAGCGGATTTCGAAGAAGTCGAGCCGGTCGTCATATATTTGCCGGTCGCCCACCAGCATCTCGACGAAGCGTTCGTAGACCTTGTCGCGGATCCGCTCTTTCGTCAGCGAGCTGGTCGTACCGTCGGGTGAGTCCGCGGCGGGGACCGCCCTAAGCACTCGGGCTGACAGAACCTTGTAGAGCCGCTCGAACCAGGCGTTCGAGTTGTCCCCGCGACTGGCGCGCACGAAGTGAACCAGGCATTCGCTTGGAACGTAATTCGCATCCGTCCGGGCGCGGATTTCACAGCGCGCAAGGATATCATCGCGCGCGAGTTGCTCAAGCAAGCGAAGCTGGCCATCGATATTCGGTGGCCGCTTGTAAGGAGAGCCATCCGGCTTTTGTTTTCTGAGCGCGGCTGCCAAGTCGATCTCCGAATCTGGCAGCCGCCAAGGCAGCCGCAGAGCAAACGTACACGTTCGACGTGTAACGTGAGTCTTTGAAACAGGCCGACCTATGCCTGCCCCAATTGGTTATCGATTGCGCGCGAGCCAACCGGTAACGGAGTGAGCGAAAATAATTTGCATGCGATCTTGGGGGAGGGTGACGTGTGAGTGGCACGTCGGTGACATTACTAACTGGCTACACCTAGGCTCAGGACCCATTAAAGGGATTCACACGGTCGTGGCGATTTGATTCACTGGTGGCAGGAGGAGCCTGTCATGAGTGATCTGTTTTGGCTGACGGACAAGCAGATGCGTCGGATCAAGCCATATTTCCCGCTGTCGCACGGCATTCCACGAGTGGACGACAAGCGGGTGCTGAGCGGGATCATCTTCGTCATCAGGAACGGCCTTCGTTGGCGCGATGCACCCAGGGACTACGGGCCGCACAAGACGATCTACAACCGCTTCATCCGCTGGAGCCGGCTGGGCGTATTCAACCGCATCTTCGCCGAACTGTCGGCCAAGGGGCCGAGGCCGGAGCGGCTAATGATCGACGCCACCCACCTCAAGGCCCACCGGACCGCAGCCAGTCTGCTTAAAAAGGGGATGTTCCCCGACGTATCGGGCGCACCAAAGGCGGGTTGAACTCCAAGCTCCACGCCGTCTGCGACGGCCAGGGACGCCCGCTGGTCATGCTGCTCTCCGAGGGCCAGATGAGCGACTACAAGGGCGCGGCCCTGATGATCGACGCCCTGCCAAAAGCCAAGGCCATGCTGGGTGACCGAGGCTATGACGCCGACTGGTTCCGGGCCGCCCTGATCGCCCGGGGCATCGAACCCTGCATCCCGTCAAAGGCCAACCGGAAGGTCGCCATCCCTCACGACCGCACGCTCTATCGCCAGCGCCACAGGATCGAGAACATGTTCGGCAGGCTCAAGGACTGGCGACGCATCCATACCCGCTACGACCGATGCGCGCACACCTTCATGTCCGCCATCGCCATCGCCGCAACCGTCATCTTCTGGCTATGACGCAATGAGTCCTGAGCCTAGTTCTCGTCTAATGTATCTTCCCGGCAGGCCGAACGCGGGGTAGGGCTCCAAAACCTCTGAAATCACAAGTCTTTGTAATCATTGTACATTTCGCGCCTAATAAGCATTATCGGAAATCAACGTAATGCCCAACTGCGGTCGGGTCGACAATCAGTCGGCGCGAAGTCCCGGTCTAGGCGCCGCGTGGCATCATCCAACTGCATTGCTGGCTTGTACGATCCAAACCGCGGCCGGCATGAGCACCCCACTGGGGGTCCCGTAGGTCGATAGGGCCGCCTTGACGGCACCGGCGACGGTTGGCGCCAAGTCGGGCTGTTCGCGCAGGACAGCCCCAAGGGGGCCAACGCGGAAGGCCAGATCCACCGTCTGATCGAGTGACGATCCGCCGATCGAGGTGTTGAAGGCGTGCAGTGTCACGTCGGAAAACCCAGCCTCCGATAAGATCGACCGGACGCGGTCAGGGTTCGCAAATGCGAACGGTCCCGGG
>JBBRPO010000091.1:0-6577 GCA_038227865.1 Caulobacterales bacterium
CATGTGGGCCGCAAAGGGCGAGGCGGACATACGCACCGTCATCGACACCGCCCGCCTCAAGCCCGGCGTCAACAGGTTCCACACCATCCTCGCCGTCGTCACAGCCTGATTGCACGCCTCAAAGGGGGGTGGGTAAATACCATTTTCTGTCCTTGATATCTAGGAAGGCCTCGAGCGTGCGCTCAGAAGGCATAAATCGTGTCTCGCTCCGCCGACGGCCGCACGAGCGGGTTCATGGCGTCAAGGTCGAGGCGTGGGGTCGTATCGGATCAGTACATCGATGTCGCTCTTTGGTCCAGCGTCGCCCCGAGCCAGAGATCCGAACACGGCGGCATGGCTAACCCCCCGGCGGCGAAGCTCAGGCTCATGGATTTTCAGGGCGGAAAGTACGGCGTGTCGAGTCATGGCGGTAGCGTAGCTCATAACGTCGAGTTCGCGTAGACAGTGGGCTCGCCGGTTCGTTCTCTCCCTGAACCACCCAGACCCTGGACGCACTGCTGGATTGAGCCTATCAATTGCTCAAAGGAGCAACCACGATGGCGCATCATGAATCCATAACCAAAGCCGCGCCCTCCGTGGCGAGTAAGCGCCCGCGCGTGGGGCTGACCTATATCGGGGTGTACCGCGCGTCGCCGCTTGAGCGCATAGATATGATCAAGCGCGGCCTCCGAGCCACCGAGGCGAAGCGTATCCTGGCCGATCTGGCCATGGGTCAGGGCGTGGCTCTCAAGGCGCTGAATCTTTCGCCGGCCACCATCAACAAGAAGGCGAAGCAGGACCAGACCCTGTCCGCGGACGAGAGCGAGCGTGTGCTCGGAGTCGTCAAGTTGGTGGGGCAGCTGGAGGCGATGGTCCAGGAGTCCGGCAATCCGGAGGGATTCGACGCCGCGGCATGGCTGTCACGATGGCTCAGGGACCCGCTGCCGGGCTTCGGCGGCACGCGCCCCGTGGACCTTATGGATACGATGGAGGGCCAGGCCCTGGTGTCCAATACGCTCGCGAGGCTGCAGACCGGCGCCTACGCTTGAGCCGTACGATCTGGCGGATCGCCACCGATACGCCCGCCTACCAGGCCGACGATCTCTCCGGCGCCGGCGCCGAGGCGACGGGTGGCCGCTGGAACCAAGCGGGCGTTCCCGTCGTCTACGCCTCGGAAACCCGGGCGCTGGCGTGCCTGGAGACCGTTGTCCACTTGAACGCTGGCGGTCTTCCCCTGAACCGATACCTGGTCGCGGTGGCGGTCCCCGACGATGTTTGGACAAACGCGCGATGGGAAAATCCTGCGAGCCTGAGAGTCGGATGGGATGCTGAACCGGCGGGGCAGGTCAGTATCGGATTCGGAACGGACTGGATTCGATCGGGAAGTTCGGCGCTGCTCGTAGTCCCCTCGATTATCGTCCCGGAGGAGTTCAACGTCCTCATCAACCCACGGCATCCGGGCGCCGTGGGGGTCACCGCCGCCAAGGTCCGCAAGTGGTTGTACGATCCCCGATTGACCAAAGCCGCCATCACCGCGCCGGCGCCGCCCGGCTCGCCTTCCGGATAGCCTTCATCAACGCGTACTCGGCCTCCCAGTTCGCATCCGGATCGGCCTGGGCCCAGGCCGAGTTCATGGCGATCACCAGGTGCTCGGACGGGAACACGGCGATGACTTGGCCGAAGATGCCCTCGGCCTGATAACCGCCCGGTACGATCCACCAGAAATAACCGTAGGGCGGCTTGGCGACGTCGGCGCGGGTGGCGTCCCTGATCCAGCCTTCGGGGACCACGCGCCGGCCGCCGGCCTTGCCGCCCTCCAGCATGAACAGGCCGAAGCGCCCATAGTCGCGCAAGGTCATGCTGAGGCAACAACCGCCGCGCTCGTGGCCGGCGGTGTCCTCCACCCAGGCGGCATCCTGTTCCATGCCGAACGGCGCCCAGATCTTGCGGGAAAAATAATCGGCCATCGATTCGCCGACGGCGTTCGAGAGCAGGATCCCCGCCAAATCGGTCTCGCCGGTCTTGTAGACGAACTTCGCGCCGGCCGGCGCCTCGCGCGGCAGGTTGCGCATATAGCTGACCACCGGGTTCACCCCGGCCTCCGGCGAGGTCAGGCCCACCTTGGCGACGTCGGAATTGGGGTCGCCATAGTCCTCGTTCCATTTGACGCCAGAGGTCATGGTGACCAGTTGCCGGATCGTCACCCCTTCGTAGACCCCGCCGGCCAGCTGGGGGATGTAGCGGGTCACCGGTTCGTCCAGGCTCTTGATCTTGCCGTCCTCGATCGCCGCGCCGATCAGGGTGGAGGTCACCGACTTGGCCACCGAGAACGAGGTCCAGCGATCGGCCGGCGCGCGTCCCAGGCCATAGCGTTCGAGGATGATCTTGCCGTCCTTGATGGCGATCAGGCCTGACACCCGAAAGGCGGCCATGTAGCTGGCCGTGGTGTAGTGGACGCCGCCTTGGCTGAAGGCGGGGTCGATCTGCGCCACCGCCACCGGCAGTTCCCGCACGGCCTCGCCTCGTTTCACCACGCGGGTGGGAACCAGCGTGTCCATATGGCGATAGCCATAGGCCTGCTGCTCCGGCGTCCATGCCAGGATCGAGTCCGGGCCGGACGGCGGCGCGGCGTCGGCCGCGTGCACCATGGGCGCCGCCAGCAACAGGGTCGCCATGACGGCCTGTATGGATCTCGATACGACTCTCATCATCCCACCTTCGCCGCTTCCCGCATTGCCGCCGCGCTTCTCGGCGCGCGCTCGTTCATTGGAATTGGGGCTTCGCCGATGAGGCCGGCGGCTTCCTGGCGGTCAAGTTCAGTCGTGGCGACACCCAGCAACCGGGTCAGCACCTCGCGCGTGGATTGGCCAAGCGTGGGGGCCGGGAACCGGATTGGGTAAGGCAGACCTTCTTCGCGGAATACCGGGGATTCCTGTGGATGCGGACCCAGGAAGGCGCGGTCGACCGTCTGCCAGAAACCGCGAGCATTCAGCTGAGGCTCATCGAACAGCGTTTCGCGCAGCCCCCTGGCCACCCCGGCCGCCACGCCCGCGGCCTGCAGCGCTGTCATCGCGGCGTCCGGGGATCGGGTGCTGGTCCAGGCTTCCACGGCCGCCTCCAACTCGTCCTCCCGCGCCCGCCGCCCGTCGGCGGCGGCGAGGTCCGGATCTTCGGACAGATCAGAACGGCCGATCGTTCGCGCGAGCCCCCGCCAGGCGCCGTCATCAATCGTGGCGACCACCACCCAGGCGTCCTCGCCCGCGCAGCGGAAACAACCGTGGGGGACCATCCAGGGGTGGCGGTTTCCACGTCTTGGCGCGACAGCGCCGTTGATCGATTGCTCGATGATCCAGGGCGCGGCCAAGGGAAACAGGCACTCTACCTGCGAGAGATCGATGAACTGGCCCTCGCCCGTACGCCGCTTGTGCAGCAGGGCCGTCAGCACCGCCGGGCAGGCGTTCATGCCGCCGATCGGATCGCCATAGGCGATATGGTTCATCATCGGCGGCCCGCCCGGCTCGCCGGTCACCGAGGGCAGGCCCGAGCCATGCTCCAGGGTCGATCCATAGGCGCGTACCTCGGCCCATGGCGTGGTCCCGCCGAACGCCGGCATGGAGATCATGATCAGGTCGGGCTTCTCCGCGACCAGATGGGCGTAGTCGAGCCCCAGTTTGGCCAGGACGCCATTGGCGTAGTTTTCCACCACCGCGTCGGCCGTGAGCACCAGCCGGCGCAGCATATCCGCTCCCTCGGGGCGCGTCAGGTCGAGGGTGATCCCGGTCTTGTTGCGGTTGAGGAAATTGAAGTTGAGGGCCTTCTCGTGCAGGGCCTCGGCGTTGGAGGCCTCGCTATAGTCGCTGCCGCGCCACCAGTCGGGATAGGCCCGCCCTTCCACCTTGATCACCTCGGCGCCCAGGTCGGCCAACTGCCGGGTGGCCGATGTGCCGGCCCAGCCCATGGCGAGATCGATAATCCGCACGCCCGCCAGCGGTAGCGGGTCCGCATCGCCGCCAGGGGCTGCCGTGGGGAGATCGGGAGCGGGTCGCGGCGTCCAGGTCTCGCTGTGCTCGCCCGCCAGCGGAGCCCGGCCGTGCGCCGCCGGCGGTGTCGCGGTCAGGCGTTGAGGCAGCACCGGCGCCTCGAACCGCGCCTCGCCGATCCGCACCTCGCCGAACGCGCCCCGACCGCGATGCACCGGCTCGGCCAACAGCGCCGCCATGTCTGGAACCGGCACGATCGGCAGCCGCAGGCGCTGGGTCTCGACAAACCATTGGTCTGCGGTGCGCTCAAGCAGGCGCGGCATGAACAGCGCCTCGATCTCGGCGGCGCGGGTGAATCGGTCGACCGGGGTCTGGTACTCCGGATGCTCGGCGATCCGCGCCAGACCCAGCATCTGGCAGAATGATCGCCACTGGTCGGGGGTGAACGAGGTCACCCCGAGCCAGCCCTCGCGACAGGGGTAAACACCCACCGGGAAGACCGGATAGAACCGGTTCAGGCCCCAGCGGCGGTCACCCTCGGGCGCGACGGCGGCTTGGGAGAGTTGATAGTCGACGATCGGAACATTGGCTTCCTGAATACTGATCTCGAACCGCCGGCCCCGCCGGCGCCGGCCGATCAGGGCGCTGAGCGCGGCGGAAAAGGCCGCCAGCGCCGCGGGGAAGCTCGCCTGGTGTTCGGCCAGGAACAGGGGTTTCTCGGTCGGACCGACCGCCCGAAGAACGCCGGCCAGGGCCCGGGCCACCCCGTCGGCGCCCACGAAATCCTTGTAGGGGCCATCCTCGCCGAACCAGCTGATCGAAACGATGTTCAGATCGGGGAAGGCCGCTCTCAGCGCGAGATGGCCAGTGGGGCCAGGGTCGCCCCCGGCCCCGGGCCGCGCATCCAGCAACACATCGCTCCCGCCCACGATCTCGAGCAGCCGAGCCCAGTCCCCCTCCGCGACAACGACGCTCTGCTTGTTGGTGTTGCGCCAGGCGAAAACGCCGCTCTCTCGGTCCCCGCCGCCGATATCGACCAGAGGCGGTTCGCGTCGGCCAGGATCACCGCCGGGCGGCTCGACCTTGACGACCGACGCCCCGAAGTCCGCGAACAGCTTGCCGGCATAAGCCAGCGCCGCCCCGGTCCCGAACTCGGCAACCCGGATTCCCTGCAAAACGCCCCGGGTTCGCCCAGGTTTCACGGGTCGACGAACTTTCGTCCCTCGGCGTCGAGCGGTCCGATCGGGTTGGTCAACGGCTCCAGCGCCCCCTTCGCTCCCGGCTCGTTGGTGCGGCCGAGACCGGCCCAGATCCAATAGCCCAGCCGCCGCAGAAACAAGCCGCGCTCGGTCCGCCGCAGCTCGGGATCGAGGCCGAGATAGTAGTTCTCCTGCTGCCTCACGAACGGGCGGCAATGATAGGAGAGGATGGCGTGGCGCTCCTCGCTGGCCGTCAGGTTGGCCCCGGTGCCGTGGGTCAGCCGCCCATCGAAGATCAGGGCCGCTCCGGCCGGGCCTTCCGCGGCGACGGTGTCCGCCAGCGCGTAGTCGGCCCGCTCGGGATTGAGGTGGCTGCCGGGAACCAGCCGCGTGCCGCCGTTGGCCTCGGTGAAGTCGTCGAGCATCCAGGCGACGTTGGCCACCAACGGCTTGGGCGTCCAGAAGTCGACATAGCCCTGGTCGGTGTGCAGATACATCGGCACGCCGCCGGGCCGGGCGATGTTGGCCGTCAGGCTGGAGAGCAGGAAATCCTTGCCGAGCAGGGCGCCCATGAATGTATCGACCAGCGGGTCGAGCATCAGATCGCGGAAGATCCGGCCCTTGTTGGGCAGCATCCAGATTCGCTGATTGGCCTTGCCGTCATGGAAGCTCACGCCATTGGCGTCCTCGCCCCGCGCCTGTTCAACCACCCGCGCGCGCAGAGCGGCCACCCTGTCGGGACTGAGTGCGCCCTCGACAATCGCGTAGCCATGCCGTTCGAGGTCGTCGAACGCCCGGCTGATGTCCCGTGTCGCGCGGGGCAGGCTTCGCGCCTTGGTCGCTGCCTCGGTCATCGGCGGTCCTCTCGCATCGCCTCCGTCAGGCGTTGAAGTTCAGCTTCAGGCCCGGCCGGGGCCAGCGGCATTTGTAGAGCTTGCCGGTCGATGAGCAGGTCACCCAGGCGTCCCGCATGTCGGCCCCGCCGAAGCAGATGTTGGTCGTCAGGATATCGGGGAAGGCGAAGTGTTCGGTCGAGCCGTCCGGATCGAAGGCGGTGATCCCGCCATTGACGATCGTCGCCACGCAGACCTTGCCGCCGGCCTCCACCGCCAGGCTGTCCAGCAGTTGGAAGCCGGGCAGGTTGTGGATCACCCGGCCGGGTGCGAATCCGGCCGGCGGACCGATCTTGCCGGGACCCTCCAGATCGAACGCGTAGAGCCGGCCCAGATGGGTGTCGGCCATGTAGACCACCGTCTCGTCGGGCGAGAGGCCGACGCCGTTGGGCGAGATCAGATGATCCCGGGCGCGCGTGACGTGCGAGCCGTCGGTCTTGGCGTAATAGAGCGCCCCGTGGCCGCGCACTTCGGGAAGGGTGGTCCCGTGGTCGGTGAACCAGAAGCCGCCCTGCTTGTCGAACAC
>JBBRPO010000092.1:0-6101 GCA_038227865.1 Caulobacterales bacterium
TCGTCGACCTCCAGGCCGCCATCAACCGCTTCGTCGCCGACCACAACCAGCAGCCCAAACCCTTCGTCTGGACCGCCGATCCAGACAAAATCATCGCCGCCGCCAGCCGTGGGCACCAAACGTTGGAATCAATCCACTAGAATATGATTCTAATAACGCGGAAGCTAAAGTCGCGGCCAACGACTTCAGTATAAGCATCCAATCAGGCGATCAGTTGCTTGACGAAGTCCAGAAACTCAACCCTTCCGACGCAGCAATCTATCAGGACTTCAAAAAACGTTTCGACGCCGTCGCCGCCGCCGCGGGCTCTCCGATGGCGACCGCCAAAACGGTGCCGGGGCTCGACGTCGGTAGCAAGCTGAAGCCTGAGGAGCTGGACAAGATGGCTTCGGCGGTGCGCGATTTGCAGACAGTCGACGAGCAGACCACGGCTCTGGCTAAGGACATCGTTGCCTACAATAACAGCGCTCAGGCGGCCAACGCCAAGGAGGTCGAGGCTCTGAAAGCTGCCTCTGGCAAGGCGATTTGGTCGATGGCGCTGGTGGGTATTTTCGCGGTTCTGGCCGGCACAGCGATGTCGATCTGGATGACCTCGACGAAGGTTGTCGCGCCCCTGGTGCGTTTGGGTGAGCGGATGAAGGTGCTAGCGGCGGGCAATCTGGATGTACACGTCGAGGGCCAGGACCGAGCGGACGAGATTGGAACCATGGCCCAAGCCGTGCAGGTGTTCAAAGACAACGCTCTCGCCGCCCGGGTGATGGCGGCGGACACGGAACGCATGCGCGCGGAAGCCGACAGCGAGCGCACCCTCACCGAGGCCGAACGTAGGAAGAACGAAGCTGAGCAGGCGGCGGTGGTGAAGACCCTCGCCGCTAGCCTGGAGCGCATGGCGCAGGGCGACCTGACTGCCCGGATCGAGGCCCAGTTTGACGGGCAGTATGCCCAAATCAAGTTAGACTTCAATTCGGCCATCGACAGCCTACGAGAGGCCATGGGCGCAATTTCCGGCGCGACCGGGAGTATCCGCGGCGGCTCCGACGAGATCGCTACTGCCTCTGACGACCTGTCGCGGCGTACTGAGCAACAGGCCGCCAGTTTGGAAGAAACAGCGGCCGCGCTGGACGAGATTACCGCCACCGTCAAGCGCAGCGCCGAGGGCGCCAAGCTCGCCGCTTCTGCCGCCTCCGGCGCTAGGGCCGACGCGACCCGGTCTGGCGTGGTGGTCGACGAGGCTGTCTCGGCTATGAGCGCAATCGAGCAAAGCGCGGGGCAGATTAACCAGATCATTGGCGTGATCGACGAAATTGCTTTCCAGACCAACCTTCTGGCTCTCAACGCGGGGGTCGAGGCGGCGCGCGCCGGCGACGCCGGCCGCGGTTTCGCGGTGGTCGCCCAGGAGGTGCGGGCCTTGGCCCAGCGCTCGGCCGACGCTGCCAAGGAGATCAAGACTCTGATCGCCAGTTCCTCGTCACAGGTCGAGCGGGGTGTCAGGTTGGTCGGTGACACCGGTCTGGCGCTCAACGCCATCGTCGCCAAAGTAACCGATATCGACGTCCTGATTTCCGAGATCGCCCAGTCTTCTCAAGAACAAGCCACGGGCTTGGCTCAGGTCAATGTTGCCGTCAATCAGATGGACCAGGTCACCCAGCAGAACGCCGCCATGGTCGAGCAGGCCACCGCCGCCGCCGCCGGCCTTAAGGCCGAGGCGAATGAATTGTCCTCGCTTGTCGGCCGCTTCCAGACCGGGGCCGCCAACGGCGGCGCCCGTCTCGAACTGGCCCAACGGGGCCGCCAAGCACCGGCACGCAATCCGGTCGCCCTTGCTCAACGTCGGGTCGCCAGCTTTGCCCAGCAGAGAGCCGTGCCGGCGGCGGACGCTTGGGAGGAGTTCTGAGGGTGATGTCAGCGTAAAAATCGCCTGGGGCTAACCGGGCCTCTTTAGCTGGGCCGGATGGCTGAGCCCAAGACGCCGCCCGACCCGTTCGCTGGGTCGCCTCCTCGCCCTAGGCGCCCCCGATCTCCAGGCGACGGTCGGGCGCTGGAACAACAATCGCGCTGAGAACAGCCGCTTGCCGTTCCGACGACGAGAGCGGGTGATGAACCGGTTCCGCAGGATGGGAAGCCTGCGAGAATTCGTCTCGGTTCACAATCATTTCAACCAGAGGCGCCACGTCGACAGCCGACAAATCTACAGAGACAGACGCTCCGCCGCACTGGCTGAGTGGCGGTCCGTCATGGGGTAGCCCTCGTCGGGTCTGGGCTCACTGCGCCTGACGGAGACAAGTCGACATTGGTCTGACAGCCACCGATCCCGCGTGCCTTGGAATTCTCGCTTCAAAAACAAATTACAAATCTGCAGCGAAAGGGTCGTGTCCCGGTGGTCCTGCTGCCCTTCGGAAGAGGGCCGTTCACTGCCTTCAAGGGGACCACCATGCTCTATTCAAAATTGGCTCTCGCGCTTCTAGGAAGCGCGAGCGTGATCGCCGCTGGTAGCGGCGCCTTTGCCGCCGACGTCGCCTCAACCGAAGCTTCGGCAACCGACGCCAGCACGGTAGGGCTGCTGGTCGTAACCGCGCCGCGTAAGGAAGTGATCGCGCGGGCCGTGCAGCAGAACGCGGTAACCATCCTCAACGTCCAATCGGCGGAAACGATCGCCAAGTACCCCGACTTCAACTCGGCCGAGGCCCTGGGCCGGCTTCCGGGGGTTTCGCTGTCGAGCGACACAGGCGAAGGCCGTTTCGTCAACATTCGCGGCATCGACGCCAACCTGAACGGCGCGACCTACGGCGGCGTCGTCCTGCTGAACACCTATCCGGCCGGGGTCGCGGGCGGCGGCGGGGGCCGCGCGGTGGAATTCGACACCATACCGACCGGCGCGATCGACGGGGTCGTGCTCTACAAGACCTTGTCACCCGACCGGGAGGCTGAGGGCTTGGGCGGGCAGATCGATCTTACGCCGCGGTCCGCCAAAAACATCGTCAAACCCTTCGTCGAAGGCGAGTTTGGCGTTGGCTACGAGCCGCTGCATCGCCACTCCGGGCCTTTCAACGCCGCGATCGCCGTCGGCGCGCGGTTCGGCTTCGCCAACGGCCACCTGACCACCAACGCAGACGGACCCGTGAACGGAAGCTGGATCTCCAACCCAACGCCGTTCTCCTTTGTTATCACCGCCTCGCGGCGTGATGACCGGCGCGCAGTCGATGACTTCGAGCCCAGTTACAATGACTTCAATGTACCACCGACCGACAACTCACTCTCGGAAGTGGACTTCCGGCGATATGACTATAACCGTCGGCGATTTGGCTATGGTGGAGAGTTCGACTTCCAGCCGAATGATGATCATAGCTACTATGCTCGGGTGGACGTTGCCGGCTATGCCGAATCCTTTCACAAGAACCACTTGTTTGCGCTGTTCGATGGCAATCCCACGACGGATCCTTCTAACCCCAAGGTGACGTTGGATACCTTCCAGCCGGCGATGTACACTGCGGACGGCCAGGAAACGCACAGAAATACCGTGATAGTCTTGGGCGGGCAGGATCGGTTCGGCGGACTGCAGATCGATTATCGAGCCGCCTATAGCCGCGCGACATACCGACAAGACTACTACTATCAAACGAAATGGCTCGGGCCCTCCGGGTTGTTTGCGGCCTACGACAACACGACCGATCCCACGCACCCAGTTTTCAATTTTTATACTGACGCGGCGCGGACGACGAAGTTCGATCCCACCGTCGCGGCGCAGTACAACAACCCGAGACTCACCCAATTCTATGAAAACGACGCCGACCAGGAATACTCCTACGCCCTCAACGCCAAATTCCCGCTCAAGCTGTTTTCGGACAGCGGCGAAGTGAAGATTGGCGCCAGCGTACGCCTACGGACCAAGGTCGTTACCGACTTCGGTGCATTCGGAAGCGCCACTGCCAATCTGGGCAACTACTCGCTCCCCGGAACCTATGGCGGCTACTACAACGGATGGTTTTCCAATGGGGTGATCGTCGATATCCCCAAGGTGCGGACGCTTCTCCTGGCGCAAATACCGGCTCTGTCGCCGTCCTATGGTCGCGACTTCGACGACAAGGAAAACATCTACGCCGGGTATGGCATGTATACCGCCACCTTCGGCCAACTCAGCGTGCTGACAGGCGTGCGTGTGGAAACGACCAATGTCGACTACGGCAATCCGCTGAAATCCACCTCGGCGGGCGGGACGACCTACACAATCGTTCACGCGAAAAGCAGCTACACGAACGTCTTCCCCACGGTGCAGCTGAAATACGCCTTCACGCCCGATTTGCTCGCCCGCGCGACCTACTCAACTGGCATTTCCAGGCCCGGGTTCACCCAGGCCGGCGGCTACGCGGCCGCGAATTTCACCACTTCACCGGTGTCCGTGAACCGCGGCAACCCCGATCTGAAGCCGACCACGGGCAACAATTTCGACCTGGATCTGGAGTACTTTCTTCCCAACGCGGGGATTCTTCAGTTCGGCTTATTCGACAAGCAGTTCTCGAACTATATCGTCCTGCATCAGCAGCGGAACGCGACCGATCCCCTGCTTCCGGCGGGAACGACCGGAACGATTAATACCTATGGCAATGTCGATGCCTACGCCCGCGGGATTGAGGCGGCCTACCACCAAAAGTTCACCTGGCTGGCGGAGCCCTTCAATGGTCTCGGGATGGAGGCCAATGTGACGCTCGTCAATTCCCGGTTCCTGGAATACGATTCAACTCAGAGTGCGACCGGGCAGAACGAATACGGCTCGCTGCCCGGCACTTCCCACCTGACGTGGAACTTGGCGGCCTTCTATGAGCACAAGGGTCTGCAACTGCGCCTCTCAACCGAGTACGTCGGCCCCAGCCTGTTCGGGCTGAGCAAGTCGGACAAGTCCCTCGATACAATCCAGGCCGAGCGGCTGACCATGGACTTCACATCCAGCTACCAGCTTACTCCAAACATGAACGTCTACTTCAACGCCAAGAATCTGCTCAATACGCCGCTGCGATACAATGAAGGCGCTTCAAACCGCCCGCTGCAGCGTGAGTTCTACGATGCGACCTATGAGGCCGGGGTTCGAGTGAAGTTCTGAGGCCATGTCCGAAGGGGGAAGAAGGCGAGCCGTCGGGCGCGGCCCAAGCCGCTTGAATTGAGATGGCGAGGGCGACTTGCGGCCGGGCGGAGGTAAGTTGACAGCACCCCGGCGCGTTTCCTGAGAACGGTACTGAAGGTCCGACCAAAGAAGCCAGGCTTCGCGCAGCTGCCAAACACTGATATTGACGCTGACAATCGCAGCCGGGTCGTACCGGGTCGTTGATGGATGGCTCCGAATAGCCATCCACTCGAGCGACCGGCCGACAGTCGCTGGATGACGCCGCCCATAGTTCAGAAGGCGGGGGGCGATAATGAGCCGCCAAAGCGGATCGTGCGCCAGACTTACGGGACCCGTCGATAGCAGGCAGCATCGGAGTAGGGGTCGTGACTCGCCTGACAACCGGCCAACGACGCATCCTTCGTGAATCCCTGAGCCCGCATGCAGGCTTGAACGTGCATGTCTGGCTCGATGAGCTGGCTGTCAGGTCGTCCCGCGAAAGCACGATCCGCGGCCGCTTCACATCGAGCCACAATCTGAGCGATCGGCGCTGACGGGTGCTTCGCGGTGCAACTTGTGCAAGCCAGGATCGTGAGAGCTATGAGAACTCGGCGCATATTATTCCATGATCAGCGGCGAACAGATGTCGGATCGACTGGACTTGATGCTTCCGCCTTGAAAGCCAGTTCCATGAGCCAACTGCACCCCTAGTGACTCGACGCCGCACAAGCCTTGAACCCTCAAGAGCAGCCGCCCTGGCTGCGTGGCAGTCAGTCATGGCGTAGCCCTGGCTGGGCCTGGCCTCTCCGCGCGTTGACGCAGACAAGTCGAATTTGGTCTGACAGCACCGTCGGGTGGCTTCTTGGTATTCCTCCGGTGAGGGCCGCCTATCGCTGACGGGGCCGGGCGGCGATGCTGCACAGCTAACCACGTGGTTAGGAGCGGTGTTAGCAGCGCAGCATGACGTACTCGACATTGATGGGCCCCGAGCGCCGCCGCCGGTTCA
>JBBRPO010000093.1:0-5986 GCA_038227865.1 Caulobacterales bacterium
CCATACTCACCCGAGCTAAACCCTATGGAGAACGTCTGGGCCTACCTGCGCCAAAACAAGCTCTGTGCTCTGGTCTGGCCTACATACGACGACATCCTCGACGCCTGCCAAAGCGCCTGGCGCTTCCTGATCAACGACCCCCACCGCATCCGATCGATCGGCGCCCGCGAGTGGGCGTGTGTCAATCTTTAGGAGGGATGGTATTACTCAGGCAGGCTATCACGACGGCGCCCTCATTCTGCCGATGGTGTTCTGCGTGATCGCTGCGCCGGTGATCATTCACGGCCTCAGTCTCGCGCCTTTGGCTCGCCTTCTCAAACTGGCTTCAGGGTCGCCGCCGGGACTTCTGATCGTTGGCGCTTCGCCCTGGACCGTCGCCCTGGCGCAGGCCCTTCGCAACGCCGGCGTCCCCTCGCTGCTCGCGGACCCTTCTTGGAAGGCCCTGCGTTCGGCGCGACGGCTGGGCCTGGCGACCGCCCACCTTGAGATCCTCTCCTCGGTTGGAGACCACATGGTCGACCTGCGTGATCTCGATTACCTGTATGCGGCGACGGACGACGACGCGTACAACGCATTGGTTTGCATGCGTTTCGCGCCAGAGCTAGGTCAGGAACGGGTTCACCAGCCACCGCCCATCATCGAGCGTGAGCAGATCCAGACCCACCGCGACTGGCGGGGCAAGTATGCGCCCCATCGACCATTGACCCACCTGCGGCTTAGCGAATTGATCGCCGATGGGTTCGGCTTCACCCAGCACACAAGCGACGACGGCGCATCAAATCTCGACGGCGAACGTTGGCCGGTGATCTCCTTACTGGCCGATGGTGGTCTGAGCTTTTCGTCTCCGGATCAGGATGCCCCCCTTGGGCCGGGGCGGCTCACACTCTGGTTCGAGAGAGTGTCCGCCGTGACTAAATCCACGCCAAGAGGCAGCGCGAGGCGCTCCGGATAATTCCCAGCCTTGCTGTTGTCGTTATTTTTAGCTAGCTGCCCTCTTCAACCGCCGAGGAAATCCCATTGTCCGACGATACCATCTCGACGATATCTCTTGCCGCCGACATTGTGGCGTCGTTCGTCTCGAATAACACCATCGCCCCCAGTGCAATCGCGGGCTTGATTCAGAGCGTCAAAGCGGCGCTGGACGCATCGGTCCAGGGGACAACGGAACCGACAGTTCAGGAACCAGCCCATCCGCTGCGAAGGCTCGTGACGCCCGATTCGATCTTCTGCGCCGAGTGCGGCAAAAAATTCAAAAGCCTCAAACGCCACCTTCGAACCTATCACGATCTGACGCCGCGCGATTACCGAGCCAAATGGGGCTTGAAAGTTGACAGCCCAATGGTCGCTCCTAACTATTCGGCGACGAGGTCGGAACTGGCCAAAGCCATCGGCCTTGGTCAAGGACGCGCGGCTGCCGCTCCCTCTCCGCCGCTACCGGTCAAGCGTGGGCCTAAATCTCGAAAAGCCGCGTCCACGGCGGTGGCTGAGTAAGGAACAATGCGCGGCCACAGCGGACCGCCGTTCGTGGCATTCGCCTGAGCTTCGGTTCGGATTTATGCGGGCAGCCTCATCGATATCGGCGGTGATATCGTTCACCAGCGTCCGTAGCAGTTGCTGGCGCGTCCGCATGGTCACTTCGGGGTTCTTCCACGCGGCCTCGATATCTTCGGCAATGCCCGCAAAATCGGGCTTGGGCTACGCGGCATCGGCGACCGTGGTCGTGTCCAACCTCGCCTCGTAATCCTGAACGGGGCGTAGGGCTGCATCCCAGGTCTTCTCCAGCGTGGCGGCGGTCAGCCAATTATTCGGGTTGCAGGCGGCGAAGCGCCGTTCGGCGAGCGATGCGTCATAGCGCGCCTGCTGAAGCTCCAGCTCAATGACGCGGCGCTGTTCGTCTTGGCTTTCCGTGTGCCTCTGTTCCGCCAACGCTGCCGCCTCGATCGCCATCGGCTCGACAGCCTGGATGAGTTGGCGGACGACCGCTGCGTCGATGCGCAGACCTCCGGACATTATACACAGCCGCTGCCCGAGCATCACGTTCGCACGAACGCATCGATAGACAGGTTGGCTGATCCTACCGGTCGATAGCGAAAGTTAATTTACCGTCAGGTGGCGTCCGCAATGACCACAGACCAGGAGCCCCGACCAGAAGAGCTCTGCCCCCACGGCCCGACTTGGCGCCGTTACGTCGACGGTATCCGTCGGCCTTCTCGTAGTCCGGGCCGTGCAGCGCCCTGAAGGCATACAGAGCGGCCTCGGCCTCGCCCTGGACCGCCAGGGCCGCGCCGAAGGACGCATAAGCGGCATCGTGGGCGCGGCGAAGCTGGGCGAAGGTCTTGCACCTTCTGCGGCCCGTCACATCGGCGGCCATCAGACGCGCAGTTTCTTGGTGTTCCGCTTCTTGCCCTTGGCCTTCGCCTTGACCGCTTTTGGAGCGGCCGTTATCCCATGGCCGGTCAGCCATTCGACGCCATGCGCCGCGTGGATGCGGCGGAGGTCCTCTTAACACTACGCGTGGAGCGTCCAGCCCATCCGCTGATGCTGAGCGGCGTGAACGCCGTGCTCTTCCTGGTTATTGGTCAGGCGCCGGATGAGGTCGCGCCGACCGTTTTCCTCCGTGTCGCCGCCCTTGTCATCGGCGGGCGGTCGAAACGATGTGTCGGACGAGATAAGCCTGAGGGTAGCTTGTGCCCTGTCGATCTCCTTGGGATCGCGGGTTGAAGTTAGGGTCGACGAGGCTTTGCAACAGCCTTGTCGACCCTATATGTTTCTGACGTCAGCAACCGGTTGACAATGTCAGAAACCAAGAAAAATCTAGGTGGGCGTCCGCCTGTGAACGCGACACCGGTCACGGTACGCATCCTACCGTCCCAGCATGCCGCTCTCGACAACTGGATATCTCAGCGCCCCGATCCGAAACCCTCGCGACCTGAGGCGATCCGAGCGATCCTAACCGCTGGAATAGAGATCACGGGGGAAGGATCATGATACGTCGCCTTGTGTCTGTGTGTCTTGCTGCGATCGGCGCGACAGCTTGCGCCTCGACGCACCCGTCGGACGCGGTAGGCCCAGACCTCACTCCCATCGTGGGCTCGCCGGCGCCGCCCCGCGGAAAGCTGTACGCGGACTGTGTCGGCCAGGCAGCCGCAACCCGTAAGATCGATCGCACCGACGATTCGTCGACGCACCTTTTGCGCTTCACCTGCACGGGGGAGCCCGCTCGCGCCCTGTTCGCCGAGCTCAAGGAGTGGAGCGCCGCGAACAAGTCGGAGTGGACCGCCAACGGGCGCACGTGGCGATCTACAGCCAAGATTCATCGGGACCTGTTTGGCGTCGACTACTGTTCGTCTAAAGGCGCTGCGGACTTCGCATGCGCAATTACGCTCAATGTGGGGTCGTTCCTGGCGGGTTAGCGCGGCGCAAAGCGGCGGGAATTGGCGTCAGCACTAGGCGAGATCCATCGTGAAACGGACGCTGATGCGTGGTCTGATCCACCCGGGACAATCGGAGGTTTACACTATGCGGGACCAGTCGCGGGCATCACCTCTTCGGCCTTGGGCCTGGCCGGCTGTGGCGATGCGATCTGCCTAGTCAAAGATTTCGCGTGAGTTTCGGCTAGGCAGGCTTAGCAGCCGCAGGATTAGCGGCTGGGCCAGCCGGAACTAAGTCGCCCGGAGCAACTTCCGCTTGGCGTGCGTGTCTGGGAGTTGAGTTTCCATGGCAACTACGAAAGCTACGTTCAGAAGGCTCGGGCCGCTTCCGAAGGGAGGCGAGAAAGTCAGCGTTCGAATTCAGCCTGAACTAGCCGCTCGCCTCGATATGTGGATCGCCGATCGCCTCGACACTCCGAGTCGGGCTGAGGCGATCCGTCGACTGATCGAGATCGGTCTCAGCGATGGCAGAGGCTGACGGTGCCGCTGACGTTCCGCCTCCACCTCGAGAGCATCTGGCAAGCGGACGCTTCAGCGCATGAGATCCTTTCATGGGGCACCGGGTTGGCGGACTCCGGCTCTTGGGCAGAGGCAGTGGCGGCCCTCAAGCGGATGCGGCGGCTAGAAAATCGGACTGGGCTGTCCGATTCCTTTGGGAGGATTACTGTCGCGTGCTGTCGAAAACGGAACGGCAGCCGGCGCCAAAGCCGCTCCCGTGACAATTCTATGCAACCAAATAACCCTTGCAAACGAATAGGACCGCAGCGGCGGATGTAGCGCTTGGCTGACAAGCGTGCCCCCGCATCAGGAGTGAACCATGACCAAAATCAACACAGCCGCGCTTGGATTGGCCATTATGACACTCGCCGCCGGCGCTGCGCTTGCGCAAACGAGCAGCGATGGAAGTACGAGCAGCGGAAACATGAGCGGCGGAAGCGCCAGCAGCGCGGGGAGTATGAGCACGGGCGCAACGAGCAACAGCGGTGACATGACCACCAGAAGTATGTCCAAAGCAGACATGGCCACCATAAAGCGGTGCAAAGCGATGTCGAACGACATGATGATGAAAGACACAAAATGCATGAAGATGATGAAAATGCACCCGAATATGATGACCGTTGATCCGCCGATGAGCCATTAGTCGTAGAACTGCGCTAATGTTCTTATCGTTCATCGGATTTAACAAGAGAGATGCTATGAAAATGATACACATCACGTCGGCATTGTCCGCGGTTGCGGCCCTCGGCATCGCCGCTACGTCAGCCCATGCCAAACCGCTGACACCGGGAAACTACGAAGTTGCTGGTATTCAACAGATCTGCCTCGTCAGCGATCAGACATGGTACGGCGAGACCTTCCCGAACTGGGGCGGCCGCTGGGGGCTGGGTCCGCATGACGAGAACGCTACAATCTTGTGGGGCACGTACAACAACGGCGCCGGTATCGACTCGATGGTCATAAGCAGCACAAAACGGCTTTTCTGGACTGAATTCGCTTCAGACAGCAGCGTTGCCAGCTTCATCGACGACAAGTTCACCAAAATCAAGGGTGCTTGCGCGGCTCCGGCCGCCCAGACCACCGGCAAGCACAAGAAGCCAATGGATTAACAAGAGGTTCCGCCCATGGCCGGGTCAGGGTCAATCGGTGGTGGCGAAGCAATCCGCCGCCTTTTTAGAATGAGCAAGGCGCAGTCCGCAGGCGATTAACAACCTAAAGTGCCACCGCGTCCGTCTCCGCGTCTCCGTGCCGTTGTTAGCACAACCGGCGCCATGAGGTCCGCGCTGGCTGTCGCCGTTTCCGCCCCAATCGATGTCCTCAGATCTGAGGAGGTCTTGGCGGTCTGATCGCCGGCTCCATTTCCGGTCCCGCCTCCCAAAATCCGGTCTCCCTCCAGGTCAGATCTCAGTTCACGTCGGGCGACCAACAATAGCTCGACAGGCCATCAGGCCCCTCCCACGATGGCTGGGACAGTCTTGACGCCGGTGCTGATGCCCGACCTCGGCTCGACACGCTGGCGATCGTGCCCGGGGGCGCGCCGCGAAGGGTGAAGTCGACCTGAACCGAGCCGTTGGCTGCCTTGCCGGCGTCCGCCAGCTGCACGCCGCTCGGCGATGACCCCTGCGGGTCGGCTGCGTCTGTTTCGGCGCCGCCGTAGAAGACGTGTTTCCCGATTCACTTCCCGCCGCCTGGCGCCCAGTTGGGTTGGCGCCTGCCGAGGTTCGCCTGAAGGTCCGGGTTGAGGTAAGCGCCAATGGGTTCGCCTTGATCCGATCGGCCTCGGTCTGGTCGAGCGACCCTTCCGCCAGGCGAGCGGCGATCGAGGGTTCCAAGAGTTCGATACCGTGGCCAGCACCGTCCGCGAAGGAGATGGCGCGCACGGGCGAAGCGGTACTGGCCAGGCGCCGACGGTTGAACTTATACCATCCCTCCTAAAGATTGACACACGCCCACTCGCGGGCGCCGATCGATCGGATGCGGTCGGGGTCGTTGATCAGGAAGCGCCAGGCGCTTTGGCAGGCGTCGAGGATGTCGTCGTATGTAGGCCAGACCAGAGC
>JBBRPO010000094.1:0-5746 GCA_038227865.1 Caulobacterales bacterium
CACAACGGCTGAGGACAATCAGCCATCGGTCACCGTGAAGGTCTATCAGGGAGAGCGGGGTCACGTCGAGCAGCAGCACGTCCTTCACATCGCCCTTGAGCACCGCACCCTGGACCGCGGCGCCGATGGCGACGACCTCGTCCGGGTTGACGTTGCGGGCGGGGTCTCGGCCGAAGAACTGCTTCACCGTCTCGATGACCTTGGGCATGCGGGTCATGCCGCCGACCAGGATCACTTCCTGGATCTCGCCCGCCGTGACGCCGGCGTCCTTGAGCGCGGCGCGGCACGGGTCCAGCGTGCGCTGGATAAGGTCGTCCACCAGGCTTTCAAGCTTCGCGCGGGAGAGCTTCATCACCATGTGCTTCGGCCCGGAGGCGTCGGCGGTGATGAAGGGTAGGTTGATCTCGGTCTCCTTGGAGGAGGACAGCTCGATCTTCGCCTTCTCCGCGGCTTCCTTCAGGCGCTGTAGGGCCAGCTTGTCCTTGCGCAGGTCAATGCCCTGCTCGCGCTTGAACTCGTCGGCGAGGTAGCCGATCACCCGGTTGTCGAAGTCCTCGCCACCCAGGAACGTGTCGCCGTTGGTGGACTTCACCTCGAAAACGCCGTCGCCGATCTCCAGCACGGAAACGTCGAAGGTGCCGCCGCCGAGGTCGAACACGGCGATTACGCCGCCGCCCTTTTTGTCCATGCCGTAGGCAAGGGCCGCGGCTGTCGGCTCGTTGATGATGCGCAGCACCTCGAGGCCAGCGATCTTGCCAGCGTCCTTGGTCGCCTGGCGCTGGGCGTCATTGAAGTAAGCGGGGACAGTGATGACCGCCTGCGTCACCTTCTCACCGAGATAGGCCTCAGCGGTTTCCTTCATCTTGCCCAGGATGAACGCGCTGACCTGGCTCGGGGAGTATTTCTCGCCACGGGCCTCGACCCAGGCGTCGCCGTTGCCGCCGCGGACGATGTCGTAGGGCACCATGCCCTTGTCCTTCTCGACCATCGGATCTTCGTAGCGGCGGCCAATCAGGCGCTTGACGGCATAAAGGGTGTTGGTCGGGTTAGTGACGGCCTGGCGCTTGGCGCTCTGGCCGACGAGGCGCTCCCCGTTGTCGCTGAAGGCGACCATGCTGGGGGTGGTGCGGGCGCCTTCTGCATTCTCGATTACGCGGACGTCGCTGCTGGTGCTGCCCTCCATAATCGCGACGCAGGAGTTGGTGGTTCCGAGGTCTATGCCGATGACCTTGCTCATATACGTAAGCTCCTTTCAGCGGCGGCCCCTGGCCCGAAGCACCGGGGGCCGTCCTATGGTTCAGTACTTCAGGATGTATTCAGCGTGGCACCCCGGGACAAGGCCCGGCGGTGCACGTCCAGCGTGCAATCCTAAGCTGCGCTGTCTTCTTGGGACTGCGTGTCGAGCATCGGCGCGGCGTCGGCCGGGCCAGCGGCCTTGGCGACGACGACCATTGCCGGGCGCAGCAGGCGGCCGTTCAGAGTCCAGGCCTGGGTCCAGGCCTGCATCACCGTGCCGGGGGGATGGTCGGCACTGGGCTGTTCCGCCATGGCCTGATGCAGGTTGGCGTCGTAGGGCTGGCCGGTGGGGTCGGTGCGCTTGATGCCGTTGCGTTCCAGGATGGCGACGAAGCTGCGCTCCACGCCGTCTAGGCCGTCGCGCAGCTTGGTGACGATGTCGGGTTCGCTGTCCTCGTGCGCCGGCAGGCTGGTCAGGCCGCGGCGGAGGTTTTCGGCAGCCTCCACGATATCGGCGGCGAACTTCTGCACGGCGTATTGGCGGGTGTCGTCCACGTCGCGCTTGGCGCGGGTGCGGACGTTCTGCATTTCGGCCTCGGCGCGCATCCAACGGTCGCGCATGTCGTCGCGCTCCGCGGTGAGCAGCGCGACCTGCGCGGCCGGGTCGGTGTCCGGGGCCGGGTAATCGGCATCGGCGGGGATGGGGTCGGTGGGTTCTGGCGGGGCCGGCGGGGCGGCCTGGTCGTGTTCTGTGCTCATGGCGGAGAGGTAGGGCAGGGGCGTGGGCGGAACAAGCGGGATCGCAACATCTGGGCCAAGCAGGTGTCGCGGCTTGGCGTTTGCGGCGTTGCCGATGGCGCGGGCGCGCGTGGGCGCGCGTGGGCTTGATTGAGTTTTATCGGCGCGGCGGGTGTTCACGAGTTTTCCGGGGGTTTGCTCAGTCTTCGGGCGGCAAGCGCAATCGGGCGTCGGTGCGGGCGTGTTGGCGCGGGACGGTGGTGACGGCTTTGGCCGGGTCGTCCGGCAGGCCGTTGGCGGCGCGGACGGGGCTGGGCTGCAGGCGGGGGTTGACTGCGGGATGGCGCGGCTGTGGGTTGGGCGCTGATTGAGCGGCGGCGCGACTGCCGTCTTATGGGTCTGAGCTGGACGGGTACGCGCTGCTGGGGGCCGCGGCCCGGGCGTGAAGCCCGGCGATGTCGGCAGCGGTGCGGCGCTTCCGGGGGCGGGTGCCGGGCAGGGCAGCCAAGCCGAGGTCGCGGCGTATGTCCTTGATGATGTCGGGAACGGGGCGGTCTGCGATCTCGTCGTCGAGGTCAGGGGCGTCCATGCGGTCGAGCAACTCGGCGTGCAGGGTCTCGGGGTCGTCGCAGTCGGGGTTGTCGGCCGGGCCCTGGATGGCTTCCTCGACGGCGCGGACGATGCGCTTGCTGGCAGCGGGGCGGTGCTGGGCCGGGCCGTGGGCGGGCTGGACCGGCTGGTCGAGACTTTGCGCAAGCATGATGCTGCGGCGGACGGCGCTGGCGACGCGGTCGAAGTCTGCGGCGATCTTGATCAGGGCGTCTGGCCCTGGGGGCGGCGCGGGCGGCGCTTCCGTGACCAGCCTCAAAGGTTTGGCCTTGGCTTGCTGCGCAGCCGTGGCGATGGCTTGGGCGTGCAACTGGCGGGCGAGATCTGCGCCCTTTTCGATCAGGTCGTGCAGGGTCTGTCGGTGGACTTGGGTCTCCGCCGCGTGTGGGCCGGGGTCGGATGGAACGATTTGTTTGGTCATGAACGAAACAAGAACATTTTGGAGGTGAAGGTGTCAAGGATTGCGTGTGGCGGGCGGGCGGCGGGCCTGGCCGTTGGGTCGTAAAGCGGGGCGTTGCGGTGGTACGGAACGGCCGGGGTTGATGGGCCAAAGTCGATGGCCGACCGTCGCCTTAGCCGCTCGCCCTAATCGTTTCAGTTGACGGCGACACTTGATCCGAGCGAACCTCCTTCCGCCAGAGATTATTCGTCAGCCAGTTTTCACATAACTTGCCACGACACCCACCCACGCCGCCATTCAGATTGATAAGGGACTGAATAATGCCGATCAAGCCGCTGCTCTCGACGCCGAAGGTAAAAACCGATGATCGCTACAAAACAACCATTGGATATCAGCGTAATAATCCCGGAAACATCACAGTCAGAAACATTCCTTATTTAGGCAAAGCGCACGATCAGGAAGATAGTGGCCCAATATCATTTATGGATAGACAAAGTGGTTTAAGAGCGCTTGCAATGGACATTAAGATGAAGCTCAAACATCCGCTCACCTTGGAGCAGTTTGTATCCAGATATGCACCGAAGACCGAAAACGATGTCGGCTCGTATGCAGATTTTTTAAGTGATAAGCTCAACCTGGAAAAGAACCATAACATTCCCTATAATGATGATACGCATATGCAGCTCATGGACGCTGTCATAAGAATGGAGATTGGGTATGGTCAAAACCCCTACTCGGACGCCGAAATAAAACAAGCGATTGAAGACGCAAAAACCTCCTCCGTTACACTGCCGACATCTTCGGATGGAGGCTCGAGCCCAGACACAAAGCCGACGCTGCTTTTACCTTAGGAGTTTTCTTGAACTATCTGACGGTAGCCGGTAAGACCGGGCCTGTAAGGCGCTGCGAAAGAACCACCGAGTTTCCGGTCGCCTGTAGGAAGCATGGCACAGTCTGACCCTGGCGGGTGGCGTCCTGGTTGCATAATCCCAGCGATGTCTGTTTCGTCTCGCGCGCATTTCTGACGCGGCTGACGGTGAAGTTCGTCCCCACAGGATGGATGGCCGCGGATTTCGATAAGCCTGCGGTGGCATAGTCGAAAACGTCATCGCGTAACGCACGCGGGTCGATGCCCGCGTGATCCAACTCAACCCGGCAACTTCGAGCTGCCAACAAATCTGACCCAATTTGTGAACAAGCGCCCACCCGGGATCCCTCCCGAGAGCAGATACAAAGCGCTGACACTACGATGAGAAATTATCCACAGGCGGGGCCCTGACCGGCGCCGATCAGGACCCCGCCTTTACGGCGTTTCTCGACCCCCAATCAATACGGTAGACCGAACGCCAGTGGGGTCCCGGTTTGGAGCTTTTTCACACCGGTTCCCTACCACGATCACCTATCGGTAGGGAAAATGCCTGCTTGAGTTGCTTCGATCAGAAACTCTCTATTCTCCCACCCTAACAGACGGCTGTGCTTCGGCGGATGAGTGGGTGGCCTGTGCGGCGTCTGCGGTTCGCCTCCCGGGCCGCGAGCACGCCGAAGGCAAGCACAGCCCATGACGCAGGCTCGGGTACCGAGCTGACCGACAACTGGCCTCGGTTTTCGCCTCCTGGATAGGGGGCCGTGTGAATGTCGATAAAAAGGCCATCCGACTCGACCGCAGCCACAAACGCAGACCAGTTCAGAAAGCCGCTCGGATAGAAATAGAAGCCGGTGAAGACGCCGGAGCTGTCTGTGGAGCCTCTCGTGCTGATGTTCGAAAGCACGTCATGAAGCGATCCAGTCGCCGGTATGCAAGAATAATAAGGTGGAAGCATCGAGGGGAGGTCATTCGGGCTGCAAGGAACGCGACCTTCTTTGACACTATCGACTAGATTGTTTCCGGTCGTGGAATCGTGATAGGATCCGATTACCTCATGAAAGAAACGGTCGTGTGGTGGCTCGAGGCGAGACTGCCCGGACGGCGCGTCGTGGAGATGCGCGAAGCCCGGAGAGCCGCTCAGCCCTGACCACGCCAGGTCGGTCGTAATGGTGTCGGCGCTGGTGTCCAGCGTCACGGTGGCGAAACCTGTCGCGGCCGACGAGCTGGCCGGTGCTCCATTCGGCTGCTTGTTCGAACTGCCGATGACGATGCGGGATCCGTTTGCATCCAGAACTTGGTTCCCTGCTGCGTCCGTCTGATAGACGGGGAGCACAACCTGAGATGCATCCAATTCGCCCGTTACGACAATCACCGTCGCGCTTGCAGGTACGGCCCACAATAATAATGAAACGGATAAAAGTGAGAGCCGGAAGCTCGTAACCGGGGCAAGATCCCGGGGTTGACTGCATTTTAGGGCTTCCCTGAAACGGGCGAGTACGATTCGTTCGGTGCATGGCAACACTCTCCAATCTGCCGAGCCTATCGCGTGCCGATTTGGAGGCGCTGTTGGTCGAGTTGCTCGGCCAGGTCGCGGAGCTGAAGGCGCTGGTCGCTGCGCAGCGTGACGAGATTGCGCGACTAAAGGGCCTGAAGGGCCGTCCCTCGATCAAGCCGAGCGGGATGGAGAAGAACACCGAGCCGCCCCGCGGCGGCAAGAGTGGCGAGCAGCGGCGCCGCGGCAAAGTGACGCCACGGGTCAAGGTCGAGACCGAGGTGCTGCGGGCCGTGCATCCGACCGGCTCGCAATTCAAGGGCTATGAGCCGTATGACGTGCAGGACCTGGTGATCAGCGCCCGCGCGGTGCACTACCGGCGCGAGCGTTGGCTGACGCCGGATGG
>JBBRPO010000095.1:0-5635 GCA_038227865.1 Caulobacterales bacterium
AAACCGTTCCTGCCAGCGCCAGACCGCAGTCTTGCTGACGCCGGCCGTCCGCATGATCTCGGACGTGCCCGCGCCGGCCGCGGTCAGGAGCACGATCCGTGCGCGCCACACGTGCTTCTGGGGGCTGTTACGATCCGCTACCATGGCGTCCAGCCGGACCCGGTTGGCGGCGCTTACGTCAATGCAGATGCCTGTTCGCATCCCCCAGACTCGCACTGCCTCAAGACCAAGAGAATCCCCACCAAGACTCAATCGTCAGATTTAGACCACTAGAATCAAGACTGCCAATCCAGTGGTGAGGAGCTGAAACGGCGCGAACTTCGACTCATACGCGAATTGTGGCTTTCACTTGTCAGTTCGAGGGGCATCTGGAGTTCGGCTACGCGGCGGCGGCGGCGGCCTGGGAAATCGCTCCGAACCTGCGCGCCGGCGTCGAGGCCTTCGGCGACCTGGGCAGCGACAAATCGTTTGGCGGTCGCCAAGCCAGGTACTTGGGCCGAAAATCATGTGGAAAGCGCGGCCATCCTGGCTTCCTGCCGAAATCGAGATGGAGGGCGCCTATCTCTTCGCCACAGGCGCGGCGCGGGACTACACGAACGGCTAGGCCCGACTCATGATTGAACTTGAACGGCGTTTCTGACCACCTGCAATGCGCCCGATCGGATTGCATGGCTGGTCGTGAGGGCGAGGGTCAGGACCCAATGATCTGAGGGTTGCGATCTGATTCAGGCTCCGCAAGGAGACTGAGCATGAGCGACCTTTACTGGCTGACCGACGAGCAGATGGCGCGGCTTGAGCCGTATTTCCCCAAGAGCCACGGCAAGCCACGGGTTGATGATCGGCGTGTGTTGAGCGGCATCGTCTTGGTAAACCGCAACGGGCTGCGCTGGCGCGATGCACCCAGGGAGTATGGGCCCCACAAGACGCTCTACAACCGGTGGAAGCGGTGGGGCGAGAGGGGAGTGTTCCTGCGCATGATGGAAGGACTGGCCGCTGCGAGCGTCACGCCGAAGACAATCATGATCGACGCGACCTACCTAAAGGCACACCGCACGGCATCGAGCCTGCGGGTAAAAAAGGGGGTCTCGGGCGGCTCATCGGCCGCACCAAAGGCGGCATGAATACCACCCGAAGGGCGGCGAAGCCAACCTTCACGCCGTCACCGATGCAGAAGGTCGTCCATTGAGCTTCTTCATGACCGCTGGCCAGGTTAGCGATTACACCGGCGCGGCAGCCCTGCTGGACGACCTGCCGAAGGCGAAGTGGATGCTCGCCGACCGCGGTTACGACGCAGACTGGTATAGGGACGCCCTTCAGGCAAAGGGCATAACGCCCTGCATTCCGGGACGGAAATCGCGGATCATGCCTATCAAATACGACAAGCGCCGGTATCGAAGCCGCAGCCGCATCGAGATCATGTTCGGCCGTATCAAGGACTGGCGCCGCGTCGCTACCCGCTACGATCGGCGCCCAACCGTCTTCTTCTCCGCCATAGCGCTCGCCGCCACCGTCATCTTCTGGCTCTGATCAACGAGTCGTGACCCTAGGCGGAAATAATTATTTACTTGTTTTTTACGGCGAAATCTCATTAATTGCAATGCCAATTTTACCTTAAGTTCTTGATCTACTGTGATTATAGCGTTGATTTACTTATATAGTTGCGGGAGGAACAATCAAAGATCACTTGCGTTACCCTTGAGATCGCGAAGCGTGACGTCCCGCCGGATCGGTCCGATGCGGAAAAACTGAGTACTCCTTAGCTTGGAAAGCCCGCCTTTTTTGAAGGATTGAGCATGTCTCACTCAACAACAGACATCGTCGACACGGCCGTCGCCGCTGGCACTTTCACCACCCTGGTTGCAGCTGTTAAGGCTGCAGGGCTTGTGGATACTCTGAAGGGCGACGGGCCGTTTACCGTCTTTGCTCCTTCCGACGCCGCGTTCGCCGCCTTGCCGACAGGCACGGTGGAAGATTTGGTCAAGCCTGAAAACAAGGACAAGCTAACCGCGATCCTGCTGCTCCACGTTGTACCGGGAAAGGTCATGGCCAGTGATGTCACTGGCAAAGTCATGGACCCGGCCACTGCAGGTGGGTCGACCGTTCATGTCGATGGCACCCATGGGGTGACCGTGAATGGCGCCAAGGTCGTGACAGCCGATATCGCGTGCTCAAACGGCGTTATTCACGTCATTGATGCAGTGCTATTGCCCAAGGCTTAAGCGTCGCCGACGCGCACGATCCGGGCGCAGCAATGCGCCCGGTGACTGCGCCTAGGGGCGGCGCCTCGACACCATCACTACTCCCAGCTTGTTCTCCCCAATCTGAGCCAGCACCATCTCTGGCACCGCCAGCAAGACTGCACCCTGGACGAAGGGGACGACGCCTAGAATTGGCGTAACGCGTAACGCCGAACCAAGCGGCCGCCGGCAAGTTATTTACCACCAAGGATCCCACTCATGTTCACTTTGCCCAAGCTGCCTTACGCCTACAATGCGCTTGAGCCGGTCATCACCGAGCAAACGCTGCATTTTCATTATGACAAGCACCATGCGACATACGTCAAGACACTGAACGAGCTTCTTGAGAAGGCAGGCAAATCGCCGGCGACGCTGGAGCAAGTGGTTATAGACGCCGCGACGACTGGCCCTAGAAAGCTATTCAATAACGCCGCTCAGGCTTGGAACCATGCCTTCTTCTGGTCGGCGATGTCGCCGGAGCGAGAGCAGCCCAGTGGTGATCTGGCAAAGGCGATCGACGCCACGTTTGGCGGTCTTCAGGCTTTGAAGACAGCGTTTGTGACCGAAGGAGTCAGCCATTTCGGCTCCGGCTGGGTCTGGCTCGTAGCGGAGAGGAGCGGGGCTTTGGAGGTGCGCTCCACCCACGACGCCGAAGACACCGTCACCCACGGCGAGATCACGCCGCTGATCGTCTGCGACCTTTGGGAACACGCCTACTATCTCGATCACCAGAACGACCGGAAAGCCTTCCTGGAAGCTTGGTTCGACGCCCTGCCGCACTGGGAATTCGCCGGCTACCAGTACGCAGCCGCCAAAGGCGAAAGCGAACCTTGGCGTCACCCGCAGCCGGAAGGCACCAGCGGGCAAAAGACCGCAAGCGCTGGTTAGCCGCCGCTTTTAGTCATCCTGCAACGTGACAAAAGGAACGTGCCCATGAACAAGATTTTCTCCAACGAGGGCCAATCAGCCGAGCCTTTCTGACCGACGTCAAGACCTTGCGTGAACGCGCCCGCACGCATATCGAGCTGGGCCCGGTCAACGACACCTATGTCGGCGACGCCGGCCGCACGATCGACATTCTCCAGGCGGGTGCTGGCCACGGAGTTGGTCTGCGTGCTTCGCTACTCCCAGAACGCGATCGTCGCCACGGGCCTGGCCAGCGAAGGCGTCAAGGGGGAATTCGCCCAGCACGCCAAGGAAGAGCAGGCGCATGTCATGGCAGTCGCCGAGCGCATCAACCAGCTTGGTGGCCAGCCCGACTTCAATCCCGACACCCTGACTGCGCGTTCAGCCTCAGAATACCAGATCGGAGCGAACCTGGTCGCGATGATCCGGGAAAACCTCATCGCCGAACGAATCGCGGTCGATCATTATCGGGAGCTGATTCGCTTTTTCCGCGATGACGATCCGACCACCCGGGTAATGATCGAGGGGATTCTCGCGGTCGAGGAAGAGCACGCCAGCGACATGCTCGACCTTTTTATTACCCACGGCAGCTAAACGAAAGCTAATTGGGCTTTCTTTCTTCGTTCACTCTTGGCGTTGTTGGGCTAACAAGTCACGCGCTGCCCTCTAGCTGCTCCGGACCCGCAGGGCCCTATGATTCAAAGCACCCAAGGAACATTTTCGGGGCGAGCAGAGTTTGGCAAAAGACAGGAGCGCTTCGCATGGTCCAGGCTAAGATCCCAATTCTGCCCGGCAATTTCGAACGAGAGAACGAGAATATAAGGGTACCGGCTCGGGCTGGCGAGCCGCCACGGTCTGCGACCGAGCCGCCCGGATCGGAATGGTCGGTGCGGACCGACAAGACCGTCACCGATCCGGATTCCGGTGAACCGCACGCAGCCAGGCGACAGCGGCTACAGTCATGCAAGGTGGAGGGCGGCGTGAAGCCAGCCAGCGGCTACAGTCCCCGCAGTCGCGGCTAATCCCGCCGCGCGGCAAGGCCCGTAGCGGGAGGTCGTCACTCACGTCTATGTCGACCACGAGGCGTCGGTGCTGGGCCGCACGAACCACCTACCGCCCACGCGTGGCAGGGCCAGCTGGCGAGATCTCAATTCGGCGTTTAAGTGGGCGCATTCGGCTGGACATCCATGACCATCATCAGCCCGCCGCCGCCCTTGGTCTCGACGTTGTTGTTCGTAGTGCGGCGCCCGATGTGGCAGTGGATCAGCCACTTGCCGGGCTTCAGCGCGGTCCAGATGACGTCGTAGCGCTGACCAGGGCCGATGTTCAGGGTATCGGCCTTAAAGCGTGCGGCCGGCGGCAAGGTCTCGCCATCGCGATCTTCAGGGGGGTGCCTCAAGGTTTGTGACACAGACGGCGCTAAGCTGGACAGACCATGAACGCCTAAGCGACCGAGATGAAGCGCTCGTTGGTGCGTAGGGGCAAGAACGCCTCATCGCCGACGGCGGGCTCGCGCCAGAGGTAGTCGCCGGTGAGGCTGATGTGGGTCCAGCCGAGCGGGGCTGTGTTGGCGAGCAGGTGATCGGGCGCGGTGTGCCCGCCGGCGCGCAGAACTGCCCGTCCGAGCTTGAGATGGTCCCGTCGCCCCAGACCCGGTTAAGCGACAGCGCGGCCTGGGCGTCGACAATGCAGGCCAGGGCGGCGGCGTAGGTCTCCTCCGACAAGTACCAAGCCTGGGTCCAAGCGAGCTGGGCGTAGTTGACGCCCTGGCTGCTGTCGGCCATGCGCTCGAGGCCCAGATTTGTGCCGTCGGCCAGAACGGCGGCCAGCACGGCCGAAGGGTTGGGGTGGATCTTGCCCGAGCGCAGCTCTGTGAACCAATCGGTGAAGCCGGTGCGCCGCGCCACCTCCGACAGGAGCCGGGTGATGCGCACCTTGGGAAGGAGCCGGTCTACGGTGGCGTCCACCCTCGCGCACAAGTTTACGAAAGCGGCGCTCATGCACGGTCTCGGCGAGGGCCGGCTGGAGGCCGATTTCGCGCACATAGGTGAGGCGGGAGAGCAGGCCCGATCGGTTCCGCGCCGAAGGTGAGTCGGCGATGTCGCGCAGCCACGCGATCGGCGTCACCCCGGTCGTGGGATCGGGAACCAGCAAAGAGTCAAGCGCCGCAGCCTGTTCGGCCGTGAGGGCACCGGCCACAGCGCCAAGCGCCCGGTCCAGGGGTATGGCGAGGTCGCCCGCTTCGAACCCGCGCAGGTCGATATGAGCGGCGACCTCCCAGCCGTGCTCCAGCCGGGTCTTGGGGCGGCGTCCATAAGTGGCGAGCAACTGGCCCGACACCTTCAGTTGGTCGGAAAGATACGCCCGCGTCTCGACGGACGACCAGGACCTCTCCCTCCAGCGCGCCGCGCTGAAGGCCGCCGGATGCCGGCGGCTCTATGAGGAGAAGATCTCCGGCGCGAAGCGCGACCGGCCCGAGCTCGCCCGCCTGC
>JBBRPO010000096.1:0-5517 GCA_038227865.1 Caulobacterales bacterium
ATCTCAGCGCGCGAGACCGCCCGCCTCATGGGCCTCCCGGACGACTACAAGCTGCCGAAGAACTACAACGAGGCCTATCACTTGACCGGTGACGGCGTGGTGGTCGATGTCGTGCGCCACCTCGCCCAGCACGTCCTCGAACCCCTGTTAATGGAGGCGGTCGAGGCGCGGGAAGTGGCGTGACCGAACTGTTCAAGCGCGACCCTGATGCGGTCAACATCCCCCCGTTTGAAACCGAAGACCTGCGTCAGAACCTTTCTGCGTTCCTCGACAGCCCGTTCAACGATCCTGCCGGCACAAGCCCGTTCGTCGGCAACTACAAATGGGGCGTCTACGCGTTCTTCGACTACGACGGCGAGCCAATCTATGTCGGCCAAACCAACGAGCGGCTGCGCACCCGCATCCGTCGCCACCTGACCAATCAGCGAACCGACGCGGTCGCCATGTCGGTGCTCGACCCCTTCGAGGTGTTCGAGATCGAGGTCTGGCCCCTCCCCCAGTTCGAGCAGTCCAACGGCAAAGACCTGGCCGCACGCCAACACCTGGATGCGTTGGAGCGGTTGATCACAGAACAGGCGATCGAGCGCTCCCAGTTCAAGGCAATCCTGAACGAGAAAGACCCACCGCCCGGCGCCCTCGCGGTCGACGCCCCACTCTCGTTTCGGGCGCGTATCGTCTCCGACCGGGTCTTTGAGCTGCGCTCTCACCCCGACTTTCGGATTGCCCGCAGGGCCTTGATCCTTTCGCGGCTAGCCCAGGTGATCTCCGAGCGAAAGGTCCAGGGCGGCTTGCGCCGCGTGCTGCTGACCCAAGCCAAGCGCTTGCAGTGGCTGTCGGCCAGACGTTACGAGGCGCTTGGCGGCGCCGCCTCTGTGCCTGTCGAAGCCGAAGGCGAAGAGGTGTAGGCCGTTAGGCGATGATCGCGCCCCACCCCGCCGAAACGGCGCCAAAGGACGGCCGCGTGATCCGGGGTTGGTTCAGGTTCGACGGCGGCGCGCAGCTGATCGCAGTCAGCTGGCATCGTGAGCACGCAGCATGGGTCAACCTGATCGGCAAGCCCGTGCCCAAGGGCACCTTGCTCAAGAATTGAGGCGGCGACTAGCCGCCTATGAACCTAGACCTCCAGATTTCGCCGGCAGGCGTGACCTGCCAAGCCCATTGCGGCCCTAAAGGGCCTGCGTTAGCTAATCGATAGGTCAGTCGTCGAGTGCGACCGCCCAGGAGCCGCTGTGTCCGCGATACGACGAAACAACGTCAAGGTTAGAGGCGCCGGCGATCGCACGATCGTTTTCGCGCACGGTTTCGGCTGCGATCAAAGCATGTGGCGCCACGTTGCTCCGGCGTTCGAAGGCGAGTTCCAGGTCGTCCTTTTTGACACGGTCGGCGCAGGGGGCTCGGACCTGGCGGCCTACGATCCCGTCAAATACAGCGACCTGTCGGGCTACGCTGACGACCTGGTTGAGATCGGGGAAGAGCTGGAGCTGGTCGACGCGATTTTCGTCGGCCATTCGGTCAGCGCTATGATCGGAGCCTTGGCCTCGCTCAAAGCGCCGAGCCTGTTTTCAAGCCTGATCATGGTTGGCCCCTCGCCCCGATATATCGACGACGGCGACTATGTTGGCAGGTTTGGCGCGGACCAGGTCGAGGAGTTGCTCACCTTCCTTGGGGAAAATCCCATGGGCTGGTCGCAGGCCATGGCTCCCGCGATCATGGGTAACCCGGACCGTCCGGAACTCGGTCAAGAGCTGACAGCGAGTTTCTGCCGGTTCGATCCAACGATCGCCAAGGACTTCGCCAGGGCGACCTTCACGTCCGACAACCGATTCGACCTGCCGAAGATCACCGCCAAGACCCTGATCTTGCAGTGTAGCGACGATATTATAGCCCCTGATCAGGTGGGCGCGTACGTGCGGGCGGCCATACCCGGCAGCATGCTCGTCCAGCTGGCCGCGACCGGGCATTGCCCAAACTTGAGCGCCCCGCGCGAGGTCATCGCGGCGATCCAGGCCTTTGTCTGAGCCGCCGACAATCGACAGCGACCCGGCCAACAACATCGCCGACCTTTACGAGCACGCGCCGGTTGGGCTCCTAACGGTGCGACCGGACGGCAGTATCATAAAGGCGAATACGACGCTTGCTGGATGGATTGGCCCAGACCGTCGCGCCCTCCCCGGTCGGCCGTTGCGGGACCTTTTGACCCTTCCCGGCCGCGTTATGTACGAAACCAGCTTGGCCCCGCTCCTCAGCCTGCAGGGTGGATTTGAGGAGGTCGCTCTGGACTTAGCGACGTCGGAGGGTGGGGTTGTTCAGGTGCTTGCAAACGCCGCCTCACGCCTCACCCCAGCAGGGGATGTGGCGCTCATTCACCTCGCGCTGTTCCGGTCGCCTGAACGTCGCAGCTACGAGCGCCAGCTCCAGGCCCGTGAAGAAACCGCCCGCCTACGCCTTGCAGCCGAGCGCGACACCGCCGAGCTTCGCGAACAGTTTATCGCGGTGCTCGGCCACGACCTACGCAACCCGCTCGCGGCGATTGTCGGCGCCGCCCGCCTTTTGCGGCGTGAAAACCTCTCCTCGAAGGGCGTCCAGGTCACCGAGCTCATGGAAGCGAGCGTCGATCGGATGGCGGGCCTGATCGACGACGTGATGGACTTCGCGCGGGGGCGCCTGGGGAGCGGTATCGGGCTTCATCGACAGTCCGGTCCACTCGAGCCCGTGCTCCGCCAAGTCGTCGGCGAACTCGAGGCGAGCCATCCAAGCCGCGCGTTCCTGCTTGAGGTCGATGTTCCTGAGCCCATCGCCTTCGATCCCGGGAGGCTGGCGCAGCTGGTCTCCAACCTGCTCGGAAACGCGCTCACCCATGGCGATCCGAAGTCCTCGATCAGGGTGCACGCAGCCGTGGCCGACGGCTCACTGGAATTGTGGGTCGCCAATGGCGGTGCGCCGATACCGCCCGCGGCGCTGCCTCGCCTGTTCCAGCCCTTCTTTCGCGGAGAAGTTCGGGCCAGCCAGCAGGGTCTTGGACTTGGCCTTCACATCGCGTCCGAGATCGCCAAGGCGCATGGCGGCGCCTTAAGTGTCGCTTCCGACGCCGTTGAGACACGCTTCACGCTGCGGATGCCCTTAGGCTAGGGATTCGCCGCTAAAGCGCCAACGCCCTGACCAGGTCGTCGTGCTCAAACGCGCTCTCCATGCGCCCGATCTCCGCCGGCCGCGCCCCGGCAGCAGCCGCCACCTCCCGCCACCCTCGGGTCACCTGGGCCACCTCGCGGACGATGTCCCGGGCCTCGGCGTCACTCAGCGAGAACAACTCAGCCACCGACAGCACCAGGGCCAGGTCACAGGTGCCGTCGTCGAGATCGATGGTGGTGGTCAGGATCCGCGCCTTCACGTCCACCGGCGTCGGATTGAGGTCGTAGGCCGGCGACAGCGTCCAGCCGCCCTGCCCCCGCCACAGAAAGCCATGGTTGCGCAGGTGATCATCGACATTGGAGATCAGGACGTTGAGCACCATCCGGCGATAGAGCTCGGCGGCGTCAACCCGCGCCCGGGCGCCAGTCTGCGCCAGGACATCGACCAATTCGGGATAGCTCCCGCGTTCCCCGTCCCTCAGCCCCATCATCGACAGCGCCGATAGGAACGGGAGACGCGTCTCCCCCTCGCGGTCAAACCGCCGCGACAACAGGATCGATTGGCCGGCCACCTCGATCAGCTCATGGGCGGCCACGCGGACCCCGGCCATCCCGGCCAAGGTCAGCGCCACCGATTCCCAACGCTCAACACTGTAGTCGTCATCGGGTTTAGGGAACTTGGCGATCGACAGCCGCCCGTGCTGGTCGATCACCGAGGCCTTGGGCCGAGCGCCGCCCAGCGAAGAGCCCGGGGCGAAGATCATCTGCAGATCGGCGTCGGTCTCCTCGTCGCGCAGGATCCGGTCGGTCACCGCCATCAGGCGGCCAAGCTCGACCAGGCGTGGAACGCCCTGGGCCGTCGGCGCCTCGAACACCTCGCCGCCGGCATGGCGGAAGCGCAGGGCTCCGAGGCGCGACACATCAGCGACCCCCATCAGATAATCGGCCTCGGCCAGGGTGCGCACCGCCCTTCCCTCCCGCTCGGCCCGGCGCCGCTCGGCGCGCTGCATCAGCCGCCGGCCCCAGGTATCGGGCGCCGAGTCGCCCAGGGAGCCGAACGTGGCCAGCCCCGCCGCCGGCGCAAAGGCGCCGCGGTTCAGCGTCAAGGCCGGCTCTAGCGAGAACCGGTCTGGGCGGGACAGCCAGTCGGGATGGTATTCAAAAGCCACGGCCTCGCCGCCGCGCCGGGCCTGCCGGTGCAGGGTTCCGACACGCTGCACGCCGCCGGGCTTGTCGATATGGACCTCGATGTCAGGCATGGGGCGTGCTCCGGGCCCGCAGGCGCACCCGCTTGGGCAACGCCTCGTCGGCCAGCGACAGCCCGACCTCGTCCTGGCCCGGCGCGGCCAGATCGCCAAGGCCCTCGAGCAGGCCCAGCGCCTGCAGCACAGCCGCATAGATGCCCATGGCCACCATCGGATCGCCAGCCTCGACCTTCTGCAGGGTCTGGCGCGTCGTAAACGCCCGCTCGGCCAGGATCTCCATGGTCAGCTGACGACGGCGTCGCGCATTGCCGATATCCTCGCCCAGCTTGCGAAGCGCACGGCGGGTGGCGATGGAGGGGCGGTGCGCGGTGGGCATAATGTTATCTTATGATGACGCTATCAGCGTTTAATGTTGTAGAAGCCTTACATTAAATTTGAGTTGGCTGCGAGTCTGAACCTGCTCGCGCTTGGGGCTCGAAAAGGTGGCGGTTTTTCAGCTGGGGCTAGCCTTCGCTCAGGTTTGGCGCACTGCGCCAATAAATACCGAACGATACTAGGTAAATCTGGCAGCTGCGCCTACTATCGAGGTCAACTTCCGTCGACAACGCGACCCCGCGCGCCGCCGCGCGCAGGTTTAGCGCGCCGCGTGATTTTAACTACGGCGGCCTGATATTTTAGACATCGCAGCGGAGCACTGTAACTGATGCTCGGGAAACTACTTGTGATGCCATGGCAACAACGCTGAACGTCAACAATTCCAGCGCCAACCTTCTCGACGACCGGATGATCGCGGCCGTCGTCAATCATTTCTATGACCGGGTGCGCCGCGATCCAGCGCTCGGCCCGGTGTTCAACGGCGCCGTCGCTGATTGGGACGACCATTTACAGAAGCTGGCTGGTTTCTGGTCGTCCGTGATGCTCCGCAGCGGTCGCTACAAAGGCAACCCGGTGGCGGCCCACCTTCGCCATACTAACGTCATTACCCCGGCGATGTTCGATCGCTGGCTCGCCCTGTGGTCGGAGGTGACCTTCGAGCTGCTGCCGCAGGAGGCGGCGCGCGCCATGCAGGCCAGGGCCGCAATGATCGCCGAGAGCCTGAAGCTAGCATTGTTTTTTCGCCTGCCGAGCGGCGCTCCCGCTACGGCGGAAACATAGAGAGACAGATTATGGTCAACAAGATTCTC
>JBBRPO010000097.1:0-5321 GCA_038227865.1 Caulobacterales bacterium
CCGCTACTATGGCGTCCAGCCGGACCCGGTTGGCAGCGCTTACGTCAATGCAGATGCCTGTTCGCATCCCCCAGACTCGCACTGCCTCAAGACCAAGGGAATCCCCACCGGGACTCAATCGTCGGATTTAGACCACTAGCGGACAGACGTTATGCTACCATCATCGCTCGCTTTGAATACGCGCCCCTGCCGCCTTGAGGGCGCTGAACCCACCGGGAACGTGGACGACGTTTTCCACGCCCATCTCCAGCAGCGTTTTTGCAGCCAAGGCTGAGCGAGCACTTGAACCGCAATAAATCACTATGCGCCGCCCTTCGGAGAGTTCCGCCCTGTGAGTTGGGCTGTCGGGATCGGCTTGAAATTCCAGCAAACCCCGAGGGACATTAATCGCACCGTCGACCAGGCCGGCGTTTGCGACTTCTGGCGGCTCCCGGACGTCGACGAATAACACCGCTGGATCGCCAACCAGCTTCGCCGCCTTGTTTGCGGACAGGCTCTCGACTGTGGCGTTTGCCTCAGCGACTAGCTGCTTCGCGGTACGATTCAACATGTCAGTGCTCCTTTCTTGGCGCTCGCTCTCGCGCATCGGCGATCAGCCCTGCTCCGACTTGCCGCCGATTTGACGCATCCGATCAGGCAGATCAGTCGGGCAGTCGCCGCAACGTTGGTTCGCGGGAACAGCTACATCAATTTTCTTTGGATACGGGAGATCGAGGCCGGCCATGATGGCCACAAATTCCTCGACGGTCTTGCTCGCCAGGCGGGGATTACGCTCCCGCTCTTGGGCGACGGTGCTGACATGGCGGTGATTATAGTCGTGCGCGGGATAGATGAGGCCATCGCCGGGCAAGGTGAAGATTTTCTCCGTCACAGATCGATAGAGGGCCGGCGCATCGCCGTTCTGGAAGTCGGTCCGGCCACATCCATCGATCAGGAGAGCGTCGCCGGTGAAGGCGCGAAGCAAGCCCGGCTGTGAGATCAGATAGGTGTGGTGCGAGTCCGTATGCCCGGGGGTGAACAGAGGTTGGAAGGTGAGCGAGCCGAGAACTAAGGGTCGGTCCTCAGCCACCCCCACGTCAGCACAGGCAAGTCCGTCCACGGCAGGATGGGCGACCTTCGAACCGGTGAGCGTTCGAAGGTAGCAAGCCGAAGTTACGTGATCGGCGTGCATGTGAGTGTCGAGCGTGTACGCCAACTGCAGTTCCAGCTTCTGTAGAACGTCGAGATCCCGCTCGATGGTCTCCAGCACCGGATCGATCAGGACCGCCTTGCGGCTCTCAGGACAGCCCACAAGGTAGGTGTAGGTCGAGGATTCCGGCTCAAACAATTGTTGGAAGATCATGGTGTGGCGCCGGGAGATCAGCTACCCAGCGCGCCGAAGCTGCGAAGCATCATGTAGGCGGCGACGGCCAGGAGGACGAAGGCGAAGAGGCGGGTAAGAAGGCCTTTATGATCGGCGAGCCGGATAGCGACACGCATGCCAAAAGCGCCGCCAGCCACGCCGCCGCCGATGAAGAGGGCGGCGATCCGCCAATCGACGAGGTTGGACAGGGGCGTAGTTCAGGGCCGTGGCCGAGCCGAACGCGCCAACTGAGAATAGCGAGGAGCCAACGGCGTTGAGGATCGGCATGCCGCTCCCAAGCATGATGCCCGGTACGATCAGGAAGCCGCCGCCGATTCCGAAAAACCCGGACATCAGCCCGGCGAGAAACCCGATGATCACCAGCCGGATGGCGATCGGCCGAGGGATCCGCACGCCCGGGTCACCCTCCGCGGACTTCCCGCGCAGCATCGAAACGCCAACCACCACCATGACCCCGGCGAACAGCACCAGCAGGTGCGCGCCGTCGACCTGCTTGCCCAGCGTTGAGCCGATGAGGGCGCCAGCAACGCCGGAGACTGCGAAGACGATGGCGCAGGGCCACTTCACGGTGCCGGCCCTGGCATGTTGGACGAGGTTGGCGAAGGCGTTGGCGGCGACGGCGAGCGCACTCGTACCAATTGCCACGTGCGGGTCCTTCACACCGACGACATAGAGCAGTAAAGGCAGGGCGAGGATCGATCCTCCGCCGCCGATCAGGCCGAGCGAAAAGCCGACGATGATCACAGAGAAGATGGTCAGGAGATCGACGAGGGCCACGGTCAGGCTTCGTGCCGGGTGTGCTGAGCGCGAAGATCGAACAGCGTAAAGACGCCCATCCCAACCAGCATCGCGGCGACAAACGCAGCCGCCATCGGAGCGCCCAAGCCCACGCCGAACAGCGTCGCGCCCTCCAACAGTTTCCGATCCACGGTCTCCCGGGGAGGCCCTGAGAACGACTTCGCAAGAAGCGGCGTCTTTCGCCAACAGGCGACTGCAACACCGAGTGCTGAAACGCCCACGGCGGCGAGGAGCACCAGGGCAAGGCTGGGGTCCCAGGCGGGTCCTGCGATATCGAGAAAGGCCAGCACGTTGCCCGGGCTGACCATGCCGGAGACGATCAAGCCCAGGCCGAAGGTCAAGCCCGAGATCAGCGCAAAAAGTGGCCTCAGCATTGGCTCTGACCCCCACGATGTGGCGGACGACGAAAACAGTCACCGCCGCGGCGATCATGAAGACGCCGGTCGCCGCGAGCGAACGCGGGGAAAGCCGCGCCAGGCCACAGACCCAATGGCCGCTCGTGCATCCACTTCCCAGGCGCGTTCCGAAACCCACTAGGACGCCCGCGACCAACACGACTGCGAGTGACGCCGGAGTGGTGAGATCTGGGAGCGCACCCCCGCTGGCCCGGTAAAGAAGCGGGGCGACCAGGATCCCGACGATGAACGCCGCGCGCCAGGCGAAGTCGGCATTGAGCGGCGCCAGAAGGCCCCCGACGATGCCGCTGATCCCTGCGATCCGTCCGTTCGCGACCAGAGGATCGCGGCGGAGAGGCCGATGAGAGCGCCGCCGGCGATAGCCGAAAAAGGGGTGAAGGTCACCATCTCAGGCCGCCGGCTGCCCGACCGCGACGTCGATGGCACAGAACATCCGATAAAGCTCCGCCAGAATCGGGAGAACGCGCTCGGAGGTGATCCGATAATATATCGTCGTGCGTTCCCGCCGAGTGCCCACCAGGCCCTCGTCTCGCAACATGGCCAGATGCCGCGAAAGGTTCGATTGGGTCATTACGAGGCGCGACGCCAACTCGCCGACCGAAAGTTCCCCGTCGAGCAAGCTGCACAGAATCATCAGCCTATGGCGGCTGGCGAGGGAGCGGAGGAACGCCCCGGCTTCTCCCGCCTTCTCTTCCAAGCGTTCGGGCAACATTTCTGCGGTGAAATCGCGCACGAGACCCCTAAATATCTTATATTCAACATATATGATGTATTCTTGCGTGGTCAACTAGAGCCACTTTTGGGAGAGTGTCATGAGCTACTATTTCGCCAAAGTGATCGAAGGGTCGTTCGAGGATGCCGTGACCCGCACACGTGAGGCGCTTAAAGCCGAAGGATTCGGAGTGATCACCGAGATCGACGTCCAGAAGACTTTGAAGACCAAGATCGACGTTGACTTCCGGCCCTACCTCATCCTGGGCGCCTGCAACCCAGCCATCGCCTACGAGGCGCTGAAGGTGGAGGATAAGGTGGGTACGATGTTGCCTTGCAATGTCGTCGTTCAGCAGCTGGCGGCGGGACGCGTCGAAGTCGCTGCCATTGATCCAGTCGCGTCGATGCAGGCCATTGGCAATCCGGCGCTCACGGAAAAGGCGGCGGAGGTCGCCGCCAAACTGCAGAGCGCGTTAGGACGCATCTAACATGGGAGCGATGAACCGGCGTTCGCTGCTCGCCGGGATGGGGCCGCTGCTTGGAACAGGCGCGTGTTCACGTCGATCGGCCGCGGTAGGCGGAGCGGGCTAGGCCCTCTCCATCCCGACTCTTATCGACGCTCGCCAGCATGGCGGTGCGGTTAGCTTGCGGGTCCAGGCGGGGCAGACCGCCTTTTATCGCGGGCGGTCGAGCAACACCCTCGGCTACAATGGCCACTATCTCGGACCGACTCTGAGGGTTCTCCGCGGCGACGATGTGGATATGTCAGTGGCGAATGGCCTCACGGCGGACACGACCGTGCATTGGCATGGCCTGCTGATCCTGGGCGAGCTGGACGGCGGGCCGCACCAGGTCATCTCGCCGGGCGCGACCTGGCGGCCCACCCTGCCGATCCGCCAGCCCGCCGCCACCCTGCTTTATCACTCTCATGTCCATGGGCTCACGGCCGAGCAAGTCTATTCAGGATTGGCGGGCGCGTTGATCGTGACCGATGAGGAAGAGCAAGGCCTTGGGTTGCCGTCCGATTACGGCGTGGACGACCTGCCGTTGCTGATCCAAGACCGCCAATTCGACCATGGCCGCCTCGTTCTGCCGACCGGAATGATGGTCGCGATGCAGGGACGGCGTGGAGACACGAACCTAGTCAATGGGTTGCCGAGCCCAGTGGCGAAGGTCCCAGGCCTTCTGGTGCGGCTGCGCCTGGTCAACGCATCGAACGCTCGGATTTATGAGCTTTCGTTCAGCGACCGCCGGAGCTTTCATTGGATCGGGACCGAAGGCGTGCTCTTGGAGCGGCCGGTCGAGCTGCAAGCCATCACCTTGGCGCCTGGTCAGCGCGCGGAACTGCTGGTGAGCTTCGCAAACGGAAAGCCGGTCGTGCTTGTCACCGGTCCCGACGCCAACCTGGCTGCAATGGGCATGATGGGCGGCATGGGCACAAGCCGCGGTGCGAGCGCTACGGGCGAAGCGGCGCTTGCGACGGTGCTTCAATTTGAACCCCAGCCTGCCAGCCAGGCTCGAGCGGTGAGCTCTGTCCCAACGCTGCTAGTCTCCCGCAACCGGCCCGACGCTACCAAGGCCGTGCAGCGCCGCCGCCTGGTGTTGAACATGGGCATGGGCGGCATGATGGGATCAGGCGGCGGCGGTACGAGCCCGACCATCAACGGAAAGCCGTTCGACCTGGGGCGGATGGATGAGACGGTGAAACTCGGAGCCACTGAGATCTGGGAAGTGTCGGGGGAAACGATGCGTCACCCGGTTCACATCCATGGCTGTCCGGCGTCAGCACCAATGAGACAGATTTGGGGTTCCAGCTAGCGGAGGGTTTTGGTCTCATCGCAATGACGTAGGAACGAAGATGAGACCAAAACCCTTTCCCCCAAAAGCGACGCCCGGTGAGCGGGTGGCGAAGGATATCCGGCGTGCGACGCGGCGGCATTTTTCGGCTGAAGACAAGATCCGGGTCGTGCTGGACGGGCTTCGCGGGGAGGACAGCATTGCTGAGCTGTGCCGCAAGGAAGGGATCGCCCAGA
>JBBRPO010000098.1:0-5191 GCA_038227865.1 Caulobacterales bacterium
GTTGAAAACCGCGTAGGCCTTCAGGTAGCGCAGCACCCTCGGATCGTCCTCGGAGGCCCCGGGCGAAGCGGCGTCACCGCCATCGAGAACGCGGGTTTTGTAGAGGATCGCCGGCGAGCTTTTGGCTCCCTTCTTGACCGGCGCCCCAATGTTCAGCGCCTGACGGAAGGTGAACCAGTAGGGCGAGGCATAGCCGCCCACGGCCCCCGCGAACGACAGCAGCCAGGCATTGCTGCCGGTGAAGGGCTGGCCGTCCGAGCGCAGCGGCAGGCTGGGATCGGCGCAGGCGACCCACGCCTGCCTCCAGGGCGGAACACCGCGTTCGATGCGCGCGATGAGATCGGCCATCATCGGCTCAAGGGGATTGGTCATAGGATCCTCAGGGGTTTTTGCGCCGGGCCTTTTCCCGGATCGCTCAACCCTTTCGGTCCCTGCCTTTGTCCTTTCCCGGCGCAGCCGGCCGGCCCGATGCGGTGGCCTCAGCTCCGGCAGGATAGCTACATCAGCCCCAACGCCTTGAAGCTGGCGACGTCAGCTCGGCCGACAACCACGTGATCATCAACCGCGATACCAAGGGTCCTCGCGCCTTCGACGACTTTCCGCGTCATCTCGATGTCGGCGGCCGACGGCGTCTGATCGCCGGATGGATGATTGTGCACCAGAATGACCGCGCTGGCCGACAGCTCCAAGGCGCGGCGCACCACCTCACGTGGATAGACAGGGGCATGATCGACGGTGCCGTGGTTGATGATCTCGTCGGCGATCAACTGGTTCTTCTTGTCCGGAGGTGTCTCATAGGCAGTAACGAAGCCAACCTCTTTAATAGTTGACGGAATTCGGTTCCGTGGTTCCTCTGACGGGGCGCGCAACGTCGCCCAGCAAGTGCGGGGCACCATGTCCTAATCCATCGGATGCGTGATTTACCGAAGGTTTCGACTGACGAACAGGAGCAGGGCGACAGCCTCGCCCGCCAAAGCCGCAATTGTGAGGCCTTCGCCAATTCGCAAGGCTGGACGGTCAAGTCCACCATCACGGACAAGGGTCGGTCGCCCTAAGGGCGAGCACCTTCTACCAGACGCGGAATTGGGCCGCTTCGTCGCTCAAGTGGAAGCCGGTAGGATTTCGCCGGGGACCGTCCTGTTGGCAGAGCGTCTCGACCGCCTTTCACGCCGGCCGGTCGCGGAGGCTATGGCTTGGGTGTTCAACCTCACCAGTCGGGGAATCCAGTTTGCCATTGCAGACAAGGGCAGGGTGTTCAGCACCAATATGTCGTTGGAGGAATTCCTAACCGCCTCCCTATCCGTCAACACCGGCAACGAAGAGTCGGAAAAGAAATCCGAGCGGGTCGCCGGCTAGCCGCTGCGGGCTGCGGAGATCATGAAGCTGACCAACATCAGCCGTGCGAGCCTCTACCGGATTTTGAGTAGCAGCAAGTTACCGCCCCGTAGCAATCCCGCCGCGCTCAGCACAAACGGGCGGAACGTATGACGTGGTATTGTCCCGACAAATAGCCCCAGCTTCTGCATCAGAACCTCTCGCCCTTGATCGCATCTATTGCGACGAGCCGTTCCGCCCAGAAATAGTTCATTTCTCTGCTGCATTGGGCTTTGCATCCCGATGGCATAGAGCAGAAAACATCCCAAGAACGGCATCATACTTGGAAGCGGCGGAGCCCCCTAAGAGTTCTCCGTCGCCATCCCGAATGAGGAACGCGGTTGTTAGGTCGAGTGCGTCCGCACTTGTGTGAGAATTGGGTCCTTCGTATCGATACTTGCTACCCCAGAAGGCCGTGATTTCGCCGGTCCGGCAATTCGCATAACCGTCAGTCATGCGGTTTGCTTTCTGCGCGTTACTCGGGCATTCGCTCGAATCGTCTCCGCCCCGCTCACAAGAGCTTCTCGCTTCGTCAATATCGTATGTAACGCGCACGTGGGCCGACGGCGTATTCACCCCATCGACGGACAAGACCCGCAACCCCTCACCGTCATGGTCACCAAACGCCATGTATTTGGGTGTCACACTATCCTCGGATGGCGGAAGTATCGGTGGAGGCACTTCTGTAGCGTTAACTCTCACCGCTTTCGTGGTCGCTGGAGACGCAGAAGTAGAGGCAGGCAGTGAAACTGAAAAGCGGTTTGCTAGTATGTGGAGTTCAGCGGAACATCCAGCGAGAGCTTTGTCGCGGGCCGGTTGGCGGGCCTGAGCGTCAGCCTGTGAAGCAGTATAATGATCGACATTCAAAATGGACATGTCGGTCGCCAATCCACCAACTGCATCGCTACATATACGAAGCGTGGCCGCCAATTTTCCGGCACTGTCTGCGGCTTTGGAAGCTTCCACCAGCAGTCTTAGCGTGTCCGGAAAAGCGCATGTGTGTTCTGTAGCCTTTGACTGCACGCCCAAAGCTTCAGCCCTTTTTTCATCGTCTTCGGCGGCGCCATTAACTAGGTTCTCCGCCGAGAGCATAGTATCGACGAATTGCATTCGATCGCCGAAGGAAAGCGTCATTGACAGTTGATTGATCTTGGCGATTCGAGTGGCCTTATAAGCGTTATGTTTCCCAACATCAGATAGAAACTGTGCATAACCGATGTTTAAGGACGTGCGAGCATCTATGCAACGGTCAACGGCGCTATTTATATTTGGTAATGTAACCGTGGCGACCGCAACGTCATCTTTTCCTGCGCAAGAAACTAAAGCCAAAATAATTGCTCCAATCGCAGCACTATTGGCAACGCATGTATTGAACAGCCGCAAAATTCGATCCCCCGACCTACGAAGTGCATTAATTACAATTGTCACTAAGCCGTGTCGGCCTCCTGATTGTCAACAAGCGTCACCGCTGGCCTTAACGCACCCTAAATATGTGATGCGGCTCTCAGAACTATTGCCGGATATTGGCTTGCTCTCTAGAGGCGCGAGCAAGACTGAAAAAATTGCCAAAGCAAGCGCTCGACGGAACGTCGCTACGCAACGGTATCAAGCAAAAATGCGGGCAGCCCACGACGCGGCGAAGCTCGCTAGCACCTCCGACAACCCAATAGTGCCGATCAAGCGCGACCATTCGGTGCAGAGCAAGCGCGCAGACGCGCAACGCGTTTTTCGCAACGCCGTCGCTGCATCTAATAACGCGATAAACAAGCTGTTGTAGCTTGATGCTGCTTTGCGGAACCTCGCATCCCTAAGTGATCAATTGGCTGTGCCTCCGAAGCCCCCCCCCCCAGGCGTGCGGTCTACATTACGGGCACGCCGGGTGGTGCGCTCACATGACAAGGCGAGTTCCCGAGATGGCATGCCGTATTTGCCGCCAGCCTAGACACGTTGAGCTAATCCCACCAAGGTGACGCTGTCGCTGAGGGGAGTGTTGATGCGAGACTTTATCTGTACACGGGTCGCTGTTTTGGCCGCTGCACTCGCGGCCTGCGACGACAGAACGGACGCGCGAAGTGGTAAGGATGATAAGGCACAGGTTGCCAGGGCTGAGACGGATACCTAGAGCACTAGGGAATGCCGCCGCGCCGAACCCGTGCGTGAATCCAAGCACTTTGCCCAATTCGCAATACGCCGCATATTCTCCTGCAACAAACATATACGTGGGCGGCGTTGCAGTATATCCACTAGCGGCGATTCAGCGATGAAACGCTGCCACTTACGAATACATAGAAAAACAAGTTTCCACATCGACGGAGACTGAGAGGTATTTAGATAAGACGCATCTAGAAGCCGAGGCCGCCAAAAGATGCCGCTAAACGAGCCCAAAAAGCAGCGCTCTATGCGGAGAGAGCCAATATCCAGGCGAAGCAGGCTGTAGACGAACAGTCGAGCCTTCACCCACAAAACAAGCTGTGGGCACAGTCCGCGAGAGCGGGGTCCTATGCAAGGACGGCACCGCAGAAGACTGGTCGGCAGGGCCGCCTTCTGTGCGGCTCATGGCGGGGCGACTGGAACACGCTAGAACACCGGCGGGACTTTTCCCCACTTCCTGGAATAACCCCTCCCATGTCACCCCCCTGGGCCGGAACGCGCTCGGGTTGGAGGGGCCGTGCGCCCTTGGCTGTCGCTTGGCGAAAATATTTCCTACTGCCCATTGCGCACTTCGGTCGAGAAAGAGCACCCGGAACGCCTCGCGCTCGCAGGGGGCCATCGTCAGCTTCAGGTAGGTGATGAGGGCGGACCATGAGGACATGACCGAGCGTCCTGGCAGCTCCGACGCGGCGAGACGGCGCGCCGCGTCGTAGATCAGCTGCAGGTCGAGGGCGATGCCGGCGTCGACGACCGCGCACAGAGCGGCGAAGTCGGCCGCCAGAACCCTTCGCAGACAGCCGAAACGACCCAGCAGCGCCGCGGCGTTGGCCGGAGCGCCGCAAGGCATGGACCGCGAGAGCAGGAGTTCGAGCGCCTCTGCGTCGTTGAGAGCGGCAAGACCGCCGACTTCGGCCCTTGCCCGAAGCGATACGGTCGAGGTGACGGCGCGCGAGGGGCCGGCATAGCGCGCGGCCACCTCGCCAACGCCTGGAAGGTCGCCGAAGAGATCGGGGGTCTGAAGATGGGGGGAGAGCTTGGACATAGGAGCCTTGGGTCGTCGGCGCCGGACCTCTTCCCGGATCGCTCACCCCCCTCGGTCCCTGCCTTTGTCCTTTCCCGGCGCAGCCGGTTGGCCAAGGCGCCGGAGGCCGACGGTAGAAGGCCGTGAGCGCCAAAGCCCACGGCCCCCATCACTCAGGCGGCGGCCGGGAGCAGCGTCTGCGGGGGCCACTTCGCCAGCAGCGCCGACAACACCTGCGGCTTCTCCACCGGCACGAAGACGCGCGGCGTGTAGTTGATGATCTCGACGAAACAGCCGAGCAGCGTGAAGGCCGAGCGATCTGCGGCGGCCCCCACCACCTCGATCCGATGACGATCCATCACCTTGGCGCGTCTCAGCCAAAACCCGCCAGTCAGCATGATCGAGGTGTTTTCAGTCAGGACCAGATGGGCGGCGTTCGAGCCCTCGCCGACCACACTGGCCACATCGCTAAGGCCCAGCGCGATCTTCAGGCCCGGGACCTGGCCGGCGTCGAGCACCCGGCCCAGCCAGCGGCGGCCGTCCGGCGCCTTGAGGCGCCGCACCGAGGCCTGCTTGGCCGGCAGGCTCTCCCAAACCGGCAGGAGGAGGCCGGTCACCAGCACCAGCTCGCGCGTGATCCAGGGA
>JBBRPO010000099.1:0-5125 GCA_038227865.1 Caulobacterales bacterium
CTGCAAGGCAGGAGATGGGCCTGAACCCTGGGCCGCCGCGACACTTTCGCCTGACTGAGTTACGCGCAAGCGATCAGCTGGCGCGGTGTCGGTCGCCTCTCGCGTTAAATCGTCGGATTTCGCCCTGGTCGATCGATGAGCTGCCATCTCGTCCCGCTGCACCGCATTTTACTTGAAGGCAGGTATAATCCGGCGCGGTTAACAACTGACTACGGCTGCAGACCCTTCCAGCCGATTCGTGCCGCTATAGTGAATGTTGATTAGCCAGATTTGCTTCATCAATATAAATATGAGCTTTCGTGACTAAACAAAATATGAGTGCTATTTAGCTGCTTAGATACTTTACCTAGCAGTGTTCACCATAATTCCTTTCAAGCGGCTCGTATCACTCCGCCCAAGCTGGCGACGGTGGGCCCGTCCCTGAGCTTGGCCGCCAGCGCGATGATGGCGGCGGACCCGGCGAGTATACGCGACACCCTCCCGGTGAGCGCCTTCGCCCTTAAGGACCTTCGGGCGCTGAGCTCCCGCCGCGAGACCGTCGCTACCGCCTGTCTCCGCATCTTCACGATTGCCTTCCTAAACGCCCAATGCGCCCGAATGGTGCGTGAAAAAAATCGTCTTGGGTTGGCGCAGCGGGGCTCTTGGGCGCTTCTGCCGTTCGCCGCCTTGCAAAACCGGTCCGCTTGAATTTGCACGTCGTCGTGCAGTAACCTAGCAGCGTCAGCACTGTCTTCGGCACTTTCAACGATTGGTACTTAACGCTAGGTAATTGGAACTACATGTCAAATGAAAACGATCTTCTCGGTCGGCTCGATGCTATCGAGCACCTGCTAAGCCTGTGCACGGCACGGCTTATTTCTCCTCAGCAAATCGAGTCTGATCGGTCGGAATTGGCTGAGACCCTGAAAACGAAGACGTTCTTAACGCCCGACGGCGAGCTCGAGTGGGTTCGCTCAAAAGCGTTTTGTGAGTCTTTAGACCACATCTTGGAGCTTGCTCAGCAGCAGAGTCGATGATTGTGCGCGCCAGACTCACACCCTGTCGTTTGGGCTCGACGTACCGGGCGAGAAAGGCACAATCCCAATCTGGCTCGGGTATCTGACGCAGCGAGACACATCAGTCGGGTGATCGTGAACAGTCCAGACCGCAGGCCAGAGGATGGTCGGTCTTTACGGCGGATACCTTTCGTTCCGAGTGATCGGGGGAACGTCTTGCATGCCGGCGCGAAGCCGAACGACGCATGTCTGTAAAGCTTCATTCAGATGCGCCTGTGCCTAATACCGTCGGTCGAAAGGCGTTTGTTCGGAGTTTGAGCTGCCTAGCGCCCTAAGTCTGAAGGTCGTCCAATGGCGCTTGGGGTCAAGCTCGGCGCGGATTGCGTTTTCGCATTGGCATCAGCTGTGCTCGCCTTGATCGAAAACTACTGACCCAATCTTTCGGAATGCGGCACTGTTGATCGCAGCTGCGGCGCCTCGGGCGGCTAACGCGCCACAGGCGGCTCCAAGTATTTTTACCAAAGCATCGGCAACCCTACCGTCGCGGCCCGGAATGAAGATCTGGAGCACCTCAAGCAAAACCGCCATGAAAGCGACCAGGAGCGCCGTTCTTTTCCACCGCTGCGGAGATCCGAGCGCGAAGGCCAACGAGACGGCGAAGTAAGCTAGGAACCGCTCCGCCTGCGGGTGGCCCAACTGCGGTCGAACGCGAACCGGGCCCAGCGTCCACAACAGGATTGCAAGAACGAGCAGCCAACCCAGAACCAAGAAGGCGCAATGGATAAGACCCATGGGAATTTGGCGACGGATGGGCAGAGGTCTTGTCATAGTGGGGGTCTATGACCGCCGCCCACACCCTGCAAGAGGAACCGGTGCGGGCATCGTCCAGTTTGCCCGTCGCCGCTTTAGGTGAGCTTGGGCGGGTTAACGATCAAGCCAGCGCACGGCATTTGCTCGGAACGCGATCAAGCGCTAGTCCTGATCTCGGGGGTATCGATGGCGGAAACAGTCAGGCGACGGCGAAGGAGCAAAACGCCTCCCGTAACAAGCCCTGAAAAGATTAGTCCGTTGGTCTGGGGCGCGGCAGCGCTTGGATTGACGACCGCGTTTTTGTCGTTTGTCGCGCTTTGGGAGATCATTCCGCTTTTTGGCGGGTGGCCGTTCCCGCCGCTTTTGCCCCTAAGCGGCTACTATGAATGGGTGACGTTCGAGCACTTGGCGCCCGGACGCGACGGGAGGGTCACCTCCAAAAACCTCGCCATCGCGGAAGACGCCACCAATCACGAGCTCAACCTCTCCCCGTTAGCGGTCGATGCCTGGCTTCGTCTGGCCTACATCGACAGCCTCCGTGGACCGAAACTGACCAGCAAAGGTCTGGACGCCTTAGATAAGTCCTTCCAAGCGGCACGGTTTGACCCGATCAACTGCGGTGACCGCGACGTCCTGGCCCTAAACCATTGGTCAGAGCTCACGCCAAGCCTACGGCAACATGTCTTGGCTGAAATAAGGATGACGTGGAAGCCGCCAGTTGTGGTGCATCCTGAGGTTATTAGGCGCTGGCGTAGTCAGGTTACTGATCAAGGAGGAGGGTTTGCCCTGTTACTGACATTGGGTCCCGCTGACCGCTGATAACCTTAGTCCCGCGGGCTGAATTGGGGGTTTTGGCGCCTCAGATTTGCACAAACCGCATAGAATCTTCCGGTTCGCTGCTTTTCTGCTCCCGTAGAACGCGAAAAACCTAGACTCATATCAGCGCATCTGATGGATGGAGCCCAGATCTCATTGGAGTCCGTTATGGCTAACCGATCTCTCCTTGTTCTGACCGCCCTTGCAACGGGAGCGTTCGGACTTTCTGCAGGCGTCCTGCCCGCTTTCGCAGACACGCCTCAGGCCAGCGCGCCGGCGGCGGACGTGACGGCGCTAAAGGCGGCCATTCAATCTGCGATCGCAACAGCGGTTGCGGCGTTTACGCCCGGCGAATCAGACGCTGCCAAGAAGGCGGCTATTGAAGTGGCGATCCAGGCGGCGATTGCGGCCAGCGGATTTGACGCCGTGACGGCTAAGGCCGCGCTTGCCCAGGTGTCTCCTCCTTCTCCGGTGGTCGCGTCGGCCGTTGAAGCCGTTCAAGACGTTGTCATCCGTGCCGCAGCGCTGGAAGTCGCGGCGGCCAATTCTGGTGGTAGCGGCGGCAACAGCGGCGGCAACAGCGGCGGCAACAGCGGCGGCGGCGCGACTGGCGGTTCGGGCGGCGGCGGCGGCGGCGGCGGCGGCTATATCCCGCCCAAATAGACTCAAAACTTGATGATTAGACTGGCTGCGCCCCCGATGGGCGCTGCGTGTAGCCTGACTGCTTGATTCCCCGGGGGGAGATTGAAATGCGCTTCGCTTCTACATTTGCTTTAATTCTGCTTGTGGGTACCTTTGTCCCCATGGCGCAGGCGATGGCGCAGGACGACGCGGCGCTTTTGCGCGATGGGCTCTACACTCGCGACAAAAACGTCAGCGTCCGCCAACGGCCAAAGCCCGAGTACGCGCCCGCCCCTGTCCGGGTCGGCGCCTTTGTGTTCGCCCCTGCGATCGGCGCCAGCGTTGAGGCTAACGACAACATTTTCGCTACGAACACCAACAAGACCAGCGACACGATCATTCACGTGGTGCCAAGTCTTTCCGCACAGTCGGACTGGAACCGGAATCAGGTATCGGCTTACGCCAGGGCCGTGGGCTCGTACTACACAAGCCATTCAACGGAAAACACGACCGATTTTGATGTCGGTGCGGCCGGGCGACTTGATGCGGATCGCCACCTGGGCTTCGCGGCGGGCTTTGACTACCAGCGAGATACCGAACCCCGCACATCGTCGAGCTCGCCTGTTCTGGCGGCTCATCCGGTTCGCTACAGCAGCGTCAGTGGTTTCGTCGAAGGCACCAAGGAGTTCAACCGTCTTCGCCTGACCGGCAAGGGATCAATCGAGGACTTTACATACGACAACACATCGACCTCGACCGGTGTAACGGTGTTTGAACGGGATCGGGACCACACGGTGACCACGGGCGGGTTCAAGGCGGAATACGCCTATCTTCCCGATACCGGTCTTCTCGCCAGTCTGGTGGTCAATAACCGCGACTACCGCAACGCCCTGCCGGGTGAGGTTCTTCGCAACTCCGATGGCTACGAGCTGACCGTCGGGTCAAACTTCGACTTAACCCACCTCCTTCGCGGCGAGGTTTTGGTTGGCTACCTGTCGCAGTCTTACAACAGCGCGCTCTTCAAGGACGTCACCGGCTTCGCCGTCCGCGGCAAGGTCGAATATTTCCCCACTCAATTGACCACTGTTACGCTGTCAGCGTCGCGCACCGTTCAGGACTCGGGCCTGTTTGGCGTCGGCGGGTATTTCTCAACCAACGTGACCGCGCAGATCGACCACGAGCTACTGCGCAATCTTATCGTGGCGGGTAGCGTCAGCTATGGGTACGACGATTACCAGAACTATGGCAGGATCGATAAGCGGCTGAACTTCACCGTGGGCGCCGACTATCTGCTTAACCGCGATTTCTCGCTCAATCTGACCTACATGCATCAAAATCAGGACTCCTCGGGGATCAACCACGGGGTGACTTTCGATGTGAACCGGGTGCTTCTATCGATCGTTTATCGCCGCTGAGGGCTGGTCCTATCCTCTCGGAAACAATCAGGCCTGCCCGGGTGACCGGGCGGGCCTCTTTGACGAATTGGGACGTTTCTTTCGCCCGAGCCGCGACCAGGACGTAACCCACGTCTTCAATCTCGCCGTAACGACAGCTCTTGACGATCCGCGCGTTAGCTCGATGGTTTAAAGAGCTCAGCCGCGGAGTTTCCGGCTTCACGACGTGCGGGAAGACCTAAGCTTCTGGATTGGCTTTAGAAGGTGGGCCTTCTGTTGAATCGCATGCCTCGGCGCACCGCCTACGCGCGTTCCAATTCGGTAGCGAGACCACTGATATAGGCGTTGTAGGCGGACGATATTCCGTCCTTAAGCTCCACCTGGGGCTTCCACCCCATCCCTTTCAACTTCTCCCCGCTCATCAGCTTCCGCGGCGTCCCGTCCGGTTTGCTCCCGTCAAATGTCAGCCGTCCTTTGAACCCGACCGCC
>JBBRPO010000100.1:0-5099 GCA_038227865.1 Caulobacterales bacterium
AGAAAGTCATCGACAAAGAACTGGATGTTCAACCGACGATCACGGTTCGCAGTGGGTGGCCGCTGCGCGTGCTCGTGAGCAAGGACCTGGTGCTGGCCCCGTACGCGGCGGACGCGCCGAGTCGGTGAAAGCGGCGGGTGCGAAGCTCTAGGTTGTAACCTCCAAAATGAAAGGACAAAGCCATGTGTGTGCATACATCTCAATTTGTGTCTTCAAAGCGTGAACAACACCGTCCGGCGGCCCGCGCCGCGCGGTGCCACCGATGGGCGATCCTCGCCCTCGCGATGAGCGGGGTCGTCTTCGTCCCCGGCCGCGCCGCACTCGCCGCGGAAAACGTCTGGAGTGGCGTGAGCGGGGTCTGGAGCGGGAACGCCGGATGGTCGCAGGGAACGCCTCCGGCCAACGGGGATTCCGCCCTCATCACCAATCCCGCCGGAGCGGCATCGACCATCACGTTCGATCCGACCGTGCTTTCGGGCAATCTCGGGCAGTTCACGATCGACAACACCGCGGGCGGATCGATCACGGTGGTGCAGACCGCCAACACGTTGACCAGCGCGACCACGATCGTCGGCGGCAGCGGGAGCGGCGCGTTCCAGCAGACCGGCGGCAACCACAACGCCGGCAACCTCTTTCTGGGCTTCCTCACGCCAAGCGCCTCCGGCACGTTCAGCCTCGGCGGGCCAGCCTCCCTCTCCGTCGGCGGAATCGAGGTCGTCGGCTACAACGGGTCCGGCACACTGAACCAAACGGGCGGCAATCATGCGGTCGGCGGCACGTTCTTCGCGGGAATCAATGCCGGCTCCAGCGGCGTCTACAACCTCACCGGCGGCAACACCACCCTCGGCGGGGACGCCTATTTCGGCCAGTCGGAAAGCGGGTCGCTGGGGACATTGAACCTGGGCGGCAGCGCTTCGCTCGGCGTGGTCGGCAATGAGTTCGTAGGCAACGCCGGGGTGGGCGTCGTCCATCATGCCGGAGGCGGTCACGCGATCGGCGGGAATCTCTACCTGGGAAACAATAGCGGCGCGGGCGGCTCTTACAACCTCGGACCATCGGCCTCCCTGACCGTCACCGGATCGGAAACCCTTGGCATGTTGGGGTCAGGCGCATTCGACCAGACCGGCGGGAGCCACTTGGTCGGCGGCAACCTTTACTTAGCCAATTCCAGTCCGGCGGCCACCGGCCAATACACCATGTCGGGCGACACGTCCTCCCTGACCGTTGCCGGCTCGGAAATCCTGGCCTACAACGGCAGCGGAACTTTTAATCACTCCGGCGGTAATCACACTGCTGGGGCGCTCTTGATGGGTATCAACCCCGGCTCCATGGGAACTTACAATCTAAAAAACTCTGGCAACCTGAACGTGGCCGGTGCAGAATCGATCGGCGCGCAAGGCGGCGCGGGAACCTTCAACCAGACCGGCGGGGTTCACGCGGTCGGCGGGCTATTGATCGTCGCCGCCACACCGGCGAGCGCCGGCGTGTACAACCTCTCAGGCGGCACCCTCACAGCGCCAGTCGTGAACAACGGCACGTTCGCTCAGTCCGGCGGCGTCTTCAACGGCGTCCTGAGCAACTCAGGAACGTTCAACTACAGCGGCGGCACGTTCGCTGGTTCACTTGTACTCCAGCCCTTGGGAGCGGCGAACTTCAACGCGCCGTTCACGGCCGGTGGCGGCATCACCGTCGTTAATAGCTCCATCACCGTCGGTTCGACCGCCTCCCTCACCGCCAACGGCACGGGCCTGAACATCCAGGGCGGCACCCTGACGCTCACCGGCGGTTCGGTGGGCGGCAACGCCCCGATCGTCAACAGCGGACAGATCACCGGCAATGGCAACTTCGGGGCGGGTGGATTGAACAATGCGCCCAACGGCACGGTCGCCGTCACGTCCGGGGCATCGACGTTCGCCGGAGCCGTCGTCAATAACGGAACGTTCTCGGTCCAGCACGGCTCGGCGACATTCGCCGCGATGTTCACCAACAACGCCGCCTATCAGAGCGATCCGTCCACCAACACCTTCACCGATCTGGTCAACGGACCAACGTCGTTCATTCAAGCGTCCGACGGCGACCAGTACATCGTTTCTGGCTCGTTCCACTCCTCAAGTGCTCAGAACACAAGCTGGGACACCCATTCGGCGGTGCTGCGCTTCCAAGCGAACGCCGCCAACACGAGTCATTCGTTTGACATCACCGGCCGCGATATCGGCGCAGTGCCGGCCGGTTACACGGACAACTTCGCCTGGGGCAGCTTGCAGGTCGATCCGAACGAGATATTCCTTCTGCAGGACGGAAACGCCGACCCTGGCGGCGCGCTGTATGTCGGCGTGGCGCAACTGCTCGGCGCCCCCTCCGGTTCCGACTTGGCGGGTTACATCCAAACGCATCTGCTCAACGCCGACGCCGGGAACCTCTTGAACATCTACTACGACCCGTCGCTCTCGGACAACGCCTATCTCGGCGCGCAAACCTATACGCTCGGCAACGGCGGCTACCTGGCCCCGGTGTCCGTTCCCGAGCCGCCGATGCTCGGCGTGCTGGCCGTGGCCGGCATCGGCCTCCTGCGCCGCAAGCGTCGCCAGAAGTCAAACCCCGAACTGAGGTGAACCATGGCGGAAATTATGTTGCCAGCGTTCCACGTGACCACCGTGCGCAAGATCCAGGTTGAGGCCCCGTACGAAATGGGGCTCGATCTGGACCGCTACAAGGCGTTCTACAGGCAGTCGTACAACGCCGACGTGACCGATGCGGATCTGGTGCGCGAGATGGCGCGGCGGTTCATGAAGGCGGACAAGGAGTTTCAGGCCTTCAAGATCGCGCAAAAGCCGAAAGGCCGAGGGTCGATGAAGGCTGGTCCCCCACCAGCTTTCGAGGAGAAACCCAAATGATCGCGGCGACGGCGACATTCATCGTGCTCAAATTTCAGCGGACGCCGTTAAATTGGCGCATTATGACGGCTCCCACGGACCTAACCGAGATTGCACATGATGATGCAAAGGCCCGGCCCGTAAGCACCCGACCTACGATAGGGCAGTTCATGTCGCCAAGGAGCACGGGCTGCTGCAACAGTTAGGCGTCATGGAGTTTGTTCGTGTGCGAGCGGATTACCATGAACAGCACTGAGGAATTCTGAGAAATTCGACAGATTGGCGGCAGCAATGCATTAAAGGATACCTTTGAAACATTGCTGGCGATCACGGTTCTTCACGCTTCGCACTGCGCCAAATTTGGGTCATTCTGTCCGGTCCCTCGAACGCGATGGCGGTGCCATCCGGGCTGAGATACGCCCCATGGGGATCGCGGAACTCGAACCGTTGAAGATTCTCGCCGGTTCGCACATCCCAGATGCCCCAAGAGCTTTTCATGGCGATTTCCTGCTTGCAAAGCGCCCAACCGCAACCGGGGGCGATTTGGCAATCCTCCATATGGGCCTCGTAACCGAACTCGCGTACAAGCTTCCCCGTCGCCGTATCGTAGATGCGCGTTGGTGCTCTTGAGCCGGTGTTCAAGGTTCTCACGGAGATCATTTTACCATCGGCGCTGAACGTAAGCCCATCGGTGTATAAGGGGTCGGGTAGTTTCACATGCGTAATCGCGTCCCCGCTCAAGGCGTCGACGATATCCAAGTCGTCATGGCCCTGCAGCGCCAGCAGGCGGCCTCTGTTGTCGAACTTCCCCCGGTTGAACGCGTCGCTTGAGGGGACGATATTGATGGGGCGGCCGACCTCCCGACCGGCATCGGTCGACCAAAGGTGAAACGACTCGTAGTCCTCTGTGAGGATTCGCGAGCCGGAGGAATTGAAGGCGCAGCTCCATGCCCGTTGATTATGCTGCAGGGAGTGCAAAGGCTTTGGCTCGCCAGCACGCCAAACGGTTACAACTTCCGAAAAGCCATCCAGTTTACCCAGTGTAAGGAAGAGCGTGCCATCGGGGCTCACTTCGATAAAGAGCACGTCGTACAACATCTTCATCGTGCAACGGACCTTTGATGTCGCCACGTCCCAGAGCCGTACTTCACGAGACGCATAGGTGAGCACTGTCTTTCCGTCGTTACTTAGGCGGGAGTATGTGAGCCGGTCATGCTGCAATGGCTGACTCACCGCCCGAAGAGTACGGGCGTCCCAGACGCGAACAACATCTCGGTCCCTGGTCAGAAGTACACCGCTGTCGGCGCTAAACGGTGATCGTTCGAAAACATTCTCGCCAACCCCATCCACCTTGCCAATCAGCGCGAAAGCGGTAAATGTAGCTTTCTGAGTTGACGCGTCCGCCAATACTCCCGATGCAACTATTAGGAGCATCATCGGCGTTAAAAATAACCGATTCATCATTGCGAGCCTCCCTCCGGGCTATGCGATAGAGTGAACTGATGCTTTTTGTCGGCAAGGGTTTGAAAGTAACCTTCTAGATCAGCATCGTTATTGCAGGCACGCATCGCCTTCGCGAGCAAGTCGTACATGTCGGCAAGCTCAGCGTTCTCCCAGTATGCGTCCTGTCCAAACTTGCTTTTCCACAGCGTGTTCCATTCCGGGCCGGTATATGGATTGCTCGAATACCAGTCCTGCGCTTCGCGTTCATGTTCAAGAGCCTTCTTATTGAACGCGTCTACCGCGTCTTCGCAAGCCGGGCAGTCGGAACTGTCATCCTCAAGTTGGAAGAGCGTCGTGTGGATAATGCCAGTGTGCTTGCCGTTGATCATGTCGGTCGTATTTCCCCACCCAGGACGGTTTTTGAATTCTGTGTCGAATAATCCGCTTTTAGGCGGAGAAATAACAGACACAGATGTAGGAAAGATTGGCAGTGTGATTCCGCTTGGTATCGGTATCGCAACCGGGATTGGAAGGCCGAGAACCGGTATCGTCGTCGCCACAACCGCTACGGTACCTTGTGGATCAACGAACATCAGCGGATTGCTTCGCACAAACCTATATACATTTGCATTGTCTACATGCCCGGCCGGATCCCTCCCGATGAACCTTCCGAGTTGCGGCTGGTAGTACCTGGCGCGGTAGAAGTAGATTCCGCTCTCGAAGTCGTACTCCCGTCCGGTGAAGACGTAGCGGTTGGCGGCGTAGGCGGCCTGTGCGTCGTCA
>JBBRPO010000101.1:0-4940 GCA_038227865.1 Caulobacterales bacterium
CCACCCCGTTTGATCACTGTGTACGCTTCGCGACGGTCGTCACCTTCCGCCCCGCAACACTCGTTACCGAGCGCCCGCTACGGCTTACTCGGACCGGACTTCCACCGGCTGGAACACGCCAGCTTCTTGGCGCACTGAGTATCTGACGGATGGCCGACGGGTAAGTTTTATAATTGAACGCCGTCTCAAATGGGAAAACAATGGGTGGTCCTTGGCGCCATCGGAAGGCGCTGGGTATGATTTAATGGACCCGGGAGGAGGGCTTTGGGAGGTTCGCTCAATTACGCGGGGAGGCGTCTATTTCAACCCATCAAATCAAGTCGGTTCAGGGAGGCGCTTCGGCGAGGAAGGGTTTCTCGCTAAACTACAGGCCGTTAAAGGGTTTATTCTCGCCGATATTGTCGACTTCCCAACTGTAACTCTGTTCAAAGTGCCCACCGAGTCCGTTCAAAAATGGTATCGCGATGGCATGCTCGGCGTAGGCGCAAAGGTATCCAGGCGGGTTTTCTATTCACGCCTTGAGCCGAGTTTGCCGCGTTAGCGCGCCCCTGCCCGCTATGGGGCGCAAGGACGCCAGATGCCGACTTATAGGTAAGTTATATGGCATTGTCAGGCAAATTTACGAGCCGTTGTGCTGGGCGACGTGGGGCGGCGTAGTGACCAAGCCGCCCAACCCGTTCCGTTGGTTCGACCCCTCGCCTAAGATGATCCGGCTGGCGGAGATATTGTAATCTCGCTACCTGCTCTTCTAGCGGAATGTCGAGGACCTGCTGTTAGAACCGGGCATCGACTTCTGCCACGAGACGGTGCGCCATTGGCGGAGCCGGTTCGGTCCGATGTTCCCCGCCGAGGTTCGACATATGCGGCTCCAGCCCATGCGCCAGTTCACCCACTGCCGCACGGCATCTCGACGAGGTCTATGGAAAGATCAACGGCGAGATGCACCACCTCCTGCGCGCTGTTGATCAGTAGGGCGAGGACTTGGAACCTTTCGTTACCAAGTCGCATGATAGGGGAGCGGCGATGAATTTCATTGAGAAGGCGATGACGGGCCGTGGTCGACTAAGCGCCATCGTCACCGACGGTCTGTGCTGTTACGGCGCGGCCCTCGCGGAAATTGGCGCCGCTGCCCGATGCCGAGGACTCTCGCTATCGCGCGCGGGTCTATCGCGGGATGTTGATGACCGTCTGAGTGTGCGCAATCTCACATGGACACGACAATAACAGTGAGCTATTGAATCTCCTCCGGCGCGTCAGCGGTTCGGTTTGAGTGTCGGCAGCGACAAGATTAACTGATCAGTATCAATCAATCTGGAGATTTTTTGGCTGACCTCGGCTTCTCGAGACAGCAATAAATAGAATACTGGTGGGTCAGGGAGGTCATTTCCGAGAGATTTCGTAGTTTACTACAGAACTTAATACTTGGCACCAGTGTTTTTATCGGTTCCGGGCTGACAACTTCGGCTCAGACGGTCGCCCCGGCTTCACCCAATCTACATTGGGCGGATCAGGGACCGAACTGGACCGACACGGCGCGACAGGACTTCTACAGCCGCGACCAGGGATCGAGGCTCATGCCGTGGGGCTGGCTTAGGGCGCTCAAACACGCGGACGGAACGCGTTTCCTGGCGGACGGGCTGTCTCGATACGGCTATCTGCCCAACCCCAAGAGTCCCCTCGCGTTGCCGGTCGGCTTCACCGTATCGGCGGGAGCCCGGCCCTACGTCGGCATGACCTGCGCCGCCTGTCACACCCGCCAGCTGGATGTCGGCGGCGACTCCTACAGAATTGACGGCGGCCCCGCCCTCGTCGACTTCCAGGCGTTTCTCACGGACATTGACGACTCAGTCATCGCGGCGCTCGCCAGCGACGCGGCATTCCTCGACTTCGCCACCCAGGTCTATGGGCATGCGCCGAGTGACCGGGAGATCACCGAACTCCGCGCCGACGCCGCCAGCTGGTCGGCGCGCACCCACCTGATCATCAGCTTGTCCCTCTCCGGCCTGACAGGAACCTCCGCCTGGGGCGTCGGGCGCGCCGACGCGGTGCAGATGATCTTCAATCGCCTGACCGGCCTGGGCATCGGCACGCCGCCAAACCACGTCATCGCCGGCAACATCCAAAAGGCCGACGCGCCGGTTCGGTATCCATTCCTCTGGAACGCCCCATGGGAGACAAAAACCCAGTGGATGGCGTTCGCGCCCAACGGCAATGATATCTCCGCCATGTTGCGCAACATGGGTCAGGATATCGGTGTGTTCTCTGACTTCTTCCCAAACAAGGATACCTTGCTGATCAATTACTGGCCGCCGAACGGAAATTCAATGAATGTTGGCAACCTCAATCAAATTGAGGGCTTGGTAAAGCAAATGGACAAACCGAAGTGGCCATGGGCGTACGACAAAGGCTTGGCCAGCGCCGGCCGCAAGATCCATCTCGGCAAGGGTGAATGCAGCGGCTGCCATGGCGATCCAGGCCAGGCGGTTCGAACGCTTCACACCACACAAGTGTTTGCGGTCGGAACAGACACGCGCCAGTTCCGGCTACTCACGCGTCCGGCGGAAAGCGGCGTCATAGACGGCGACCTGCTTTTCCTGTCCCGGCTGAAACCAACCGACACGGCGCTGAACGTTTTCACTCACGCCGTCGGCAACACCTACCTTCAGAGTTTCTTTCACGGCCCTTCCCCCGCGGCGACACTTGGCTTCGCGGCGGACCTGGCCGCGCCGCAGAGAGACCTGGTGGTTCAGCGCAGCATGGACCTGGTCGACCAGGCCTCGGCGGCGAACGCGCCAGGGTATGAGGCGCGGCGTCTGGAGGGCGTCTGGGCCGCGGCGCCCTACCTGCACAATGGCTCGGTCGCCACGCTTGCCGACTTGCTCGAGCCCGCCGCGAACCGAGCTCCGGATTTCCTGGTCGGACCGGAATTTGACCCCAAGTCGGTCGGGTTGGCGAAATCTCAGCCGCGGTTCAGTTCGCGGACGGTCACCACATTGGATTGCGGCAATCCGGTCTCGGGTAACAGCCGTTGCGGTCATGAGTATCCGAGAAAAAAACCCCTCACCGGCCCCGAGAAGGCCGCCCTGCTCGAATACCTGAAGACGCTGTAGACCAATCCCGCACGCCGCTAGTTGTCGAAACCACCACGTTCGGTGGGGGGTTCCTCCCCCGCCGACCGGGCGGGGGCGTGGCCTGGTCGATCTTCAACACCCCCAGCCGAAAGCCATTGTTTCCCAACGGCGAACCCGACGACCCGGACAATCCGACTCCCCTGGAATGAAGCGCGCGGGCGAACCTCAAAAGTTTGACCTACGCCGCCTGCGCCGCCGCCCGCACCGCGCCGGCGATCTGGCCGACCACCTGACCCACCAGTTTTTCGTCGTCGCCCTCGGCCATCACCCGGATCAGGCGTTCGGTGCCCGAGGCGCGCACCAGCACCCGGCCGGAGCCGTTCAGGCGCGCCTCGCCCTCGGCGATGGCGGCGATCACCGTCTCGTTCTCCAGCGGCTTGCCGGCGACGAAGCGGACATTTTCCAGTTTCTGGGGCACCGGTTCGAACTGCCGGGCCAGTTCGCTCATCTTGCGGCCGGTCCGCTTCATTTCCGCCAGCACCTGCAGCCCGGCGATCAGGCCGTCGCCAGTGGTCGAATAGTCCGACAGGATGATGTGGCCCGACGCCTCCCCGCCCAGGTTGAAGCCGCCCTCGCGCATCCGCTGCATCACATAGCGGTCGCCGACCGCCGTGCGCTCGAGCTTCAGGCCGCGTTCGCCAAGCAGGCGCTCGAAGCCCAGGTTCGACATCACCGTCGCCACCACGCCGCCGCCCTTGAGACGATCCTGAGCCGCCCAGGCCGAGGCGATCAAAGCCATGATCTGGTCGCCGTCGATCACCTGGCCCTTTTCGTCGCAGATCACCAGCCGGTCGGCGTCGCCGTCGAGGGCCAGCCCGATATCGGCGCGATATTCCTTCACCGCCCGGGCCATGGTCGCCGGGTATGTGGAACCACATTCCTCGTTGATGTTGTAGCCGTTGGGGCCGACGCCGATCTGGATCACCTCGGCGCCCAGCTCATAGAGCGCGGTCGGCGCGACCTTGTAGGCGGCGCCGTTGGCGCAATCGATCACCACCCGCAGACCCACCAGGCTCAGCGTCCGGGGCAAGGTGGCCTTGACGATCTCGACATAGCGGGCCTGGGCCTCGTCCATGCGCACCACCCGGCCCAGGTCCTTGGGACCGGCCAGGCCCTCCTGCAGACCCTCGTCCATCAGGGTCTCGATCTTGATCTCCATCTCGTCCGACAGCTTGTAGCCGTCGGGACCGAAAAGCTTGATGCCGTTGTCCGCGAAATCGTTGTGCGAGGCCGAGATCATCACCCCCAGATCGGCGCGCATCGAGCGGGTCATCATCGCCACCGCCGGCGTGGGCAGGGGGCCGAACAGGCGCACGTCCATGCCGACGCTGGCGAAACCCGCCACCAGGGCCGGCTCGATCATATAGCCAGACAGGCGGGTGTCCTTGCCGATCACCACCAGATGGCGCCGGTCGCCGCCGTTGCGGAACAGCTTGCCCGCCGCCATGCCGACCCGCAGGGCGACCTCGGCGGTCATCGGAAACTGATTGGCCTGACCGCGGATCCCGTCGGTGCCAAAATAGCTGCGCTTGTTCATCGTGCTGATCTATTGCCTTGCCGAAATGAAGCGAAACCGAGATTTACGCTCGCCCCCGGATGGAGGCGGCTACACCCATGGCGCCATCAGCCTGAACGCGCGATGACCGGGCCGCAAGCGTTTTACGAATCACTGTGGTTAGCTCGTGATGTGTCCGGAGTTCGTAGCTCGTGAAGTGACCGGTCCTATGTCGCCTGGGAACAGGAGAGGCGGATGGACCGGGCACGGATCAACGAGGGCGTACGACGGATGCGATTTGAGGATTTACTGGG
>JBBRPO010000102.1:0-4899 GCA_038227865.1 Caulobacterales bacterium
GAAAATTCCGTGGGGGACGTGGCGCTCAATGGTCGGCGTTCTGGCCCGGACGATCCCGCGGGACCTCTGGCCGAGTCCCCAGAACCTGCGCCCGCGGTCAGATTTCTGACGGTGGGGCTCGGCGCGTGCGCGGGCGGGCTTGAGGCTTTCAAGGCATTCTTTGCCCATACGCCCGCCGATACCGGCATGGCGTTCGTGCTCGTGCAGCACTTGGCGCCCGATCACCAGAGCATGCTGGCTGATCTCCTGCGCGCCACCACCGCCATGCCTGTCATCGAGGCCGAGGACGGCATGATGCTCGAGGCGAACCGCGTCTTCGTGATCCCGCCAAACGCCACCTTGACGGTCAAGGCCGGGCGCCTGCGCGTCGAGCGACCTGCCCCGCCGCGCGCCCACCGACGGCCCATCGACACCTTCTTCGTTTCGCTGGCCGAGGACCAGCGCGAGGCCGCGGTTTGCATCATCCTGTCAGGCACCGGAAGCGACGGCACGATGGGCCTGTCGGCGATCAAGGAGCACGGCGGGCTTACGCTCGCACAGGCCGAGTTCGACCATCACGCCAAGCCCGGAATGCCGCTCAGCGCCACCTCCACCGGCCAGGTCGATGACATCCTGGCGGTCGAGGCGATGCCGGCCAAGCTGGTGGCGTACCAGAAGCATCTGGCCGTGGCGTCGGCGACCAAGGACAAGGACGGCGCGCGCCGAGACATTGGTGACGCCCTCGCGACGACCCGCGAGTTGTTGCATGCCCGAAGTGGCCATGATTTTCGAGGCTACAAGGAAAAGACTTTCGTTCGCCGTATGCAACGTCGGATGCAGGTCCTGCAAATCGACACGCCGGACGGCTATGTCGCGCGGCTTCGCGAACAGCCGAAGGAGCTGGACGTCCTGTTCCTGGACCTCTTAATCGGCGTGACGCAGTTCTTCCGCGACCCAGCCGCTTTCAATGCGCTGCAAACGACGATTTTGAAGGGAATCGTCGAAAGCAAGAAGGCCGATGAGGCGATCCGTATCTGGGTCCCCGGCTGCGCGACGGGTCAGGAAGTCTTCACAATCGCCATGCTGTTGCGCGAGAGCATGGCGATGGGCAGCCCTACGCCGCATGTGCAGATCTTTGGCACCGACATCGACGAGCGCTCGCTCGCTGTCGCCCGGCTCGGCCGTTATGCCAAGCCCCTGGCCGGCGTGTCGCCGGAGCGGTTAGAGCGTTGGTTCATTGAAGACGGTGACGGGTACTGCATCGTCCCCGAAATCCGCGAGATGTGCCTCTTCTCGGTCCATAGCTTGATCAAGAATCCGCCGTTTTCGAAGCTGGATCTGGTGTCCTGCCGCAACCTGCTGATCTACCTCGACGCCGAGACGCAGGATCGCGTGATGCGGACGTTTCACTTCGCGCTGAACCCGGGCGGCGCGCTGTTCCTGGGGTCCTCGGAGGCCGTGACCCGCACCGCCAAGCTATTCGCCGTCAAGGACAAGAAACACCGGATCTTCGAGCGGCAGGCGATTGCGGGCCCTTCGCTGCCCGACCTGTCAACGGCGCGCCGGACCGCCCCGACCGCATCGGCGCCTGGCCGCGCCTCGGCCGCTGAGCCAAGCACAGCCGAGCGGATCGACAAGGATGCGCGCCGCGTGATGGAAAAATACGCCCCGCCTCATATGGTCGTCGACCGCGACCATGAGATTGTGCGCTTTTCCGGCGGAGACGTGGGGCAGTACCTGGAGCCTTCGCTCGGACCGCCGAGCTTCAACCTGTTCAACATCCTGCGCAAGAACCTGCGCGCGCCCGTGCGGGCAGTGTTGCAGGAGGCCGCGGACTCCGGCCGGCCGGTCCTGCATGAAAATCTCGCCGTGAGACTCGACGGGAACGCGCGCTTGGTCACCGTGATTGTCGAGCCGATGCCCGATCAGGGCGGCGAAACCGGGCGCAAACAGGGGGTGTTTGTGATCGCTTTCCGGGACAATGGGCCGGCAGCCCTGGGCCGAAAAGGCGGAAAGTCCGCAGAGGCGCCCGCCGACGCCATGCAGGCGCTGGAGCAAGAGTTGCGCACCACCAAGTTCCAACTCCAGTCATCGATCGACGAGTATGAAGTCGTCAACGAAGAAATGCGGTCTTCAAACGAAGAATATCAATCGGTCAATGAAGAGTTGCAGTCTGCAAACGAGGAGTTGGAGACCGCCAAGGAAGAGATCCAGTCGGTCAACGAAGAACTTCAGACCATCAATGCGGAAATGGTTTCCAAGAACGAACAGCTGACCCACGTGAACAGCGATCTCGTCAATCTGCTCGATAGCACCGAGATCGCGACCATCTTTCTGGACGACAAACTCCGCATCAAGAGCTTCACACCTGGCATCACCGACATTTTCCCGCTTCGCGAGAGCGACGTCGGCCGTCCGATCACCGAAATTGTCACGCTGCTCAGCTACGAGGATCTCAGGCGTGATGCGCAGACGGTGATCAGGAAGCTCTCGGTGATCGAGCGACAGGTGTCGCTGGTCGGGGCGGGCATGACCTTCATCATGCGGATCAGGCCCTATCGCAGGGTCGACAACCTCATCGACGGGGTCGTGATCACCTTCATCGACATCACCGAGCGCGAAGGCGCCCAGGTGGCTTTGCGCGGCGTCCAGGACGATCTTCGCCTGCTGATCGATTCGACGGCCGACGCCATCTACTGTGTCGATCGCGAGGGTCTGACCACCCTCTGCAACGCTTCCTTCCTGCGGATGCTCGGCTTCGAGCGTGAGGAGGACGTGATCGGCAAAGACCTCCACGCCATGATCCACCACTCCCATCCCGACGGCCTGGCCTATCGAAAGGACGACTGTCCGATCAACCGGGCGGCGCGGTCGGGCGAGCCGGCGCATGTGGAGGACGAAGTTTTCTTTCGCCGCGACGGAACGCGCTTTCCGGTGGAATACTGGCTTCGTCCCATGGTGCGCGCCGGCGAACTCCAGGGCGCCGTATGCACCTTCCTGGACGTCAGTGACCGTCGGCGCGCCCAAGAACAGCAGGCCCTACTGCTCCGGGAGCTGGATCACCGGATAAAGAACCTGTTCGCCGTTGCGAACGGCGTGGTGTCCTTGTCCGCGCGCTCCGCGCTGACGCCACAGGATATGGCCAGGACCGTGGGAGGTCGCCTTGACGCGCTTGCTCGCGCCCATCTTCTAGTCCGGCCGGCTGGCCCGAACGACGTTGCTGCGGGGACAACGCTCGCGAACCTGGTGCAAACGATCATCGCGCCCTACGCCGATCCGACGAACGCGGAGGACGACCTCCGCGCCGTGATCGAAGGACCTGAGGTCCAGGTCAGCAGTGAGGCGGTGACAAGCTTCGCTCTGGTGTTGCATGAACTGGCGACCAACGCCGCCAAATATGGGGCCCTGTCCACGCCGCAGGGCTGCGTCCGCGTCAGCTGGACGATCGAAGATGGCCAACTCGCGCTCATTTGGGAAGAGCGGGGCGGCCCGGCGATCCTGGCCGCACCGCAACGTGAAGGATTCGGAAGTCTATTGGCGCGTCGCAGCGCTTCGGGCAACCTAGGCGGCGCAATAGCGTTTGACTGGGAGCCGGAGGGCCTGACCGTTCGGTTGTCAGCGGCTGAGGCGCGTCTTACCGCCTGAGTACATGCCTGTTCGGAGACCGTGTTGACGCCGCTTTGTTTGCCTGACCGTACTCCGATCCTGATTGCGGAAGACGAGCCGTTCGTCGCTCTTGATCTGGCGGCGACCGTGCAGGATGCCGGCGGCTTGGTGATCGGGCCGGCCGCGACCGTCGCAGAAGCCCTCGCCCTGCTGGACACCCAGCCTGTGGCCGCAGCGATCCTCGACGTAAACCTGAGCGACGGCGACATTGGCCCGGTGGCTGAACGTCTGATCGCGCGCGGCGTCCCGATCCTTTTTCACACCGCAGTCGGTCTCTCAGACGAGTTACGCGCGCGGTTCCCTAATGTCGTAGTCTTTCAGAAACCATCGAGCCCGGAAGACATAGTCCGCGATCTCGCCGCACTGGTTGAACCAAAACCGAAGGTGGCGATCGATGGCGGAGATGAAATCGCGACCGTTCGCCGGGTCAGACAGTCTAGCGGCTCCTGATTTCACCGACCGGAAGGGGCGCGGCGGCGACCTACAGCTAGATTAAAAGGCTGGCCATGCCGCAGTTCATCGTCGGCGGCCAGTCGCGGATTTTAAGTGTGGAACAGTCAGGGCGTCCAGACAAACACGCTAACTGAGAGGGCGACATGAACGCGACAACGATGCTGCAGACGGCGGCGATCCTCCTGCTGCTAACCGCCGCCGGCGGCGGCCTGATGGCGGTGTTGCGCGTCGCCAAGAAGATCAACCCGCCGAGTTGGCTCGCCATGGCGCATGGACTGCTCGCCGCCTCCGGCCTGACGCTGCTGATCTACGACGCGGCTGCCGGGGGTCTGCCTGGCATGGCGGTCCTCGGGATCGCTATCCTTCTCGTGGCCGCGGCTGGGGGCGTTGTGATGAATCTCTTCTACCAACTGGCCGACAAACTCCTCCCACTATGGCTGCTGCTTCTTCACATCGCGCTAGCCGCGGCGGGTATTGGATTGATCGCCTTCGCGGCCTGGGGCGGTTAAATGCGTCGTTTCTCGCGACGAGAGGGCAGCCGTTAGCCGATCGCTGCTTCTGGCGCAGAACTGACATTTCGGGCGAACCGATCAACTTCCGCAATGGGTCCGCGTTTCACGGAATTCCTACATTTGCCTTTGCTATTCTCTGTAGTTCTTCCGCGATCTTGGTGGGCGATAGAACGAAATCGACATTTCCAGATGCTGCCGCATGGCGGGGCATTTCGTTCACTTCGGCAGAACCGTCTTGCGAAAAGGTTGTTCCGCCCCTCTCCTTGATCTGTTTGCAGCCTTTAGTACC
>JBBRPO010000103.1:0-4889 GCA_038227865.1 Caulobacterales bacterium
CCGATCCCGATCGCCTGGAGAAAAACCCAGACCATCGCGCCTAAACCATCGGAATGAGGGGTCCCTCTTCGACGCCGATCACACCGCTAAGGGGGTCCCTGTTGCACGCCGATCCACAGAGATGTTCGGTGATGGCCGCGGGGCATCGCGAAAATCGCGCCTAGCCGCCCAAACCAACCCACTCGTCGATGTTAGACCTTCTCTGAATTCGAGGCGGCCGCCATGCAGATGATTTCGATCAAGCGCGTTGGGGATCGCAGTTGGATGATCGAATTCTCCGGTGTGCAGAACCCGGCGCTCTTCATGACAGGCGCCCTCGCCGAGACCGCCGCGCGGCGTCTCGCCCGAGACGCTCGCCAATGCCGGTCGCTACTGACGATCTGTCTGCGCGATGGAAGCTTGGGCGCGCGGTTCATCGCGGCGCCGTAGAGCGAATTGACGCGGAACATCTTCGATCAGTCTCGCGCGATCATTTCCAGGTCGCATTGCGTTCCTCGTCGAGGTCCCATTCGACCGTAGTCCTCGTAAGGTGCTCCAGGAGGGTGCAATGGCGCGCGCCCGACCCGATATGCCTTTGGTGAATTGAGCAGAAAATCGAGGTCGTCATGTGCGCCGAAGTGCAAAAACGGGAACTGAGGGCCGCTTTGGCCCCAGGGACCGCAGTTGGCGTCAGCGAGGCGATGATCCACGACCTGGTGCATGCCTTCTACGCCCGGGTCCGGTCGGATGACGTCATAGGGCCGGTGTTCGAACGTGCGATCGTGGACTGGGACGCCCATCTCGCGAAGCTTTGCGACTTCTGGTCGTCGGTGCTGCTTATGAGTGGGCGCTTCAAGGGGACACCGATGGCGACCCACGCGCTGCTGCCCGACATCCAGCCCCACCACTTCGCCCGCTGGCTGGAGCTTTTCCAAGACACGGTGCGGTCTCGCTGCCCCGCGCCGGCTGCGGACCTGTTCATCGCCAAGGCCGAGATCATCGGCCAGAGCCTGCAACTCGGCATCGCAGCAAGCCGGGGGGAGCTCACGCCCGGCCGAACGTGACGCTGCAGCAACCGTTCGGCGCGCGCGACCCGACCGCGAGAGGCCAGTGGGCCGGCCTTGGACCGTCTACGACTGCGTCAGAGTGGGCGGCCGGCGGCGCCGGGTAGAGTTGGCGTTCGTCGGGTAGGGCTTGATCGCCTAGCTGCGCAGGCCGCGGACTCCGGCCCTCGTGGCGACTATGGTTAGGTACACGTGTAGCCCAATCCGGACTCGGCCACGCGGCTGGGCTGAGAGCTTACGCGAACAGACCGTGGCTTCCTCCAACGGCGGCGAGCACCGTGATCAGGCTCAGAATGAGCATCAGGCGGTGGAACCGTTCCATCCGATCGAACATTCGGCCTGAATTGCCGACGGCGACCGCCCTCTCCAGGCGCCGATCAAGAAAGAGCGGCTCGATCACGAACAGCATCGCGGCGAAGACGAGCCAAAGGCAGACCATCGCGTGCATCCACCAATAGCTGGCGCTCATGAACCGGTCCCAGGCGTCCAGGCGGTAGGTCATGTAGAGGCCGCTCAGGCCAGCCAGGGCAACGCTGATCCGAGCCTGCCACGCGAAGCCAGCTTCGAACGCTAGGAAGGCCGCGAGACGCCTTTCGGGCGGATTTGATCTGCGCACAGCCGGAAACAACACGGTCGTCACGAACCCGACGCCGCCGATCCAGAGGACGACCGATAGGACATGGACGATGCGGGCGACGGTGATGTCCACGGCTATCCCTCCTCAATCGCTCGGCGAACGACGGCGCGTCGCCGACACGGCCGCGCAGTGGGACGCGTCGCCCTTAGAACCGACGAAGCCCGTCGAAATCCCTTGCCGATGACCGCGCGCCGCATCTTCAGTGATAGCCGATGTCGGCCCGGGCCTTGCCCCGGAACACCCAGTAGGACCAGCCCGTATAGAGCAGGATCACCGGCAGCAAGAAGAGCGTGCCGATCAGCAGGAAGGCCTGAGTGCTCTGCGAAGAGGCGGCCTGCCAGAGGGTATAGCGGTGCGGCACGATCATCGGCCACAGGCTGATGGCGATGCCGCAGTAGGACAGCAGGAACAGCCCGATGGCCCAGGCGAAGGACGCCGCGTCAGGCCCGAGGCCCTTCAGCGCCCGCCACTCAAGCATCGCGAACACGGCAGTCAGGATGGGGATCGGCGACAGATAGAGGAGGTTCGGCCAGGTGAACCAGCGTCGACCGATGTCCGGGTCGATGAAAGGGGTCCAAAGGCTGACGGCGGCGATGGCGATAAGGACGCCCAGCAGCGCCCAGCGCCCGAGCCGGCGAGCCATCGTCTGCAGGTCGCCCTCGGTCTTCAGAATCAGCCAGCCGGCGCCGAGCAGCCCATAGCCGAACATCAGCGCCACGCCGGTCAAGGTGGAGAATAAGGTGAAGCAGTCGAAGCTCGACCCCACGAAGTGACGGCCATCAACCTTGAAGCCCTGGATGAAGGCGCCGAGTGTGACGCCCTGGGCGAATGTGGCGATCGCGGAGCCGTAGACGAACCCGTGATCCCAGAAGCTTTTGTGTTCGGCGTCGCGGTAGCGGAATTCGAAGGCGACGCCGCGGAACACCAGGGCCAGCAGCATCAAGGCGATCGGGAAATAGACCGCTGGCATGATGATCGCGAACGCCAGCGGAAAGGCCGCCATCAGCCCGACGCCGCCCAGGATCAGCCAAGTCTCGTTGCCGTCCCAGATCGGCGCGATGGAGTTCATGATCAGGTTGCGCGACGCGGTATCGGGCGCGAAGCCGAACAGCATCCCGACCCCAAGGTCGAAGCCGTCGAGCAGGACGTAGAGGAAGACGCCCAGGCCAAGGATCACTGTCCATATCGGCACGAGATCCAGGGAAATCGGCATCATGGCCCTACCTCCGTCGCCGCAGAGGGCAAGGCTTCGACGGGTGCGCCGGGCCGGCCGCCCTCGATGGGCCCATCGGTGGACGGCTGACCGAAACCGCGCCGCACAATGCGGGCCATGAGCAGGGCGCCGGCCGGGAACATGATCAAGTAGGCGACGATGTAGCCCGCGAAGCTGAGGGCCACGTCGGCGCCAGTCAGGGACGGGGAGACGGAATCGGCGGTGCGCAGCAGGCCGTAGACCGTCCAGGGCTGGCGGCCGACCTCGGTCGTGGTCCACCCGGCCAGCACGGCTACGAAGCCGAGCGGCGCAGCCAGTTGGCAGGCGAGCAGGAAAGCCCTGCTGCGGTAGAGCCGACCGCCAGGTCGAAGGAAGGTCCCGATCACGACGATGGCCAGCATGAGCAGGCCGATGCCGACCATGATGCGGAAGGCGAAGAACGGGATGGCGACCGGCGGCTGCTGATCGCGCGGCCATTCCTTGAGCCCGCGAATGGTCCCGTTGGGATTGTGGGTCAGGATCAGGCTGCCCAACACAGGCACGTCCAGACTCAGGTGGTTGGTCTGCGCCTTCTGGTCCGGGATGGCGAAGAGGGTGAGGGGGACGCGCGACGCGGTATCCCAGCGCGCCTCGATCGCCGCCAATTTGGCCGGCTGGTAGTGCAGCGTGTTGACGCCGTGGAGGTCTCCAAGCGCCACCTGCAACGGCACCAGCACGAGCAGCAGCCACAGCGTCGTGGAGACCATGACGCGTCCCTCCGGCGCGGCGCGGGCGCTGCGGATCAGCCAGGCGCCGACACCCAGCACCACGAAACCCGTGGTGACGTAGAAGGCCACGACCGTGTGGCCGAGCCGATAGGGGAAGGACGGGTTGAAGATGATCGCCATCCAGTCCTTGGGGAAAAACCGCCCGTCGATAATCTGGTAACCCGCCGGCGTCTGCATCCAGCTGTTGGTAGCGAGGATCCAGAATGAGGAGAACAGCGTGCCGGCCGCTACCATCAGGCCGGCGAAGAAGTGCACCCAGCGCGGAACCAGTGATCGGCCGAAGAGCAAAACACCGAGGAAGGCCGCTTCCAGGAAAAAGGCGGTCAGCCCTTCATAGGCCAGCAGCGGCGACAAGACGTTGGCCGTGGCGTCGGAGAAACGGCTCCAGTTGGTACCGAACTGGAAGGGCATGATGATCCCCGACACCACCCCCATGCCGAAGGACACCGAGAAGATCTTCGTCCAGAAGCTGGAGATGCGCAGGAAGACGTCCCGGCGGGTGGCGAAATAGAGCCCCTCCATGAAGGCGATGAAGGAGGCCAGTCCGACGGTGAAGGCCGGCAACAGGATGTGCCAGGCGATCACCCAGACGAACTGGAGGCGCGACAGGATAACTGGATCCAGACTCATGGCGCCCCTCATGGCCGCGTCGCCCGATCAGCGTCGGGTCATCCTGTACAGCCAAGGTATGGAACGCTTCTGACCGGCAAAGGTTCTTTAGCCGCCACTTAGTTATGTCACCGCGTGCCAGTTAGAAATGGCACCGTCGCTGGCCTACCGAGGCGGACCAGTCGGACTGGATGGCGAAGCGCCCCACAAGGCCGTGCCTTGGCCGGCGCGAAACGGAGAGACGAACTCCGCCTCAGCGCCCAAATCCCGCTCAATCTCGAGCAGGCGATTGTATTTCGCCAGCCGCTCGCCACGACTCAGCGAGCCGGATTTGAGTTGCCCGCCGCCCATGGCGACCGCGAAGTCAGCGATGAAGCTATTGTGGCCGGCGTTTTTCGATATCGCGGGTTCTAGCCCAGACAGGAAATCCCTTGTGCCAGAAGATAATTACGCCTTTGATTTCCGATAATGCTTATTGGCAGAGGCCTTTCCAGTTATAAGGTCCGGCCTTCAATGAGGTCCAATCTATCTTAGCCGACTGTCCGAATCTCCGGCGTCACCTCAGAAAGCGCCTGGGGTTTGAAGTCACTGTCGCAGATCTTCGGCCGCTTTTGGGGACC
>JBBRPO010000104.1:0-4638 GCA_038227865.1 Caulobacterales bacterium
ACTAGGTTCTGTTGACGAAGTGGATTCCCAAATCACCTGATCGCTGATTCAAGGTTGCTCTTTGGGAGAGCGGTTTTGGTTCGTGGTTTGATGACGGATGAGGAGTGGGCGTTCTTCGCGCCGTTCGTGATTGAGACGGGCCCGCGGCGTGGCCGGCGTCCGAAGGATCATCGCCTGGTGCTGGACGGGGTGTTCTGGATCGCGCGGACGGGATCGGCCTGGCGCGATTTGGACGACCATTTTGGCAAGTGGAGCTCGGTCTACCGGCAATTCCGGCGGTGGACGCTTTCGGGTGTCTGGGATGTGCTGCTGGCGGCGCTCAACGAGAGCGGCGAAGGCCAGGACAGCGTCCAGATGATCGACTCGACCATCGTGCGCGCCCACCAACATGCCGCCGGCGCCCAAAAAAAGCGGGCGCTCAGGGCGAAGGTCTTGGCCGCTCGCGAGGTGGCTTCTCGACCAAGATCCATATGAGGAGCAATGGCCTGGGTCTGCCGGTTGCGGTGGTCCTGACCGGCGGAGAGGTCTCCGACGTCAAGGGCTACGCGCCGGTCATGGCCGAGCCCGGCCCCCCGCCCAAGGTCCTGCTCGGCGACAAAGGCTACGATACCGACGCCATCCTTGCCGACCTCCACGCAAGGGGCGCGGCCGCCATCATCCCGCCCAAGCGCAATCGAACGGTCCAGCGCGAGATCGACGGCCATCTCTACGCCTTGCGAAATCTGGTCGAACGTTGCTTCTCAAAGCTCAAGCACAGCCGCAGACTGGCCACCCGCTACGACAAGACCGCCGATAGCTACCTGGGCTTCATCCTCATCGCGTCCATCCGACTATGGGTGAGGCACTTCGTCAACAGAACCTAGGCAAGCAGGACAACTGCCGCGCGGCCGCGAGCCTATCGCTCGCCGATGGTCTCTATCTCCGCAGAGCTTGGGGGGGCGATGTCAGGCGGCGCAAGACGGCAAAGGTCCCGTCAGACAGCCAAGCCGCCACACGGGCTCAGCGATTGCGATCCGCCGCTCTCGGTCCGGCCTCCGCGCTGCATCGCGGTGCGGCCGCGGACCGTTCGGTAGCCAGTTCGCTGGCAAATTTACCCATGCAGACATCCGTCGAAGCCTCCGCCTCGACATATGCCCGCCCCTTTGCACCCATGTCCTTGCGGCGCGCCGGATCGGCGATCAGCTGTAGCACCGCTTCGGCAAAGGCTTCCGCGTCATCCAGCGGCGTGCAGATCAAAGCGCCGCATTCGCTGGCCAGGCGATCGAGCGGCGAGCCAGGCAACGCGGTGGCGACGATGGGGCGACCTGCCGCCATGATCGTGAAAATCTTGCTGGGCACGGCGAAGTCCGCGCCGGCGGCGAGTTGGGGCACTAAGTGGACGTCGCCCTCAGCCAGGGAAGCCGACAGAGCCTCGACCGGGGCCAGCGGCTCCAGCCCCACGTTGTCCAGGCCCTCGCTCTTGAGGCGGGCTGCTAGGGCGGACTTGCCGCCGCCGTCCCCACGGATCAGGACCCGGACTTCGGGTGCACGGCGGCGCAGAACCAGGGCTAGTTCGACCAGTTGATCGAGCCCCTGTTTGCGGCCTAGGTTGCCGCTGTACATCACCGTCGGCGGCGCGCCGGCCGGCCGCGGCTGAGGACGAATCCGAGCGGTGTCGACATGCGGCGGTAGGACGGTGATCGGTGCTGTGACGCCAATGGCACGCAATTGCTGGGCCATGCCTTCAGACAGCGTGACGACCTGATCGACGCGGTTCAGGCTCCACGCCTCGATCACGCGCAAAAGGCGCGTCATTAGGCTGGCCTGGCCCAGGCCAAGGGCGGCTCCCAGGCCTGAGGGAATGTCATGGACGACGGCGGTGTGTTGGCCGCCCCGGCGGACCAGAGCGCAAGCTCCGGCGACGGTGAAGATTGAAGGGCACAACGAGATTACCCGGTGGCGGGCGGGGAAGCGGCCGAACAGGCGGCCGATGAGCAAGTCGAAGAAGAATCGAAGCTCAGGCCATGCGCGGGCCAACAGCTCGTCATTTCGTGGAAGGACTGCAGGTAGGCGGCGGACGTTCACGCCATTTTCCAAGACGCGGTCGTGTTGACCCTGTTCATAACCTGGTGTGATGCAGCGTTGTGGATAGCTGGGGCGCACAGTCAAAACGTCGACCGAATGACCGACACGGGCCAGCCACTCGGCCATCTCAGTGATCACTGGCGCACTGCCCGTCGGTTCGGGGGCATAGTGGCGCGTGACGATTAGGATTCGATCCTTTATCACTCCTCGACTAGCTCACGGACCAGGGACCATTCGTAGGCCGCCTCCATTGCGTCCCGCAGGGAGAGCCGCGGCGTGTGTCCTGCGACCCAGACGCGCTTGCCGGCCAGGGGAAAGATGACCTCAGTCGGCATTGTGGTGCCGCTCCTTCTCCACTGCGATCAGGTCCTCGCGCACCATCTCGGCGCAGAGCGCGTGCCAACTAGTCTGGTGGCTCCAGCCCAGTTTGGCTTTGGCCTTGGCCGGATCGCCGATCAAGAGCTCGACCTCAGTGGGACGGAAGTAGCGCGGGTCGACCTGGACTAGCACCCGACCAGTAGCGGCGCAGATGCCCTTCTCTCCTACCCCCTCGCCCTGCCAGTGGAGCGTGATCCCGATCTCCGCGAAAGCGTAGGTGACAAAGTCGCGCACCCGGGTGGTGACACCGGTAGCCAGCACATAATCGTCCGGCTGGGCCTGCTGCAGCATCAGCCACATGCCACGGACATATTCGCGGGCGTGACCCCAGTCGCGCTGGGCGTCGAGATTGCCGAGATAGAGGCAGTCCTGATGGCCGTGATGGATCGATGCGGCTGCGCGGGTGATTTTGCGAGTGACGAAGGTTTCGCCGCGTAGCGGGCTCTCATGGTTGAATAGGATGCCATTGGAGGCGTGCATTGCGTAGGCCTCGCGATAGTTCACCACCATCCAATAGGCGTAGAGTTTTGCCGCCGCGTAGGGGCTGCGCGGATAGAATGGGGTGGTCTCCGACTGCGGGACCTCCTGCACCTTGCCGTAAAGCTCGGAGGTCGAGGCTTGATAGAAACGGGTCTTTTCAGTTAGGCCCAAGAGCCGGATCGCTTCCAGCAGGCGCAGCGTGCCCAGGGCGTCGGAGTTGGCGGTATATTCGGCCGTCTCGAAGCTTACCTGAACGTGGCTTTGTGCCGCCAGGTTGTAGATTTCGTCGGGCTGGGTTTGCTGGACGATACGGATCAGATTGGTGGCGTCGGTCATGTCGCCGTAGTGCAGCGCGAAGCGCTGATCGGCTTCATGCGGGTCCTGATAGAGATGCTCTATTCGGCCTGTGTTGAATGAGGACGAGCGCCGCTTGATCCCGTGGACCATATAGCCCTTTTCGAGAAGAAGCTCGGACAAATACGCGCCGTCCTGACCAGTCACCCCGGTAACCAATGCTACTTTTCCGTTGGGCCGCGTCATTCATGCATCCTAATCAACAATTGTAGTGCACCGCCGACCGAAGCCGGGACTCGCTCGGCCAGCACACAACCCGCCTGACCGAGTGACGGTCCGCAAGCGAGCCAGCGTCGTTCATAGGGCCCCGGCAAGATCATTGATAGGTTGCCCGCGCTGTCAAATGCCAGGTGACCTTGCGTGGCCGTCTGCGACTATCGGGCGACAAAATTGGCGCCGTGGTCAACGATCCCGCGTCTTCGCCGACGGCGAACGAAACTGCGGGAAATTCCGACTAGGTTTGTGGTCCCGGGGTCTGATGGTGCATTATTGATCCCGAGTCGTCAGGAGGAGGATGTCCTATGGCAAGCGTTCTTCACGGCAGCGCCCGCACGACGCCGCGTCTTCGAGCCGAGTTCCAAGCGTCGCAAGAGAGCACCCGGTCCCTTGCCGCCCGCCACAGCCTGAACCCCAAGACGGTGGCCAAGTGGCGCAAGCGAGACACGACGACCGACGCGCCGATGGGACCCAAGGTTTTGAAGAGCTCGGTCCTGACGCCGGCCGAGGAAGCCATCGTGGTGGCGTTCCGGCAGAAGACCCTGCTGCCGCTCGACGACGTGCTGGGCTGCCTGGGGGACACCATCCCCAACCTCAACCGCAGCGCCTTACACCGCTGCCTGCAGCGCCATGGAATATCCCGGTTGCCAGTTGAGGAGACCGCCGAGAAGCGCAAGCGGTTCAAGACCTACGAGATCGGCTACGTCCACATCGATAGCTGCGAACTGCGCCACGCTGACGGCAAGCTGATCATGTTTCTGGCCATCGACCGAGTGTCCAAGTTCACCTACGTCGAGTTCCATGACAAGGCCGGCAAAATGGCGGGCTCAGCCTTCCTCAGAAGTGTCGTGGAGGCCTTCCCCTACAAGATACACACCGTGCTCACCGACAACGGCATGGCATTCGCCGACCTGCCCAAGTACCGCGATAGCCAAGCTCACGGCTCACCCGGCGGACACATCTTTGGCCGCGTCTGTATCGACAACGGCATCGAGCACCGGCTGACTAGTGGATAGAATCTGACACTTGGAGCCCGCCAAATGCGGTGTAAACCGTTGAAATCGCAAAGCCCGAGCCGGACTCTTCCGTCTGATTGTTACCACTAGGTTCTGTTGACGAAGTGGATTCCCAAATCACCTAATCGCT
>JBBRPO010000105.1:0-4631 GCA_038227865.1 Caulobacterales bacterium
AAGCGGCGTTCAGGCCATGACTGACCGCCACTCCGCGAGGGCGGCGGAGCGTCTCTCGCGGTAGATGGCTTTGCTGATGAGGTGGCGCTCCTGGGCGAAATGATTGTGGACGGAGGCATGGACCGAGGTGAACTTCTGCAGGGTCTTCATGCGGCGGAAGCGGACCATTGCCCGCTCCCTTCGTCGAAAAGGCAGGTGACTGTTCTCGGCCCGATTGTTGGCCCACCGCCGAACCGGCGCTTGGAGCTCCTTGGCGCCGATCGCCTTCAGCGCCGCGCCATAAGAGCGCAGCCCATCGGTGACGATGCCCTTCGGCCGGCCGTGGCGCTTCATCGCCTTCTTGATGAAGGCGAGGGCCGCGGCCTTGTCGCGGGTCTTGGTGACGTAGGATTCTAGCACCTCGCCCTCGTGGTCGACCGCGCGCCAGAGGTAGCGATACTTGCCGTTCACCGTCACCACCATTTCGTCGAGATGCCATCTCCAGTGGGTGAACTGGCGCATGTGATGGACGCGCTTCCTGCGTATTTCGGCGGCGAACTTTGGCCCAAACCGGTTCCACCAGTGCCGCACCGTCTCGTGGCAAATGTCGATCCCGCGCTCGAACAGCATGTTCTCGACGTTGCGCAGCGACAGCGGGTAGCGAACGTACATCAACACCGCCAGCCGGATCACCTCGGGCGAGGAGTCAAACCAGCGGAACGGATCAGGCGGCGGCTTGGCGCGCTCGGGCTTCTTCATCCGGCCGCCCTACGGACCCACGGTTAGCCGGCCGTGAATTTTTGCGCTGACAATGCCATGCGGGGCACTGTCAGACCAAAACGGTATGTTAGGGTTTGGCGGCCAAAGAGGGCCCCGGTTGTTCGCCCGGCGTATCGCACGTGCTCTCTGCGCGCTTTTCGCCATGGCTCCAAAACGGAGCGAATGGGCGGAGAAGGCGGTTTTGGACAATTTGCGCTGACAACGCCGCCCGGAGACATCGTGTTCGCCGCCGGCGGTCTGTTGATGGCCTGGGATTTCCTGATCAAGCTCGGCCCCTGGCGCCGGCCAGCACTCGCGACGGAACCCCGGGGCGTTGCCCTCTGAAACGACCTGGGACGCCGAACTTCCAGGGGCATGACTCCGTCGACCCTACTGGGCCGACGTGGGCGTCAGTCAAACAATCCGTGGCTGCCGCCGACGGCGCCGAGAACGACGATGAGGCTGAGCGCGAGCATCAGACGGTGGAACCGTTCCATCCGGTCGAACAGGCGGTTGGAGCCGACTGACGCGACGGCTTTGGCGAGGCGCCGGTTCAGGAAGAGCGGCTCGATCACGAACAGCATCACGGCGAAGACGAGCCACAGACAGACCATGGCGTGCATCCACCAGTACCGCGCCGTGGCGAATCGCGCCCGGGCGTCCAGCCTCCAGGTCATGTAGAGACCGCTCAGGCCGGCCAGGGCGACGCTGATCCGAGCCTGCCATGCGAACTGGCCCTCGAACGTCAGGAAGGCCGCTAGGCGCTTCTCTGGCGTAGTCGATCTGCGGACCGCCGGAAACAACACCGTCGTCACGAACCCGACGCCGCCGATCCAAAGAACGACCGCGAACACGTGGACGATGCGAGCTATCACGACGTCCATGGGTGGAGGCGCACAATCGACGGAGCGGAGGCGCTCGGCCGGCACAATAGCACGATGGTGAGCCGCGGCCTTGCCGGAATGGAGGAGTGTCGCGCGCGCCCCGTCAATGATCTCCCGCAAATCCTCGCCAACCGGACCGGACCGGGCGGTTCCGGGTGACGCCGGACCTCACTTCACAACTCGTGGGCTAAGGAGAATGGGCCGGTAGGCAAGAGCGAAACCGAGGAAGGCCAGGCACCAGACCACGGCGGACGCTCCAAGCAGAATGGGCTCCAGACCCCTGGCCATCGGCGCCACAACCCGCGCCAGAGCCGCCGCATTCACCATGAGGTAGATCAGCGTCGTCTTGTGATCGGCGGCCAAGGGCCGGCCAGTATGGCCCAGGCTGGTTCGGGTCATCACCGCGAGGGTCATCACGCCAAAGGCGCCCGCGGTCAGCGCGTGTACACCGCTGGAACGCGGGATCGCCGCTGGGAACAGGATCGACAGGCCAAGCAACAGCAACGCCGCAGCAAGCCACGCATAGCCGGCGTGCAAGATCCACACCAGGGCCTCGCCCGGTTGACAAGCCGCGCCACCGTGCAAGTCGCCCGGCATTGGCGACACCCGCCGCGATCAGGAGCGCTCCTGTCGCCCCAAGGTCGGGAGCGCAGATCAAGGCAAGAAGGGCCACGCCGGTCGCCGCGAGCACCGCCTGGTCGAAGCGTCCGAAGGTGGCCGGCCAAGTCCCGACGTTGTGTACCGCCAGCCAGTTGCGGGTAAAGCTCGGAATGATCCGTCCGGCGATCAGGGCGATCAGCATCGCCGGCGCGGCGAGCACGAGGCGCTCACAGACCGCCGCAAGCGTCGAACCTTCACCGCCCAGATGAAACCCGACATTGGCCAGGGCCAACAGGGTCACCATCGCGCAAACCGGTAAGTTGCGCCAACCGCGGCCCGCGAGGATCTCGCGCCAGATCACGGCGGCGAACACCACCAGGAACATGGCGTCGATCGCGACCGCCGCCGCCCCGAGCCGAGCCTGCAGCAGCATGGCGACGCGCCCGGCCGCCCACAGCCCGAACAGAGCGATCAGCGGACGACCCGTGATCGGCGGTCGGCCTGTCCAGTTCGGCACGGCCGTGAGCAGAAAGCCCGCGATGACAGCGGCGAGATAGCCGAACAGCATCTCGTGCACATGCCAGTCGCGGCCCGGGGCGCCCAGCACCCTCCCGCCGCCACCGATATAGACGAGCGCCCAGACGGGCACGGCCAAGCCGGCCCACGCCGCCCCGAACAAAAAGAATGGCCGAAAGCCGAAGCTGAACAGCGTCGAGCCGGGGTAGACCTTGATCGCGGCGGCGGTCATGGCCAGCGCTCCTGATGTCGTGACCCGCGCGACCATGCCCTCACGGCTTCCAAAGACATCGTTCTCACCCCAGGCTCAAGCGGCGATTCGATCTCACGCAGCGCGGGCGGCTACCAACTCTACACCGATCAGCACCTCAGGGGCCTGACCTTCATCCGTCAGGTTTAGGCTGGTGGAACTCCGCGGCCTGCTGAGCCTAGTCGACCGCCCTGCCTATTCCTGCGACCAGGTTCACGCTCTGACCCTCGAGCATGTAGCGGACATCCGCCGCAAGGTGGCCGATCTTCACCGCCTTGAGCGGGTCAAGACCGAGATCGCCGGACGCTGCCGAGAAGGCGGGCGTCCCAGACTGCCCGATCGTCGGTGTGCTCTTCGAGGAAAACTCGTTTGCCACGGTGGCGGCTCAAGCGGCACCAAAAAGAAGTAAAAGGTGCGGTCGAAGGATTTCGCCCGATCGCTCCGAAGCACCGTATTTCTGATAACCTCGGCCGGAACCGACACCAGAACTGTAGGTTTTTCCGTGACTTATGGTCACATATTTCCGATAACTAATATTAGGCGCGTTACGTTTGTAGATCATTGATAGAGATGTTACCGGCCTCACCGGTTGAGATGGGCCGGATCTTGCTCCGTCACAGCGGTATTCTCCCGAGCGTAGGGTTCCCCCGAGTTCTGGCGATGCCGAGCTGAAGGCTCTGGCCGATGATCTCGGACTTGGCGATGAACAGGGCCGCAGCCGGCGAGGGACAGCGAGACCGCGCCGTGTCTTGAAACAGCTCAAGCCAGCGCGCGAAGTGGCCGGGCGGGATGTCCGGCAAGAGAGCGTGGGTCGCCATTGGGGTCCCCTTGAAGCGCCCGCTCATCAGCAGCACCGACGACCAGAAGTCGCAAAGCTTCGCGAGATGGGCGTCCCAGTCTGCGACCGCGCGTTCGAACACGGGCCCTATGACATCATAGGAACTGACCCGAGAGTAGAAGGCGTGCACCAAGTCGTGGATCATCGCCTCACTGACGCCAACTGCGGTCCCTGGGGCCAGCGCCGCCCTCAGCTCACGTCTTTGCTCTTCGGCGCGCATGGAAACCTCGATGTTCCGCCCAACTTTGCCGAAGACATATCGGTTCGGCCGCTGGCCATTGCACCTCCGTTGAACCTTTTTTCCGATCGATCCGCTCTTGGACCGGACGGGAGCGCGAGAGAGCCGCCGTTTGGGGAACCGGCAGCGATTCGGTCCGTTCGTCTAGGTGAAGCAGTAGCCAAACGTCCCGATTGGCGTCTCCACTGGTGGAGCGGCCATCAATCTCGGGAACTCGCGACGCGGACTGCACCACCTTGCGGAAAACCGGCGGGCGATGGCGAATGCCTTTTTCACCATAGGACACGGAACCCGATCGCTTCCTGACTTCGTCGATCTCCTTCGGGAGTCTGCGGTCGACACTGTCGTGGACGTAAGGTCCATGCCCCGATCGCGCGCCAACTCGCAGTTCAACCAGGAGACCTTCCGCGACGCCCTGGCGGCGTGGCAGATCGGGTATGAGCATCTCGCCGAACTCGGCGGCCTTAGAGGAAAACAGCATCCCCAAGATCCCTCGGTGAATGGATTTTGGAAGGTGCGGGGTTTTCGGAACTATGCGGACTACGCCCTGACCGATCCGTTCGCCCA
>JBBRPO010000106.1:0-4585 GCA_038227865.1 Caulobacterales bacterium
CTAGGTTACGAGTTCCGCAAGAAGAAGACGTATTATCTCGCCACCCTCTATTACCGCGACAACGCCCAGCTATTCACGCCAATCGTTCGCAACCTCGGCGGCGGTGTGCTCTTGAACACCACGGAAAATCTCGGCCACAGCCGCAATGCGGGCCTGGAGCTTGTCGCCAACGGCCAACTGACAAAGACGCTGTCCTTCAACGCCTCGACCAGTCTTTTCTGGAACGAGATCAACGCCGCCAACCTCGGCATTCTACAGACGCGGTCAGCTTTCCTTATGTCGGGGCGCGCCAACGTGAATTGGCAAGTGACAAAAACCGACTTCGTTCAACTCAACGCCTATGCCTTTGGCAAACAGTTGACGGCCCAGGGCTATCGGACGTCGTTTGTCTCGCTCAACCTCGGCTGGCGTCACAAGTTCGACGAGAAGCTGGCTGGCGTCGTGACGGTGCAGGACCCATTCGACTCCTCCCGCCAGCGATCCGTGACCGATACCCCGACGCTCAAGGAGCAGACGTATCTCAACTTCCATCGACGCGGCGTTTTCATCGGACTGACCTACGCCTTGGGTTCCCCAAACAAGCGGACGCCCGAGACTTTCGATTTCATCGGAGGCGCATCCCCGGCACCGCAACAGTGAGCCTCTGCAATCGCCCCCCGCCCCAAACCCCTAAAGCGGGATCCAGTGCCTTTTGCGGCTGTAGGCGAGGTAGCCGATGTTTATGCCTGCACCCAGGCCCACGCCTGCGCGGATGGGGGAGAGGACAATATCCTCGGCGCGCTGGTAATTGATCCCGAGGCCGCCGATGAAATAGGCCGAGCCCTCCACCCCCGGAAAGCGGCGGAAGATCGCGTCGGGGTATTGCAGATTGTAGCACAGGGTGAAGACGCGGCTGGCGTTGATGCGGATGTCGAAGCCGATGGACGGGCCCTGCCAGAACACCTGGCCCGGCTGGCGGTTCTTCATGTAGAGCAGACCCTTGCCGTAGCGCAGGCCGCCGGTGAAGGCGATGGCCGCCTCCTCCCCCGCGATGTAGCCAGTGGGCCTTCCGTTGTCGCGGAAGATGCGCTCGATGGCTGAACCGGCCGCCTCGGCCGTCACACCCAGGAAGTCGGAAACGCTGTTGACCAGCTCCTCGCGCGAATAGGTTTCCGCCTGGGTCGAGGCGGCGTAGGTGGGTTCGACGTGTGGCGTGGGCGGCCGGGCGGCTTCGGTTTGGCGATCATAGCCTTCGGTTCCTGGCGCGCGGCTCTCTGGCCCGCTGTCCTGGGACTGGGCTTGGGATTGGGGATAGGCTGGCGGAGCGGCATAGGCGCTGGAGGGCGGCTGTGTTTGATAGGGCGTGCGCTGGGCGGGCGGCTGATAGGGTGGCGGCGCGTAGCCAGAACCGGTCGAGGCGGGCGGGTCGTAGACGGGCGGGGCGGTGTCCTCCGCAGCAGGGCGCGCGGGCGGCAGGCTGGTCTGCGCCGAGACGGCGCCCGCAATGAGCTGCGGCGCGAGCCCACCGGCGCCGAGCGCGCTGGCGGAAAGAATGAGGCGGCGGCGGTCCATGACGGTCTGTCTCCTCGCGCTTTGAAACGATGCAACGCAATACCCCCACGAATCGCGCGCCCATGCTTAACGACAGGTGAACCGAACCCCGTGGCGAGAAGACGGCGGATGGTGTTATCGCCCACGCGTCTCCCCTCCCCTCGCTTGCAGCGCACAATGTGATAGAGGCTCGCGCATGACGACGCCTCTCTCGCGAATCCGCAACTTTTCCATCGTGGCGCACATCGACCACGGCAAATCGACGCTCTCGGACCGGCTGATCCAGGAGACGGGGGGCCTCACCGCGCGCGAGATGACGGCGCAGGTGCTGGATTCGATGGATATCGAGAAGGAGCGCGGCATCACCATCAAGGCCCAGACCGTGCGCCTGAACTACAAGGCCGACGACGGGGAGACCTACGTTCTCAACCTGATCGACACCCCCGGCCACGTGGACTTCGCCTACGAGGTCTCGCGCTCCCTCGCCGCGTGCGAAGGCTCTCTCCTCGTGGTGGACGCATCCCAGGGCGTAGAGGCGCAGACCCTCGCCAACGTCTACCAGGCCCTCGACAACAACCACGAGATCGTCCCCGTGCTGAACAAGGTCGATCTGCCCGCCGCAGACGTCGACCGGGTGAAGGCGCAGATCGAGGACGTGATCGGCCTCGACGCCTCGGACGCCATCCTCACCTCCGCCAAGACCGGGCTCGGCATCCACGAGACGCTGGAGGCCATCGTCACCCGCCTGCCCGCGCCCAAGGGCGATGAGGCCGCCCCCCTCAAGGCGCTCCTGGTCGACGCCTGGTATGACGCCTACCTCGGGGTGATCGTGCTGGTGCGCATCCTCGACGGGCGCATGAAGCCCGGCCAGCGCGTGCGTCTGATGAACGCCGGCGTCACCTACGGCGTCGACAAACTCGGCGTCTTCACCCCCAAGGCCACCGACGTGGACAGCCTCGGCCCCGGCGAAATCGGCTTCTTCACCGCCCAGATCAAGGACGTCTCCGACGCCGCGGTCGGCGACACCATCACCGACGATAAGAAACCCACCGCCACCGCCCTCACCGGCTTCCGCGAGGTTCAGCCGGTGGTCTTCTGCGGCCTGTTCCCGGTAGACGCGGCGCAGTTCGAGGACCTCAGAGCCGCCGTCTCCCGCCTTCGCCTCAACGACGCGTCATTCACGTTCGAGATGGAAACCTCGGCCGCACTGGGGTTCGGCTTCCGCTGCGGCTTCCTGGGCCTTCTACACCTTGAAATCATTCAGGAACGGCTTTCCCGCGAGTTCAACCTCGACCTGATCGCCACGGCCCCCAGCGTGGTCTACAAGATCAGGATCGCCCACACCGGCGAGATCATAGAGCTGCACAATCCGGCCGATATGCCCGATCCGATGAAGATCGAAACCATCTCGGAGCCCTGGATCAAGGCCACCATCTTCACCCCCGACGACTATCTCGGCGCGGTCATCAAGCTCTGCCAGGACCGGCGCGGCGAACAGCGCGAACTATCCTACGTGGGCTCCAGAGCCATGGTCATCTACGACCTGCCGCTGAACGAGGTGGTGTTCGATTTCTACGACCGGCTGAAATCGGTGTCCAAGGGCTACGCCTCGTTCGACTACGCCATCGCCGACTACCGGGTGGGCGACCTTGTGAAGATGAACGTGCTGGTCAACGCCGAGCCGGTGGACGCCCTCTCCATGCTGGTGCACCGCGACCGGGCCGAACAGCGCGGGCGCGGCATCGTGGAGAAGATGAAGGAGCTGATCCCGCCGCATATGTTCCAGATTCCGATCCAGGCGGCGATTGGCGGCCGCATCATCGCCCGCGAAACCGTGCGCGCCCTCAGAAAAGACGTCACCGCCAAATGCTACGGCGGCGACGCCAGCCGCAAACGCAAGCTCCTCGACAAACAGAAAGAGGGCAAGAAGCGGATGCGCCAGTTCGGCAAGGTGGAAATCCCGCAGGAAGCGTTCATCGCGGCGCTGAAGATGGACGCAGATTAGTCAGCGATGCAATTCTCTAGCCCGCCTGTAGGCAGCCGGTAAAGCCATCGCTCGTTGCTCGCCAATATCGTATTCGATCAACTTTCTATCATGCAATTTACGCAAGACTTTCCGCTTGAAATCCGTTGAATTCTTATATTCTACGGCATCCTGTAAAGCAGGAACACTCAGCCACGTCCCTCCATGGTGAGCCAACACCAAAGTGACCTTGTCCCCTGACGCTAGATCAGGATTCAAAACCCGCACTATATCATCAAACTCCCAAATAATGGGAACCTCTGACGTATTTACTGTATTATAAAATGATTTCGATCCGGTTTTTTCTTCCCACTCGCAAAGCGCGCGAGACAATTCGCAAACGATCCACTTCGTCGATCTAAAGAAGTACTCACCATCAAACTCGTTTGGGTTTACTACGCCGCCAACGTGACCAACAGATCGATTATTTCTCAATTCATAAATTGCTATCAGAGCCCGAGGGATTTGAATTTTTAGTGCGCGAGACAATTTTGGGAATTTTTGCTCTATTTGCGTGGAGGCGACCAGAAAATTTGATGGCTTTGTAGCTTTCACTGGATAAAAGCCGGAGCCAACTGCCGCAATTATGCAATATGCAACTTCTGCAATCTTTCCAGCCTTGAGGCCCACTTTTTCCCAGTCTTTACGTACCATGAATCAACTTGCTCGGAGAAATTATCAAAGATTTCTGCAACAAATCTTTCCGGCACGGATGGAAAAGATTGAGCCCAAACGTCAGGGATTGACATAGGACCAAACTCCTTCTGCCTTTACTCTGCGTAGACGTCCGGCTTGAACGGTGTGAATGAGCGCCGCGCTAATGTGTTTAGCCTCATACGGCGTCGCCTTCTCACGTAGACGATCAGCGATCTCCGGCACCTTTCTCGTTGCCGTAAAGAAACCTTCCGCAATTAGATCACGAATACGCGAAGCGCAGCTGGGGCCACCCTGCTTTGATGCAGGCCGCCTTACCTTCTTTTCCGGGCCGCCATCTTTACCGTTCGTAACAACTTCAACACTTGGGGCGGCGTC
>JBBRPO010000107.1:0-4528 GCA_038227865.1 Caulobacterales bacterium
CATCATCGACACCACCAAAATCGCCGCATGACACACTTCCATGACAGCATTTTTTCCTGGGCATGCCCAGGAACACAGACAGAACGAAGCGGACAGATCACGAGCTACAAAAACCGGACATCTTTACCAGCTAGCGACAGGGGCGAGAGCACGTGTGTCGAGAGCCCGTGTTTGGTTATCGCCCCGATCCCAGACGTCTGACCAGGGCCGGGTTCGTCAATAGCTCCAGCTGAGCTTCCAGGCGGATAACCCGGCCCGTGAGGTCCTCAATGCGGGACTGTTGGGACTTCATCGCCTCGGCCTGCCGGTTCACCTTGTCCTCCAATTTGATCATGGAGGTCAGCGCGCCCCAGACCTTGTCGGTGACACTCATCCGTCGACAGGTTCTGGCGCTACGCGGGTGGAGGCTTCCATCGCCATGATCCGCCGCTCACTAGCCGCGATGAAGTCGAGCGATTCATCGATGGCCGCGCCCGCCCGGTCGGCCGCGTGCATGGCGGCGTCCGCCAGAGCGCCCAGCTCCACGTCGGCTCCCTTGGCTTCGTAGGCGAACGCGCCACGGCGCATCAGCTCGGCGATCGGCATATCCAGGCTCTTCGCCTTGGCCATGATAGCTTTCTTATCCTGCACCGTGGCTTGCACCACGATCCGTTGGGTGGCGCTGGTCATTCATGGCCTCCTACGCCGGTTTATATGTACATGGACATCATGTGTACATAGTCGTCGGATTCGTCAAGTTCGGAGCCGTATTGGTTCCCTACCAGATCCGCACCCGGTCCGCCGGCGCCAGATAGTATTTGCCGCCCGGCTGGACCGCGAACGCCGCGTACCAGGCGTCGTTGTTGCGGATCGGGCCGATCACCCGGAATTGGGGTGGAGAATGGGGATCCGTGGTGACCCGTCGCCTAGCGTCGTCGTCGCGGCTCTTGTTCCGCCAGGCCTGGGCGAAGGCCAGGAAGAAACGCTGGTCGCCGGTCAGACCGTCGATCACCGGCGCGGGGCGGCCGTGCAGAGACGCGTGATAGGCGTCCAGCGACGCCAGCAGGCCTCCCAGGTCGGCGATGTTCTCGCCCATGGTCAGCTTGCCCTGGACGTGGGCGCCGGGGATCGGCTCGTAGGTGTCGTACTGGGCGCCGAACTTGGCGGCCTCGACCTCGAACCGCTTGGCGTCCTCGGGCGTCCACCAGTCGCGCACCGCGCCGGTGTCATCGATCTTGCGGCCCTGGTCGTCGAAGCCGTGGGTGATCTCGTGGCCGATGACCGCGCCGATCGCCCCGTAGTTGACCGCCGGATCGGCCGAGGCGTCGAAGAACGGCGCCTGCAGTATGCCGGCCGGGAACACGATCTTGTTCTCCAGCCCGCCGTTGTAGGCGTTCACGGTCTGGGGGGTCATGCCCCACTTCTTGTGGTCGACCGCCCCGCCCAGATCCGACAGCTGATAGGCCCATTCGAAGGCCTCGCTGCGCTGGAGGTCACCGTAGAGATCGGCCGGGTCGATCTTCAGGCCCGAGTAATCCCGGAACTTGTCCGGGTAACCGACCTGGACATCCATCTTGGCCAGTTTCTTCAACGCCTGGGCCTTGGTGGCCGGCGCCATCCAGGCCAGGTTGTTGATCCGCGCCGCCAGGGCGGTCTTCAGATTGGCCACCAAGTCCTGCATCTTGGCCTTGGCCTCGGGCGGGAAATAGGTCGCCACATATTCCCGGCCCAGGGCCTCGCCCAAACTGCCGTCCACCAGGTTGACGCCGCGCTTCCAGCGCGGTTGCTGAGCCGATACGCCGCTCAGGGTCTTCTGGAACGCGAACCGGCTTTCGTCGAACCGCTTGGACAGATAGGGCGAGGCGCCGTCGGTGACATGGAACGCCTCCCAGGCCTTCAGCGTCTCCAGCGGCGTTTCGGCATAGATCGCGGCGATCTTTTGCACGGCGGTCTTTGGACCGACGATCACCTTTTCCTGGCCGGAGGTCCCGGCGGCGTTCAGGTGCGCGGTCCAATCGATGCGCGGCGCATAGGCCTGAAGTTCGGCGAGGCTCATCGGATTGATGATCTTGTCGATGTCGCGCTCGTCGACCTGTGTCCAGCTGGCCTCGGCCACCTTGGTCTCGAAGGCCAGGGTCGCGGCCGCCATCCCGGCCGGATCGGCATAACCGATCATGCCGAGCGCGCGTTCGATGTAGGCGCGGTAAGCCTCGCGCTGGGGTTTGAAGGCGTCGGTCAGATAATAGTCGCGGTTGGGCAGGCCCAGTCCATCCTGGTCCAGATAGACCACATTGATCTCGGGGTGCTTGGGGTCCGGGCCGACGCCCAGGCCGAACAGCGACTTGCCAAAGCCGCCATAGGTCTTGGCCATCAGCACCGACAGCGCGGCCTTGTCGGGGATGGCGGCGATCCGCGCCAGGTCGGCTTGCAGCGGCTTGGCGTCCAGCGCCTCCAGCCGCGCCTCGTCCATCCACGCGGCATAGAGGCCGCCGAGCTGAGCGGCCGTCGGCGTCTTGGCGTCCCGCGCGGCGGTTTCGATCAGGGTGCGCAGCTGTAACTGGGTGCGGTTGAACACCTCGCGGCCCGAGCTGGTCGAAGGCTGATCGGCGGGAATCTCCGCCTTTTCGAACCAGGCGCCATTGGCGAAGCGATAGAAATCATCGCCGGCCGAGGCGGTCTTGTCGGCGCCGCTCAGATCGACGCCCCAGGCGCCATAGTGGACGACGACGGGTGGGGCGCTCGGCGCGGAAACGTCCACCGCGAGCGCGCGGGACGCACAGAAGCTTAGAACAATCGCCGAAGCGGCGAGCAGGGCGGAACGCATGCGAAGTCCTTCATACCAAAAACCACGCCAACCTATCGGAAGCTGCGGCCAGTGTCTTCCTTGCGGTCTTCGACTCGAAATTAGGATATCCTGAAACGCGTGATGTCCCCCTGATCGAAAGAGGCGGCGATGGCGGAGCGTGAACTCACGACGGTCCTGGTGCTGGGGCCGATGCAGCCGTCTCTGGATGATGACGGACGCATCCTCGAGGACCCGCGCACCGCGCAACTGACGCGGCTGGTTGTGAGTATCGCCGCCGACCTGATGAATGCCGAACCGGCGCTCGGCGAGATTGTCGTGGATCATCCCGACAGCAATACTTCCGCCAGTATCATCCCCGGCATTCTCACCAAGATCGAGGCGGCCGATCTGGTGATCCTGGACCTCAGCGGCGGCTCCCAAAACGTGATGTACGAGCTTGGCCTCGTTCACGCTCTCGGCCTGCCCTATATCCTCACCACCAAGGACGGTCGCCCGCCGTTTTATGTGCGCAACAGCTTCTGTATCGGCCGGTTCGAGCGCCTCGAACCCTTCGATCCGCAATACAACCCGCATCTCCTGCTGCGGTCACGGATCCGAGACTTCCTGCACAGCCTTGGCGACACGTCCGGCGCCGGCGGCGATCCGGACAGCTTCGCGACCAATCCGGTCACCGACTATTTCCAGGGCCTACCGGTGGTGGACATCTCCGCCCCCGCCGGCCTCGCCGCCGGCTATTGGCGCAACGCCGTGCGCCGTTTCGTCCGCCTCGGCGGCTATTTCGACCCACCCCACCGACGGGTGACCTTCAGCGACCTTCGCCCCGACAAGAGCGAGGTTCAAAGGGAGTTGAAGATCCGCCATTTCGTGGCCGTCGAGCCGGTGGGGATCCTGGCCGAGACGCCGTCCGAGGATTTCGATCGGCTCAAAACCACCCTGGCCGCCCACGGCTATCGGACCACCAAGGGCGCCATCCATCAGGCCAACGACCTGGATCTGCGCAAATTCGATGTCGATTTCCTGGGCCGAGTCCAGCCGGACGGCTCGCTCGAAATTGTCGAACCCGGCGTGGTGATCGACATCCCCACCACGCTCTACGCCCTGCAGTACTCGCCCCGTGTGTTGCGCATCGATGATGGACCGATGGGCGGCCCTCAAGGTGGCGCGGTTCTCGATCGGCTACGCCGGCGGCGCTACACGCACATGCTGGACCGCTTCAACCGGATCATGCGCCACTTTCTGCGGCGGGACGAAGCCAAGGGCCATGGCCATCAGGTGCATTTCGTCAAGCTGACGGACCTTCCGGCCTTGCTGGAGACCTTGGCGTTGGACGACTGATTGGCCTGACTTGCTGCGGACTGACATTTGCACGTTGCTGCTACACCTAAACCGCGTCTAACATATTCTATCGGATATCAAGGGTTTAGATGCCTTGTCTGATAAGGGTTTCGGCCGATCCGCTGCAAAATGTATTGTTAGAAATTGCGCATTCTCATGATTATTCTGTGTCCACGGATGTAACCTGAACTCTCTGCGACGACGAACTCTTACTCGTCCTTCACCTCCTTGATGATGCCCGCCAACGTCGCTCACCCTAAAAAATATGGTAACTCCCAAGCACCCCTGAGGTGTGGGTCATTGTCGGTCTTGGGGTGAGTCCGATTTGCCATAGGCGGCGCTGTGGTTTTCGGTTTGGTCGGAATTTCGTGGTGCTGGGTCGAGACTTCTGAATCAATGATTGGGTGG
>JBBRPO010000108.1:0-4521 GCA_038227865.1 Caulobacterales bacterium
CGCAGATAGCTGATCTTTTCGGGATGCCGGCGTCAATCGAGCGTCACATGAGCGTATCCCTCGCGTCCGAAAAGATACCAAAGTCCCCCCATTTCCCTGCTTTGCGCCGAGCAGGGTATTTTTATCGAACAGCAGGGAATGTCTTTCTCGAGAGCAGGGAATTTTCCCTGCTCGGTGTACCGCGCGTTTAGCAGGGAATTTCGAACATCCGCCGCTGGTCTTCCCAGGACACCGGCATCTGTCTCGCGAGGATCCGGTCGAGGTTTAACTCCGAGGACTGAAGACCTTCAAGGATCTTCGATTGCAGGTCGGGCGCCAGGAACACAAGTCGATAGAGGTAGCGCTCATAGCGACTAGGAGGCGTGGTGTTGATGGTGATGAGCTCGACCCGCCCGATGGGGACCTCGCACACTGCTGCAAGACGCTGGTGGGTTGTTCGTAGCGCCCGGATCAGGGCGGGGTCTGGCGTCGTCCTGGCGACACGGCCCCCATCTTGGGCCATGATCTTGACCCGTCCGCGATGGACTCTGAACCGGCAGGGCATCGCCTAAGCCATGAGCGGGGTTGGGGCCTCTGCGCCTACCGGAGACAAGTTGCCGTTAGACTGGCAGCACCCGCGGGACCCATCGGCCGTTGAAAATCTTGGACAGCCAAACCGGCCCATCGACACGATCAACAACATCCCGCAGCGGGGGTCTGGTCGCCGCTGCCTGCGCTGGACGGAAAATGGCACCGTAAAGGCAAACAAGTAGAGCCGCTTTTTGGCGCGGATTCGGCCGGGGGGGGCTACGAAAGATCCAGTTTTGAATTAAACGCAGGACCGTTACGGCCGTGCGAAGACTTCAAGTATAGGCAAGTCCAAAAATTTGTTTGACAGAGCCGTTCTGTGGCACTTTGTCGCGGTAACATTTCACAATTGATATATGCGGATGGTGTTAGCTTGGGTTGTCGCGTGACAGGAGAGTTCGGATGGCGGAAGCGGCCCTAAGCGCGAAGGGTGTTATAGGCGCCGTCTCCGTCGTTGCTGGTATCGCCGCCGTGGCGAGCACCGCGCAACATGCCCTTTCGCCCTCGGCTACCACAACGACCGCCACACTGGCGTCTCCCTCGATCTCAAATCCGGCGTTCCTGAACCGCGCGAGCTTCGGTGCAACAGACGGGTCTGTCGTGGAGCTCGCAGCCTCTGGAATCAACGCCTGGTTGGCGCAGCAGGCCCATGCGGCTCCCACAGCAAGTGGCGCGCCCGGTTATTGGGCTGCGACCCCGGACTTCCACCTCAATTGGATCATCAGGCGCAAGGCGGATTTTGACGCCGCTTACCAAGCTGCGCTAACCGCCTCCGGGTCAAACGCTGCCGCGAAGGCCAAAGTGCGCCGGCAGAAACTCGACAAAGCCCAGTTTCAGGAAAGCTTCTGGGCCCGCGCGATCCAGGGAGACGATCAGCTGCGGCACCGGCTCGCCTTGGCGCTCTCGGAGATCTTCGTCGTATCGTTCGCCTCTTCGACCATCACGCCACGCATCGCGGCGTCGTGGTACGATATGCTGAGCAAGAACGCCTTCGGCAACTTTCAGGGTCTGTTGAAGGCGGTAACGCTTCACCCGGCGATGGGGATCTACCTCAATATTCTTGGCAACCAACAGGCGGATAACGATCCGTCCCGCCACCCAGACGAGAACTACGCTCGCGAGATCCTGCAGCTGATGTCGATTGGCCTTGTGCAGTTGAATTCAGATGGGTCGCCCAAACTCGATACGGCTGGCGCGTCGATCCCGACATACACCCACGCGGATATCGCGGGCCTCGCGAATGTGTTTACCGGTTGGGGTTGGTACGCCGCGAAGCCATCAGCGTCCACATTCAGCCGCCAGCCCGGCGACGGCGCCGACTTGGCCGCCGCGGACGTGCAGCCCCTGATTGCCTATCCGGGTTACCATTCCCAGCTCCAGAAAACCTTCCTTGGAGCCTCAGTTCCCGCCTATGTCGGGGCTCAACCAACCACGGTCGCCGGAGCAGTAGCGGTCGCCGTCTACCAGACGCACTCGCTCGACACGGCGATGGGTGTGATTTCTCGCCATCCGAACGTAGCCCCGTTTATCGCGCGCCGCCTGATCCAGAGGTTCGTCACCAGTAACCCCAGCTCAGCCTATGTGGGCCGAGTCGCCGCCGCGTTCACCGGGCCTGCTACGCACCCGGAAAATTACGGCAACCTTTACACGTCTATAGTTGCGGTGCTGACGGATTCCGAAGCATTGAGCACCGCGTCGGCGGTGAAGAACACTTTCGGTCGGTTGCGTGAACCGGTGCTTCGTATGGCGCATTGGTTGCGCGCGTGCGAAGCGACTTCCAAGGCGACCCCGACGGCGCCCGGCGGCAACTTCACCCCGTTCACCGATTTTGGTGATCCGACCCAGCTAGATCAGGCGCCGCTTGAGGCCCTATCTGTATTCAACTTCTGGACTCCCGACTACGTCCCGCCGGACACCAACATCGCAAAGGCAGGCCTGGTCGCACCCGAGTTCCAGGCCGTCGACGTTCTTACCGTTGCGAGCTACGTCAACCTGATGACTTCCGTGATTCAAGGCGGCGGCTGGCCCGGAGGCGACGTAACGGTCAGCTATGTAAAGGAGATCGTCTCCCTCTCCAACGCCAGCGCGACGGCGGGGGATGCGGCGCTCGTTGATCGGTTGAACGTACTATTGTTCGGCGGCTCCATGAGCCCGGTTCTCACCGCTCGTCTCACCCGGGTGCTCGCCAGCACTCCGCTTCCGGCCAAAAGCCCGACAGCCGCTCAAATCAGGGCCGTTCAGATCTCTAAGATCAAAAATGCGCTGATGATCGCTCTCACGTCCCCTGAATACCTAGTGCAGAGATAGGACGCAGCCGTGACCGATCATACTCCATCACGCCGAGACGCACTGGCGTGGTTTGCAGCTTTCGGCGCGGCGGCGCCTGTTGCGTTGAACCTGAGCGCTATCGGAGCGGCGGCGGCGCAAACCGCCGGTGCGAGCGCCCCTTATCGGGCCCTGGTCTGTATCTTCCTTCAAGGGGGCAATGACTCGAACAATCTCTTGGTGGCGACCGACCCCGGGAGTTTTTCGCAATACTGGGCGGCGCGTTTCATAGGAACAGATCCGATTGCGCTTATGCCGCCCGGCGCAGCGCCGGTCGCCATTGGCCAGACGTCGACGGTCACCAAGCGTCTGGTCACCAGCGCCTCCATGCCGGAGCACTGGGGAGGGCTCGCGCCCATTTCACCCGCCACCGCTCAAACTGTACCTCCCGCAAACAAAATCGGCACTAGCGATGCCCCGCGCACCTTCGGCCTGCACCCGCTGATGCCTAACGCTCAGGCCATGTTTAAGAACGGTTCACTGGCCCTTATAGCCAACGTAGGAACGTTGTTGGCGCCGCTGTCCAAGGCCACCTACTTGAAGCCCACGGCGAGTACGCCCATTCCACAGCGGCTATTTTCTCATGCCGATCAACAATCGGCGTGGCAGTCAGGCCACGTGGAAGGCTCGCAAACGGGCTGGGGCGGCCTGATCGGCGACACGGCCGCCGCCGCCAATGCAAAAGGGGTGGATTTCACCGCGATCACAACGGCGGGGAATACGGTCTATCTAGCTGGCGTAACGACCAAGCCCTTCCGAGTGAAATTCGGAAAGAACCGCGCGACCGCGCAAACGATCACTCTGCTCGGTTCGAGCGGGTCATATAACGGTTCGAACATATTCTTGCAGGAGTTCCGGGCCGGAGTGCAGGAGGCTTCACTAGGCGCTCTTCAGACGAACTTTTTGGTGGTGGACTACGCAGCTGCCGTAAGCCGTTCGGTCGGCACCTCACTTTTGTACGACAACGCCCTGGGCGCTATGGGCGGCGCGTATTCCCAAGTTCCGGCGCCCATACCTTTTGTCGATCCGATCACTGGTAAGACCGTCGACAACTCCCTGGCCGACCAGTTGCAGGCGGTAGCGGAAACCGCCGCCGCGCACGCGCTTTTGGGAGTTCAACGGCAGGTCTTCTTCGTGCAATATGGTAGCTTCGACACCCACGACGGTCAGAATGCTCGCCAGGGCTTGCTCTTGGCTGAACTCGATCACGCGCTCGCCTATTTCGACGGAGCGGTGAAGGGCCTGGGCCTTTCTGATCAGATAACCACGTTTACAGCGTCTGATTTCAATCGCACGTTCACCTCCAACGGCGATGGTACGGACCACGCCTGGGGCGGGCATCACCTCGTGATGGGTGGAGCGGTCAAAGGTGGCGACATCTACGGCGCCTTCCCGACCGCCGGTATCGATCGGGCGGCGACGTCAACCTCGGCTGCGTTCTTAAACCCCGACGCCGTCGGGAACGCTATCATTCCAACCACGTCGGTGGATCAATACCTGGCGACGATGGCGAGGTGGATGGGCGTCACAGATCCGCAGCTTGCCACGATATTCCCTCAACTGCGCCAGTTCCCCAAGTCAGATATCGGCTTTCTGAAAGTCTGATTGAGCGGCACACGGTCGACACCA
>JBBRPO010000109.1:0-4456 GCA_038227865.1 Caulobacterales bacterium
CGCCAGGTCGAGCCCAATTGTGCTAACTTCACCCACGGACGCCTCCTTTGCAGTGGTGTTTTCAACACCTCCAATTTGGCACATCGATGCCGTCAGGGGGGCGTCCACCCCATCGCTACCCGCTGTCGCTGCGCAATGTCGAGGACCTGCTGTTCGAGCGGGGGCATCGACATCTGCCACGAGACGGTGCGGCACTGATGGAACCGGTTCGGCCCGATGTTCGCCGGCGAGATCCGCAGGAAGCGGGTCCAGCACATGCGCCAGTTCACCCACTGGAAGTGGCATCTCGACGAGGTCTGCGTGAAGATCAACGGCCAGATGCACTATCTCTGGCGGGCCGTCGACCACGAGGGCGAGGTGCTGGAATCCTTCGTCACCAAGACCCGCGACAAGGCCGCGGCGTTGAAATTCATCGAGAAAGCTATGAAGCGTCCGACCAGAGACATGTCGACTTTGGTCTGACGGCGCCGGCACACACAAACTCGGCGACTTCACCCATGTCGAGATCGGGGCGGGCATGAGTGACCTGATGAAAATCTACCCTGAGTGGCGGAAGATACGCGCTGTCCCAACGCCGGTAGGCGCGGGCGGTCTGGTCATTCACAACGGGATGGTCGCCCACGGGGCCGGCGCCAACATGACCCCGGGTCGCCGGCGCGCCATGACCATCGCCTATTTTCCGGACGGCGAAGTCTACAATGGTCGGCGCGACACGCTCCCAGATAAATACTACGACGCACTGCAGATCGGCGAACGCCTCGATGACGATCAGTACGTCCCGCTGCTTTGGTCGCGCCAGAAAACGGCGGCCACCGCTTTGCAGAATGAACAAACCCGCCCGCATTGTCAGAGCAAAATTGTCACCGTCCAGGTAGCTCGGCTATCTAACCGGATGAATATACCGGCCAACCGGCAGTGTCAGAGCAAAATTGCCAGCGGCCAACCCGCTCGGCTATGCAAATCATTCATCTTCTTCGCGCCCTCGAGACGGTTTGGCGACGCTATGCAATCGGCTTAAGCGCGATTTTCTTCTCGATGACAGCGGCGGCCTTTTCGGCCTTCTTCTGGCGGTTGAACACTTTCTGCATGTAGCGCTGATCCTGCTCGGACAGCGTTTTCTCTGCCTCCACGAACTGCTCGGTCTCTTCTTCGAGGATGTGCTCGAGATATTCTTCCTTCAGCGTGGCGAAATGGGTGAGCCAGCCAGGCGCGGCAATGTCGCGTGCGGCCGCGTCCGCCATCAGCTTATCCAGCTTGTGATGGTCGCCTACTGCGTGACGCGCGAACTCGGTGGTCTCGGGGTTCCGCATGACTGTGGACCACAGAGCCTGCTCCTCAGCGGAGGCATGACCGTGCACGTCTCGAACGAATTCTTCGAAGAGGATCTTTCGCGCAGGATCGTTGGGGCTGGTTGCATCGATCATCGCCAACAGAGCGCGCTGCTTGTCGTGGTCCTCGACTAGGCGTCCGAAAATCGCCGGGTTTCCGCGAAACTTCGTGGCGGGCGTCGAGCCAATCCGAACGGGCAATTCCGGAGCAACAGAGTGCGCTTGTGCAATCGCGTCGGCCTTCACCTGCGTCTGCTTGGTTTGGCTCGCTGGTTTGATCATGGAGGCGCCTTTAGTCTCGATGCGGGGGGCGGAGCAGATACGGCGAGCCGGACGGCTCAGCTCGCCCGAATTGAGGAACGCGCGAGTATGTTGAAAGCTGCGCTTTGACTAACGCCTGAATCAATCGGCTGCGCTTGTCGGCAGTGCGCTTCCGACTAAGGTCCGATTGTGGGCGCAGGCTGAACGTCCGGTGTTGGCGCATCTTGGACATCGCCCCTGAGCGCCGAAGCGGCGTTCAACAAAGCCAGGCGAGGCCTCGGCCTTCCGGTAACGTTCCTTGTCAGAAGCCGCATTGCCGGTTCGAGGACTGACAGCACCCGCCCCAGATCATTCAGTGCAAGAGTCGCTCCTCATCGACATTGTGGTCCGACAACACCGCCATCAAGGTAGCGGCGGCGGTGCGGCCGGCCTATCATTGCGACCTGGCGCACCGGGTACATTTCCGACGAGATCCGAGCGTGAATTGGTCCGCAAAGAACGCGCGGCGTTGGTGAACGGATCGGCGCCGGGCGATGCCAAACGTCGATAGGGAGGTCACAATGTCGATCCTTGAAACCGCGCCACGGGCTCTGAACCCCGGGGCGGCCGATGAGTCCGCGATCGCAAAGCTGAACGCAGCCTTCGAAGCGCAGCGGCGGGCCTTCGCGGCCGACCGGAACCCCAGCCTGGACGAGCGGCGGCGGCGGATCGAGACGCTGATTGGCATGATGCTGACCTATCGCGAACGGATCAGTGCGGCGCTAATCCAGGATTTTGGGGCTCACCCAGTTGGAGCATCGGACCTTATCGAGGTGTTGGGGGTGATCGGCCGCGCGCAGTACGTGCTGGAGCATCTCGAATCGTGGATGGCGCCCCAGCCGCGTCACGTCGATGCCGTCACGCTGGGCACGTCCAGGGCCTACGTCCAGGGCCAGCCAAAGGGCGTCGTCGGCAACATCGTCCCGTGGAACTTCCCCTTCGATCTTTCCGTGGGGCCGATGATCGAAATGCTAGCCGCCGGCAACCGGGTTATCGTCAAGCCTTCGGAGTTCACGCCTGCCTGCGCCGAACTCCTCAGTGAGATGGTCTCGCAAGCCTTCGATCCGTCTCTGGTTTACGTGGCGAACGGCGGTCTGGACCTGGCCCGCGCGTTCTCCGCCCTACCTTGGGATCACCTACTCTACACCGGCAGCCCCAACGTCGGCCGCCAAGTCATGGCGGCGGCAGCCGCCAACCTAACGCCGGTGACCCTTGAGCTCGGCGGCAAATGCCCAGCCCTGATGGCCCCGGGTTCCGTCACGGCGAAGAACGTGGAGTCGGTCATCGGGACCAAGGTGGTCAAGAACGGCCAGATGTGCGTCTCGGTAGACTACTGCTTGGTCCCTCGCGCCGACCTGGACGCATTCGTCGAGCACGCTCAGGCCTATATGCAACGCGCCGCACCGGACTATTCGAACGGCCCGGAGGTGACCGGCATCATCTCGCTTCGCCACCTCGATCGGTTGGCCGAGCTGCTGCTGGAGGCCAGGGACAGCCAGTGCCGTATCGTTCCGCTCCAACAGGACGATCGGGTCGACCGAGAAGGGCGGCGCATGCCAATGTCGCTGGTGCTCGACCCTTCGCCTGACCTGCGGCTCATGCAGGAGGAAATTTTCGGTCCCATCCTTCCTGTCATCGCCTACGATCAGTTGGCGGACGCTATCTCGATGATCAACGCCGGCGAGCGGCCGCTCGGTCTCTACGTATTCGCCGATGACCCGTCGGTTGCGCAGAGTGTCCTCGACCAAACCACTTCCGGCGGCGCCGCCGTCAATACCTGCGCCATGCAGAGCGCGCTCCCCTCCATGGGTTTTGGCGGCGTCGGCACAAGCGGCATGGGCCGCCACCATGGCGAGGACGGCTTTCGGGAGTTCTCCAACCCGCGTGGCGTTTTCGTCCGCGGCGAAGGGGACATGATCGACGCCTTCTACGCCCCCTACGCCAAGGCCGAAGCGCTGGTGAAGGCTGCGCTCTCGGCGAGTTGATTGCACACGGGGTTGGCGTGGATACGTCACAGCCTCCACCTAGGCGCGGCGGAGCCAGCCAAGCGGTAGGCTCGCCGCTTTCCGTTGGCCGGCTGTCGGTAACACCGATCGTCAGGAGGTTGGGCGCTGGGCGAACAACAGGGTGGAGAACAGCCACCCTCCGTTCCAACGACAAGAGCGGGCGATGGAGCGGTTCCGTAGGATGAAGACCCTGCAGAAATTCACCGCCGTTCACGCCAGCGTCCACAACCTCTTCAATCAGGAGCGCCATCTCATCTGCCGACAAATCTACAAGCAGAGACGCTCAGGCGCACTGGCTGAGTGGCGGTCAGTCATGGCCTAGGCGATCTGTGGGTTGGGGCTTCCTGCGTCCGACCGGAGACCTGTCGACTTTGGTCTGACAGCACTCCGGCCGCAATACGCGAAGAGTCGGCCTTGCTGCATGCCTACAGCATCAAAACAGATTTGGCGCCTGGATCAGTGCTCCGTGCGCCGCTGCCGCCCAGTTTGGTTTCAGGCGTCGCAGCCTCTGGTCGCAGCCGGCGTCGGCCTGATCGGGGCCAAGCATCGCGATGATGTCATTGATCCGCGGGGTCGGCGGTCGCATGCCACCGCTGCAGGGTTTTAGGCGGGAAGCAATCGCCGCAAGGCTGAGTTCGGGTCATCGACCACATGGCTCTCAAGGTCGAAGAGCATAGTCGCCCGGCGCGCGGTGTCGTAGGCAGGCCACGCCGGCAAGGCGGGGGTCCCGGGGTTTCCCGACCGGGCGAAGGCCAGCCAAGATGCGCTCAGAAGGTCAGCCATCTGCTGGGGCGCCGCGCCAGGCCCAACCGTGTTTCGCGC
>JBBRPO010000110.1:0-4403 GCA_038227865.1 Caulobacterales bacterium
ACGGCGACAAGCCTGTCGCCAAGAGCGTCCGGGCTATCGGATCAGCCTGAGATAGCGGTAAGGGCAGTCGCGTCTATTTCGATCGTCGGATCGAATGGACGCATGCATTTGGAGCCCAAATCCATTGCGGCTGCACCAGTCTCAGCTAATTCGAAATCTGACAATTATACAGAGTCATAAAGTTACCAATTTCCGATAAGATACATTAGACGCGACATTCGTGTAGCCGCCATTTTGTAATGTCGCACCTGTGCCATTTAGAAATGGCGCCCTCCCTCGTTTGCGCGGGAGGCCCTCCAGGTGACGTTACATATCATGAGCGACAAGGAGCTTAGCCGAGTCGAGATCCTCCGCGATCTCGCCGCCGGAAGGCTGACGGTTTTGGCGGCCAGCGAGCTCATGGGCTTGGAGCGCCGCCAGGTTCTTCGGCTGTCGAAGGCCTACCAGGAGCATGGTGCGACGGCCCTCATCTCCAAGAAGCGCGGCCGAGCCAGCAACCGGCGGATGCCGACCGGCATCAAGGTTCAGGCTCTCGAGCTGATCAAGGCGCGCTACGCCGACCTCGGGCCGACGCTGCCCTACCGGACGTTCGACAAGCTGCGGCGTGTCACCGAGACTGCGGTGCTCGAGAATAAGCGCCTTGGCGGCCTCGTCACTCTGATCCGTCAAAGCCAGCAGGGCGAACCGCCGGGCATGCGGCCTCCGCCCGGCCATGGAGACCTCGTTTGGCGGCGAGGCGATGGATTTCGACGCGACGACAGTTGCCTCGGCCGGCTACACCTCAGCCCAGCTCTCGGTCGAGTAGTCGAAGTAGCGGTCTGCGCGTTCGCCGTTCCAGCGATACTGCAAATGCCGCTCCTGGCGGGGCAAGCCGACGGCGCGCGGGCGAAACGCCCCGATACAGGCGCCGGCCGCGCGGCGGACGCTGGGATAGGTGACGCCCTGGGCTTCGGCCTCGCGTTGCGCCCGCCCAAAGGCCTGCCCGGCTGCGTAGTCGCCCGGCGCGAGGATGCGGTTCCGTTCGTCGGCGGGCAGCGCCGCAACATCCTCGAAGGCCTCATCGACCGCGCCGACCAGGACGCGCATATCTTCCGACCGCGGCGGGTCGTTCGAGTCCTGGGCGAATTGCCCGAAGTGGAACATCGTCTCGGCGACGGCGGTCTCGAGGTCGGAGGCGGCGTAGTAGACTCCGTAGGTCCCGTCGCTGAAGCGTGAGCCCTTTGGATTCAAGTGGGTGAAGGACGCCATCACGTAGGTGGCGCCGGGCCCGGTCACCCGGTCTTCCGGCGTCACCAGCGCAATCTCACCGACCTGATCGCGCAGGCGCGGATTGGTGGCCTGTTCCAGGGCGATCAACGCTTCCCACGCGGCCGGATCGGGGCTGACCCGCTCGAATAGGTCGATGGGCGGGAACCGCGAGGCGATCACGCGCCAAGCCTTCGGCCAGATGATCTGGCTGGACGCCACGATCAGCTCCAGGGCGCGCGCGCGGCGTCGAGATACCCGCGTACGGCGGCAAGGTCGGTGACGTCGCCGGCGCCCATTCGCTGCAACGGGGTCTGGCCGCCAAACGTCCGGTTCGGCCGCTGGACCCAGCTGTCCGCCAGATGCGGATCTGAATAGAGCACCTGCAGCGCCTTATAGATCCCAGCCAGATAGCCAATGCGCCGAAGGGTGTCGGCGGGCACGCGAACACCTTCGCCCCGACGCCAGCTAAAGTAGGTTCGCGGCGCCGGCGCACCGAGGATCGCGCGGGCGTCGTCGACTCCAACGCCCCAGGCGTCGAGGATCGCAAACGCGCCGCGTAAGGCGGCGACGGGGTCGATGCCCGTGGGGACCTCACGGCCTTGAACTTGCGTCGCCAACATGGCCCTATCTCCTACGTTTTCGCATTATTTTACTAACAACTGCAAATTCGCACAGAAGTTCCCGAGTCGTCAAGTCCGACGGCTCCTATTCGCCGCCACGGATCCACGGTTGGGAAACCTAGCTCGCAGCGTCAGACGCGCGCGTTCCGCGCCTCCATCGGACGAGCCCGCCTGCGGTCAAGGAACAAAACAAGAAACAATACTCGACGAGGCGCCACACAGGCGCCACCCTGGCTCAATGATTTCCGACTCGAAGACCGCGACGGTCCGCAGCCTCGACCGCATCAACCTTCGGCTGGCCGGGGAGACCTTCGCGGCCATCGACGACGCGTGCGCCGCGCGGCCGGGAAATGTGTCCCGTAACACCTGGATCGCTGAGGCGATCGAAGAGAAACTGGCCCGCGCACCCGCCGCGACGGCGGCGGCTAGTGACGGCAAGCGTCGCGCCTATGGCTAAGTTTTACGAATTCTTCGCCGGCGGCGGCATGGCGCGCCAAGGACTGGGCCAAGGTTGGACCTGCCTGTTCGCCAACGACTTCGACTTCAAGAAGGGCCTCACCTACCAGGCCAACTTCGCGTCGGACGAGCTGAAGGTCGCCGATATCCGAGCCGTCACAACCGCCGACCTGCCTGGTATCGCCGATCTAATGTGGGGATCATTCCCCTGCCAGGACCTGTCGCTCGCCGGCGTCGGCGCCGGCCTCAAAGGCGAGCGATCGGGCACCTTCTATCCGTTCTGGGACGTGGTTCGGGCGCTGCAGACCGAAGGCCGGGCCCCGAGACTGATCGCCCTGGAGAACGTCTGCGGGACCCTGACCTCGCATGGCGGCAAGGATTTCGTGGCGATCTGCCGAACCTTCGCGGATGTCGGCTATCGCTGCGGCGCCTTGGTGATCAACGCCGACCTCTTCGTTCCCCAATCACGCCCGCGGCTGTTCGTCATCGGCGTGCGGGCAGACGTGGCAATCGATCCGGCGCTGCTCTCGCCCGAACCACTCGAGCCCTTCCATACGAGAGCCCTGCGACGGGCGGTCGAGGCGCTGCCGGCCAAGGTGAAGGCCAACATGCTGTGGTGGAACGTGCCGACGCCTGGCCATCGGGTCCGGACCCTTGCCGACGAGATCGAAGAGCATCCCACCAGCGTCACCTGGCACACACAGGCGGAGACGGACCGCCTCTTGGCCAAGATGTCGCCGGTCAATGAGGCCAAGGTCGCCGCTGCCATGCGAGCTGGCCGTCGCATGGTGGGCGGCGTTTACAACCGAACCCGCCTCGATGAGCGCGGCGCGAAGGTTCAGAGGTCCGAGGTCCGATTCGATGACGTGTCGGGGTGTCTGCGGACGCCGGCGGGCGGATCCAGCCGCCAGGTGATCCTGGTCATCGACGGCAAGAAGATCCGCTCGCGATTGATTTCAGCGCGCGAGACCGCCCGGCTGATGGGGCTGCCGGAAGACTACAAGCTGCCGAAAAACTACAACGAGGCCTACCACCTGACCGGCGACGGCGTGGTGGTCGATGTCGTGCGCCACCTCGCCCGGCATGTCCTTGAACCCCTGCTGGTGGAGGCGATCGAGGCGCGGGAAGTGGCGTGACCGACCTCTTCAGACGCGACCCAGACGCAGTCAATATCCCGCCTTTCGAAACCGAGGACCTTCGTCAGAACCTGTCCGCGTTCCTTGACAGCCCGTTCAATGATCCTGCCGGCACGACCCCGTTCGTCGGCAACTACAAATGGGGCGTCTACGCCTTCTTCGATTACGACGGTGAGCCGATCTATGTCGGCCAGACCAACGAGCGGCTTCGCACCCGCATCCGGCGCCACCTGACTAACCAGCGGACCGACGCGGTCGCCATGTCGGTGCTCGACCCCTTCGAGGTGTTCGAGATCGAGGTCTGGCCCCTCCCCCAGTTCGAGCAGTCCAACGGCAAAGACCAGGCCGCACGCCAACATCTGGATGCGTTGGAGCGATTGATCACGGACCAGGCGATCGAGCGCTCCCAGTTCAAGGCGATCCTGAACGAGAAGGACCCGCCGCCCGGCGCCCTCGCGGTCGAGGCCCCACTCTCGTTCCGGGCGCGTATCGTATCTGAGCGGGTCTTCGAGCTTCGCTCGCACCCGGATTTCCGGATTGCAAGGCGGGCTTTGATTCTCTCGCGGCTCGCTCAGGTGATCTCGGAGCGCAAGGTCCAGGGTGGCTTGCGCCGCGTTCTACTGACCCAAGCCAAACGTCTGCAGTGGCTGTCGGCCCGGCGTTACGAGGCGCTTGGCGGCGCCGCCTCTGTGCCTGTCGAAGCTGAAGGCGAAGAGGTCTAGCACTTGGGTGAAGCCCTTGCCGACCTGCCTGCCGAAACGGCGCCTAGGGACGGCAGGGTGATCCGCGGCTGGTTCGAATTCGATGGCGTCGCCCAGATGATCGCCGTCTGCTGGGACCCTGAACATGCGACGTGGGTCAACCTGATTGGCGAACTCGTGCCAAAGAGCGCGACGCTCAAGAATTGGGGCGGCGACTAAGCGGTCGTCGATCCCAGCGGGCC
>JBBRPO010000111.1:0-3953 GCA_038227865.1 Caulobacterales bacterium
CCGCTTGCGCCGGGCCAGATGGCCCTGACAGTGTCAATCTGTTCGACGCGCAGCCTTTGACGGCCTGCGCCGGTGGTTCGGCTGACCCGCCTCCTCAACGAGGAAACAGGCCCTCCCGTATTCGTCATGCAAACGCTGATGTGCGCTTGGTGCGGGCGGAGGGACTCGAACCCCCACAACTTTCGTCACTGGAACCTAAATCCAGCGCGTCTACCAATTCCGCCACGCCCGCGTGAAAAGCATCCAATCCGGCCGCGATGCCGCGAGCGGCGGGCTTATAACATGAGCCCACCGGTTCGCAGCAAAAAAATGGCCCTTTCCCATGGCACTGGGGCAAGCGGTCACAACTGGACAGAACCAGCCAAAAATGGTCCGCATCGGTCCGATGGCAAGCCCCGAGTCCCTCTTCGCAAAATCTCCTTTGAATAGACGCGAACTGCTGGCTGGCCTCGGCGCGGCCGCCCTCACCCCGCTATGGCCTGCGGCTGGTTCGGCCCAAGGGCGCACGCCGCTGCCGCTGCAGGCCAAGCCGGACAGCCTTACCCTGCGCCCCGGCGCGCCGGCGACGCCGATCTGGTCGCTGCAAGGGCCGGAACTCAGGTTCAAGCGCGGCGACAGCATCGAAATCGCCTTCGGCAACGAATTGCCGGTGCCTGCCGTGCTCGACTGGCGCGGGTTGGATGGCATATCCGCGGCCGAACCGCTCGCGGTGCGCCCGCCGCTCGCTGCCGGCGCCAGAGAAACCCTGCAACTGCCGCTCCGCCATGCCGGAACCTTCCTGTGCGGCCTTGGGCTGCTCGGGGATGGCCAGGCACGGCCATCGCAGGCACGGGTTTTGGTGGTCGCGGAGAGCGAGGCGGTCGCGGTCGATCGCGACCAGGCCCTTCTGATTGAGGACTGGCGGGTTCGGTCAGATGGAACCGCGGTCGCCCCCGGGTCAGACCCGAAGGATGCGACGCCGGTTCATACGATTAATGGCAAAGCTTCCTTCGATCTCTCAGCTCGAATCAACGAGCGGCTCAGACTTCGCCTCGTCAATGGCTGCCAACGCGCTGTGATCGCAGTCAAACTGGAAGGCCCCGATGTCAGGATCATGGCCCTCGACGGCCAGCCGGCCGAGCCGTTCCAGGCCCGCAACGGCGCGCTGGTGCTGGCCCCGGGCGGCCGGGCGGATGTGTTCGTCGATGTGACGGCCACAGCGGGATCCAACTGCCCCATTCTCCTCCATGACGGCAAGGAAGCCCGTCCCATCGGCAAACTGACCGTCTCCAGCGAGAAACCGGTCCGGCCCGCGCCCCTGCCGCCAGCCCCGCCGCTGCCCTCCAACGGCCTTCCCGAGCGGCTCGATCTCAAGGGCGCCACGCGTATAGATCTGTCGCTCGGGGGACCGCCGACCGAATGGGGACTGCCGGCCAACTTCTCGAAGAGCTCTCCACCCGTCTTCCGTGTCAAAGCCGGACGAACCGTGGTGCTGGCGCTGACAAACCGCGCGGCTTTTGCCACCGTGTTCCACCTCCACGGCCATCACTTCCGGCTGCTGGACCGCCTCGACGACGGCTGGAAGCCGTTCTGGCTGGATACGCTGGCGATCGAACCCGGCCAGACCCAGCGGGTGGCCTTTGTAGCCGAATATGCCGGGCGCTGGCTGATCGAATCGGTCGCGACCGACTGGGCTGCGCCGCGGATGGTGCGATGGTACTCTGTCGAATAAGGAGATGCGCATGAGCAAGCCGGTTCCCGCGATTCGCAGCGTTACCGCCCGAGGTCTCGTGGTGCCGATCGGCCGCCCGGTGAAGACCGCCTTCTCGACCATTGATGCCGCGCCGATAGTGCTGATCGATGTCGAGACCGATCAGGGCCTTACCGGCCGATCCTACATCTTTGCCTACACAAGGCTGACGCTGAAGCCGCTGCTGCACCTGATCGAGGAGATCGGGCGCGAACTGACCGGCCAACCGGTCGCGCCATCAGATCTGATGGCGGCGATGAACGCCAAATTCCGCCTGCTCGGCTGGCAGGGTCTGGTCGGTATGGCCGTATCCGGCCTCGACATGGCCTATTGGGACGCGCTCGGAAAAATCGCGGATCGGCCATTGGCCGAGCTGCTCGGCGGCGCGCCGCGGCCGATCAAGGCCTATGACAGCTACGGCGTGGTCGATCCCGTCAGCGACGAGAAGGCGCTGCGCCGTTCGCTCGACCAGGGCTTTCGCGGCATCAAGATCAAGGGCGGCGACGGCGACGCCGCCAATGACGAGCGCGTGGTCAAGGGCGTGCGCGCTTTGCTCGGCCCTGACATCGCGCTGATGATCGATTTCAACCAGTCGCTGGACCCTGCGGAAGCCACGCGCCGCATCGCGCGGCTGGCGCCCTATGATCTGCACTGGATCGAGGAACCGGTGCCGCAGGAAAATCTCTCGGGCCACGCCAAGGTCCGCGAGACTTCGCCGACGCCGATTCAATCCGGCGAGAACTGGTGGTTTCCGCGCGGTTTTGCCGAGGCGATCGAAGCCGGCGCCAGCGACTTCATCATGCCCGATCTGATGAAGTGCGGCGGCGTCACCGGCTGGCTGCAGGTCGCTAGCTTGGCCGAGGCCGCCAACATTCCGATGTCGAGCCACCTGTTCGCCGAAGCGAGCGCCCACATGCTGGCGGTGACGCCGACCGCGCACTGGCTCGAATTCCTCGATTTCGCCGGCACCATCCTCGCCCACCCCGCCAAAATCATCGACGGCACGCTCACGGCGCGAGGACCGGGGCTGGGGCTGGAGTGGGACGAGACGGCGGTTGCGAAATATCTGGTTTAATAGTCGATCCCGAACTCATCGTAGAGCCGCCGGAACACCGCGGGCAGCACCTCCGTGAGATCTTCCGCGATCAGGCCGGGTCCCGCCTCGCGCGCGCCCTCGCCGTGCATCCAGACGCCGATGCGGGCGGCCTCATAGGCCGGCACGCCCTGCGCCAAAAATCCGGCGATCATGCCGGCCAGCACGTCGCCGGCGCCGGCGGTGGCGAGCCAGGGCGGCGCGTTGGCGGCGATGCTGGCGCGGCCGTCCGGCGACGCCACCACCGTATCCGGTCCCTTCAACAGCACGACGGCGCCACAGCGTTCGGCGGCCGCCCGCACCCGCTCGAGCTTCGAGCGGTTGGGATGCTTGTTGCTGCCATCGCTGAACAGCCGCGGAAACTCGCCCTCATGCGGGGTCAGCACCACCTGCGGATCGGGGTTGGCCGTGATCGATTCGAACAGCCGCTCCGGCGCCTCGGCAAAACTGGTCAGCGCGTCGGCGTCGAGCACGATGCGACGACCGGCCGACAGCGCGGTATGGACGAGATCGCGCGTCCGCGCACTGACGCCGGCCCCCGGCCCGATCACGACCGCATTGAGACGCTTGTCATCAAGCATCTCGGCGAATTCGACCACGGTATCGACGGCGCGCACCATCACCGCGGTCAATGCCCCAGCATTCACGGCCAGCGCATCGCGTGGCGAAGCCACCGTCACCAACCCGGCACCTGCCCGCAGCGCACCGCGCGCCGCCAGCCGCGCCGCGCCGGTGGACGCGAGATCGCCGGACACCACGACCGCGTGGCCCCGGGCATATTTGTGACCGTCGATCCCAGGCACCACGAACGAACTCCGCCAGGCCCACGGCACGTTCTCCGACGTCTGCGGCCGGATTTCGTCGAGCACGCCGGCATCGATCCCGATATCGGCGACGCGGACGTGGCCGCAATGCTTCCGACCCGGCATCAATAGATGCGCCGGCTTGCGGCGGAAGAACGTGACGGTCTCGACGGCGTTGATCGCGGCCCCCATCACCGCGCCCGAGGTGCCGTTGATCCCGCTCGGCAGGTCGACGGCGAGCACCGGCGCGCCGTTGGCGTTGATGGCCTCGATCATCTCGAGCGGATCACCCTTCACCGGACGATTGAGTCCGGCCCCGAACAGCGCG
>JBBRPO010000112.1:0-3950 GCA_038227865.1 Caulobacterales bacterium
GGTGACAGCGCGCAGGAACAACCTCTCTGGCACACGGCGCAGCATCGCGCGCGTCGCCTCAGCGATCCCCGGTTTAATCCGGTTGATGTCGCTCGTGCCCACCATCTGCATGATGCGGGAGATGGCGCGCTGCGAAGCCCGCGCCAAAACCCGGCGCCTATCGAGGCGCCAATCCAGTATCCGGGCGGGTGCAGGCATAGCGGCCTCGACCTCGTTGATGAAGGCTTGACTTTGGTCAATGGCGGCCAAGTCTCGATACCAGACGCAAGCGTGGAAATCGTCCGGGCCTACGACTTCGTCGTTTAGGATCGTTCGGCTGATCAAGCCCGATACGGTGGCGTTCAGCACCCCTGACGGGATCGCGTAGTCGTCCGCCGTGGCGGCAAGATCCGCTACGCCCGCAGGGTCAGCCACAACCACCAGGAAGGGTGATGCGCCGTGGAGACAGCCGCTGGCTCGCAATTCCCGCGCAATGGAACCCTTGCCGGTCCATCCATCAACGAAGACCACATCGCGAGGATTATGGCGGCTGGCGATATCGGCCATGGCCCGGCCATCGAGGCCACGATCCCGAATGATGCTGATCATATATATCGCACATCACGTGAGCGCATCGGTGAGGATCGAATCCAAAGATCCGCTTCGGATCGCAGAGTGACTTCATAAGGAGGCCGGTAGGGACGGCCAGCGCGCCGGTCAACAGCAACATCGAGAAGCTGCTAACGCCTTAAGCACGTCTTTCAGGTCGAACGGGGAATTCTCCGCCCAAACGCGCCACGTCGGCTGCCGCGCCCGCTCAAGCAGCTGCGCCAGCGCGAACCTACCGCTCCGCGGCAGCGGCGCTCCAAGTAGAGCGACGGCGGCCAGGCAGTCGTTGGTCGCCCGATGCCGGTCATAAAAGAATCCCGCGTCGGCCCGCGAGATAGGCCAGCTTCGTCCCCTCGTGGCCTTCCTCCGCCCAGTCCACCTGGCTCATCGAGCACGCCCAGGCCTTGGTGGTGAAGGTCTCGCAGAACCGCTCCAGAAACCGACGGTCGAAGGCCGCATTGTGGGCGATGACCAACGCCGCGCCGGCGGCGAACGACCCAACGGCCGCCGGGTCGATGGAATGCCCCGCGACCATCTCATCGGTGATCCCGGTGATGCTGGTGATCTCGGCCGAAATCGGCTCCGAAGGTTGCCGCAGACCATGGAACGGCTCACCGACCTCGTAGATCTGGCCATCGAGGCCATAGGTGAACGGCACCATGGCCAGCTCGATGATCTCATGACGGGCAGCGTCCAGGCCCGTGGTCTCCACGTCTACCACCAACCCCTGGCGCACCTTCAAGCCAGCCGGCGGCTCGACAGCGACGTGCGGCGCCAGGCGCCGCAGCACCCGCTACGTCCCGCTGGCCTCCAGCGTCCGCGCCATGGCTTCAAGATCGTCCACCCGGTCGTCAGGTCCCACTTTGCAATCGATCATGCGGTCAGCCGCGACTCATCAAGCAGCGACAGCTCGTCGGCGACTCTAGCCTCGCCGCCGGCGAAGTTGGAGAGGGTGACACCCACCAACCTGATGCCCTTGGGCGGCGGATAGACAGATCGGATCAGCGCTAGGCTCGCCTCCTGCAGCACGGCCCGGCTATCGACCGGAGCGCTAAGGGATCGGCTTCGGGTCGATTGCTGGAAGTCCGCCCACTTGATCTTCACCGTCACGGTCCGGCCGCGGCCACCGGTCTTCTCACACCAAGCCCAGACATCATCCGCCATCGCCAGCACCCCGGCCTCGATCGCCTCGGGCTCGGTCAGGTCCGTCGCAAAGGTGGTCTCCGACCCCGATGACTTTCGCTCCCGATCAGGTCGTACCGGCCGCTCGTCCCTGCCCCGGGCGATGTCGAAGTACCAAGGCCCCGACTTGCCGAAGTGCGCCTGCAGGAAGGCGAGCGACTGACGCTTCATGTCGGCGCCGGTCTGGATGCCGAGCTTGTGCATCTTGGCCGCCGTCACCGGGCCGACGCCATAGAACTTGGTCACTGGCAGCGCCTCGACGAAGGCTTCGCCCTGTTCGGGCGGCACGACGTATTGGCCATTTGGCTTGCGGAAGTCAGACGCCAGTTTGGCGATGAACTTGTTGTAGGAGATCCCCGCCGAGGCCGTCAGGCCGGTCTCCTCCAGGATCCGGGCCCGGATTTCCTTGGCGGTCGCCGAGGCCGTCGGGATGCCGCGCAGATTGTCGGTCACATCCAGATAGGCTTCGTCGAGCGACAGGGGTTCGATTAGGGGCGTGTAGTCGCCGAAGATCGAGTGGATTTGGCGCGACACCGCCTTGTAAACTTCGAACCGCGGCGGCCTGAAGATCAAGCTCGGACACTTCTTCAATGCCGTGACCGATGGCAGCGCCGAGCGGACTCCAAACTGTCGCGCCTCATAGCTAGCTGCCGCCACCACACCGCGCAGCTCGGGGTGCCCGACCGCGACAGGTTTGCCCTTCAGGCTCGGATCATCCCGCTGCTCGACAGACGCATAGAAGGCGTCCATGTCGACGTGAATGATTTTGCGGATTCGCTCTTCGGCCATGGCTCATGACCGTAGCACCGCGCCCGGAACAAAACGAGAAACAATGCTCGACGTGGCGCCACGTCGGCGCCACGTTGGCTCAATGACCACCGATTCGACGTCCGCGACGGTCCGCAGCCTCGACCGCATAAACCTCCGGCTGGCCGGCGAGACCTTCTTCGCCATCGACACCGCCTGCGCGGTCCGGCCTGGTAACGTGTCCCGCAACACCTGGATCGCCGAGGCAATCGAGGAGAAGCTGGCCCGCGATCGGGTCGCGGCCAGGGCCGACGAAGGCGAGCGCCGCGCTCATGGGTAAGTTCTACGAGTTCTTCGCCGGCGGCGGCATGGCGCGTCAGGGGCTTGGCGCAGGCTGGACCTGCCTGTTCGCCAACGACTTCGATTTCAAGAAGGGCCTGACCTACCAGGCCAACTTCGCCTCTGACGAGCTGAAGGTCGCCGATATCCGCGCCGTCACAACCGCCGACCTGCCTGGTACCGCCGATCTGATGTGGGGCTCGTTCCCCTGCCAGGACCTATCGCTCGCCGGCGTTGGTGCCGGCCTCCAAGGCGAGAGGTCGGGCACCTTCTATCCGTTTTGGGACGTGGTTCGGGCCCTGCGGGCCGAAAGCCGCGCTCCGAGGCTAATCGCTCTGGAGAATGTCTGCGGCACCCTGACCGCGCATGGCGGCAAGGATTTCGAGGCGATCTGCCGAACCTTCGCCGATGTGGGCTATCGCTGCGGCGCCCTGGTGATCAACGCCGACCTTTTCGTTCCCCAGTCTCGCCCCCGGCTGTTCATGGTCGGCGTACGGGCCGACGTAGCAATCGATCCGGCGCTGCTTTCGCCCGAACCACTCGAGCCCTTCCACACGAAAGCCCTGCGACGGGCGGTCGAGGCGCTCCCGGCCAAGGTGAAGGCCAACATGCTGTGGTGGAACGTGCCGACGCCCGGCCATCGGGTCCGGACCCTGGCCGACGAAATCGAAGAGCATCCGACCAGCGTCAGCTGGCACACCCAGGCGGAGACGCTCCGTCTCCTGGCCAAGATGTCGCCGGTCAATGAGGCCAAGGTCGCCGCCGCCATGCGGGCTGGCCGCCGCATGGTGGGCGGCGTCTACAACCGAACCCGCGTCGATGAGCGCGGCGTTAAGGTTAAGAGGTCCGAGGTCCGGTTCGACGACGTTTCGGTGTGTCTGCGGACACCGTCAGGTGGTTCCAGCCGCCAGGTGATCGTGGTGAACGACGGAAAGAAGATCCGCTCACGCTTTATCTCAGCGCGCGAGACCGCCCGCCTCATGGGCCTCCCGGACGACTACAAGCTGCCGAAGAACTACAACGAGGCCTATCACTTGACCGGTGACGGCGTGGTGGTCGATGTCGTGCGCCACCTCGCCCAGCACGTCCTCGAA
>JBBRPO010000113.1:0-3879 GCA_038227865.1 Caulobacterales bacterium
ACCCCTCCGACGAATTGGATGAGAGGCGGTTGCGCCGCCGACGATGCTGCCATCTAAAAAGCCTATCAGCGCTCGCGTCGGAACGCGGCCGGAGTGAAGTCATGAACTGGCCTCACAAGCTGTGGCGGCAACTGTGAGGCGATGCGCCGCCCTATATGGCAGCGCCATGATTCGAATTTCTATGACAATATTGAGCAGAAGTCAATATTTGGCTAATTTATTCTAACACAAAAATAAAATTCAATAATTACAAGATCATAAGTCTGGCGATTCTACTTAGATATTTTTTTTGGCGCCGACCGTTGGACCCACGGGGTTCATGGCCCGTCTGGGACGAAACCGACATCGCTGCAAAAATTGGCCGACTGCCTGTCGGGTGATCAACAAGGAGGAAGAACCCACCGGTCGCGCGTTGCATAATCGCAACACCAGGCCGCTTCAGAAAAGTACCTGGCGCCCACGACCCTGAGCACGCCAGTGATGTCGGGGGGCGGCGCCGGTCCGCTCGAGGACTCGACGTTGCGGACATAATGTGTGAAGGGGCTACAGGCCCGCGAGGGCTTTCGCGCATGTTTCTGTGCCGACCGCTAACAGACCCTCGATCGTAAACCGTAACGCCACCGGATCGAGCCACGACGGTGGTGACAAATGGGCTGTGAACCTACAATCGGCTAGCTATCATGTTGGCCTGGACTGCTAGGATCCAGTCGCGCCCCTCGATCCGGCCTTGCGGCTTCCTCGTAGCATCTGCCACACAAGCGCCAGTTCGGTAGACCGCGAAGGAGAACGGAGCCGTGCGGCGGCTGGCCGACGACATTCCGGCGCTCTGGCAAGCCCCCTCGACGACGGCCGGTGACCGGCAGGCGATCGCCCGTCTCATGCTCGATCGCGTCGTCATCCTGGTGCGCGGCAGCACCGAACACGCCGATATCCCCTGCCATTGGACGGGCGACGTGATCACCCAGCACACGCTGATCCGTCCGGTTCGGCGCTTCGAGCAGTTCGATCGGTTGATGGCGCGGATCGCCGATCTGCGGCGGGACGACGCGACCGCTCAGACATCGCGGATCGCCTCAACGCCCAAAGCTGGCGACCGCCCAAGAAGGCGGCATTCAACGCGCCAATGGTCCGCCGCCTGCTGCAGCGGCGGGGCATTGGCACGCAACGGCCCCTCTGGTCCGCGAGTGTACCCCGCACCAACGACGACGAAATGACGATCTAAGAACTCGTCGAACACCTCGGCGCGCATCGACAAACCGTCTAGAGCAGTTTCCATTCACGTTGCATCGTAGCCTGCTGCAGCGAAGTAGTTTGCGCACTCCTGCGGCGTGAAGCTCTCGATGAGCCTTCCGATGGCGGCCCACAGGCCGGGAATGGTGCGCTCGGCGGCCTTCCGCAGCAGCGCCTTGAGTTTGGCGAAGGCGTTTTCGATCGTGTTGTCATGATGACTCTCGATTGCTGGTTCGTGTTGAGGCTTCGACGCGGCTGACGAGCCAGATGCGTTGGGTGCCGACGTTCACCAAGCGGCCCTTGAGCGTCCCTCTACGGAGCCAGCCATAGATGGTCTGGCGGTGGGCGCCGAGGTGTTCGGCGAGTTCCTGGATCGTCAATTCGTCGTCATTGGCGCGGGGCACATTTCCGGACCAGAGGGGACGTTGCGCGCCAAGCCCGCGGCGCTGCAGGAGGCGGCGGATCATTGGCGCGTCGAACACCGACTTCTTGGGCGGCCTCCAGCCTTCGGCATTGAGGCGATCCGCAATGTCCTGGGCGGTTGCATTCCCTTCGCATGTCGACAATCCGTGCGATCAGCCGATCGAACTGCTCCAACTGCTCGAAGCGCCGCACGGGGCGGATCAGCGCGTGTCGGGTGATCACGTCGCCCGCCCAGTGGCAGGTGATATCGACGTGTTCGGTGCTGCCGCGCACCAGGATCACGACGCGATCGAGCATGAGGCGGGCGACTGCCTGCCGGTCACTGGCCGTCGTCGAGGTGGCTTGCCAGAGTGCTGGAATGTCATCGGCCAGCCGCTGCACCGCGCCCTTCTCCTCCTCGGTCAGCCGTTCGGGCTCCCGCAGAAGAGCACGATGATGATCGTCGCCAAGCTTCTGCTCGGCCGCCATTGCGGCGTCCCAGTCCCGCTCGAGGGTACGAGCCACCAAGCGGTTGGTCGGGTCGACATTTTCGTAGCGGCGCCGAGCCAGCGCGGTCTCGTAGGAGGCCCGTTCCAGCCGCTGTTTCCATTGGCCGTGCAACTGCTGCCGTTCGAGGTCGAGGTCTTCGGCGACCTGAAGGCTGACCTCGATGGCAGAGGGCGAGAGTGCCTCGATCATGGCAGCGGCCACCAGCGCATCCACGCAGTGGGCGCTGATCGACTGGCAGCGCGGCGCCCCGAAGGTGATGGCCATCTGATTGCAGACATAGCGCGCCTCGCGCCCGTTATCGTTGTAGGTCGTGAACATGCGTCGCCCGCACGCGCCACAGGCGACAAGGCCGCCGAGCAGCGCCGCGCCGCCGCGGGGAATGCCTGTGTAACGCGTGCGGTTCGCGGCCATCTGCTCCTGGTTCCGCTCGAAGGTGTCCCAATCAATGTAGGCCGGCAGAGCCCCGCGATGCAGCACCGTCCAGCGCTGCGGATCGCGCACGAAGCGTCGACCGCTATGTGGTTTGCCCGGTAGCCGGAGGCGGCCATCGTGATGGCGCCGTCCATAGACATAGGCGCCCGCATAAGCGGGGTGACGAAGCATGTCGCTCAGTGTTGCCCGGTTCGGCCGGTTCCAGCAGACCTCTCCCTTATCCGGTCCAGCGCGGACACGGTCAGGCAGCTGGATGTCGTGCTCGACGAGATAGCGCAGCAACCCGCTGACCGAGCGCCGCCGCTCGAACACGGCGAACACCAGCCCGATCACGTGCCGGACACCTTCATCAGGATCGAGGGCAACCTCGCCGGATGGCTTGAGGACGTAGCCGCGCGGCAATCCCAGCATCAATTCGCCACGGAGGGCCTTTGCCCGCCGTCCCTCATACATTCGGCCCTTGAGGATATGCAGTTCAGCCTCACTCATCGTGCCTTTGAGGCCGAGCAACAGGCGGTCGTTGTAGGTTCCCGGATCGTAGATGCCGTCGGCATCGCCAATCAGCGTGTCGAACAACGCGCACATCTCCAACAACTGATGCCAGTCGCGACAGGATCGGGCCAGGCGTGAGACCTCGATGCCAAGAACCAGACCGACATGGCCAAGACCGACCTCAGCAACCAGACGCTGAAAACCGGGTCTGTCCAATGTGGAGGCGCCGGAGCGGCCGAGATCATCATCAATGACGACGATCTGTTCGCGCCGCCAGCCAAGCCGGCAGGCACGATCTGCCAGACCATACTGGAGCCGTGTTGACTCCCGGTTGTGCTCAACCTGGCGAAGGGTCGACTGGCGGACATAGACGACCGCCTGGCGATCGCAATGCCGAGCCCGGATCTTCTCCGGGATCGCTGGATCGCGCGTCAATAGCTCCGCATCCGCGCTCATGAAAGGCCTCCCGATCTGCGGACAGGCGCTGCCGAATGAGCGTGCTCATCAGCACCACCAGACGCCGGCGTCGATCGATCGGTAGGTCCGTCCACCGCAAGGGTCTCTGCTTCAGCGTCATTGCGCCTCGCAAGCCAGCGGGCGAGCAACACCAGACCCCGGTGACCAATACGCGGTGTCAACAGAACCTCTCCTTCAGAGGTTCCGATGCTACGTGTTTTCGATGGGGTTGAAGTCGGGGCTGTAGGGCGGGAGATACAGCAGCGTCGCGCCTGCAGCCTCGATGGCCTGCCGAACGGCCGGGGCCTTGTGGCTGCTGAGGTTGTCCATGATGACCACGTCGCCCGGGCGGAGTTC
>JBBRPO010000114.1:0-3873 GCA_038227865.1 Caulobacterales bacterium
GTCCGCATGATCTCGGACGTGCCCGCGCCGGCCGCGGTCAGGAGCACGATCCGTGCGCGCCACACGTGCTTCTGGGGGCTGTTACGATCCGCTACTATGGCGTCCAGCCGGACCCGGTTGGCAGCGCTTACGTCAATGCAGTGCCTGTTCGCATCCCCCAGACTCGCACTGCCTCAAGACCAAGGGAATCCCCACCAGGACTCAATCGTCGGATTTAGACCACTAGTGAGTGGTGCCTAGTGCCGAGAATTTTCACAAGTGCACCCAATGCGAGTCCGACGGATGTTTCCTAGTTGGCATCATCCGCCGTTGAACACTCGCAGAAGATCGTCAATCAGCCTCGTCAACCGCGCTACCTTGAGCGGCTTTTTGCGGACGAAATGGGTCTGGCCAACTGTAAAGGTTTTCGTCGACGGATCGAATTTGCCAATATCGTGTCGTGGTGTTCTTCAATGGCGACCCGAGTAGCCCGCGAAACAAGCTTCAGGTTCAGGGGGCGGCCGTCCCTTCTAGGGGACGGCGAGCAGCGGCGGGGTGTGGTTCTATTGAGGTTCATGGGGTTGCTCCTGATCTCGCGTCGAACGCGACGCGACAGAGCAAATTGACGGGCTCGCGACGCGGCTATATCGGGCCGGCCAGACGGCTTCCGGGGGTGGTTCTAAAGGTTAGATAGCGGTCACAAGACGCTCGTCGCGCTCAACATCGTTTGTGCGTGCGGACGTGAGGCCACGCTGGCCAATATCGGTCGCGAGGGTCAAAACGCGAAACAGTAAAGTCCCCAGCACTGCCAAATCTCTTCTAACCAGAGCGGTGCTTGGAGATTGATGATATGACAAAGAAGACCAACAAGGGAGCTGCTGGATTTACGCCTCCGGCCACTCGACATGGACGGGCTCAGTTTGAAGCCAGCAAGACATCTCTGCGTAAAACTAGTCGCGAAATAGCGACCGCCAACCAGGGGGGCACGGTCGACCCTGATGGCCCGCTCAGGGCTGGGCTCCACAAGGATATCGACTATCGGGACCAGAAGATGTTCAAGGCTGGGGTTGAGTGGCTTCATCAGCATTGTCGCCGGCACTGGAGCGATCGCCCGATCCCGGCCAAGTTTAAGCTGAGAGCTCCGGTTCAGTTTATGTCGGGTGAGCAGATAGTCGAGATTCGCTCTGACGCTTCCGCCGTGAAGTCGACTAGCCGTAAGCGCAGATAGGGCTTGTGACTTAGTTTAAGATCGATCCCCTTTTCGTCATACTGACTGCCCGCAAAGCAGCTTGTGCGACGGGAAGGGTGATCGATCTCGAACTCATGGCAGATGAAGAGAAATGCACTGAAGTCACTGAATAATTGTGGCATATACCAATTACCGAAGTATCAGCTGCTCAGTTCGTCGGACCCATGAGCTGAGTTCCAGTGAACCGTTCAAAAGGTAAGCCAACGAAGCAGTTGTTGAACCAGTGCTCTGCGATAATCGCCTCCATCGTTAATGCGCCTGCTGGACCGTGGTCGGATTCTGTGGCCCACTTGAGCCTGGGCGGGGTGGCGACATGAAGATAATCAGTACTGTTTTGGCGGCTTTGGTTGTGGTCGGTGGGGCCAGTAGTGCGGTCGCCGCGGAGCTTTCGGCGAAGGCGCTTGCCTCGATCGGCTCCTCAAGCAGCCCATCCTTTTCGCCCGATGGCGGCACGATTGCGTTCGTATCAAATACCTCAGGATTGCCGCAGATCTGGACGGCCCCAAGCGGAGGTGGCCAGCCCAAACAGATCACTCACCTGACCGATCCAGTACAAAGCGTTCACTGGTCACCCAAGGGAGACTGGCTAGCTTACGACGTCGCCCCAGGCGGGGGACTTAATGTGCAGGTTTATGCTGTCCACCCCGACGGGACCGGCAGCAAGCTTCTGACGGCGGGCGGTGAGGTCAACAACCGCTTATTTGGCTGGACCCACAACGGCGGAGAGGTCGAAGTCGCCACCAACAAGGACGACGCATCCCGCTTTGACGCTCTACTCGTTAATCCGACCACAGGGACCGCTCGACCCGTCGGCCGAAAGGCGAGCTTGACCTCGATCACCGACGTGAGCCGCGACGGCCGGTTTGCAGTTGTATCCCGCCTCGCTGCTCGGGGTGACAACAACCTCTATCTTGTCGATCTCGCCACCAACTCAGAAACGCTGCTCACGCCTCACAACCCGCCAGCAGAGTTCGGCTGGGGTGTATTCTCGCCCGATGGCCGACAAATCTATCTGACCGGCAATGGGGCGACGGACCTCGCCGTCTTCGGCGTCGTGGAACTCGATGCTGCGAAGAGGCCTGGCCCTGTCCGCCTCATCATTGCTCGCAGGGACGCGGAAGCTGAAGGCGCTGCTCTGTCGGAGGATGGCCGCACGGCAGTTCTGGCTTGGAATGTCGCCGGCCGAACAGAGCTTTCACGTCTCGACACCGCCACCATGAAGCTGTCGGCTGGGCCGCACGTCGCGCCTGAACTTAAGTTCCCAGTGGAGTTCGACCACACAAGCAGACGCCTCGCCCTGGTGGCAAGGGGAGCAGCCGCGCCGGCCGATATTTGGGTCGCTGACACTGGACATGCCTCCGCCCAACAAATCACCCATAGCCCCCACGTCGGAGTAGACCTAGGGCGACTCGCGACCCCCAAGCTTATCCCGTATCGCGCCCATGACGGGGTCGCGCTCTCTGGTTGGCTATATAGGCCGTCCTCGGCCAAACGTCCGGGGCCTGTCGTCTTCATCTACCACGGGGGCCCTGAGGGGCAGTCTCGTCCCTCTCTGAGTCCAGACGTTCAGTCTTTGGTGGCAAACGGGATAAGCGTTTTCCTGCCCAACGTCCGCGGCTCAACGGGTTATGGCAAGCGCTTCATGAGTCTCGACAACGGCCCGCTCCGGGTTAACGCGGTCCGCGATATTCAATCCACGAGCGAAGCCCTGGTCAAACTCGGCATTGCCGATCCCAAACGGCTGGGGATCATGGGCGGTAGCTACGGGGGCTACATGGTGATGGCCGGTGTAACCGAGTACCCGGACATGTTTGCAGCTGGGGCCGACCTCTACGGCGTGGTCAACTTCGATACGTTCTTCAAACACACCCAGCCCTGGATGGCTGCCATCTCGAAGACCGAATACGGCGACCCCGATACGCAAGCCAAGATGCTGTTTGATTTGTCGCCGATCAACAAGCTGGATCGGGTGAAAACCCCATTGATCGTGCTGCACGGCGCGAACGATACCAATGTCCCGGTGGTTGAAGCAGAACAGATCGTTACCAAGCTGAAACAGCGCGGGGTTCCGGTAGAGTACGTGCTCTTTCCTGGGGAAGGCCACGGTTTCAGGCGGCTCGAAAACCGGATCAAATCGACTGAGGCAACCACGAATTTCTTCAAGGTCCACTTGGCCGCTGAGGGATCGAAGCGGCCTTAGAGCGCGCAAACCCGACCTTTGATTGACAGCACGCAGGCGGTCAGAGCACTGGCCTCATCTTGCGCGGACACCGCCCGCCCGGACCACAGAATATGTCGCCAAGGCCCTGTCAACGTCGCAGGGGCTACTGGCTTTTCGGCTCGACCGCGTAGAGCAAGCTCCGCTTCGATCGAGGCGTAACGGGAAGGCGGACGGCATAGAATTCCGCCTCCCCTATAATTCTGACCCCATCGCGCGCGAGAAAATCAATCGCGGCGAGATGGAATATTTCGACATGCACTTGGGGGCGCCTCAAGGTTTGTCGCACGGACGGCGCTAACTCGGACAGACCGTGAACTGGCCTATGCTGCGGTGGCCAGCGGATCCTGAAGCGCCCGGTAGAGGGTGGCGTGGTGGCATTTGAGGAGAGCGGCGGCGGCCCGAACGGACTTGCCCTCGTCCACCA
>JBBRPO010000115.1:0-3837 GCA_038227865.1 Caulobacterales bacterium
ATGGAGCCGATCGATGACCGAACCCGACCCGATCGACGAAGCGCAAATCGCTACGCTGGTGCAGGCGTTTTATGCCCGCGTGCGCGACGACACCCTGATCGGTCCGGTGTTCGATGACGCTATCGATCACTGGGACAACCATCTCGCCACACTTGCGAACTTCTGGTCGTCGATGATGCTGACGAGCGGCCGCTACAAGGGCAATCCGATGGCGGCGCACATGAAACATCTGGCGACGTTAACGCCGGAAATGTTCGATCGCTGGCTGGCGCTATGGGCGCAGGCTACGGCCGAGACGCTGCCCGTGCCGATCGCCGCCGCATTGCAGGGCAAGGCGGCGCGGATCGCCGACAGCCTTCGACTGGCGCTCTATTTCCGGCTTCCGGCTCGATCGGTCACCCCGCAACCGCTTCAGAATTGAAAGTTCTAATATGGTCAACACCGTCCTGCAGCCCGACGACCGCGCCCTCGCCGAGGAGCGCAGCGCCGAGCCCGTCGTTCATCACCTGCCGCATGGCTTCTCCGACCGGTTCGCGCTCGGATTCACCAAGTTGCTTCGCTTTTCCGCCGACACGTTCTTTGCCAAGCGATAAGGCCACCGCGCCATCGTGCTCGAGACCGTCGCCGCCGTGCCGGGAATGGTCGGGGCAATGTTTACCCACCTGAAGTGCCTGCGCTGGATGCGCGACGACGACGGCTGGATCCGCATCCTGATGGAGGAGGCGGAGAACGAGCGCATGCACCTGATGACCTTCGTGCAGATCGCCCAGCCGAACCTTTTCGAGCGCCTGGTGATCATCGGGGTGCAGTGGGTCTTCTACATCGGCTTCTTCCTGCTCTACCTGATCTCCAGCCGCACCGCGCACCGCGTCGTCGGCTACTTCGAGGAGGAGGCTGTGATCAGCTACACCCTCTATCTGAAGGAGATCGATGAAGGCCGCTCGCCCAATGTCGCGGCGCCCGCCATCGCCAGACATTATTGGAACCTGCCCGACACCGCGACGCTGCGTGACGTGGTCCTCGTCGTTCGCGCCGACGAAGCGCATCACCGCGACATCAACCACGGGTTCGCCAGCACGCTCGCTGGCCTGCCCATCGACCATGTCGCGGCGCCCTATCCGCCCCATGCAAACGACATCCGCGTGGCCGCCTGAGGTGGATCGTGCTCCGGTCTCCAAGCCCTACCGCACCACCCCGGTCTTCGATGACACCACTCTGCCCGCAGCACTACGTCGAGAGCATCGGACGAAGGCTGGCGCCTGGGGGGTGATCCGGGTTTTGGAAGGCGAGGTGGTCTACACGATTGTCGGGGCGGCCGCGGAACAGCGCCTGACCCCAGAGCGGCCCGGCCTCATTCTTCCAGAGCAGGCCCATTTCGTGACGCCCGCTGGGCCCATGCGGATGCAAGTTGAATTCTACGATCATCCGCCTGTTTTGGCGCCGCAATGAACGACCCAGTCCACACCCCCTCCCCTCACCACCTCGCTTACGGGCAAGCGCGGACTCGTCGTCGGCATCGCCAACGACGCCAGCATCGCAGCCGGCTGCGCGCGCGCCTTCACGGACGCCGGCGCCGAGATCGCAGCCACCTTCCTGAACGATAAGGCGCAAGCCCATGTCGGCGCGGTCACCGCACCTCTTGGCTGCGACCTCCTCCTGCCGTGTGATGTTCGTATTCCCGGGCAGCTTGAGGCCGTGTTCGAGCGCATCACCGCCGAATGGGGATGCCTCGACTTCCTGCTCCATGCCATAGCCTTTGCGCCGGCCGAAGACCTGCACGGCCGCGTGGTCGATAGCAGCGCGGAAGGCTTCGCCCTTGCCATGGACGTCTCGTGCCACTCGTTCCTGCGCATGACCCGGCTGGCCGAACCGCTGATGACCCACGGCGGCTGCCTGCTGGCGGTGACCTTCTATGGGTCCGAGAGGGTGGTGGAGCACTACAACCTCATGGGACCCGTGAAGGCCGCCCTGGAAAGCGCAGTCCGCTACACGGCCGCCGAGATGGGCGCCAAGGGAATCCGCGCCCATGCGATTTCTCCAGGCCCGATCCGGACCCGGGCCGCCAGCGGCATCGATCGGTTCGATGAGTTGCTGGCCGCCGCGTCGGCGGCCACGCCGAGCCATCAGCTGGTGGACGTGGCCGACGTCGGCGCCCTCGCCGCCTTCCTCGTCAGCGACGCGGCCCGCCGGATTACCGGCACGGTGATCCCCGTCGACAGCGGCCAGCACCTCTTTGGATAGCAGGCTCTGCGAGCGCTATCACATCGGCGCAGACTTCTTCACGAGCACCTGTATGCGGAAGGGTCATTTCGGCATAACCCGGCTCCGACTTCGCGCACTGTGACGCGGATTTCATAGTCGTCTAGGCCGCGGGAGCCAGATCGTCGGCGCCCGTGTTGAACACCTCGAGCCCTTCCGGACAGGGCAGCGATTCATCGCCCTTGAGGTGAGCCAGCAGGTAGGCGACGGCCTTCACCATGTCCGCAGGACTGTAGGGCTTGGGCATCGAGCCGATCGCCACTGTCGCGGAAGACTTGGCCCGGCTCACCTGGCCGCTGATAAACAGCACCGGGATGCCCAGCGCCTTGAGGTGTTCGGCCAACTCGATGCCGTCGTCCCGGCCAGCAAGCCTGATATTGACCAGAGCGAGATCGGGTTTGCATTCCTTAGCCGCCGCGACCGCTTCATTGTAACGATCGGTGAGGTCAAGCACGTGGTAGCCCGCCTCATCGAACTCGTCGCGAAGGTTCATTGCGACCAGGGCTTCGTCCTCGACGATCATCAAGGTCTTGCCCGAATTCATCTCGTTGGGAGCGTTCATAGTCGGTCACTTTCTACGACTGCGGAGCTTACCTGCGACTACGCCGCAGGCTGTTCGAGCACGACGAGCGTCGGCTCGGGCCCGTAGGTCTCTTCAACCAGCGCGATCTGGGTATGTTCAATGCAGACCTTGGTCCCGGGCCCGGCCGACGCCACTTCGACAACCGCCTGAAGTTGTTTCGCCAAGGCTTGAACAATGCTGGCGCCTAGTCCGCTCCGAATGAGGGAGGGGTCGGTTGGCATCCCAACCCCATCGTCGCTGACCGAAAGGATCCAATTCGGGCCGCGGTCTTCGTAGGCGATTACGATCTGCCCCGGTCTCTCGTTCGGGAAGGCATGCTTGAGCGCGTTGATCACCAACTCGGTGACGATAAGGCCCAGGTTGATCGAGACCCGGGCTTCCACGAACCCTCCGCCCGTCACGACAAGCGAAATATGGTGGCCTTCCCCGATCATGGATGAGCCGATGCTGTCGCAAAGCTTGGTAAAATAAGCGCCCAGCTCGACCTCTTGATCGCCGTCTTCGGAGACCGAAAGCTGGCGTTCCAAGGCGGCAACAGACATCACCCGATGGTGGGCATCCTTCAAATGCCCACGCGTTTCGTCCGACGTCGTCCGCTTGGCGTTTTGCAGCAAGACGCTGGAGATGATCTGGAGGCTGTTGGCCACCCTGTGGCGCACCTCGCGCAGCCGCACGCCGACACGTTCGACGGCTTCATCCTTCTCCCGCTCGTTGGCCCGAGCATCCGTGATGTCAGCGACCGCGACCAGCAACCGCTGGTGATCGAGGTCCTGATAGACAAGCCGCCGCGCACGAACCACCAACCGCCGGGTTTTGTAGCCCTGGCGCTTGAGGTTCATCTCGTAGGCATCGACCTCGGCCGCGCCGGACGCGGTGGCCTCCAGCAGCACCCGAAGCTGCGGGACGTTCCATTCGCCCTCGCCTAGGTCCAAGATCGGCTGGTCCGGCGCCTTGGCCGGATCAACGCCGAAGGCGTCGCAGAATGACCGGCTGAC
>JBBRPO010000116.1:0-3789 GCA_038227865.1 Caulobacterales bacterium
CAGACAAGGATCACGCGCCATGCTCGACATCAAAGACGACAAGACGAATACCGAGACCCACGAAATGGCCGGTCGATGCCCGTTCGGCGGCGATCAGGTGGGGGGCGCGTTGGGTTCACCGCCCGCGCTTTCGGATTGGTATCCGAACCGTTTGAAGGTCGAGCAGCTTCACGCCAACGGACCGCAGGCCGATCCGCTAGGCGAGGATTTTGATTACGCCGAAGCGTTCAACAAGATCGACTACGCGGCACTCAAGCAGGACATCAAGGCGTTTCTGACGACCTCGGTTGCCTGGTGGCCCTCGGACTATGGCAATTACGGTCCGCAAATGATCCGCATGGCGTGGCACGCCGCGGGCACCTACCGGATCGCCGACGGGCGCGGTGGTGCGGGCGAGGCGCTGCAACGGTTTGCCCCGGTCGAGAGCTGGTGGGACAACGGCAACACCGACAAATCGCGGCGCCTGATCTGGCCGATCAAGCAGAAGTACGGCAGCGCGCTGTCCTGGGGCGACCTGATGGTCCTGACCGGCAACTGCGCGCTCGAGATCATGGGCTTTCCGACTTACGGTTTCGCCGGCGGCCGCCGTGACGCCTGGGAGGCCGACACCACCACGTACTGGGGTTCCGAGGTGTGGGACCCGACGGCAGTGTCCTCGTTCGATGGCATGGTCATGCGCGACAAGCGTTGGCGCGGCAAAAACGGTGATGCCGACTACGACCTTGAAAACCCGCTGGCCGCAAGCCACCAGGCGCTGGTCTATGTCAATCCGGAGGGACCGTATGCCAATGGCGATCCGATGGGATCGGCACGCGACATCCGCATCACCTTCACCCGCATGGCGATGAACGACGAGGAGACGGTTGCGCTGATCGCCGGTGGCCACGCCTTCGGCAAGAGCCACGGCATGGTTGCCGCGCACCGGATCGGGCCGCCGCCGGAGATCGCGCCGATGCAGGCCATGGGGTTGGGCTGGCACAACCCGGAAGGCAGCGGTGCCGGCGAGTTCACGATGACCAACGGCATCGAAGGCAGCTGGACCCCCAACCCGACGCAGTGGGACAACGACTACCTCGAGAACCTGTTCAGGTTCGAGTGGGCGCAGACCAAGAGCCCTGCCGGGGCATTGCAGTGGAAGCCCATCGATCCGAACGCGCCGAAGACGCCGGATGCGCACATCCCGGGGCAGATGAACCCCTTGATGATGATGACGAGCGACATCGCGCTGAAGACGGATCCCGCCTACCGCGCGGTCTGCGAGAAGTTCCTGAATGACTTCGACGCGTTCACACAGGCGTTCTCGAAGGCCTGGTACAAGCTGACGCACCGCGACATGGGGCCCCGGGAGCGCTATCTGGGCCCGGAGAAGCGCAACGAGAACGGCCTGCTCTGGCAGGACCCGATTCCGCCCGCCGACCACGGCGTGATTGGCGCGGGCGAAGTCGCGGCGCTCAAGCACAACATCATGGCCGCAGGCGTGTCGGTGTCGGATCTGGTCTTCACGGCCTTCTCGGCGGCCGCCACCTACCGCAACAGCGACAAGCGCGGTGGTGCCAACGGCGGGCGGCTGGCGCTGGCGCCGCAGAAGGACTGGGCAGTCAACCGGCGCACCGTCCCCGTGGTCGCCGCGCTGAAAGGCGTGATGACAGATTTCAACGGCAAACAATCGGGTGGCCTGCGGGTGTCGCTGGCAGACTTGATCGTGCTGGGCGGTTGCGCGGCCATCGAGAAGGCGGCCGCCGATGCGGGCGTCCAGGTGTCGGTCCCCTTCACCCCGGGCCGGCGCGATACCACGCAGGAGCTCACCGACATCGAAATGTTCACCTGGCTGAAGCCTCTGGTCGACGGTTTCCGCAATTACATCGACGCCCAATTCGAGCAGATCGCTCCGGATGTCGAACCGGAAGAGATGTTCCTCGACAAGGCGCATCTGCTGGCCCTGACCGCGCCCGAATGGGTTGCACTGGTCGGCGGCCTGCGCGTGATGGGCGCAAACCATGACGGATCGGCATGCGGCGTTTTCACCGACCGCGTCGGCGTTCTTACCAATGACTTCTTTCGCGTGCTGACCAGCGTCGACCACGAGTGGAAGAAGGTGGATGACAAGGCGATGGCTTTCTCGATCGTCGATCGCGCCACTGGAAAGCAGCGTTTCGAGGCCGCCCGATGCGATTTGGTCTTCGGCTCGAACAGCCAGTTGCGCGCCGTGGCGGAGGTGTATGCGGGCAGCGATGGGCACGCACGCTTCGTCAAGGACTTCGTCAAGGTCTGGGACAAGGTGATGATGCTTGACCGTTACGAGACCCGCCAATAGACACGGCTCAAGGTTTGGCAACGCCAGTCCTCGGTCGCCTTCTGTCAGGCAGCGACCGCCTCGCTCTGAAGGGCAAATCGATGCGCTCGACGAGCGGTGGCGCCGACGTCGAGGCGCAGTCGCAAAGCAACCCCGCGACGGGGCCCGGTGAACACTGAACTGGCCCCGAAAAACGGACGCCGTAAGGTCTGGTATTTTGACCTTGCGGAGGTTCCATGAAGACAGGTCCCAATCGGAAGTACACGGTCGAGTTCCGGGCCACGGCGGTTAGCCACGTGTTTGAAGGCGGACTGTCCATCGCGGCTATCGCGCGCTCGCTCGAGATGTCGGGTAAGTCGCTGGCGAACTGGATCTAGAAGGCCCGCAAGGACGAGCCTGCGGTCAAGCGTGCGTCGACCAAGCCGGCGTCGGAGCCGGAGGCCGAGCTGAGTCGGCTTCGACAGGAAAACGCGAAGCTGAAGACGGAGAAGGAAATACTAAAAAAAACGGCGGCGTACTTTGCGCAGGAGTCCCTGTGAAGTACGCCTGGATCGAGGAATATCGAGTCGAGTTTTCGACGACGATGATGTGCGAGTTGCTGTCGGTTTCGCGTCGCGGTTTCGATGCCATGCGAAAGCGTCCGCCGTCGAAGCGGTCGATCGATGACGCCGAACTGCTCGTGCCAATTCGTCACTCGCAACAGCAGCATCGCGGGCGGTACGGCCGACGGCGGACATGACCTTGAGTTGGGTCGGGCTCAGGTGGGCGCGCTGCGCGGCACGCCAGGCCGGCCCATGAGTGCGGAAGATGTCGCCGACCTCGATGTCAGGGTGCCCCAAGGCACCCGCCTCACGAGAAAGGCAATGCCTCCAGCGGGCTCAGAACTTCGCGCAACAGACCGGTGGCGACATGGGTATGGATGGCGTCGTCTCGATGTGTCGGTGCCCGAGCAAGAGCTGGATGACGCGGATGTCGACATGCTGTTCAAGCAGGTGGGTCGCGAAACTGTGGCGCAGTGTGTGCATCGACACACGCTTGCCGATCTTGGCCGCGCCGGCAGCGGCGTGGATGGCCCGATTGAGCTGGCGAGTCGACAGCGGATCGGTTGGATCCATGCCCGGGAACAGCCAGCCATCACGCAAGATCTTGCCCCGGGCGTGGCCGACACGCCACCCCACACGCAGCCGCTCGAGCAGAATCGGCGGCAACATGGCGTAGCGGTCTTTGCGGCCCTTGCCCTGTTCGACGCGAAGCGTCATGCGCTGGCTGTCGACATCGCCAACCTTGAGCGAGATCACCTCGCTGGCGCGCAGTCCGGCGCCGTAGGCGACGGACAACGCCGTCTGGTGCCTGAGTGCGTATTTCGGATCATCGTGACCGGCCGTTTCGGCATCGTGACCGCCGAATTCGGGAACGTGACCGGTCATTTCGGTGACGTGACCGACGTACTTTGGGGTAGTCCAAAGACGCTGCATTGAGGCGTTATCCGACCTGTC
>JBBRPO010000117.1:0-3671 GCA_038227865.1 Caulobacterales bacterium
CGATCTGAACAAAGCCGCCATTGTTCGCGAGGTTGACTTCACCACACATACGCATGGCGGCTCGGCCGGCAATTGCGTCGCGGGCCAGTGTCCCTTTGGAGAGGCCACCCATGACCTGGTCGGTGGAGAGCCGCCACCTGGCACCTATCGCAGCCATGGGCGGCTCGCGGCTCAAGTCGTCTATTACGGCAGACGCAACCAGCATTCTCCTGCCCCCTCGTTCCGTGCAGCGCGTCCATATGCTGGTCTGCACTATAGACTGGCCGGACCGGGCCGGCTTGTCGGGAGGCTACCGATCGCCCACGAGCCTATCTACTGGGATCAGGCTTCGGTCCTGTTGCGCGTGGTGGGTGTTACCTGTTGACGGATTGGTCGCCCAAGCGGTCTAGGAACGACAGAGAAGTGACCGAGTCTGGCGCAAGCTCGCCCCCCGTGAGTCGGTGGCCCGATCCTGAATTCGCGCCTGTGTAGCTAGTCGCGCTCAACCCGGGATGCGCACCGGCAGGTGGCTGTAGCCCTTGACGAAGTTGGAGTTGAGGCGGGTCGGCTCGCCCGTCACCTCGATCATGGTGAAGCGCTTCAGCATCTCTTCCCACACCACCCGCAGTTGCATCTCGGCCAGTCTCTGGCCGAGGCAGCGATGGATGCCAAAGCCGAAGGCGGCGTGCGCCCGCGACCGCACGCGGTCGATGATGAACCGGTCGGCGTCGGGGATGGCGCTCTCGTCGCGGTTGCCCGACACGTACCACATGGCGATCTTGTCGCCCTTTCTGATCGTCTTCCCGCCGATGTCAAGATCGGTGAGCGCCGTGCGCCGCATGTAGGCCACCGGGCTCTGCCAACGGATAATCTCCGGCACCGCGCTCTCCAGAAGGGCGGGGTCGGCGCGCAGCTTAGCGTATTCGCCCGGGTTCTGGTTGAGGGCCAGCAGGCCACCGGTGATCGAGTGGCGGGTCGTGTCCGAGCCGGCCACGATCAAGAGAATGATGTTGCCCATGTAATTTTGGGGATTGCCGCCGCCGTCCGTCGCCGGATCGTTGGCCAGTAATGAGATCAGGTCGTTCCGCCGATTGCCGCCTCGCCGTGCGTTCCACAACGGGACGAACATTTGCAGCGTCGTGAACATCTCGGTCTGCTGGCGCTGACTTTCCGCCTCCTCGGCCCGGGCTGAGAGCAGGTAGTCGGAGAACCTGGGTAGCAGCCGGCGCTGCTCGAACGGGAAGTCGAACAGGGTCGCCAACATCTGGCTAGTCAGCTCAATCGCGACCCGGTCGACGAAGTCGAACTCCTCGCCGATCGGCAGTGCGTCAAGGATCGTAGTCGCTCGCGAGCGGATCAGCGGCTCCAGTTCGGCCACCGACGGGCTTGAGAACATCGGCGCCGCCGCCCGGCGCTGGGCCTCATGGCGGGGGGGATCCAGTGAGATGAAGCTGGCTCGATCCTCCGAGCGCTGCGCCGGGTCGCTTCCCTCCGGCGGCTCGAACAGGGTGATCCCACCGTGTTCCGACGAAGATGATAAGCGCGCCACGTCGCTCTCACAGGCAACGATGTCGGCATAGCGGGTGATCGACCAGTAGGGGCCGTATTCACTCGTCGCCGTGTAGTGAACGGGGTCCTCCGCGCGCAGTCGCTCGAACCACGGCCACAGCGTGTCGGAGGTGAAGTGCTCGATGGCGTGCGGCTGGAACTCCTCGAGCGGCGTCGCATAAGCCCTGGCCCGCGCTTCCGCCAGCCTCGTTCCGATGGCACGCATGACGTCCTCCCTTGTGCGGCCAGCATGCCCCGCGCCAACTTCCGCCGCCAAGCAAAATTGCTGCGCCTTTGGCGGCGCCGTCGCCGCGACGTCCTGAGCGTCTGCTTTCGGCGAGGACGTTAGAGTCCGTTTCTGGCGCGACCGTGAAGGCGCAGTCGTCGCGAAACGATGGCGTTGGTAGGAGATCGTCTTTGCCAGCTCGCGCTATTGTCAGGGCTCCACCCGTTCGGACACGTGGCCGTGGCGGTGATGAATGTCGGGATAGTGCGGATGCCGGTGCACCATGGGCGCATGGCGATGCGGGTGGGTGTGCGGCTCACCTGACGGATCCTCGGGTCTATGCTGATGCCGATGGTGAGCGTCGTGGACATGGCGGTGCTCGTGCTCCATCGCCTCATGGGCATGCTCGTGCTCATGCTTTTCAGCGAGGTGCAGGACAAGGCCGACCGCCATCAGAACCGCTGCGGTGATGAGCCGCCACGTCACCGGTTCGTGGAACAGGAACAGCGCTAGAATCGTGCCCAGGAACGGTGCCGTGGAGAAATAGGCCCCGGTCCGCGCCGTTCCCAGATGACGCAGCGCGAGCACGAACAGCACGAGGCTGACCCCGTAGCCAAACAAGCCGATGACGCCGGCCGCCGCGATCGATCCCACGGACGGCAGGCTTGCCCCATGCCAAAGCGCCAGCCCGAGGTTCACCGTACCGGCGACCACGCCCTTGATGGCGGCGATCTGGACTGGATCGGCCGAGGAAAGCTTGCGGGTCAGGTTGTTGTCGATCCCCCACGCGACGCAGGCTCCGACCACGGCCGGGGCGCCCACCCCGAAGCCCGCCGGCCCACCCTGCCAGGACAGCAGCACGGCCCCCGCAAGGATCGCCAATGCCCCTATCCACAGCCGACGGTCGACGTTCTCTTTGAAAAACACCCAGGCGATGCCCATGGTCGCCAAACTCTCGACGTTCAGCAGCAACGCCGCCGACGACGCCGGGGTTCGGGCAAGGCCCAGCATCAACAGAACAGGACCCACCACCCCGCCGCTCAGCACCACCAGCGCCAGCCACGGCAGATCGGCACGGCGCAACGGCGCCTCTGCGGCGGGCATGCGGATCAGGCCGCGAGCGATGTGCGTGAGGCCAAGTCCGAGACCAGAGCCTAGATAGAGGAACCCCGCCAACAGCCAGGGATTGACGCCGCCGCCGAGCAGAAGTTTGGCCAGCGGCGTGCTGGCTCCAAAGAGCGCCGCCGACGCCAGCGCCATCGGCGCGCCGGGCCAGGAGATCGGGGACTTCACGCTTGCGACACCTCCACCTTTCCCCCCCGAGGTCTCAAGGTTGCGGCCGATAGACCAGGATCGCGGCATCACCGCCAAGAGAACCCGCGCGCACGGCGACAAACAGCCGGTCGATCTCTGGCACGAAAAGCGAGGTGCGCGCGCCGGCGCGCGTGGCGACCAGACCGACAGACGCGTAGGTCGGCTGCGTCTGTACAACGTCGATGGCGCCAGAGCCGCATGACACATAGATGCGCCGGCTCTTGTCATCGAAGAACAGGTCGTCGGCGTCGCCACAGGTCGCGATATCGGCCCGAACCCGGCCCGATGCCGCGTCGAGGACGGTCAGCCGCGACGGCAGTGGATACACCAGCGCCAGCACGCTGGCGGCCTTGTCGAATGATAGGGGAAAGTTGAAGGCGTGCAAGATCGGCGACGCAATCAAGCGCTAGCCGGCAGGGGGCCTCCGGGAGCCGCCCCCTTTCTTCTTCCGGAGTCTCCCAGCGCTTAGAGTCCGTTTGAAAAATCACGGATGGGCGTTTCGGCGCAACAGGTTGGCGCCCATGGCGACGAAGATCATACCTTCGGAGACGTCGATGCGGGCTTCGTAGTCGCGCACGAGGCGGCGCCATCTTGTCATCCAACC
>JBBRPO010000118.1:0-3627 GCA_038227865.1 Caulobacterales bacterium
AACGCCAGTACTAGCGCCTTGAGCGCTTCGACGTCGTTGGGCAGGGCGGAAATGGCGATGACCACGGGGTTGAGTGAATCACTGCTCGCGCCTTCCTGCAAGGCCAAAATGCAGGGGTCAACGGTCCATCTAGCGCTCGTTATCCAGCGCTTTGGGGACGCCAGCTATGTTGTGGGTTACGCCAGTCAATCCCTTCGAGAAGACACGCCAGTTGCGAGGCGGTCAGCGCGACGATCCCGTCGGTTGCCGACGGCCAGATAAAGCGGCCCTTCTCGAGCCGCTTGGCGTAAAGCGACATGCCCGTGCCGTCGTGCCAGACAATCTTCACCAGCGAGCCGGCACGTCCGCGGAAGACGTACAGGTCGCCGGCAAAGGGATCGCGCTTCAGCGCCTGCTGCACGATCAGCGCCAGGCCCTGCATGCCTTTGCGCATATCGGTATGGCCCATGGCGATCCACACCCGCGCACCCGATGGGATCACCGCAGCGCCTTCAGCGCCGCCGCCGCCAGCGCCGGCGATGCGGACGGAAAGATGGTGATGCGGCGACCGCGTGGCAGATCGATGACGATGGCTGCGCTCGAGCCCGACAGCGGGGTATCTTCGCCATTGATCACCACGGCCTCGGCAAAACCAGGGCCATGCCCGTCGTTGGGCGCAGGCGGCGCATCCACCAAGAGCTTGCTGCGCCAGGTGTACAACTGCCCCGTCGAGATCTCGTGCCGCCGCGCCACATCGGTGGGGCAAGCACCGGGCGCAAACGCCTCGGTCAGGATCTGTAGCCGCTGCTCGTCGCTCCAGCGCCGGCGACGCTCTGGCCCCGAAAATACCGTGATCTGGCCCATCGTCCGCTCCTATGTGCGCTCATACGAGCGCTCTTAAGAGCGGACCGTCACCTGGCCGACAAGGCGGCCCCCGGCGGATGGATACTGGCGAACCGATACCGGAATACGATCTAATCACCGGCGTTTCGACGGGTGCGCTCCAGAGCACGTTCATATTCCTTGAAAGTTCGTCTGACGAGAAGATCAGGCAGGTTGCGACCGATAAGACGGAGAGGGACAGGTTGGCCATGGTCGGCTTCCTCGCCCGTCGACTTGACCGCCAAGAGAACGGTGTTGATGCCGCCGGATCGTCATATCTCGCCAATCTCGCTCACGACTACATGCCAGACCGAGAATCCGATCTTCTCCATCTCTACCCGCTGCAGAAGATGAGCCCGAACAAGGTCGGCATGCTGGAACTCGTCGGCCACCAGTCCGTGGCCAACATGGAGCCTCTCCGCGCCATAATCGAAGCTGAGCTCGGACCCCGGACGATAGAGGGTGTGGGCGCCGAAGCCGCCAAGGGACGCAAGCTCTACGTCGCGATTGCCGATCTAATAAACAGATACGGTTACGCAGCCGATCTTACCAAGCTTGCGGAACTGGCTACCTATCCGGATCGCCAGAACGAGCAGGATATTAATCGCGTCTTTCCGGACTGGCACCGAGGCGACCGACGCAACCTGATCAACGCTGCTCGTCAGTGCTATATCGACGCTCTCGTGGCGTCATCTAGCGTTCCTCCCGGCGTTCCTTCGGTATCAATCGAGATTATCAAGGAGGGCCGAGACGGTCACATACTGGACCCAAATCCTCACCACTCCGGCGAACCGCTACCCACAGTTCCTTCGGACAGGGTCGCCGCGCAGCACGCTTTCGTAGATGGCGGCGCGACATTCGCTGTATTCTTTACGCAGCTCAAGAGCGAGATAACCGAAGCGGTGAACGTCAACATGGACCTGATCGTCAACGGCGATTACTATCCGAAACCCAGGGCCGACTTCGTGAAGCAACGAGGCTACAAGCGGATTCACAATGTAAAAATGAGCGCTGTTGACATAGGTGTGCAGGCCGCCGACCTCCTACAAACTCAGGTCCGCCTTTTCTCTGTTCAGGAGGCCCGCAAGTGGGGTCAAGATCATGGCAGATTCCGTTGGGCGTTTATCGACAACAACGGGATCACGGCCAATGAACATGGAGTTGACCAGTTCCGGCACTGGCCAAAACCATATGTAAGAACGCCTCAGGAATGGGAGTTTCCATACAATGGCGCACCGGCCCGCGACGCAATCACTTGCAGTAATTGGTATAAAGCCGACGCTGCGAAATTCAATCCCATGGAATTTTTCCCGAACTATATGCGCTGCATGCTGAACTACGGCATGACGAGAGGTGCCGACCCAGCGCGCCGCTGGAACCTCTGTGTGGCTAAGGATCCAAGTCTATGCAGGCGCGAGGAGGCGGGAGATTTTAGAAAATCTTCCGTTGATCAGTGACCATCTCGTCGGATGTAATTGCTCACGCGGGTGGCACGCGGACGGGTCAGGCGACGGCGAACTTGCCATGGACGAGGGCGCGGATTGCGTCCCATTGAGGCTGTCCTTGCAGGCGTGCGGTGCCGGTGACGGATCGATATCCGGCGTGGATCTGGGCGCCCCAGCTTGAGCGGAAGCCGTTGGTGACCTTTCGGAAGATCACCGAGGGCCTGATTTCCCGCTCGGAGACATTGTTTGTTGGTGGCACCTCTCGATCGGCAAGGAAGACGAAGAACTTGGTCCGCCACGCCTTGATCTGTTTTTGCAGCTTGCGGCCGTCAGGATGCGCGACCGCCACGGCGACGAGTGCGTCGAGCTTTCGCTCGGCCTTGCCGGCGTATGCGGCGAGCGTGCTGTCCTTGAGCTCGTGTCGTCGCTTTCCGACCCGGATCGCCCATCGCAGATGATCGCGTATCCCGGGGGCAAAGACATTGTCGCCACAGTCGATGGCATATTGCACATCGCGCAGCACGTGGGCGAGGCAGACCTGATGGCTTTGTCCGAGCGCTTGCTGGCCAGCATAACGGTCCGACACCCAGACTTCGGGTCTGTGGTCCCCAAGCACGGCTTCGGCAACACTTCTGGCCCGGCGCGGTGCGATCTCGTGGAGAACCGCGCGGTCGGACAGGAACACCCATTGCCAGTGCGTCACCCCGTCGATGCGGGTCGTGGTCTCGTCCGAGGCGATGACGCGGGCGCCGCGCAACTTGGCCTTGATGGCGGCCCTGGCCGTGTCGAGGCCGGCTTGGGCGCGCCGAAAGCCGTTGCTGATCGCGCCTTCCGAGATGGTCAGCCCGAACAGCTCTGCCGCCATCCGCGACAGGCGCTCGAAGCTGACGTGGTGGCTGTGGTGCAGATAAAGCAGCAACGAGTGGATCCCCGGACCGAACGGCGTTCCAGGCGCCATGCCCGCAGGCGCCTCTGCCCGGTAGCGCCGGTTGCACCCGCCACAGCGCCCGCCGAACAGTTCGACCCGCGTCACCACCGGACGGATCACCGGCAGGTCGATTTGATCATAGCGATGCCGGCGACGCTGCACCGCGCCCGACACGTCGGTCCCGCAGTGCGGGCAGGCGCCGGCAATACAGCGTTCCGTCTTGTCCGGCGCCGCGCTCAGTGGCCGCGAAACGCCGGGTCGGGAAGGACGCGGGCGCTTTGGCCGGATGGGACTGCGCTTGCGGTCCTGCCGCCCGGGGCCGTCCTGAGACGGCGGCGTGTGCGAGTTCGAGGACGTCTTCTTTGGCTGCGGTTTGTTAATCGCCGCCTCAAG
>JBBRPO010000119.1:0-3475 GCA_038227865.1 Caulobacterales bacterium
CGCCGACGCGGAGCGCGCTCACGGCGTAGCGAAAAGGGCTTGCCCGCAGGAAATTCACCCCCGAGGCTGTTCAATGCCAAAGAAAGAGGTCAACCTGCTCGCAAAGGTGGGCGGATGGGCCGTCCATCTGGGGAATGTCGGTTGATACAGTCGTAATGAGCCTTGGCGCCGCCCATCATGCCCTGTCGCCACCAGTTGTCGATGGCGCCCGGCATCACCTTCGCGCCCGGCCGGTTGAAGCCGTAGAACGGACCTTCGGGTATGTCGCGGTAGAATTGCGCGCGATTGGCCATGCCGGCGCGGAAGGAGTCGAACACCTCGATCGGCGTGCCGCCCGGATTGCTCTCCTTCCTGATCATCACCGGCGGAATGGCGCTGATGATCGCGGCCCTGGCCACGCGGCCGTTGCCGCCGTAGCGCGCGACATAGCGGACCACCTCGCCCCCGCCGGTCGAGTGTCCGACATGGATCGCCTCGCGCAGATCGAGATGGTCGACCAGTTCCGCCCCGTCGGCCGCGTAGGTGTCCATGTCGTTGCCGAGATCGGTCTGGGAGGAGCGGCCATGCCCGCGCCGGTCGTAGGCGATCACGCGATAGCCCTGGGCCTGGAAGAACAGCATCTGGGCGTCCCAGTCGTCGGCGCTCAGCGGCCAGCCGTGGTGGAACACGATCGGCTGACCCGCGCCCCAGTCCTTGTAGTAGATCTTGGTTCCGTCCTTGTGGTGAAGGTATCGTCCGACATGGCTGGCGCTCCTCTTTACCGGGGTCAGCCCTATACAAGGGCGGGGCGCTGGGCCAGCCGCCCACGGCGCCCCAAGGAAGGGGCGAGCATGACGGCACGCAGGGGGACGCGGCGATGATCTTTCGCGGGTTACTGGCCATCGGCGCGGCCGCGAGCCTGATGCTGGCGGGGCAGGCCGGCGCGCGGACGGACGCGAAGCCATCCACGCCTTGCTACGACACCGCCGCCACGGCCGCGGGCGCGCGCTCGGTGACCATCACAGTGCGCGCCGACGGAGGGATGGTCCTGGGCGGGGAGCTGGAGGGCCGCCAGTTCGCGCTCGCCATCCCGAAGGCCTGGAATCACCAGGCGTTGCTCTTCGCGCACGGCTACACGATGCCCGACAGCTCCGTCGCGGTATCGCGCGATCCGGTCGCCGACGATCCTACCCGAGGCCTACTCGGAACCGCCTACGGCGACGGCTTCGCTGTCGGTCATAGCGCCTACGACAAGGCCGGGGTCGGCGTCGAATCCGGAGCGAAGGCGACGCTGCGCCTCGAGCGCCTTGTCGAGCGGCTGGGGGCCACGCGCACCTACGTCGGCGGCGCCTCGATGGGCGGAAACATCGTCATGGCGCTGATCGAGCAGAATCCCCGGGTCTTCGCCGGCGCGATCAGCGCGTGCGGCGTAACCCACGGGTGGGAGATGGAGGTCGGCGCCCTGATCGACATGCGCGCGGTCTACAACGCGCTGACCCGCGGCACACCCTACGCCTTGCCCGGCGATAAGGATCTGGCGCGCTCGGCCCTGCCGACCCTTCCTCCCGCGGATTCCGCCGTCTCCCGCGAGGCGTACCAGACTACCCAGCTGATCAGAATCGCCTCGCCGCTGCTGAAGCTCTTCACCGACGCCAGGCGCGATCCGCAATCCCAGGCCGCGACGATCGTCCGCAAGGTTTCATCCCTGACGGCGTTCCCCGCCGATCCGGCGGCCTTCGTGCTACCGCTGGTGACGGCGGGCCTGGGCATGGACGACATGCGCGCCACCTTCGGGGGCAACGTCTACGGCAACCGCGACAAGACCTACGCCAGCGCCGCGCTCACGGTCGAGGAGGCCGCCGCCCTCAACCGGGACATCCAGCGCATCGACGCCGAGCCGGCCGCCGTGGCTTACGCCCGTCGGTGGCATCAGACGGTCGGAAACTTCCGCGTTCCGCTCGTGGCCATCCACAACGAGATCGATCCGCTGGTTCCCTACAGCCAGGCGCAGGGCCTCCGTTCGCTGGTCGAAGCCCACGGCAATCTGCGACGCCTGACGCTCATCACCGTGCCCCCCGAGCGCGCGCCGATCCCAGGTTCGGGCGTCGAAGGTTACGTGCACTGCGGCTTCACGCCCGATCAGCTTTCGAGCGCCTGGCGGACGCTGCGCGGCAAGGTGGAGCCATAGAAGGCCGCAGGAGAAGTCGCCGATGATGGCGGTGATCCCGCGGCGGGCGGATCGTCTCGGCTAACGGGTCGCCGGCTTTTCAGCCGCCTTGCGTGCGGGCGCCGCGGGCCTTCCGCTCTTAAAGGTGCGCAGCCGGTGAGGCTGGAGGCGGTGCTGTTCCCAGATGCGCTGGACGGCCCGCAGGGAAACTCCGACCGCGCCGGCGACGGCCCGCCCAGTCCAGTGCGTGACCTCGCCCGGCGGCTCCGAGCAGGTCAGCGCCAGAACCTCGGCCACCTTGGCGGTCGACAGCGGAGCGCGACCCGGCGGGCGGGTCTTGTCGCGCAGCAGGCCATCGACACCTTCCTCGGCGTAGCGTGTCTGCCAACGCCAGACCGCCGGGCGGCTGATGCCGACCCTCTCGGCGACCTCCAGAACACTGAGCCGCGCCGCGGAGCGCAGAATGATGTCCGCTCGCTGAACATGCTTCAGCGGGCGGCTACGATCAGAGGCAATCGCCGCCAGACGCAGGCGATCCCCCTCGCTGACAATGACGTTGACGATTTGGGCCATGGCCGCAGAATCGCACAACCGACGGCCCGTGTGAATCCTATGTTTGTGTCAGTGCACTAGCTTTCCGCCGCTCATGCCGTGAAGGCATCTGCGGCTCCTGCGCCATGAACATGGATGGCACGAACTGGCTGGCCTGCACCCGGTTCATTTCCGACATGAGCCGGTCGGCGACGGTCTTTCCTCTGGCTAACCTGCCGATCGTCAAGGACCTGGTGCCGGACACCACCCATCTCTTCGCGCAGTATGAGATGATCGAGCCCTGGCTGCATTCCGACGCGCCGGTGTCCGAGAAGGAGCGGTTGCAGTCGCCGCAAGAGCGCGCCCAGGTCGACGGCTACTATGAATGTATTCTCTGCTTTTGCTGCACCTCTGGCTGTCCCAGTCATTGGTGGAACGGCGATCGCTTTCTAGGACCGGCCGCTCTCCTCCAGGCCTGGCGCTGGTTGGCCGACAGCCGTGACGAGGGCAAGCAGGAACGCCTCGACACGCTCGAAGACCCGTTTCGCCTCTACCGCTGCCACACCATCCTCAACTGCACGCGGACCTGCCCAAAGGGATTGAACCCTGGCAAGGCGATCGCCGAGATCAAGAAGATGGTCATTGAGCGGGAGGGCTGATTCATGGACGTTGAACCGGCAATTTGCCGATCCGTGCCGCGCCGGCCCCGCCCCCGGCCGCAATCGTGTCAAACGGCGTCCAATCGGGACCCCCGATCGGCGTCCAATAGGGACCCCCATGGCGCGGGCGTTTGCAGTC
>JBBRPO010000120.1:0-3458 GCA_038227865.1 Caulobacterales bacterium
CGTCCCCAGCGACACGTCAACGGCGCACATCTCGACCCCTCCGGCTGCAAAACCCAGAAAAGGGAATCACGATTGCACCCACCAGAGCCAATCACGGCTGAGTCATTCGCGCCCCTCGAAGATGTGTGCATCCCCTAGCCCGCAAGCGGGCGGGGGAGGATCAGGATCGCGCGAACCGGTGTCAATGCTGGGTGAGGCGCGTCGCCTGCGCCGCCACCAATTGCCAGCGGCCGTCGCGCCAAACGTAGACGCGCGTCATTCGCAGGTCGCCGCCAATTTGCCGTCCATCGCGGACGATGCCGGCCGGATCACGCGAGGTCACCAGCGCCGTGCGGCCATACAACCGCACGCGCCGCTCCATCGGGACCAGTGGAGCAAAACGGAGCCGGCCTTTGCCAAGCTCGCCGAGTTGGTCTTCCCTCGAGCGGACATCGCCTTCAGCGGTGATAAGAACGTAGTCTTGGCCGTATATGCGCGAAAGCGCGCCTACGTCGGCCGAAGCCCGCGCGCGAATTCGGGCGTCATCGGTCTTGAGCACCGATACTTCCGCGGCGGGCCCGGAGGGCTGACTCCACGCCGCCGATGATGTGGCGACAATCGCTAGCGCGAACGCCTGGACGACGAACTGCTTTGACATTGGACCCATTGTCGCCAGTCCGTCAGGGTAGAGTTTCAGGTCTATCACGCGGCAATGTCCACTTGCCACCCCGGGCGGCCCGTCAGCGCCCGATGCGGGCGATCTCGGCGAGCAGGGCCTCGTCCGACACCGGCCCGCGGAGAGGAATGAGCAGCGGCAGAGCTAGACGGGTCCCCGACGCCGCGGCTACTGTCGGCAAGAATGGCGCTTGCGCGGGAATTCGGGGATGTCGCCCATCGACCCGCGACGAATTCCGCTGGAAGCCGCTTTCGGCCGAGGGCTCCACGCGCCGGCCGGCCGGTCCGTCGATGCCGCAGCCTATGACGGTTACGTCGGCCGCTGGTCTCGGCTGTTCGTGCCGGCCTTGCTGACCGCCGCCGAGGTGTCCGGGGGAGACCGACTGCTCGATCTCGCCACAGGGTCAGGCGAGGCGGCCCTGATGGCGCTGTCGGTTGTCCAAGCCTCGGGATGCGTGATCGGCGCTGACATCTCGCCAGCGATGCTCGACGCGGCGCGTCTCCGGCTCCGGAGCCGGTCCTTTCTTCCGGTGGCCGCGGACGGCCAGGCGCTGCCGTTCAGGGACGGCAGCTTTGACGCCGTCGTGTGCCAGCTCGGCTTGCAGTTCTTCCCCGACCCGGCGCGGGGGCTCGGGGAGGTCCGGCGCGTCCTTCGTACCGGCCGCCGGGCCGCGGTATGCGTCATCGCCGAGCCGGTTCGGGCGCCGATGTGGGGCGTTCTCGCTGATGCGCTCAGCCGCCGTCTTCCAGCGCGGCGGGAGGCGCTCCACCTCTCGTTCGCTCTGGCGAACGCCGAGCTGCTGGAGCGAATGCTCGGGACCGCGGGCTTTCACGACGTGCAGGTCAATCGAGAGACCCGCGTGGCGGTCATCGAATCGTTCGACGCCTACTGGGCTTGCGTTGAAGCGGGGATCGGTATGATGCCGCAGGCCTATCTCGCGCTCCCGGAAGCAAGCCGCCGGTCGGTACGCGAGGAGGTGCGGGCGGGACTATCGAAGTTCGCATCCCACGGGAGGCTGGTGATGAGCGTCGAGATGCTAATCGGAACTGGGCGGACGTAGAGAACCTTCGAAGACCCAATGGGGAAGCACACGGCCGGGACCTCGATGGGGATGGGCGGTTGTTCGCCAATCGATCAAGCGGCAGACACGATCTGGCGGTCAGCTGGCCTTGTCCGCCATCGGTCCCTTGTCGGACGCCGGGCTCAGCTTGATGTCGGATCAGTGTTCACGGAGGGATCCGATTGGCCGGACAACAGCGCAGCCCCTTCGGGGGTGATGTCCCAACCTTCCCGACTTCGCCGCGCCAGACCCAGATCGGTCAGGATTCGCGCATCCGAAATATTGACAAACCGGACCGCCGCGCCAGCTTTTTTCCGGGCAAGATCGCGGAGAGCTTCGAGTTGGCCGCTCGTCAGACCGTCCATCCTATAGTCATACACCCAGCGTCCGGCATTTCGCCCAATACATTGGTTCGAGCGCGGAGACGGTCGGGGACCCGACGCGGCCGCGGCGACCGGATATCTTTCCCGCTGGGGGTGTCCGCGCCTTGCATTTCGACCTCGCCGGGCCATGTGCAAGATGCTGCTGTCACTCGCATGCGCCGACTGCCAATCCGGCCGTCCCTTTGCGGCGCCATGCCACCGGAGATCCTTAGAATATGGCCTTTCATCCCCTAGGCGATCGCGTCCTGATCAAGCGAGTCGAAGAAGAAGCCAAGACCAAGGGCGGGATCATCATCCCCGACACCGCCAAGGAGAAGCCGCAGGAAGGCGAGGTCGTCGCCGTCGGCCCCGGCGCCCGGGATGACGACGGCAAGCGAATACCCATGGACGTCAAGGCCGGCGACCGCATCCTGTTCGGCAAGTGGTCCGGCAGTGAAGTGAAGCTCGACGGCGACGATCTCCTGATCATGAAGGAGTCCGACATCCTCGGGATCGTCGAGCCCGCCGCCGACCAAGCGAAGGCCGCCTGAGGCGACTCTCCTTAAAACACCCTTTTCACTCCCCAACCCTTCGAAAGAGCAGGCAGATGGCCGCCAAACACGTTCACTTCTCCTCCGACGCGCGCGACCGCATGCTGCGGGGCGTCAACATCCTGGCCAATGCGGTCAAGGTGACCCTGGGACCCAAGGGCCGCAACGTGGTGATCGAGAAGTCCTACGGCGCGCCGCGCTCGACCAAGGACGGCGTCACCGTGGCCAAGGAGATCGAGCTGGAAGACAAGTTCGAGAACCTCGGCGCCCAGCTGATCCGCGAGGTCGCCTCCAAGACCAGCGACAAGGCCGGCGACGGCACCACCACCGCCACCGTGCTCGCCCAGGCCATCGTGGTCGAGGGCCTCAAGTCGGTGGCCGCCGGCATGAACCCGATGGACCTTAGGCGCGGCCTGGAAAAGGCCGTGGTCGCGGTGGTGGAAAGCCTCAAGGCCTCCTCCCGCAAGGTGACCACCAATGATGAAATCGCCCAGGTCGGCGCCGTCTCGGCCAATGGCGACAAGGAAGTGGGCGACATGATCGCCCGCGCCATGAAGCAGGTCGGCAACGAGGGTGTCATCACCGTCGAGGAAGCCAAGACCCTGGAGACCGAACTCGAGGTGGTCGAAGGCATGCAGTTCGACCGCGGCTACCTGTCGCCCTATTTCATCACCAACGCGGAGAAGATGGAGGTCGAGCTGGAGGATGCCCTGGTCCTGCTGTCGGAGAAGAAGCTCTCCTCGCTGCAGCCCCTGCTCCCGCTGCTGGAAGCGGTGGTCCAGTCCACCCGCCCGCTGCTGATCATCGCCGAGGACATCGAAGGCGAGGCC
>JBBRPO010000121.1:0-3441 GCA_038227865.1 Caulobacterales bacterium
AAATAGCGCTGGGCGGCGGCCTCGACGCCATAGGCGCCGGAACCGAAATAGACCCGGTTGAGGTAGAGCTCGAGAATCTCGTTCTTGGAATGCTTGCGTTCCAGCCAGAGCGCCAGCTCCACTTCCTGCAGCTTGCGCGCCATCGTGCGTTCCTGGGTCAGGAACAGGTTTTTGGCGAGCTGCTGCGTCAGCGTCGACCCGCCCTGCGAGACGCCGCGATGCAGGACGTTGGTGACGGCGGCCCGCGCGATGCCGATCGGATCGACGCCGTAATGCGAATAGAAGCGGCGGTCCTCGATGGCGATGAACGCCTTGGGCAGATAGGGCGGCAGATCCTTCAGCGAAATATTGGCGCCAGCCATTTCGCCGCGCGAGGCCAGCACGCTGCCGTCGAGGCCGACAATCTGGATCGTCGGCGGGCGCTTTGGAATTTCCAGCGACTGGATCGCCGGCAGATGCGCGCCGACATAGATCACGACGCCGACCACGGCGATCGCGGCCCACAGGCCGAGCACCGCGCCCCAGTAGAACAGCCGGCCGACGCGAAATCCGCCGCGTGATTTCGATCGGCGCTTGGCACCGCTTCGGCTCGCCTGCGGCTTGCGCTCGCGCGGCGGCTCGTCGTCGCCGTCATGTTTGCGCTTGGATTTTTTCGGCCGGTCTTCGGCCGCGGGGACGCGATCCTCCGGCGAAAGGCGCAGATCCGCCAATGCGGCCGGAAGCCCGAACAAGGGCTCCTTGCGCCCACCGCTCTTTTTCCGTCCCAACGCCATACGCGATACGCCGCTCACACCGGTCCCGCCGCACGCTAACGGGCGGAATTTAAGGGTCGGTTACGGAGAGGTTAACGCGGGATTAGGAGGTGCGGCGGCGCGTGGTAAACCATAGCGTTTTCAAGCCAGGCAACAAGGAGCGCCGAATGGGCCATATCGATCCGACCAGGGAAGTCTTCGCGCAGTTCAAGGCTAATGACCGGCCCGGGCCCATTCACATGCTCAACCTGGTCCGGCTGCGCGCGCAGGCGGCCTATCCCGACGGCCGCAACGCAACCGGTGCGGAAGCCTATGCGGCTTACGGCCGGGAAAGCGGCCCGGTGTTCGAGCGGCTCGGCGGCAAAATCGTCTGGCAGGGACGGTTCGAACTGATGCTGATCGGACCAGCCGAAGAGCGCTGGGATCACGCCTTCATCGCCGAATACCCGTCCGTCGCCGCGTTCGCGGAAATGATCCGCGACCCGGTGTACCGCGAAGCCGTAAAACACCGCCAGGCCGGCGTCGAGGATTCCCGCCTGATCCGGCACGCGGTGCTGCCGGTCGGAAAGACGTTTGGCGAGATTCCGACGTAGGGCGCTTCAAACATGGCCCGTGCGTCTAATCGCGCCCGTCATCCTGAGGTACGAACGAAGTGAGCCTCGAAGGACGAATGGCCACAGTCGGGCCGTCGCCCTTCGAGACGCCGCTTTCGCGACTCCTCTGGGTGACGGTCTCGCACGAACCCCAAAACAAATCGGCGGCCCCGAGGGACCGCCGATCGTTTCCCTTCAACGAAGCCGCGACTAGCCGGCTGGGCCGGCGTCCTCGAGGATCGGGCCGAACAGTTCCCAGCGCTCGCCGTTGAACTTCATCATCTGCAACTGCTTGTTGACGCGATAATCGGTCGGCGAGGTGTTGGCGAGAATGCCCGGCAGCGCAAGGTCGAGTTGGACGTTCTTGAGGCTGGTGGCCTGCTTCATGACGTTCTCGCGGGTCAGGTCGTCGCCGCACATCTTGAGCACATAGATCATCAGCTGCGAGGTCGAGTAGCCGTAGCTGTTGAAGCTCGAATCCTTGTCACCGTCCGGATAATACTTCGCCATGAACTCGAAATAACGCTTCATGCCGGCGTCGTCCTTCCAGGTCGGATCGAGCGGATCCTTGCCGTAGTTGACGCTGATCACGCCCTTCGAGGCTTCCAGCCCGGCGGGCTTCATCACCGCGCCGACCGAGGTGGCGTTGATGTCGAGGATCTGCACCGGATGCCAGGCGAGTTCGGCGATCTTCTTGATCGCCTGCGCCGCCTGCTTCGGCGTCGTGGCGCTGAAGAACAGGTCGGCGCCGCTGTCCTTGATCTTGAGGATCTGCGAATCGATGGTCGGGTCGGAAACTTCGTAGGAAGCCTCAGTCACGATCATGCCGGCCGCCTTGTCGCCGAGACCGGCCTTGATGCCGTTCAGGTAGTCCTTACCGAGGTCGTCGTTCTGGTAGAGGATTCCGATCTTGGCATGCGGATAGGTCTTGATGATGTACTGGCCGTAGATCCGCCCCTCGACGAAGTAGTTGGGGTTGAAGCCCATCGTCCACGGGAAATTCTTCGGGTCGGTGAACTTCGAGGCGCCGGTGGCGGCGAACAGCTGCGGCACCTTCTTCGAATTGAGGTACTTCTGGACCGCGGCGTTCGAGGGCGTGCCGAGCAGCTGGAAGGTCAGCAGCACTTCGTCGCTCTCGACCAGCTTGCGCACCTGCTCGACCGCTTTCGGCGGCGAGTAGGCGTCGTCATACTGGATCAAATTGATCTTGCGGCCGTTCACGCCACCCTGATCGTTGATCATCTTCATGTAGGCGGCCTGGGTCTTGCCAATGGTCGCGTAAGCGGAAGCAGGGCCCGAGAATGGATTGGTTTGGCCGATCTTGATCTCGGTGTCGGTCGCGCCGGTGTCGTATTTCTTCTGCGCGTAGGCCGACGATGCCGACAGCGCAACCGCGAGCGCCGTGCCGGTGATCAGATGGAGAATACCCTTCCTCATAGTACGTTTTCCTCGTGTGTTATGATTGAGCCGATGATCTTTCCCGGGGGTCTCATACGACCACGTGGGCGCCATCGCTGCGCCGGATACTGGCGGAACGGATACTGCATTGCAAGGTAGGGATGTGCTGAAAAGATGAACGATTTCAGGACAGCCAGAGCAGGATCAAGGCCAGCGCCGCGGGTGCCGCCTGCACATACAGGATCCGCCTACTGACGGTGGCGGCGCCATAAACCCCGGCCACGATCACGCAGAGCAGAAAGAAGATCTTGATCTGGAACGCGAAGGCGGGCGTCGGATGGAACAGGCCCCAGACCAGGCCGGCGGCGAGGAAGCCGTTATAGAGCCCTTGATTGGCGGCCAGCACCGCCGATTCCGTCGCCTTCTCGATGCTATTGCGAAACGTCTTCAGCCCCAGCGGCTTGGTCCAGAGAAACATCTCCAGCACCAGGAAATAGACATGCAGTGCGGCGACCACTGCGACCAGCGCGTTTGCGAGCAAGATCATGTTGCGGTCCCCCAACCATTTTCGGAATTCGGGTGGACGCTAGCACGGCGCGGGTGAAAAGTGCGGCGGGCTGGCCGGCAATTTTTGGAAAACGACGATGAGCGCGAAGCTGCCTGAAACGTTCAGTCTCGACCGGCTGGAGACGCCGATC
>JBBRPO010000122.1:0-3406 GCA_038227865.1 Caulobacterales bacterium
CCCCAAGACCAAGGAACCGAAGATGACCGACGAGATGATGGCCCTGCGCGGGCTGGTGGAGAAGAGCCCGGACGCCGATTTGTTGCGTGAGATGATCGGCTTCGCTGCCCAGCGGCTGATGGAGCTGGAGGTGGGCGGGCTGACCGGGGCGGCGCATGGCGAGAAGAGCGCCGAACGGCTGGCGCAGCGCAATGGCTACCGCGACCGCGACTGGGAGACCCGGGCCGGCACGGTGGAGCTGCGGATACCGAAGCTCAGGAAGGGCAGCTACTTCCCCGGCTTCCTGGAGCCGCGGCGGCTGGCCGAGAAGGCGCTGACCGCGGTGATCCAGGAGGCCTACATCCAGGGGATCTCCACCCGCTCCCGGATCAAGTCCGGGACTGGACGACCTGGTCAAGGCCATGGGCATGGGCGGCATCTCCAAGAGCCAGGTGTCGCGGCTCTGCGAGGAGATCGACGAGCGGGTCCATGCCTTCCTGGACCGCCCGATCGAGGGCGACTGGCCCTATCTGTGGATCGACGCCACCTATGTGAAGCAGCGCCAGGCCGGGCGGATCGTCTCGGTCGCCGTGATCGTAGCCGTGGGCGCCAACGCCGACGGCCGCAGGGAAGTGCTGGGCATGACCGTCGGCCCTTCGGAGGCCGAGACCTTCTGGACCGCCTTCCTGCGCAGCCTGGCCCGGCGCGGCCTGCGCGGCGTCAAGCTGGTGATCTCCGACGCCCACGAGGGCATCAAGGCGGCGGTGAGCAAGGTGCTCTCCTGCACCTGGCAGCGCTGCCGCGTGCACTTCATGCGCAACGTGCTGGCCCATGCCGGCAAGAGCGGCCGCCGCGTGGTCTCCGCCTTCGTCGGCACCGCCTTCGCCCAGGACGACGCCGCCAGCGCCCGCGACCAGTGGCGCCGGGTCGCCGACCAGCTGCGGCCCAAGCTGCCCAGGCTCGCCGGCTTCCTCGACGACGCCGAGACCGATGTCCTCGCCTACATGACCTTCCCGCCCGCCCATCGGCTCAAGCTGCACTCCACCAACTCGCTGGAGCGCCTGAACGGCGAGATCAAGCGCCGCACCGAGGTGGTGGGGAACCTTGGCGCAGTACGCCGGCCGTCTTCACCGGCTTTATGACCCCAAGCGGGAGGTCATCATCTATGACTATGTCGACCGCGACGTGCCGGTGTTGGCCCGCATGGCGGCCAAGCGCGCGGCAGGCTATTCGGCGATTGGCTATACGATTGCCCAAGGGCCGGGTTTGTTGGATGGGAAATTGGGTCTCGCCACTCTTAAATAGGCGAGTCAGATCCGATCGAAACACCGCGTCGAACCAGAATATGCATTTGACACCATATTCATTCCAAGCCATATATCGGCATGACTTGGACGGTTCAGTTCCACGCCGACTTCGCGCGCGAGGCGGACGCTCTGTCGGAAGCCGTGCGTATCGAGTTGATTGCGGGGATCAGGCTGCTTGAGCATCTTGGGCCCAGTCTTGGTCGGCCCGCAGTCGACACTCTGAGCGGATCCAAGCATGCGAACATGAAGGAACTGCGCTTTCGCGCCGATGGCGGCGTGTGGCGCATCGCCTTCGCGTTCGACCCCGAACGAGCCGCCATCCTGCTCGTTGGCGGCGACAAGTCAGGCGTCAATTCGGGCCGGTTCTACAAGGGACTTATCAAGCGGGCTGACGCCCGCTTCGATCAACATTTGGAGGCGCTGAAATGACCTATCGCACCATCGACGCCAACGATTGGATCGCGCGGCAACCCAAGACGGTCCAGGAGGCCGGCGAGGCTCGCGGCGAGGAACTCATCCGCGAAGTCACGCTTCGGGAGGTCCGGGAGGCGGTCAAGCGCACCCAAGTCGAGGTCGCCGCCGCCATGGGCACATCACAGGATCGGGTATCCAAGCTGGAACACGGCGATGACGCGCTCGTTTCGACGCTGCGCCGGCACATCCGCGCTCTCGGCGGCGAACTGCGATTGATGGTCGAATTTCCGGATCGGCCATCTATGGCCATCAATCTGCACGGCGACAAGCCTGTCGCCAAGAGCGTCCGGGCTATTGGATCAGTCTGAGATAGCGGTATGGGCAGTCGCGTCTATTTCGATCGTCGGAACGAATGGACGTATGCATTTGGGCCCCAAATCCATTGCGGCTGCACCAGTCGCAGCTATTTCGAAATCTGACACGCCACCCACCGGAAATGAATGCCCATTTCCGATAATGCTTATTGTCAGCCGTTAGGCGAATTCACGAACTCTGACTTCTCCAGAGCCCTCATGGCGCTTGCTGATCGAAATCTCGATGTCGTGACCGAGCGCCCGGAGGCACTCTTCGAGTTTGCTCTGGCTGATGTCCTCGAGCTTGCCACGGGTGATTAAAGACAGCTTGGGCTGAGCGATCGGCAAAAGAGCGGCCGTTTCACGCTGGCTCAATCCCATCTCGACGATCGAAAGGGCGAGGCGCTGCGCAAGCTTCGCCTTGACGATAAACCCTTGATCGAGACCGAGCTGGTCCAGGACGCTTTGACCGGCTTGAGTGACATGTCCGCTCATCATGATCCTCGTTTCTTCAGTTTCGCCTTTTCCGCCTCGATCTTCTTCACCTCGGCGAGGCGTGCTTCGATGGTTTCCTTATCGCGGCTCGGGAGCGAGCGACCTTTGGTCGATTTCTTCTTGAAGCAATGCAGCACGTAAACGACGTTCTCGAAGTGCGCGGTGTAAACCGCACGATAGGTGTCGCCGTCGTCGTCCTCGAGGATCTCAACCAACACCGGCTTGAATCCTGAGAGCGTTTTAGCGTCCTCATACGGCAGATTGTTCTGGGCTAAGCCCAGAGCGAAACCGAAAGTCTGCCGGACTTTTGCCGGCATGTCGCAGAGGTCTTTGTAGGTGCTGCCGCGCCAATCTATCTCCCGCTCATCCATCGATAATCATCGACTCTTCACAGTGCCTTGATACCGGAAATGGTATCAGACTGCAAGGGTTCCAATAGGTGTCGCCACAGACGTTGAATTTCAAAGGCCAAGCTTACCCGCCGGCGCTGTTTTCGACAGCTTGGCGCGGCGGACGTAGCTCCGCATGGTGGTCAGGCTCCGATGGCGCGTGTGGCCCATGATTTCCTCGTCCGGGACGCCGTTGCGGTAAGCCGTCGTGACGAAACCCGCCCGCAAACCATGAGGGCTCACCGGCTCGGCGAGGGAACCCTTCACGCCCGCCTGGGCGGCCCGACGCAGCAGGATTTGGCGCACGGCGTCCTCGCTCAGCCGCCGCCCCTCGACCCGACTAGCCTTGTTAACCTTCCTGAACACTGGGCCGGACGTGAGCGCGGCCGCATCGAGCCATCGCCTCAGCGACCGAACAGGGCAGGTGTCCTCGTGGCGGCCGAACACGATCATGACCTCGGCGCCTTCG
>JBBRPO010000123.1:0-3354 GCA_038227865.1 Caulobacterales bacterium
GCATCCGGGGCGAGGCGCGGCTGGAGACCTTCAACGCCGGCGCCTCGCCCTTTGAGGCCCTGCGGAAGCTGTTCGGGGCCGGGGCGGATGGCGCGCGGCTGGTCGGGAGCGCCCTCCGACTGGCCGGCCAGCCGGCGGCCCGGGCGGCGATCAGCGACCTGCGCCAGGCGCGCCTGCGGGCCGACGGGGCCACGGTGCTGGCGCCGGAGGGGGGATGGTGAGCGGTGCGCGAAACCAGACTGAATAGGGCAGGCCCGCGGCGGTCGCCGGAGCGACCGCCGCGGATCGACTCGAAGTTCCTCGCGAGGCGCGGGCAAAGGAAGCGCCCGCGCCTCGGCGGCCCTTAATCTACCTGTCGTCGGCGTCGCGGCCGGCGGAAGCGGGAACCCCGGGATTTACCCGCACGATCTGCCCAGACATCACCCAGGCCTTTTGGCTGGGCGCGAAACGTGGCGCGAGCAGTCCATCGTTGATCTCGCGGGTGATGGCGAAGCGGGTGAATTCCGTGGCCGGAATGAAAAGCCGGGTGTTGTCCGGAAATCCGCCCGACGCCGTATCGACGTCGCCTTCAAGGGCCGAAATCACGCCGTCGCCGTTTTTGTCCACGCGCGCCACCTCGCTCGCGTAGGCGTCGAACAGCCGCTGCTGGGTATCGGTGACGTTCGGCTCGAACGACCTCAACCGCTGGTAGACGTCGAGGAAGATTTCGTTCGCCAGGCCGCTTGGAATGAAGCGCTGACGGAACTCGCGCTGCGAATCGACGCCGGCGTCGAACTTGTCCGGGTCGCGAGGACCCGAGGCCTGGATGATCCCCTTATTGTTGGGGTTGTCTCCATAGCGCACCGGATCGTTCTTGACCCCCGACGGCCCCGACCCCGGCACGATCGACTGGAGCGCGCCGATCTTTCCCGCCTCGAAGGTCCCGGGTATTCCGCCGGTGAAGGGGAGTTCATACAGCGGGTGGATCCAGTTGGTCGTATAGTTGAACTCCCAATAGGCGTGACCGTCGCTCTGTTGCAGCGTGTTCCACGCGCCCATGCTCAGCTGGATGGGCACGACATTGGTCTGCTGGCTCGGAAAATGGTCGCCCGGGCTCGGCAGGTGCGGCGCGGCGCCATTAATGGTGAAGACGGCGCCGGGCACATTATGGTGATCGCCTATCGCCTGAAGCGCCGCCGCGTCCTCCCGGCTGATGGAGCCGAAGGTTGGGGTGGACGAGACCGGAGCGACGACCAGATCGTGGATCATCCACCCCTCGTACCAGCCGCTCTCGTTGTTGATGACGAAGAGCCCGGCCATATCGTAAAAGACGTCGATGAAGGCGCGTACGTTATTGGGATCGGTGGGCAAGCCGGGTTTCGGCTCCAGAACGACACGCACCGACCCAATCGTCGGCAGCCCGCAGGCGGGCCCGGTGGCGGTCAGCATCGCCTTCTCGTTGATGCCGGGAAACAGCTGGGTAAAGGGATTGGGCTCGAAGCCGGTGGTATCGAGCAGGTAATACTGGAACAGGCGACTGGGGTGGTTCGCTTCCGCGTAGGCTTGAGTAGGCAACTGACTGTGGGGGCGTTCCGCCAGCACGCCGAGCCTCTCACGCAGATCCTCGGGCAACTGGCTGATGTCGCCGCGTTGCAGGACGGTTTGCCGATCTTGGGCGGCGTTCGGATTGGGGTGACACGGCGGCGGCGGCTGGGTTTGGGCCTGGGCATGGGAAGCCAAACTCACGATGCCGAGCACGGAGGCCAGCGACGTTGCGATGACACTCCTGGTGATGTGGTTCATGGTTCTCTCCTCCTGGCTGTCGCGACCTGTTGCCCGTGGATTTCCCGTTCGTCGCCTCCGTGTATTGCTGTTGGGAGATCAAGCGTTCAAAGCGGTGGAGAAAAAACCACGGGAGGCTCGAACATAGGACGGTCGCCTTTGCCTCCCTCGCATCGAAGATCCGGAGGATTTGCGAGGCGCCCTTTGAACCTTTTCCCGCCGGCGAGGAATTAATCGGGAGCACGCATGGAAGCCGACGTTGGTCAGCCCCGGACTGTCGCGCGATCGGACTCGCGGGACGACGCGCGTTTGATCGGCCTGATCGCGGAAGGAGACCGGCGCGCTTTCGAAGCCCTCTACCGAGCCTATCACGCCCGCCTCACCCGGTTCCTCATCAACATGATCCACCGCCCGCAACTCGTGGAGGAAGTGCTCAACGACACCATGATGGTGGTGTGGGAACGGCCGCGCGGCTACAACGGAACCAGCAAGGTATCGACCTGGATCTTCGCCATCGCTTACCGAAAAGCGCTGAACGCCCTGTGGCGGCAGGATGAACCCATGGAAGATCGGCATGCCGAAACCCGGGAGAGCGTCGAGCCCGGCCCGGAACAGCTGCTCGGCCAGCGACAGGTCCAGCAGGCCCTGTTGAGCGCCATGGGCGAACTGTCGGCCGACCACCGCGCCGTCGTCGATCTCGCCTATTTCCACGAAATCGGCTACCGCGAGATCGCCGAGATCATGGCCTGTCCGCCGGACACCGTGAAGACGCGAATGTACCATGCCCGGCGGCATCTGAAGCGACGGCTGGCCGACCCGTTGGCGGATTGGTTGTGAGGGCGTCGTGAACGGGCGCATCATCCCCCCCAGAGCGACGACCACCTTGAGGCCCGATCGCTCCTGCCCTGGTATGTGACCGGGCGCCTGGACGGGTCTGAACAGGCCAGGGTCGAGGCGCACCTGAATGTCTGCGCCGAATGCCGGGCCGATCTGGCGTTCGAGCGTGGCCTGAAGGCCGAGGTCACCGTCTTGCCCATCGATGTCGAGCAGGGATGGGCACAGCTGAAACAGCGGCTGGATCCCGATCCACTGAGGCGAGCGCGCGTAGCCGCGGTCCGCGACTGGCTCGCGGCGGGTCGGCGTGAAACGGGTCATCGAAGGCGCGGCGCCGCTCCGTGGCTCGGCTGGGCCCTGGCGGCGCAGGCCGCGTTGCTGCTCCTCGTCGTGGGGGCGCTGACGCTGCCACGCGGCGCGCCGCCTTCTCCGCCTGGATGGACGGCATCTACAACGGCTTCATCGGCCGGGTGGCGCAGGGCCGGGGCCTGACCGCCGAGCGGGTGCGCGAAATCGCCCGCGGGCGGGTGTGGACCGGCGCCCAGGGCAGGGGCCTGGGGCTGGTGGACGCCCTGGGCGGCTTCTATCAGGCGGTCGATCTCGCCAAGGCCCTGGCCGGCATCCGGGGCGAGGCGCGGCTGGAGACCTTCAACGCCGGCGCCTCGCCCTTTGAGGCCCTGCGGAAGCTGTTCGGGGCCGGGGCGGATGGCGCGCGGCTGGTCGGGAGCGCCCTCCGACTGGCCGGCCAGCCGGCGGCCC
>JBBRPO010000124.1:0-3342 GCA_038227865.1 Caulobacterales bacterium
AGACCTTGGCCAGCGTCGCCTTATCGGTCTCGCCGCCATCGCGGATGTAGTTCAGCAGGGTCGCGCGGTCGGGGATGCCCCGTTGCGGGCGAGGGGCGGGCTTTGGGCCCGATTTTGGGGCCGCCGCCTTTGTAGGGGATGGGCTGGCAGGCTTGCCGGCGGTGTTGTTCTGGAAACGTGAGCCCTTGGGGGCGCGGGTCTTAGGCATAGGGGGTGCTTAGCACCTTTCTTAGTTGGTCTTGAGACATGGAATGGGTGCGCGAACCCCTGCGCGGCTCTAATTGATTTTAGGAGCAGGGCAGTCGTCGCGGCCGGTGCGGCCAGCGATGCGCACGTCTCATATAGGGTCCCCAGGTTAAGATTGCACGCCTGGGCGCTTCGAAAGCCGTTTAACCCGCGGCGAGGAAGTCAGCCACGGCCGGCGCCGCTGTGCGGTCCTGGATGATGGGCGTTGGCCTTGTTCCGCACATCGCTGCCGGCGCCGGAGATGAACAGTAGCGTCGGACCCGCTGTACCCATCCGGCGTAGGCCGCAGCTTGCAACCGATCAGCGGAACATGTCCGGATTCTGCCTTTAGGACTCGAGCAAGTTCTTGAGCTCCTCGACGCCGTCGTCGGTGAAGGCCATGACGCTATCGCCGCCGAGCCCGTAGATCATGATGACGCGGTCCTCGGGCTCCATGCCGATGGAGATGTGGTGCAGGAGTTCCTCGTCGACGCCGAACTCCTGGTCGACGGCGGCGACGACGGTAACGGCGTAGACCTTGTTGCGTTGCATGGTCAGGCCGCGGCGGCGGTGGGGACCTGGTTGCGTAGGGCCTTCCAGTTCCACGGCAGGAGCTCATCGATCCGGTGAGCCGGATGGGTGGCGATGCGGGCGAGCACATCGGCCAGCCAAGCGTGGGGATCGACGTCGTTCATCTTGGCTGTGACGATCAGGCTGTACATGGCCGCGGCGCGTTGACCGCCGCGATCTGAGCCACAGAACAGCCAAGACTTCCGGCCGAGCGCGATGCCGCGCAGGGCGCGCTCGGCGGCGTTGTTGCTGAGACAAACTCGACCGTCATCGAGGAACAGCGTGAAGGCGGGCCAGCGCTTGAGCAGGTATCTCATCGCTTTATGGAGGTCGTGGGTGCGGGAGAAGCTGAACTGCTTCTCCTCGAGATAGGCGTGCAGCGCCTCGACGATCGGCTTGCTCAGCTCCTGACGTACGGCGCGGCGCTTCTCGGGGGGCTGGCGGTTGATCTCTCGCTCGATGTCGAAGATGGCGTCGATCCGACGGACCACCTCAAGGGCGACGGGCGAGACCACCACTGGCTTCTTGCCTGTGGCCTTGCGTCGGGCAGCCTCTTGGAGATCGGCGAAAATGAAGAACGGCCGGCGCGCGTGGCTCCAACAGCCGGCCTGCAGAATCTGGCCGGGCTTGCGATCTGGCGCATAGAGCTTGCCGTAGCCGCTGAAGGCGTCGGCCTGGAAAACCCCAGACCACTGAGCAAGATGTGCCTGCGGGTGCTCGCCGCTTCGATCACGCGAATAGTAGAACATCGCGGCTGGCGGGTCGACGCCACCGAACGGCTTGTCGTCGGCGACGTAGACCCAACATCGGGCGATGTCGGTCTTGCCGGCGGCGAGAACCGGAACGGTTGTGTCATCGCCGTGGAGCCGCTCGGCTGAGAAGACGCGGCGCTCCAGGGCGGTCAAGACAGGGCTGAGGGCGAGGCAGCCCGCACCCACGGCGTCGGCCATGGTCGACAGGGCGATCGGGACGCCCTCCAGGGCGTAGCGCTCACAGAGCCGGTTGAGCGGCTGGTGGGCGCCGAACTTCTCATAGAGGATCATCGCCAGAAGGCTTGGGCCTGCCCATCCCCGGGGAATGACGTGGAAGGGGGCCGGCGCCTGGCTGATCTTCTCGCAGTCGCGACAGGTGAACTTCTCGCGCACCGTCTCGATCACCTTCCACTGCCGAGGGATCGACTCCAGGGTGCGCGTCACGTCCTCGCCGAGCTTGCGAAGCCGGCCTCCGCCGCAGCACTCGCACGCCGTCGGGGGGGCCAGCACGACGCGCTCCCTGGGCAGATGATCTGGAAAGGAGGTGCGAGACTGGGGGCGGTTGCGAACGAAGCCCGCCACGGTCGTGGTCTTGGCCACGGCGAGCTCAGCGGCGATCTCGTCCTGCGTGGCGCTGGCCTCATGCTCTTCGAGCTCGAGCTCCATCTGATCCTGGAGCTGGGCGCTACGTTCCCTGCGCGGCCCGTAGACCTGGCGCTCCAGCTTGGCGATCCTGAGCGCCTGGTGGGCGATGAGGGCCTTGTCTTCCGACGCCATGGCCTTGGCGACGGCCAGCTCCGCGGCGACATCTGTGTGCTTCTGCTGCGCGCTCGCCGCCTTGTCTTGGGCCTCGCCGGCCTTGGCGAGCGCCATCTTCAGCGCCGCCTTGAGCGCTTCAACATCGTCCGGAATGGGCAGGGCCGTGACGTCCATAACCCTGATGGAATCATACTTTTGAGCGCTTGTGGCGCCCCTAAATGCAGGCTCAGCAAAGAAAAATGAGCCCCTATCCGGCGCTGGTCGGCCGCCAGGTGTGCTGGGGGTTACGCCAGTCTATCCCCTCGAGCATATAGCCCAACTGGGCGGACGTCAGGGCCACGGCGCCGCCCTCCGTGGCGGGCCAAACGAAGCGCCCACGCTCCAGGCGCTTGGCGTAGAGCGACATGCCGATACCGTCGTGCCACAGGATCTTGATCAGCGACCCGCCCCGGCCACGGAACACGTAGAGATCTCCGCCGTGGGGATCGCGCAACAGGTGCTCCTGGACCAGCAGGGCCAGCCCCGGCATCCCCTTACGCATGTCCGTGTGACCGGTGGAAATCCAAACCCGGCCCCGAGACGGAACCGGGATCATCGCAGCGCCCGCAGCGTCGCGGTCACCAAGGCCGCGGGCGTATCGGCGCTAATCGTCACCCGGGCGCCGCGCGGCAGCTCGACGACGATGGCGGGCCCCAGGCTCCCAGCCGGCCCAACGTCCGCGCCACCATCAACGACAACCGCCGGGACGAAGCCGCCCTCATCGCGGGCGGCCAACACCTCGCGTCGCCACTTGTAGATCAGGCTGGTGGCGACCTCGTACTGCCGCGCCACGTCTGACACCACGGCGCCGGGCGAGAACGCCGCCATAAGGATCTCGCGCTGCTCGTCTTCGCGCCAACGCCGACGGCGCTCGGGCCCCGTCATCAACGTCATATGGGCCATGCTGCACAGCTATGAGCGCTCATAAGGTCTCCTTACGAGCGCAGCATCCCGTCCAGACCGCACGTCAGCAAGGCGGCCCCCAGCGGAGGGGTAC
>JBBRPO010000125.1:0-3297 GCA_038227865.1 Caulobacterales bacterium
CCACAACGACTGGGGCAGTCCGTCGAGCGATACAGCATAGTCAAGCGAGCTTGAGGGCGCTGGCGAAGCGCCATGGCATCAACCAGAAGACTGTCGCGAAGTGGAAGCGGCGGACATCGACGGCCGATCTCCCGACCGGCCCCAAGGTCGCCAGGTCGACCGTGCTGTCGATCGAGGACGAGGCGGTCATCGTTGCCTTCCGGCGGCACACGCTGCTGCCGCTCGACGACTGCCTCTACGCTCTGCAGGCGAGCATTCCACACCTGACGCGCTCGTCGCTGCATCGCTGTTTGCAGCGTCATGGCATCTCGCAGCTTCCGACAATCGAGGGCGATGCGCCCAACAAGCGCAAGTTCAAAAGCTACCCGATCGGCTACTTCCACATCGACATTGCCGAGGTCCGTACCGAGCAAGGGAAGCTCTACCTGCTGGTCGCAATCGACCGCACCTCCAAGTTTGCCTTCGTCGAGCTCCACGAAAAAGCTACCACCAGGGTCGCCGCCGACTTCCTCCGACACCTCATCGCCGCAGTGCCCTACACGGTGCACACCGTACTCACCGACAACGGCATCCACTTCACCGATCCGAAGTATCCGGGCTCCGCCGTCGAAGAGGTCAAGCTGGCCCTCGCCGCAGGCGAACTCTTCCGCTGCCACTCCTTCGCGCTCGCCTGCGCGCAGAACGACATCGATCACCGCCTCACCAAGCCCCGCCACCCCTGGACCAACGGGCAGGTCGAACGGATGAACCGAACGATCAAGGAAGCGACCGTCAAACGCTACCACTACGAAACACACGACCAACTCAGGCAGCATCTTGGCGACTTCGTCGCCGCCTACAACTTCGGCCGCAGGCTCAAGACCCTCAAAGGCCTCACGCCCTACGAAGGCATCTGCAAAACGTGGCTCAAAGAGCCGCACCGCTTCACCTCAGACCCGACCCACCAAATCCCGGGACCAAACATCTAGTGGTGAGAATCAGACGCTTGGAACCTAGGGAACAGCGGTAAGCAGTTGAAATCCCTAGATAGGCGAAGGACTCTTCCGTCACATTCTATCCACTAGCGTCGCCCGGAGCGTTACGTTGCTAACCCGTAGGCGTGCGCCACCACACATACCGTCTCGCCGCTGGCGAGACGGGTCCGGGCGCCGGCGTTCCGTTGGCCGCTCAGAGGCGGCGTCACGCGTGGACACGTCCTCAAGTGGACATGGCCATCGAGGCAAATCCAAAGTCCGGCTGCTTTTATTTATTAGGGCGGCCTCAGAAACCAGGGCCGCTCATCATCAAGTTCAGGCGCAGGTAGATTTTGACGCCGCTTGGGTCAGACCCATAGCCCGGTTGAAAAGCCGCGGGCACGAAGTCCTTCGTGTATGATCCGCCAACAAGCAGGTGGAGTGCGTTTTTTTCGAACAAGGAACGCTCATATCCAACGGTCAAAGCCTCCACCCATTTCGCATTTTCGGCGCCGCTGGGTGTTGTCAGTTCCAACTGAGCAGGAGTGATCTGAAGAACCTCGGCTCTACCGTAGAAATGGTTCTTTCCTCGCTGATATACCGCTTCCTCCATAAGACTGTTGAGGAAGGCGCCATGGCCAGCACGAGCTGAAGCCACAACGAACGCCGACTTTAGAGTATCCTCAGCGATCTTATGTGTTGTTGTCAGCCAAGCAGAGATGAACTGGTTATGCTCAGCGCCTCCGGTGTCCACCGGTAGCAGGACATCGGCGTAGGACGCCCCCACAACGATGTGACCGTCGATGTCCTCGTTCAAGCGCACGGCGTATGAATCCGGACGGTGCAGGGGAAAGGGCTGAGTAATATTCTGACCGCTGAACGCGGTAAGCTGGGCCGTGGTCCGCACAATTCGATATTCCACCCCCAGCACAGTCGAGGCGTCATGGAAGCCGTCCTGGAGCGAATGACCAAGCGGAGCGTCCGGGTTCCCCTCCGCTGACTCGCGATGCATGAACGGCACGGGCCCGATCGCGGCTTCGCCGCGAGGCGCGAACATGAATGTCAGTTGTTGCTTGTTGTCGGCGCCTATCGCCAACGCATCCCTGACCTCGAACGCCATGATGGTGTCATGGGCATGCATATTATCGATGTGATCGGTCTGTAGAAGTTGAGGCGTGCCCTTCTCACCCACCGTCAATTGCTCTGGTGAGCCCATAATATCGATGCTCAAATGGTTGCTTGTCGTTAAATCGTTATCATAGCTCAGCATCCAATAGCCCGGTCCCGTCAGGCGGGACTTCCCGCGCGGGCCAGACGTGCTGGAATAGACCATGAATTGATTTAGGTGAAACATCAGCGTGGTCTTCGGTTTCGGCCCGCTGGGCGTGTCCATGCTCATGCTGGAATTCATCGAACGATCCGACGCACCCAACGTTGAATTGGGCGAATTACCGTCAGCGTGGGCGGCGTCGGGGCTTTGCGCGCTTTGGGGCTCCACAGTTTGCTGCGCCGCCGCGTCGTTGGCGGCGCGCATTTGTATGGCAGCATCCCAATGTTGAACGTGTGTGCAGTTCGGTGACGCCGCGCCTGCAGAGTGTGTCAGCGTGTGTCTCGCCTCGGGCGGCGCGCTGCTTTCTTGCGGAACCGGTTGCGCGTAGGCGGGTACTCCGTAGGCGAGCAAGGAGGAACAACACGTGAGGATCAAGGCGCGCTCGATGGGCCTCAAACGGGGCCGGCGCTGGAATTCAGTCTGCATGATCCTTGGGCCGCCTGCGCGGATACTTTCAAAAATCGCCGGCCGATCCAGGAGTCTGGACGGGGTATCCCTCCTATGAAGTGAAGGCGGAGTGGCCCGGACGAACCGAAGACATCCGCTTCGGACCCATTTGGGTGCTTTCAACATAAGCCCTAACAGCTAGGATGCGCTTCGGTTCCGTCGGTCTCCAGCGGGCGGGCGGGGGGAGGGGCGGGCTCAGAGCCTCTGCCGCGCGGGTTCAGGCGACAACGAACTGCCCCATCATGCCGTTGTCCTCGTGCTCCAGGATATGGCAGTGGTACATGAATGGAGCCTTGATGGCCGGCTGGTCGAAGCGGATCAGAAGCTCGACGGGCTCCTTGATCAGCACAGTATCCCGGGGGCCTTGATCGAGCACATCGGGGCGTGCGCCGCCTCGGCTCAACACGTCGAAGTGGACGCCATGGATGTACGTCGTCAGAAGTTTTGAGACAGTTCGGGTTCGGATTTAGCGGAGAGCTGGCCTCATCTGGGGTTGATATTTAGGCGGCGATTTTGCGGTGCTGCAAGCGCCGATGTTGGATGGTCTTTCGTTTGATGTGTTCCCGC
>JBBRPO010000126.1:0-3266 GCA_038227865.1 Caulobacterales bacterium
GACCCCGGCCGGATCGGTCGCCCTGGCCATGGCGGGCTTCCCGATGCTGCCCCCGCTGGGACATAAGCGAAGGCTCCAACATTGTATAATCTCGGGGCTGACACACCGCTTCGACGCTTGCTGTCTACGCTTCACGAACGCCGTCGCCGACGCCCATGCAAGACTCGCCTCCGGCTGGCGGGCTCCGCCTCTACCGGGTGGGATTCAAACCCACTGGGTCGCTAAAGAAGGTTTCAGGTCATCTCTTCCCCCTTCTCAGGCCTTCGCCTGTCGCAATGTCCCGTTATTCCTGAATGACTTGGTTGCGTCAATATACCGCCCGACCGATATTCGTGGTTTGATAGATGAAGCCGAACCATCGCAGCATGGTTACCGAGTAGAGCTCATCGGAGCGATCTGGATCCTTCACTTGGACATCATAAACGGTCCATATGCCGAGGCGCTCCTCTTCCATGATGTCCAGGATAGAGAGCTCGCCGCCCCGCCCCTTGGAGATTACATCACGAAGTTGTCTCAGGACGGTCCGGTCCGGATGCAGGAAGATCAGACGATCGAACGAGGCGGGAGACGCGGTCACCGATCGCCATTGGCGCGCCAGGTGCTCGAACACGTCGGTGGATAGGTTGTTCAATGCGGTGTAGCCTCCGCGGTCGGGCGATGGACAGGCGGAATTCGTAAGCATCACGCTGTTTTGCACTGTCGACGCCCTGCGCACGAGGCGGTGCGGGAGGCTCGGCGACATGATCAGCTCGAAGGTCGTGAAGCGGCAGAAGCGCCCCTCCCTCGTCACACGGCTCTCCGCCAGATAGGTGGGCCGGGGGCCGTCGCCGCAGACGCTCACCATGCGGACGTCGGCGCCCAGCATGTAGTCCCGGACAGGCCTGGACGCATGCTTCGCGTCCGACGATCTGAACCTCGTGCAGGATTCGAGCTGTGCGTGCGCCGCTACCGTCGTCAGCATGAGGACCGAGACCGCCGACGCCGCGACCCTCTCCATGCGCCACCGCGTTCGACAACGAGCGCGCTCGCAGGTCTCGCCGGCCATCCGTTTTCCCTCCATGCCGTGCGTTATCACCGAACGTCCCGGTGGGCGAAGACTGTGATCCACACCTCCATATTTCGGTGACATGATAATCAATTGCATAAATCTCGGAGCAGACTTAGCTTGTTCGCGGCGGCCGGGAGAGGCGCTTAAGGAAATGCCGAGACGCGCGCGGATTACCCTGCCAAGCATACCACATCACATGACGCAACGCGGCAATCGTCGCGAGCGGATCTTTCTCGAACCCGGTGACGAGGCGCTGTACCTGGACCTGATGAGCGCAGCTTGCGCGTTACCACGTGTCCTGCTGGGGTTGGTGCTGTCTCATGCCCAACCATGTTCACCTCATCCTCACGCCGGCCGACGAGCCGGGCCTGGCGCGGGCGGTTGGGGAGGCGCATCGTCGTTACGCCGCCTTCGTCGGCGCACGCGGGCGATGGACCGGACACCTGTTCCAGGCCCGCTTCACCTCGGTCGCGATGGATGAGGATCATCTGCTGGCGGCGTTCCGGTACGTGGCGCGGGGTCCCGTCAAGGCCGGACTGGCGGCGACGGCGGCGGACTGGCCATGGTCGAGCGTTTCGGCCCGTCTGGCCGGCAGCGGCACGCCCTACGTAGACGTCGAACCTGCCCTGGCGCGGATCGACGACTTCGCCGCCTTTGTGGCGGACGCGCCGGACGACGCGGCGCGATGGTCGACCCTGTTGAAAGCGGAGCAGGTCGGGCGACCCGTCGGCGCCAAGGCCTGGATTGAAGGCTTGGAAAAGCAATACGGCCGGACGTTCTCGCCGGCAAAGCGAGGCCCGAAGCCAAGACCCGCGCCTTCTTCCGAGAGGAGTGGCGACCTATTTGGCAATTGATATGGTGTTGTCTAATTGTTTTTCTCCGTTTCAAGCACTGATTTGATTTTATTATATCTTTGTTGAAGTCCGACCGGCGTCTACGGTTGTCTTCGAGGTCGGGGACTGGCTTTGGAGCCTATGGTCGTCCCCGCCTCATGATCGCGGTCAGGCGGCTGATGGGTGGGTGTCTCTATGTCACCGACGAGGTCCAAGGCCTCGACACGATACGCGAGATCACCCGTTTTGACGTCCGGTCCGGTCTTCGAGGGGTTGTCAGGCCCACTTGAAGTCGGTGTCCGTCCGCCAAAGTTTGTGGAGCAGGATGGCGAGCTTGCGGGCCACGGCGACGCGGGCGCGCTTGCCCCCCTTCGCGGCCGCCAGGGCCTTGCCCCAGGTCTGAAGAGCGCAGGGTCGCTTGACCCTCGTGAGCAGGACGTTGGCGGCTTCGTACAGCGCCGAGCGCAGCCTCGCGTCGCCGGCCTTGGAGATGTGGCCCTTCACGTCCCGCTCGCCTGACTGTGAGCGTCTGGGCGCCAGGCCGGCGTAAGCGCCGACCGCCTCGCCGTGCTCGAACCGCTCTGGATCCTCGATGCTGCTCTTGAACTGGAACGCGGTGATCGGGCCGACGCCCGGCACGCTCGTCAGCCGCTGGCAGACTGGATCGGCCGCGGCGCGCGCTTCCAGGGCGCGGGACGAGCGCCCGATCTGTTTCTCCAGCGCGGCCAGCGCCTCGATCAGGGGCGTCAGGACGGCCCGCAGTTCCGGCTTCTGCTCGAACAGCGCCTCCAGCCGTTCGGTGCGCTTGCCAGGCGTCGTGACCTTGCCCAGCCGCAGGCCGAACAGCTTCAGCAACCCGCGCAGTTGCCCCAGCATGGCCAGACGCGCCTTGATGAGTTGTTCGCGCACCGCCAGCTGCGCCCGGTCCATGTGGGTGGCGCTGTCTTTGATGTGCACCGCCTTGTACCATCCGGTGCGCGCAAGCTGCGCCAGGCCCTCGGCGTCATGCGGATCGCTCTTGTTGACCCTCGTCGAAAGCACGCCCTTCGCGTGGCGCGCGCACACGCAGATCGCCGGCACGGACCGCTCGATGAGCCCATGGTAGAGGAAGGCCGACAACGGACCGGTCTCCAGAATCACCCGTACAAGTCCAGGGCATCGCTTGGCCAGCGTCGCCGCCAGCGCCGCCGGATCGGTCGCGCACACCCCGCGCCAGATCACCTTTCCGTCAGCATCGACCACGCACAGGTGCGTGCTCTTGTCCGATACATCCAATCCGCAGTACGTCGCTGGCATGGTCCATTCTCCTTGTTGAAGCAGCTCGACACTGACTTCGTATCCCAAGGAGGGTGGGCCTACCTCAATTACGCGATGTCACCGAAACC
>JBBRPO010000127.1:0-3164 GCA_038227865.1 Caulobacterales bacterium
ACCCACCAAGCGGGTGGTCTATCTGACCGCCGAAAAATTCACCACGACCTTCGTCAAGGCCCTGCAGGACAAGCAGACCGCCGCGTTCAAGGACGATCTGCGCAACGCCGACCTGCTCTTGATCGACGACGTCCACTTCGTGGCCGGCAAGACTTCGACGCAGGAAGAACTGTTCCACACCTTGATCGCGCTCGTCGAAGACGGCCGCCGCGTGGTGATGACCGCCGACCGCTCGCCCAACGAGCTGTCGGAGATGGAGCCGCGCCTGCGCTCGCACCTGCAGGCCGGGCTGGTCTGCGGCATCGAGCCGGCCGACCGGACGCTTCGCCTGGGCATCCTGGAGCGCAAACTGCAGACCCTGGCGCAGCAGGGCAAGTTCCTGCCGTCCGCCAAGCCCGAGGTGATGCAGTTCCTGGCCGATCGGTTCACCGACAGCGTCCGCGAGCTGGAAGGCGCCCTGAACACGCTGGTGGCCCGGGTCGGTGGCGATGTGGCGCGGCTGGGCCTGGACGAGGCCCAGACGATCCTTCGCCCGCACCTGTCGGTGAATGAGCGCAAGGTGACGGTGGATCAGATCCAGAAGGTCGTCTCCGAGCACTACAGCCTGAAACAAGCCGACCTGATCTCCGAGCGCCGCGCGCGCGCGGTGGCCCGGCCGCGCCAGGTGGCCATGTGGCTGGCCAAGCAGATCACCACGCGGTCGCTGCCCGACATCGGCCGCCGGTTCGGCGGGCGCGACCACACCACGGTCCTGCACGCGGTGCGCCGCATCGAGCAACTGAAGGGTGAAGACCCGCAGATCGCCCGCGACGTGGATGTCCTGCTGAGGAAACTTCGCGGCTGAGGGTTCGGCGAACTGCGCTAAGATGGGCGGTCGCGCAACCGCGGCCGCTCAAACCTGAAAGCCGTGCATGCGAGACCTGAAGGGCGCCAGCCACACAGATCGGCTGGCTGCGGCGGCTGAGGCAAAAGCCGCATTGCTGGCCAAGCTGAAGCCCAAACCCAGCGTCACCGCACCCCCGTCGCAGAGCCGCGCGGTGTTGCGCGAAGCCGAGCTGAAGGCCGTCCGTCAGGCGCGCGCCGACGAGAAGGCGGCTGCCAGCCTCGCCGCCGAGGGCAAGGTGGCCGCCGCCGCCGCCGCGATCGCCGCCGATGAGGACGCCCAGCTCGCCCTGAAACGCGGCGCCCGCAAGGAGCGCAAGCAGCTCACCAAGGCCGAGGCCCAGCAGAAGCGCGACGCCCGCTACGCGGCGCGTAAGGCGCGCTAAGCCCCACTCCAAGGGCGCCGTTCGCGGTAGATTCTAATTCAATATTAGATTTTGTGGGTTTTCATGCTCCTGCCCGGCGACGACTCTTGCGGGTGGGAGGCAAGCCATGTCCGCGATCAGGTCCAATGCCCGCCGGGTCAGCGGCGATCACTTCGAGCCCGATGATGCGAAGGATCCGAAAGCTCAGCGCGCGCTTCGCGGCCAGCTGGAGCACATCGACTATACTGCCTACGCCGCCAACCAGCAGGTGATCGGCGCGGCGCTGGCCCAGGTCGACGCCAAGAAGTTCGAGCATCTCGCCTCGGTGACCGCCCAGGCGCGGGCTCGTTGGGTGGCCACAGGTATCGCGGCCAGCCAATCCGGCGGCCCGCCGAGCGCCGAGCAGGTCGCCGACCTCAGCCATCTGCGCTCGACCTACGAAGAGCTCGCCGAGGTCTATGAGGCCATGCGGCGGATGGTGGAGCGCGGCTACCTCACCTACGCCGGGGACTAGGCGCCGCCCTCGACCAACAGAACCAGTCCGCCCAGGGCGAAGCCGGCGCAGAACAACAGGCTCGCCGCCAGGAAGGCCGGCGGCCAGTGCAGCGCCGTGCCGGCCAACCCCACCACGAACGAGCCGATCCACGCGCCGCCGGCGTAGCGGGCCAGCCCGGGCCCTCGGGCCAGCGCCACGCCCGCTACGGCCAGTGACAGGGCCAGGATCGCCGCGCTGCGCTGGTAGGCGTCGGCGCCGCCCAGCCGCTCGCCCGTGCGGATCAGCTCGAACCCAGTCACCGCCCCGACAAAGCCCAGGGCGCCCAGCCACCCCCGAAACGGGGCGATCCCGGCGAACAGGCCGACTAGGCCCAAGGTCAGCAACAGGTCGATCGTCAGATAGAGCGCTTCTGTGCTCAGAACGCGGATGTGCAGGCTCGGAAAGGCCGCGGCGATCCGCAGGCCAGCCCCGGTCAGGGCGCTGAGGCCGGCAAGGCGAAGGAGAACGGTGTCGTGACGCATGCGGCCCCTATCCAGCTGAGCAGCCTAGATGGGGGCTCACGCGCCGCGTCTTAAGTCCATGCGCGACCTAGAGCGATCGGCCATCGAGTTGAATCGATTGTGATGTCGGCTGGGATTCCGGAAGGCGGTTGGGTGTGAGTCCATGGGGCTTCCTGATTCGGGAGGCGGACATGGGTGCGGCGCATTCGGAGGATCTTCGGTCACGGGTGGTGGCGGAGGTCGCGGCGGGCAGTTCGCGGCGGCAGGCGGCGGCGCGCTTCAAGGTTAGCCCTGCATCGGCGATCCGCTGGACGGAGTTGGAGGCTCAGACGGGCAGCGTCCGTGCGCGGCCCCGGGGCGGGAAGGTCTCGCCGCTGGAGCTGCACGCCGACTGGCTGAAGGACCTGGTGGCCAAGGAGCCGGACCTGACATTGGCGGAGATCGAGCAGCGGCTGCTTGACGGGCTGGGCCTGAAGATCACCGAGCGGTCGATCCGGCGGTTCTTCAAGCGCCATGCGATCAGCTATAAAAAAAACGCTGCACGCCTGCGAGCAGACGCGGCCCGACGTGGCCGAAGCGCGCGAGCGCTGGAAGGCCGGCCAGGCGAGCCTTGATCCCAGGAAGCTGGTCTTCATCGACGAGACCGGGACCAACACCAAGATGGTCCGCGCCTACGGCCGCTGCGCCAAAGGCCAGCGGCTGATCGGCCGCCAGCCCTTCGGACACTGGAAGACCACCACCTTCACCGCCGGACTGCGCTGTGACGGGATCACCGCGCCCTTCGTGCTCGACGGGCCGATGAACCGGGAAGCCTTCCTGGTCTACATCGACAAGGTGCTCGGCCCGACGCTGAAGCCCGGCGACATCGTGGTCATGGACAACCTGCCCGCCCACAAGGGCGAGGACGTCCGCAGGGCCATC
>JBBRPO010000128.1:0-3162 GCA_038227865.1 Caulobacterales bacterium
GGTGTTGTCAGACCAAATTTAGCGGCGTGGTAACCGGGGCGGCCTAGGCGATGGCCATGACCAAACCGCACGACCCGTTCCGCTGGTTCGATTCATCGCCGGAGGTGATCCGCCTCGTGGTGTTGATGTACATGAAGTACCCTCTGTCGCTCCGGAATGTGGAGGACCTGCTGTTCGAGCGCGGGATCGACATCTGTCACGAGACGGTCCGGCATTGGTGGAACCGGTTCGGCCCGATGTTCGCCGGCGAGATCCGCAGGAAGCGGGTGCAGCACATGCGGGCCTACACCCACTGGCGGTGGAATCTCGACGAGGTCTACGTGAAGATCAACGGCCAGATGCGCTACCTCTGGCGCGCAGTGGATCATGAGGGCGAAGTCCTCGAATCCTACGTCACCAAGGATCGGGACAAGGCCGCGGCGCTGAGGTTCATCAAGAAGGCGATGAAACGCCACGGACGTCCTGAGGCCATCGTCACGGACGGCCTGCGCTCCTATGGCGCCGCCCTGAAAGAGATCGGCAATGCCGATCGTCAGGAGGTGGGCCGCTGGCTCAACAACCGGGCCGAGAACTCACACCAACCGTTCCGACGACGAGAGCGGGCGATGAGCCGGTTTCGGAGGATGAAAACACTCCAGAAATTCGCCTCGGTCCATGCCCAGGTCCACAACCATTTCAGCCAGGAGCGCCACCTCATCAGCAAAGACCTCTACCGGGAGAGGCGCTCCGCCGCCCTGGCCGAGTGGCGCGCAGTCATGGCCTAACCGCCGGTGTGGGTTGGGCTCACTGCGTCTGACTGGAGACAAGTTGCCATTGGTCTGACAGCACCGACCGTACGGCTGGCGGTCGTGCAGCCCCAATTCCCGCAGCGCCGATACGTAGGATCCAAGGCCGTCGGTGGTGATGGTCTCGGGCTCGACCGGCTGGTTTCTGAGCAGACGGGTGAGCAGTTTCAGGGCCGCCTCGGTGTCCCGCCGCCTTTGCATCACAAGGTCCAGAACTTCGCCATCGTCATCGACGGCGCGCCACAAATACATCCGCTTTCCGCCAACCGTGCAGACCATCTCGTCGAGATGCCATCGGGGTGACGGCGCGGGTCTGCGGCGCTTCAGGTTGCGCGCAATCGGGGGACCGAATTTGATCGTCCGACAGCGGACGGTCTCATAGCTCACCTCGATCCCGCGCTGGGCAAGCAGCTCCTCGACATCGCGGAAGCTCAGGGTGAAACGAAAATACAGCCACACAGCGTGGCGGATACATCAGCCGGAAATCGATGGCGGGAAAAGGAAATGGGTTTCATCGTCTCCGACTATCAGCCCAGCGCCCGGCCGTCGAAACCCCAACCTTCGCTCGCCGCGCCAGCTCGGAGACAAGCTCGCGTTAACCTGACATCACCCCAGTCCGCTCCATCCGGTCGGCGTCGGATGGATAAGATGTCACGAAGCGATAGACGCGGATCGTGACGAAGAGGGGCGGTAAGTTGTTCAGTAATACCGCGTGCTTCATGAATACCATCATCCGACCCTTCGGGCCACCATCTCCCAAAGATAAGAGAGGCGATACTATGCGGGAATTTGGCGATGCGAATTAGATCTCTATACCTCATAACTCACTACAGCAACTACTTAACGACGGCTGCATTCATTCAGCCTGATACTGGAAGCTCTGCACGATGACCTCCTGCGCGACGAACCGTGTCTTCAGCGACGAGGGATAGATGTTCAGGACCATCGGCAGCGCCGTCTGCGGCACTTTGAGCGACGGATTCTTGGGCATGTAGGCGTTGGAGACAATCACCGTCCCCGTCTGGCCGAGCGGCACGGCGCCGGCGTACAGCGTCATGGTCACGCTAGTGGATGTCCAGGTGGTGCGAACCGTCACCAGGGTCGGATTATCGCGAATGATCCACCGCTGGACGTGGTCCCAGCCGTTATCGCCCCCGCTGCCTACGGCGGGGTAGACCGTGAAGTCGAAGTTCTGCAGCGCGGGCGAGTCCCACGTCGCGAACTCGGCGAAGTCGATCTCGTTCGCCCCCTCTTTTCCGATGCCGTTCAGCGGACCGTAGAGAAACGGCGAGAAGACGGTGTCCTTGTTCCAGGACGTCGTTTTGCCGACATAGCTGAACACGCTGGGATCAGCCTGGACCACGATGTTGAACGTGCCGAACCCGAAGTTGTTCTGGGTCCACAGCTCGGCGTCGTGCCAGGTTTGGCCGACCTTGGCGATCTTCAGGTGCAGATAGCCGTGGGCGTCCACCGTTTCATTCGCGACGTTGTTGCAGAGATGCCCGCCGCCCACGCCGCAGTCGCTATCGAGCGTGTTCCACGTGTAGCCCATCCAGCTGCAGGAGGTTCCGGCGCCGTTGCAGGTCGACGGCGCAGCCAGCTCGTCGGATTGGGCGTGGGCGGAGGATGGCGTCGTTCCGACGCCGCTGCCGGAGGCGACGAGCAGCAGCGCCGACGCCACGGCCCCTGCGCTGTACCGGCGCTTGCTCTGAGGATGCTTCGATTTTGGAATCTAGGTTTCCTTTTCAGGTGTGGAGGCAGCCTACATGCCCCAGATTGACGAACCGTCGCCGTCACTTCGCACCGCTTTTGCTCCCCTATCAAGGGCCAAGGCGGGGTTTTGGCCCGGCGGCCAGGAAAGCCGGCAAGATCTCCGGGCTCGCGAACGTCTTTTCAGCTCTTTGGTCGCACTGGCTGGTGATGTCAGCCCAACTGGCACGCCGATACGCGGCCATGTTAGGGACGGGCATGGCAGACCCCTTTCGCCGCTTCAAGAGTTCGCCCGAGGTTATCAGGCTCGTCGTGCTCATGTACCGTCAAGTACCCGCTGTCCCTCCGCAACGTGGAGGATCTGCTGCATGAACGGGGGATCGACATCTGCCACGAGGGCACTGTCAGACCAAACGCCCGGGCCGATCATTTTCACATCTTGTTAGGCCTTTGACCCCATGGTCAGGGAGCCCGGTTGCCGTGTCTCCCCTCGTGTTTTCTTGGAAGAACGATGGCTGCTGTCCAAAAACCGGGCCAGCGGCGGGGCGAAGCCTGCCACGCACCGTTTGGTCTGACAACGCCCAACGGAGGGATGATCGCCCGGTCGTGGACACCACCGTGAACCGCACCACGCGGCCGTAGGAGCGGAGCAGGACCTCCGTTCGAA
>JBBRPO010000129.1:0-3155 GCA_038227865.1 Caulobacterales bacterium
AACATCCCGCTGATCCACGTGGACGCCGGGAAGGAATTTCTTACCGCCCTGGGCGGCGTCGCCGACCCCGAGACCAAGCGCAAGATCATCGGCAAGGTGTTCATCGACATCTTCGACCGCGAGGCCGGCAAGATCGAAGGCGCGGCCTTCCTGGCCCAGGGCACCCTCTATCCCGACGTGATCGAGAGTGTCTCGGCGAGCGGCGGCCCGTCAGTGGTGATCAAGAGCCACCACAATGTCGGCGGCCTGCCCGAACACATGAAGCTGAAACTGATCGAGCCTCTGCGCGAGCTCTTCAAGGACGAGGTCCGGGTGCTCGGCGTCGAACTGGGCCTGCCGCCGGCCTTCGTTGGCCGTCATCCCTTCCCGGGGCCGGGCCTAGCCATCCGCATCCCCGGCGCCGTCAGCCCCGACAAGGTCGAGACCCTGCAGAAGGCCGACGCCATCTACCTCGAAGAAATCCGCAACGCCGGCCTCTACGACCAGATCTGGCAGGCGTTTGCCGTGCTGCTGCCGGTGAAGACCGTGGGAGTGATGGGCGACGCGCGCACTTACGAGGACGTCTGCGCGCTGCGCGCGGTGACCTCCACCGACGGCATGACCGCCGACTTCTTCGAATTCCCCTGGCCAGTGCTCGCGAAGACGGCGACCCGGATCATCAACGAAGTGAAGGGGATCAACCGGGTGGTCTATGACGTGACGTCGAAACCGCCGGGTACGATTGAGTGGGAGTGAAGGCCGGCCTTTTGCAATCGCATTCCCGCCAATGTATATTGATAATGTACATGCCAACATGGAGTGCGCGCCTTGGCTTTGCAAATCGCGAATCCGGTCGTCGTCGCGAAGGTCGAACGGCTTGCTCGCGCAACGGGTCTGACAAAGACGGCCGTGGTTGAGCGGGCGGTCGATCGCCTCGCGGGCGAAGTTCATAGCGTCGCCGATCCTGGCCGTATGGCGGCCCTGCTCGCTCAATTGGACCGCATTCCCGACCGCGCCGACGCCTTGGATCCCATCGAATGGGACGCCGAGGGCCTGCCGAAGTGATCGTGGTCGATACGTCCGCGATCGTGGCGGTGGCTTTCGCGGAGCCGGAACGGGAGGCCTTCGTCCAGGCCATCCAGCGGGCGGACAAGGCGCTGATCAGCACCGTCTCGGTGGTTGAGGCCAGGATGGTGGTGCACGGCCGCAGGGGCCAGCGCGCGGTCGTGCTCGTGGACGACCTTCTGCGCCTGCCCGTCTTTGAGATGGTCGCGCCGGGTCCATCCGAGATGGATGCGGCCTATTCCGCGTTCGTCGCCTTCGGCAAGGGCAGCGGACACCCGGCCTGTCTGAATTTCGGCGATGTCTTCAGCTATGCCTTGGCGAAGGTGCGGAGCCTGCCGCTCTTGTACAAAGGCGACGACTTTGCCCAGACCGACGTGGTCAACGCCCTGTCGGCCACATCTTCATCCAAACTGATCTAGGCGAGGCCGGCATGACCGTCACCCTCTACGGCATCAAGGCCTGCGACACGATGAAGAAGGCCCGTGACTGGCTGGAGGGCCACGGGGTCCGCTACATCTTTCACGACTACAAGATCCAGGGCGTCTCGCCCGAAGTGCTCGAAGGTTGGGCGGCGAAGGTGTCGTGGGAAACCCTGCTCAACCGCTCGGGCACGACCTTCCGAAAACTGCCCGACGAGGACAAGCGGAACCTGAATCAGGCCAAGGCCATCGCCCTGATGGTCGAGCAGCCTTCGATGATCAAACGGCCGGTGCTGGATGTCGATGGGGCGCTGACCGTGGGTTTTCGGCCGGAAATCTATGCGGCGAAATTGGTTGTGGTCGACCAGGCGGCGCCCTAGGGCCTTGCGGGCACACCCAGCGTGCCATCGACCGCCGCTGTGAAGCTGCGCTCCTCGCGCAGGATCAGTCGCTTGCTTTGGGCTAAAGCGAAATTGTCTCGCGCCTCCGGATCGGCCCGCAGGCGTGCGCGGTAGATCTCATAGGCGGCGAGGCTGTCAAAGGCGATCAGCCCCCAGGCGACGTCGTTGGTCCCCTCGTGCGGCAGGAAATAGCCGATCAGATGGCCGCCGCAGCGCGGAATGATCCGGCCCCAGTTTTCGGCATAGAGGCGGAAGTCTTCCAGTTGGAAGGGGTCGATCTGGTAGCGGATGACGCAGGTGAGTTTCATGGGGAGGCTCCGGTTGGGAGGCGGGATTTGCGCGGGGCCGGCCAGCTCCGGGGACGCGCCACCGCCGCCTACGGTCTCGCGACGGTTCGGCCGGACGATCGGGCGCTGAACGGATTTCATGGCGCCTTGTACCGGGCCGACCATGCAGGGCGTTTCGGTGGTGGCCGAAGGGTAGGGGCGGCCGTAACGACAGCCTACCCAGGCCGGAGGAAGACGTTAGACTTCATCAAACAGGGCGGAATGGAGTCGCTGATCGCATGTCCGAGCAACTTTCATTTCCTGGCTTCGCCCCGCCGCCGCCGCGGGTCATGACCGACCGGCTGTTCTTCGCGGCCTTTCCGGACCCGCTCACGGCCGAGCGCATCGCCCAACTCGCGGGGCGCCAACGCGACCTCCTAGGCCTGCGGGCCAGGGCGCTCGCACCGGATCGCTTTCACATCACCTTGAACCACCTCGGTGACTATCCGTCCCTGCCTGGGGACATCGTCGCGGCTGCGACCCAGGCTGGTGCGGCGATCGCGTTCGCGCCCTTCGAGGTCGCCTTCGACCGCGTTGAGAGCTTTTTCAAACGCTCGGGCAGCCGGCCGTTTGTCCTGCGCGGCGGCGAGGGCCTCGACGGGGTGGTGGCGTTCCAGCGCACGCTTGGCGCGGCGATGATCCAGGCTGGCCTGGGCAAGCATGTGGAGCGCAGCTTCACCCCGCATGTGACCCTGCTCTATGATGATCAGATGATCGCCGCCTTGCCGGTGGAGGCAATCGGCTGGACCGTGCGCGAGTTGGTTCTCGTCCACAGCCTGCTCGGCCAAACCCGGCATGTGCCGCTGGCCCGTTGGGCGCTGGTCGGCTGATCAAGCGGGCTCCAAGTTCCGATCACGATCTTTTCCGACCTCTTGCATCCAATCGGGCGCCCGGCGGCGACTAAGCTTCACAAGAGGGCGCGGACGGCGCGCCCATCGCGGGAGAGATTTCCAAGGACGGGTTCT
>JBBRPO010000130.1:0-3118 GCA_038227865.1 Caulobacterales bacterium
CGTGCTGCAACGCCAGTCGCCGCTGTCGGTCTTCTGAAACGCGAACGATTTTTCGATGCGCAGCCGGTGCGCGACCGGCAGGCTGTCCCGGCTTCCCGGCACGGTCCTGGCCTGTCCCGCTCGCAGGTCCCAGCAGGTCCCGGTGCAGCTCGCGGCAATCGGACTGCAGACGGCAAAGGGCGACAGAACCTTCATTTCGACTTCGGCCGTCACCAGCGCCTGTTCCGCCGACACCTCGGTATCGATCTGGACGATGCGGCTGACCCTGAGGAAATCCCCGCAGGTATTGGCCGCATGAATCTGCCCGACGCAGAGATCGACCGCATCGGCGTCCGGTGTGCGGGCGAACGTCACGCGGCCGAACACCCGCTTCGGATCGCCCTTGGCGGCGACGATCTCGGCGGTTTTTCGCGCGATGTACTCCGCGAGGCAGGCTTCCGACGGCGACAACTCCTTCAGCGGCACGTTGTCCTTGTCGGCAAGATTGCAGCGGCGGTCGCGGTTCCGGGTCCACCTCGCATATTCGGCGAACGCGTTCCGGGCCTCGTCTTCCTTCATCCTGGCGATCAGCGCCAGAGCGTGGCCGTTGAGCTCCTTGTCGGCGATGGCCAATGAAGGATCGCCGCAGATCAGCATCCCGGCGGTGGTGTTGGTCGCCAGACAATCGAAATTTGGATCGGCCAGGATCGCGATCCGCTCTTCGGTTACTTTCAGCAGGCAGGCCTTGGCCGGAGGAATTTGCAGGCTCGCCACGCCGCCTTGCCGTTCGAAGATTCCGCAGCTCAAATCGCGGCTTTGGATCCATTCGACGTTCTCTGCGATCGCCATCCGGCGGTCCGCGATCCGGTTCACCCGCTCCTGTACCGCGACGGTCAACCGCGCGCCGGCATTGCGCAGGTCGGGATCGCCGCAGAACAATTGCCCCGCGGTATCCCTGATATCGGCGCAGCGATTGGCTTCGAACAGCGGCAGCATGTCGCGGAGCGGACGGCCGGGTTCGGGCGTGGTTTCCGCGCGGGCGGGAAGTGCCGCCCCGATCTGGGCCGCAACGACCGCCAGCATGATGATGCGCATTCGAATTTCCGCCCGACGAAAGCCAACAGACGCCCCCAGAGAGCGGAAAGTCGGGCAAAAGGCAAATCCGCGGCCATGATAGCCGCAGCCTCTCAGCGGTTGCGGCGCCATGAAATTGCAAGGCGGATGTTGGTCAATCGGCTTGCGCCGAGACCTCGTTAACCGGCGTGATCTGGCTGGGCTCGGCCAGCGAACTGACGTCGAGCGGCGACGCCAGTCCCAGACGCTGAAGGTTGCGCCCGGTGGCGTCGGCGAACAGCTGCGGTTCGCCGTATCGCATCACGCCACGCTGGTCGATCACGAATGTCGGCCGGTAATTCCTGACGGCGGAATCCTCGACCATCGCCATGCGGCGATTGTCCAGCGTCAGCCAGTGCCCGTCGAGCCGTGCAGCGGCGACGGCGTGGTCGTCGTTGTGGATGGTGTCGTGCATGATGACGATCCGCAGGTCGTCCGGCGCGATACCGGCCAGCCGCAGCGCAACGAATTTCGCAATCGCGTAATCTTCGCAATCGCCGCCGCCTTTGGTGAGCGTCGCCAGCGGCGAAGTCCAGACGTCGATCCGGCCATATTGGGCGAGGTCGCTGACCGGCTTGATGGCGAGGTTGACCGCGCGATTGATCTCGCCGAGCCGGGCGCGGCCGTCGCGAAGCCGGGCGGCATCGATGATATCGAGGAATTTCAGCGCGGCCGGCGACACGCAGCCGTCACGATCGCCCTCGCACAGCGCGATCTGCACAAGTTCGTCGTCGAGGCGGCGCTGCACGCCGAGCCATTTTTCGTAGAGTCCGCCGCCGGTGAGGGGGGATGCCGACAGTCCGAACGGTTCGGCCGTCCGTTGCATCGGCTGCACCGGGCCGAGCGCGACCCGCACCTCCGCTCTCAGCTCCGCCGGTCCGAACCAGGCCAAAGCGCACGCGATCATGCCCACACGCCATGCGTGCGAATAAACTGACAAAGCCATCTGACGCCCCTCGTCCGGGCATCGGCTGGCTGTATAGCCTGCACGTGACCGGATCATTTCGCAGGGTCAGGATGCGCGGCGGTGGTTTTCGTCTGCTTAAAACCGGAGGGTGCTGGCGGAAAAGCAGGTAACAGCTTAAAGATGGCCTCGCCGGGGTTCGGAAAATTTTATCGATCTCGCCCCGCCGATCTGCCGCTTTGGGCAGGTGGCTGCCTTAACCGCGCCTTATCCTTGCTTTCCAGTTAACGTGGCTAATTCGTTAAGAATCACGTGATTTGTTAGCTAAGTCACAGTTTCAGCTTGGAAACTGGCGTCATATTGCTCTGCGGCATCCTTCGAAAGAAGTGTGAAGTACAGGCTTCGAATTTTATACTACGAATACTGGGAAAGCTGAGGGTTCGACCTCAAGGTTAGTAAAGTATTGTTGCTCTGGTGGCATATGATACTTGGTATCTTTTGAGGAGTGCAAGAAAACCGGGTCGGGAAAGGCCCGGCACGGGTAGCTTGCACAAGCAATGGATGGTTTCGAAAGTGACCGTCCAATGATATGCAAGCTTAGACGATTGATATTGTAAAATTTTTAACCATAGCGGCGACGGTGCCTCTTTGAGCTTGGCCGGTAAATTCAGCGATGTGATGCCTGACGGTCAGGGTGCTCACCCCGGCGGACACGTCCATGTCGGCACTGTTTCGACGCATGCGCCGTCCGACGCCATTATTATTCCTGATGCCCATCTGCTCTTCGGCGGCGATTTCAAGCGCTCGGGCGTCGACCTGATTCTGTCCGGCGACGATCATGAAGTCGTCCTCCACGATTACTTCAAGGGCGAGAAGCGGGCCGCACTGGCGTCCCCCGATGGCGCCCATCTGACCGGCGACCTCGTCAACGCGCTGGCCGGCGGACACGTCCAGTTGGCGCAGGCCGATGGCAGCGCCAGTGTCGCGCCGGCGGTGATCGGCCATGTCACCAAGCTGACGGGCTCGGCGACCGCGATCCGCAACGGCGTTTCGATCATTCTGAACCAGGGCGACAACGTCTGCAAAGGCGACGTGGTCGCGTCCGGATCCGACTCGACGCTC
>JBBRPO010000131.1:0-3101 GCA_038227865.1 Caulobacterales bacterium
AGAAGTGCGTCCGGAAATCGCAAAACCGAGCCCAATCGACGCTCATCGCGGTCGCTGGGGTGCGAAACGGACTCGCACAGCAGGAAGAGACCAGGCGGGTTGCTCATTGGCGGCTCAGCGGTTAATACTGCACGCCAGGAGGGGCCGATTGGCGGTCCATCTGGGGAATATCGGCTAATAATCCTTCCGCAGCCTTATCGAAATTTGCTGCTCGCCCTGGCTCGTCACCTTCGACACGATGGCCACATTCTTGCGCACGCGCCACTCGACCTGGGCGCCCGGACCCTCCTTGGCGCCGCCGGAGAGCTCCAGATAGACCTTGTCGGTGAGGTGCTTGCCGCCGGCGATGGTGTTGCCGCCGGCCGCCGTGCTGTTGATCGCGAGGCGGTCGAGGTGGGCGAGGTTGCGAATGCCGCCGGTAGGGTGTTGAGAGGATATCGTGTCACCGTGGTCTGGCATCCCCCTGACCAGATCGAAGGCGTGGTGGAGCTGTGGGGGAGCAACCCATGCGAAGTCGTGCGCAAGCGGACATGTTGCCCAACGGCCGGAGCACTGGCGCGAGCCGGGGAGATGATCCGGGGCTCGGGATACGCGTAGAAGCGGATAGGTCGAAAGGCTGGTCCCTATGAAAGACGTCGGCGAAGGCGAGTTTCTCGACCTGCTGTACGGCGCCGCTGTTGTGTCGGACCAGTGGATCACGGTGATGGAAAATCTCGCCGATCTGGTCGGGGGGACAAGCGCGTTTCTATCGCGACTCGATGTCGTGACCGGCGCCGGAACGGGTTTGATCGCACGCATCGATCCGTTGATGCCAAGCTTGTACCTGGAACACTACGCCGGTCAGAATTTATTGTCGAAAACATCCGATGTAGGTGATTATATCAGAAATTGGAGACCATGTATACTTACGGATGAGGATTGGCTTCCGAAGGAGTCGCTGGTCAATAGCGAGTACTATAACGACTTCTTACGACCACAAGATATTCACTCGGTTCTCATGATACGTTTAGCCATTGACGGCCAGACGCCGACCGTTCTGAACCTTCACCGCAGCCGAGCGCAGGAACAATTCGGCGGCGAGTGCTTAGAAACGGTGAGGCGATTGCACCCGCATCTGATCCGCGCCTTCGGGCTGGGTGAAAAGCTGATGGCGCACCGTCAGCTCGATGAAGATGCTTCAAGCGTCTACGAGACTTCGTCGAATGCGCTCTTTCTCACGGACAAGCGGGCGCGCGTGCTCCGGCTCAACCGAGCGGCCGAGGTGCTGGTGTGCTCCGGCGCGGGTTTTTCGCTGCGCGGCGGTATGCTCAGCGTGCGTCAAGCGGCCGCTGCGCGACGCCTCGAAGGGCTTCTGGCGGCTGCCGCCAGCGACGATCCGGCGCGGCGCACCGGCGGCTCGATGGCGATCTTCGATCCGGCGCGCCGGCTACCGTTCTCGGTTACGGTCACGCCGCTCAGGCCTGAACGAACGTTTGCTCTCCACGCCGCCGCCCACGCCTTGATATGCGTCAGCGATCCGCAAGCGGATCTCGCCGTGCCCGGCCAACACCTTCGCGAACTCTTCGGACTCACCCCGGCGGAGATCCGCGTCGCCTCGGCGCTCTTCGCTGGCGACACCGCTAAGCAAGCGGCCGCGAGGCTCGGCGTCAGCCCACACACCGTCCACGTCCATGTGACCCGGATCTTCGAAAAAACCGGCGTCAAGCGTCAGAGCGAACTGATGCGGATGATGATGCAGAGCGCGAGCAGCATCCGGCAGGCCACATAGTTCCGGACAGAAAAAAGCGCGCCGCCTAGCCGAAACAGGCTACGCGCGCCCGTCGCGATCCAGCCATGTTGTGGCCCTGAACCGACCCGAGATCTGGAGGCTAACGTGATGAAACATCCCGTAATCAGGACCATCCTTTTGACCGGCGCCTCCGCCATCCCTCAAGGTCAATCCGCCGCCCGGCCTAGGCCATCCGGCTCCCCCATCCGGCCATTGCTCGGGCGATCGGATTCAGGAATGTTAAGGGCCAGACACCGACCTTCGATCACCCCGCCTCACGGAGCGGTCACAATGATCCGAACCCGACACCTCCTGGCCTCCGCGCTGGCCACCGCCGCGCTCAGCGGCGGTGCCCATGCGGGCGTGCTCTACGACAATGGAGCCTTCAATGGTCACGCGGCGACCTACAACATAACAGGCGGCAACTATGCGGAGGACTCGTTTACCATCGGGTCGGCGTCCACGGCGACCGGTGTGGACTTCGTCGTATGGAACTATCCGAACTACTCAACGACAACGACCGTCGATTGGGCGATCTTCAGTGGCCTGCGGGCGCCGTACACGGCGAATGGCCCTTTGATCGCGTCGGGAACTGCCGCAGTGACCAGCAGCTTCCTCACAAACAACGGCGAATATGCAGTCAACCAGGACACATTCTCAATAGTGCCGGTCGCCTTGGCCAGCGGGACCTATTCCCTCTACCTCGGAAATGCGACCGACGCCGCCGGCGATCAGGTGCGTTGGGACGTGAACTACGGTCCGTCCACCGCGCTCGTTCACACCAACTTCGGGCCGTTCGAAAGTTATGGCCCATCAAACACTTTCCAGATCCTGGGGTCCCCCACTGGGGTGCCCGAGCCCGCCGTCTGGTCGCTGATGATCGCGGGTTTCGGCCTCCTCGGGGGCGTCGCTCGCGGTCGTCGTGCCGGGGCTGCCGCAGTGGTCTGACAAATCACTCGATTTATCGAGGCTTACACAGCGAAACCGAAGAAGCCATCAACGTGGAGTCACGGGAGCAGAACCAACGGCCGCTGCTGGCGCAATCCAGCTGAATGAGCCGAAGATCATAGGCCTGATTGGCGAGCGCGAAGCCGCAGGAGTGGCGCAGCATGTGGGGATTGACCGGAGGCAGATCGGCACGCGCAGAGGCTTGGGCGAGCAGGTAATTTACCGCCTGACGCGTCAGTTGCGCGGTAAGCGGTGCCGTGAGCACACGGCGCTGAGCCGTGCTCAAGCGGCGATAGCGATGGGCGCTGGGGCGTAAGCCCAGGGCAGGAGTTCGTCGAGACGTCTTTGCAGGTGGCCGCCGACGAGCTTGGTGAGGACGTCGGTG
>JBBRPO010000132.1:0-3056 GCA_038227865.1 Caulobacterales bacterium
ACAGGTCGCTCATCCGCAGTCTCCTTGCGGAGCCTGAATCAGATCGCGACGCTCAGATCAATGGGTCCTGACCCTAGCATTACAGTTGCGTTTCAGCTGAAACTCTGAATCAATGGGTCTCCATGGCGGGAGACTGTGGATGGCGGGTGCATCGATCGACCCGACCCTGGAGCATTGGGCGACGTCGCTAAGGGACGTGAAAGCGCGGATGAGGGGAGTATTCAGGCAGGAGCGTGTGGCCGCCTCTGCTGGCGCTTTCCTCGACGGCTTATTGGGTGACGAGCGGCGCAAGACCGGATGGATGCGGGCCGAAGCAGCGGGCGATCCCGGACCGTGGCGGCAGCAGGCGATCCTTGGCCGGGGCCGGTGGGATGCGGACGGGCTGCGCAACATCGTGCGTGATTATGTGGTTGAGACGCTCGGTGCCGACGATGCGGTGCTGGTCATCGACGAAACCGGGTTCCTGAAGCAGGGCAAGGCGTCGTGCGGGGTGGGCCGTCAATATACCGGTTCGGCGGGCAAGATCACCAACTGTCAAATTGGGGTGTTCGCAGCGTACGTGTCGCGTCACGGTCACGCCTTTATCGACCGGGCGCTTTACTTACCGAAAGCCTGGACGAGCGACCCGGTCAGGATGGCGGGGAGCCACGTGCCGGCGGGCACGGCCTTTGCGACCAAGCCGGCGCTTGCGGTGCAGATGATCGACCGGGCGATCGCGGCGGAGGTCCCGTTCTCGTGGGTGGCGGCCGACAGCGTCTATGGCGTCGGCGACATCGAGCAGGCGCTGCGGCGCGCCGGCAGAGGCTATGTGCTCGGGGTTAACGCCAACCATCACTTCGGCTCCTGGGCCGGTAAACCGCCCGTCGCCGGCACCGCCGGCGAGATCGCGCAAAGCCTCGATCTCTCCGCTTGGCAGCGGCTGTCGGCGGGCGAGGGAACCAAGGGTGCCAGACTGCATGACTGGGCTTATCTCGAACTCGCCGACCTCGACGCGTGCGAATATGACGAGGAACGATCGGGCTTGTGGACGCGCGGTCTCCTGATCCGCCGCAACATTACCGATGGCGATCTGGCGTTCTTCACCACCTGGTGCCCGGCCGGAACGACGATCGAGGCCCTGGTCTTGGTCGAAGGGCATCGCTGGGCGATCGAGGACAGCTTCGAGACCACCAAGAACGAACTCGGGCTCGACCATAACGAGACCCGCTCGTGGCACGGCTGGCATCGGCCCGTGTCGCTGGTGATGCTGGCGTTCGCGATGATGGCCGCGATCCGCCGCCGGGCAAACCAGCCAACGCCCCCAAAAAGAATGCGGACGCCACCACGCCTCTGATCCGCTGGTCGATCCAGGAGGTCCGCCGCATCGCTGTCCGGCTCGCCCAGCGCCGCATCCAGCCAGCCCGCGTCATCGCCTGGTCCTGCTGGCGAAGAGCGCATCAAGCCGCCGCCCGACGAGCACATATCCAATCTAAAGCGCAACTGTAATGCTAGGCTCAGGACCCATTAAAGGGATTCCCACGACGTCGATGATCTGATTCACTCGCGGCGCTGAGGAGGCGTCGTGATGAGTGATCTGATCTGGTTGTCGGAGGCGCAGATGCGCCGGATCGAGCCGCATTTTCCGCTGTCGCACGGCGTTCCACGGGTTGATGACCGAAGGGTGATCAGCGGGATCATCTTCGTGATCAGGAACGGCCTGCGGTGGCGCGATGCGCCCAAGGACTACGGTCCGCACAAGACGATCTACAACCGCTTTATCCGCTGGAGCCGGCTCGGCGTGTTCAACCGCATCTTTGCGGCGCTGGCGGCGAAGGGCGGCAAGCCCGACCGGCTGATGATCGACGCGACGCATCTGAAGGCGCACCGGACCGCCGCCAGCCTTTTAAAAAAGGGCCTGTTCCCCGACGTATCGGACGGACCAAGGGTGGCCTGAACTCCAAGCTGCACGCCGTCTGCGACGGCCAGGGCCGGCCGCTGGTGATGCTGCTCACCGAGGGTCAGACCAGCGACTACAAGGGCGCGGCGCTGATGCTCGACGCGCTGCCCAAGGCCAGGGCCATGCTCGGCGACCGGGGCTATGACGCCGACTGGTTCCGCGCCGCCCTGATCGCCAAGGGTATCGTCCCGTGCATCCCGTCAAAGCGCAATCGCAAGCTGCCGATCCCGCACGACGCCACTCTCTATCGTCAGCGGCATCGGATCGAAAACATGTTCGGCAAGCTCAAGGACTGGCGGCGCATCCACACCCGCTACGACCGCTGCGCCCACACCTTCTTCTCAGCCATCGCCATCGCCGCTACCGTCATCTTCTGGCTCTGATCAATGAGTCCTGACCCTAGCATTACAGTTGCAATTTCCGATTGATATGGGCTGTTCGAGCGGCGGCTTGGTGGGCCCTTCTCCACGTCGACCAAGCGATGATGTGAGGCGGCTGTATGCGTCGCTGCGCGAGCCGGATGGCGATGCGGCGGACTTCCTGGATGGACCAGCGGATCAGAGGCGGCGTGGCGTCCGCATCCTTTTTGGGGGCGGTGCCTGGTTTGCCCGGTGACGGATCGCGGCCATCATCGCGAACGCGAGCATGACGAGCGACACGTGGCGATGCCATCCGTGCCACGAGCGGGTCTCATTGTGATCGAGTCCGAGTTCATTTTTGGTGGTCTCGAAGCTGTCCTCGATCGCCCAGCGATGCCCCTCGACCAGGACCAGAGCTGCGATGCCCGTTCCAGCCGGGCACCAGGTGGTGAAGAACGCCAGATCACCATCGGCGATGGTGCGGCGGATCAGCAGCCCGCGCGTCCACAAGCCGGATCGCGCCTCGTCATATTCGCACGCGTCGAGGTCGGCGAGCTCGAGGTATGCCCAGTCATGCAGCCTCGCACCTTTGGTGCCTTCACCTGCAGACAGCCGCTGCCAAACGGCGGGATCAAGGCCGCGCGCGATCTCGTCGGCCGTGCCGGCGACGGCGGGTTTGCCGGCCCAGGAGCCGAAGTGATGGTTGGCGGCGACCCCAAGCACGTAGCCTTTGCCGGCGCGCCGCAGCGCCTGCTCGATGT
>JBBRPO010000133.1:0-3056 GCA_038227865.1 Caulobacterales bacterium
ATCCATGACGTGGGCCTGATGGAGGACCGCGCCACCCTGCGCATCTCCAGCCAGCACATCGCCAACTGGCTGCATCACGGCGTCTGCACCGAGGCCCAGGTCCGTGAAACCCTGACCCGCATGGCCAAGGTGGTGGACGGCCAGAACGCGGCGGACGCAGCCTACACGCCGATGAGCCCGGACCCGGCCAAGAGCATCGCGTTCCAGGCCGCCCTCGACCTGGTGTTCCAAGGCCGCGCCCAGCCCAACGGCTACACCGAGCACATCCTCACGCGCCGCCGCCGCGAGCGGAAGGCGCAGGCGGCGGGCCAAGCATCGACAAGGGCGCCGGCCCCGGCTTAGCTTCGCCCGATGGAGAACAGCAGTCTGCGAGCCGCCATCCTTGGCCTCGTCGGGACCCTGGCGATCGGTCTCGCGGCTCAGGCCGGCGGCTACCGCGCGCCGCGCACCGCGTTCGGCCAACCCGATCTGCAGGGCCTCTGGAGCAATGCCTGGCTGACCCGGCTAGAGCGGCCGAAGGTGTTCGGAGGCCTCCAAGCGACTGAGGCGGAAGCTTATGCCTTCGAGCGCGCGCCGCCGCCCCAGGTGGTCGATGACGTCGGCGGCGACGAGACCGAGATGTGGGAGTTGGGCGGGCGACTGGCGCGGATCGGTGGCCGGGCCCGCAGCTCGGTTATCGTCGATCCCGCCGACGGGCGTCTGCCCTATTCCGAGTCCGGCGGAACAGCGGCCAGGGCGGTGATCCGCCGCGCCGCTCAGAATTTCGACGGCCCGGAGACGCGCACCAACTCGGAGCAATGCCTGCTAAGCAACACGGCCGGGCCGCCGATGCTCACCGCCCCCTACAACAACAACATCCAGATTGTGCAGACCAAGGACCGCGTCGTGCTCCTGCTGGAATGGAACCACGAGGCGCGCACCGTGCGGCTGGACGACCGGCGGCATCTGCCCGCCGTGATCCGGCCGTGGATGGGCGACTCTGTCGGCTGGTGGGAGGGGGCCACCCTGGTTGTGGAGACCACCAATTTCCCCGAGCGCCAGAACCCTCGGCGCGGCGGCGTCGACTCCTTTTACCTCTCGCCCGAAGCGCGCGTGTTGGAGCGCTTCACGCGCAGCTCGCCCACCCAAATCCTCTACCAGTTCAGCGTCGAGGACCCGGCGATCTATCGCCAGGTCTGGCGCGGCGAGGTCCCCTTCGCCTCGACCTCGGTCAAGACCTATGAGTTCGCCTGCCACGAAGGCAACTATTCGCTGCCGGGGATTCTGGCGGGCGCGAGGCGCGAAGAGGCCATGGCGAAGGCAGCGGAGAGACGGGCGCCCTAAGCGATAGCCTGAGCGTCAGACGTAGATCGGACCCGGTCTTTGGCGGCGCACCCAGAAGGCGACGTTCGGCCTGTCCCCTGACGAGCAGACGTTGCCAAGGTCCACTCGGTGTGGAGACCGGACACAAGTTTTTGAGGAATCTCGACCTCAGCCCAGGGCTTGGCTTGGCTTGGCTTGGTGGAAATCGGCCCGGCGTGCTGTTAGTTGCCTCGGCCTCGCTCCGCTTGCGGCCCGGGCCGAGCATGGCGGTAGGGTTCGCCCATTGGGCGACGGAGCCATCCCGCATCCTGGTTAGGAAAACGGCCGAGCTACGCTGCCGCCCGGAAAACAACGTTACCTTGCGGCTTGCAGTCCAAACTTGCTGCGCCTAGAGCGATCGGCCATTGAGTTGAATCGATTGTGATGGCGGCGGGGATTCCGGTGGGCGGTTAGGTGTGAGTCCATGAGGCTTCCTGATTCGGGAGGCGGACATGGGTGCAGCGCATTCGGAGGATCTTCGGTCACGGGTGGTGGCGGAGGTGGCGGCAGGCAGTTCGCGGCGGCGGGCGGCGGCGCGCTTCAAGGTTAGCCCTGCATCGGCGATCCGCTGGACGCAGTTGGAGGCTCAGACGGGCAGCGTCAGTGCGCGGCCCCGGGGCGGTAAGGTCTCGCCGCTTGAGCCGCACGCCGACTGGCTGAAGGACCTGGTGGCCCAGGAGCCGGACCTGACATTGGCGGAGATCGAGCAGCGGCTGCTTGACGGGCTGGGCCTGAAGATCACCGAGCGATCGATCAGGCGGTTCTTTAAGCGCCATGCGATCAGCTATAAAAAAAACGCTGCACGCCTCCGAGCAGACGCGGCCCGACGTGGCCGAAGCGCGCGAGCGCTGGAAGGCCGGCCAGGCGAGCCTTGATCCGAAGAGGCTGGTCTTCATCGACGAGACCGGGACCAACACCAAGATGGTCCGCGCCTACGGCCGCTGCGCCAAAGGCCAGCGGCTGATCGGCCGCCAGCCTTTCGGACACTGGAAGACCACCACCTTCACCGCCGGACTGCGCTGTGACGGGATCACCGCGCCCTTCGTGCTCGACGGCCCGATGAACCGGGAAGCCTTCCTGGTCTACATCGACAAGGTGCTCGGCCCGACACTGAAGCCCGGCGACATCGTGGTCATGGACAACCTGCCCGCCCACAAGGGCGAGGACGTCCGCAGCGCCATCGAAGCCTTCCGAGCGGTGCGGCTTCTGCTGCCGCCTTACTCCCCGGACCTCAACCCCATCGAGCTGGCCTTCTCAAAGCTTAAAGCCCTCCTGCGCAAGGCCGCCGAGCGAACCGTCGGCGCACTCTGGGACCGTATCGGACAGGTCCTCGACGCCTTCACCCCACAGGAATGCGCCAACTACTTCCGTCACGATGGATACGCCTCAGTTTGAACGCCGAACGCTCTAGCTGCCAAACGCCTCAGGCAAAGGCCACCAGCCGGGCGTCGAGGCGTTCGCGCACGGCCGGCCACTCACCGGCGAGGACCGAGAAGATCACCGTGTCGCGGATACGGCCCGTCCAGGTCACGCGGTCCTGCCGCAAGATGCCATCCTGGGCCGCGCCGAGTTTCAACACGGCGGCCCGGCTGCGGGCATTGATGGCGTCGACGCGGAAGACGACCCGCCATTGGCGGACGAAGCCGGACCATCCCCCACATCTCCACCGTCATCTCCGGGCTTGGGGGTTTGCCCTAGGGGGCGACCCGTGGACG
>JBBRPO010000134.1:0-2946 GCA_038227865.1 Caulobacterales bacterium
CCGAGCGCCAGGACAAGAGCCCGCGGGAGTTGATGACCGGCCAAAGCCATCCGCACTGGCTGATCCTGCTTGGCCTGGGACCGCTTCAGACCCAGCGAGCTTGACCCGGGGAGGCTGGCCGCCTCCCGCAAAAGACACCCTTCCTACCGAAATCCGGCCCCCGCAGGCCGGCGGTTTCCGCGCGCCTTGTGTAACCCAAAAAGGCGGGATTCTGAACCACGCCTCGAGAGGTAAGACACATCCGAAAACTTGTTAGTGTGAGATTTTGAGCAAACCGTAAGGTGACCCCCACAGCCCCATACTTGCAATCCTACCAAAGATTTTCTAGCTTTGCCGCAATGACAGACCCCAGTGCGGTGTTATCGGAACAGTCGAGTGCCCCGGTGTGGAGTGCAAAGCATCTGCGCATCGCCACCGACGCTGCCGGGGTCGCCTTGTGGTCGTGGAACGTAGATACCGACGCGATCACCATGGACGAGCGCGCATTCAGCATGTGGGGGGTGCCCACGGTTCGGCCCGTCACATTCGAGCACCTGTCCGCACATATCCACCCCTACGACCTCGGCAGAGTGAGGGCGGCATTCGCGGCGACGCGCCCTCTGCTGGGTGCCTACGATATTGACTTTCGCATTCTGGTTGGCGACGAAATCCGGTGGATAGCAGCTCGGGGGCAAGGCGACGATGACGGCATCGTCGGCCGGATCATGTTCGGGGTCTTTCTTGACGTGACCCAACGCAAGCAGGCCGAGGAAGCCCACGAACTGCTCGCGGGTGAGATGAGCCATCGGGTCAAGAACCTGTTGCACGTTGCAGCCGGCCTCACTGAGATCACGGCGCGCTCGGCGACGACAACGGAGGAAATGGCCCGCGACCTCACGCGACGATTGATCGCCTTGGGCCGCGCTCACGATCTCGTCCGTCCTGCTCCCGGCCTGGAGAAGGCGGCGCTCCTCGGCGATCTGTTCGCCATCCTGCTTGCGCCTTACACCGACACAGATTCCATCCACGACCGTGTGCGCATTTCAGTGCCGAAGCTGGGCGTCGGCGAGGAAACGGCCACGACGCTGGCCCTGGTCGTCCACGAGATGGCGACCAATTCGCTCAAATACGGCGCGCTCTCGCTGGCAAGCGGCACGCTCGATGTGTCGTGCCCGGCCCAGGGGAGTGAACTGGTCATTTTGTGGACCGAGCGGGGTGGCCCGGCCGTTGTGGCTCCCACGGCACCGGGAGGGTTCGGGAGCAAAATGGTCAGACGCAGCCTGTCCAATCAACTCGGCGGGTCCATCGGTTTTGACTGGCCGAAGGAGGGTCTGATTGTCACACTGCGGATGAACAAAGACCGCCTCGCGGCGTAACGGTCGGCGAATGCATGTCCCGCCTCGTCCCTAGAGGGTGAGGACAGTTTCGGTGCTCAGGCATCCACGACATTGATGACCCGCACAGCCGCCACTTACGCTAAAGCCTGGGGCTCTTATCGTCTTTCCAGAAGCGTAATTTGATAATCGCCATTGCGGAAAATGATTTCACAAATTCTGGGCACTCTCATTATGTAAATTGGCGTAGGTTTCGATGCTGATCAGCGCCAAAACCCGCTGCTGACCCACACCCACCGCAATCACATAACGGATGATGGTTGTTGCTTGGATACCTGGCCATTGATGGCCTTGGTGAGCTGCGCGCCATGCTGCCGCTGGGTCTGCGGCAGGAAGATGTGCGCTCGGCAGGATCGCCGCCGGGGGGCCTGAATGGTAGTGGCCGTTAGGCTGGATGTGGCCGCCCCCTTACGGGCTTAACGTAAGCGAAGCGGCGGTATCACATTCCTCTGGGTCGGCTGATTATGCTGCACTGAGGCAATGGACGATGTGCGGTTGCTTGAGTTCAGGGTTGATGACGGGGTTGGCGCTCGTACGCATGGTCGTAGGAGCACGCAGAGCGGTCGTCTGACCGAGTTTGCTCAACCTGTGTTGAGCGCTGGCGATTGTCGGTCACGCGGCTGCAGGCCGGTCGGCACCGTTGTTTGCACGCCAGTTCCAAGGCAGCAGGCTGTGCAATTCATGCACTTTGGTGCGCCCCGAGACGACACATTCGAGCACGTCGGTGAGCCAAGCCGTCGGCTCGACGCCGTTCAGCTTTGCCGTCTGGATCAAGGTCATCGCGACCGCCCAACTGCGCGCGCCGCCGTCCGAGCCCGCGAACAGCGTGTTCTTGCGCGTCAAGGTGTTTGGTCTGATGGCGCGCTCGACGACGTTGGTGTCCATCTCGACGCGGCCATCGTCGAGGAACACCAGCAGCCCGTCCCAGTGCCGGGTCGAACCAAGAGGTTCGCCCGTGATCGCGTAGCGGATGGCTTTCGCCAGGTCAGAGGCGGCGGACACACGGCTCAGATGGTCGTGCAGCCAGACGTGCAGGGCGTCCACGATGGGTCGACTTCGGTCGTGGCGCACCTGTCTGCGGTGTTCGGCGGGATGGCCGCGGATCTCGGCCTCGATTGCGTAAAGCATGCGGATGCGCGCGAGCACCTCGGCGGCCAATGGCGACTGCGTCGCGGTGAAGAACTCATAGAAGGGCCGACGCATGTGGGCCCAGCAGAACGCCAGTTGCACCGAGCCGTCCGCACGATCGCCAGCCAGTCGCTTGAACCCGGCATAGCCGTCCACCTGCGACACGCCGCGGAACCCGGCCAAGTGCCCGGCCGGGCGCTCGCCACGGCGGTCCTCCGAGTAGACGTAGGCGGCGGCCGGATGCGCGGGTCCGCACCACGGGCGGTCGTCGACCGCGTAGCACCAGAGCCGCCCGGTCTTGGTTCGGCCCCGGCCAGGATCGAGCACCGGCAGCGTCGTGTCGTCGGCGAACAGCTTGGGCGAGGACAGCACGGTGCTGAGCACCAGGTCATACAATGGCGTCAGCCACCAGCAGGCGCGGCCGACCCAGTTGGCCAGCGTCGAG
>JBBRPO010000135.1:0-2919 GCA_038227865.1 Caulobacterales bacterium
CCCGGGGAGGCTGGCCGCCTCCCGCAAAAGACACCCTCCCAGTCGAAATCCTGCCCCCGCAGGCCGGCGGTTTCCACGCGCCCTGTGTAACCCAAAAAAGCCGGATTCTGAACCACGCCAGGCCTTCGGTTTGGTATAGGGCCAAGCGGAACACGGCCCTGAGCGTGAGTGCGGTCAGGGTCGCCAAAGGGGAATACCAGGGCTGCCCGCCCGGGGTCGTGCGCAGGACTGCCCGCCAGCCCTCGATAGCTTCGTCCGTGAACCAGACTGTCAGGCTGCCGCGCTGGCGTCATACTCACGCCAGTTCATGACCTTGTGCTTCTGCTTAGGAATGTGGTGACGGCGGTCTTGGTTCAGCTTGAACGGCAAGGTGGGCATCCAGGGTCAGAGAAGGAACAAACCTCCTACATTGCCTCTGGCTGCGGCGCCACCGGCAGCCTCCGTGCAACAACGCTGCCGGCGAGCTCGCTCGAGGAGGAATGATGCCTTCGCCGTTGACAAGAAACAACGCTGGACAAACCACGCTCGGTCCGTTCAGAGTATCGCCAACCACAACCAATACGGGATGAAATGATCAAGTTGCAAAAAGCGATGTTCACGGCGATGGGAGCAGCATTCGCGGCAAGTTTGCTCGCGGGCACTGCTATGGCGCAGCTACCAAAGGAAGCGCCAAAGACGAGCGGTCCCGGCGCGACGGTACCAAACGCTCGCGGCGACGCACTCTATGATCGGCCCAAGGGCAATACTCTGGCGCCCGTGGACTCGCCGCCGCTGCCGACGGCTGCGACCGACATGCCGACCGACAAGCTGAAAGTTCCGGCCGGCTTCAAGATCGAGCCGTATGCGACAGGTATGGCGGATGCGCGCTCGTTGGCGGTGACCCCATCAGGGACGGTGTTTGTCGGCAACCGGCTACTGGACAAGGTCTATGCGGTGACGCCTGGCACGAATGGTGGTAAGCCGATCGTGAAGGTGATCGCGAGCGGGCTGTATCGGCCCAACGGCGTCGCCTTCCATGATGGCGCGCTGTATGTCGCCGAGTTGAACCGGATCACCCGCTACGACAATATCGAGGCCAATCTCGATCATCCACCAAAGCCGGTCCTAATCTACGACAACCTGCCGTCCGACGAGGCGCATGGTTGGAAGTTCATCGGCATCAGCCCGGACAACAAGCTTTATGTTCCGATCGGCGCGCCGGGCAACATCCTCATTCCGGCCGGCACCAACGCGCAGATCCGGCGCATGGATCTCGACGGCAAGAATGTCGAGATGGTTGCGACCGGCGTGCGCAACTCGGTGGGGTTCGACTGGAATCCGGTGACCAAGGATTTCTACTTTACCAATAACGGGCGTGACTGGGTCAGCGAGGACCTGCCGAACGACACGCTTCACATGGTGGCTGCGAATTCGACCAAGGCACCAAATTTCGGCTACCCATATTGCCATCAGGGTAACTTCACCGATCCGGAGTTTGGCTGGGGCAAAAATTGCGACGATTACGCCAAGCCGGCGGCGTTGCTCGGCCCGCACGTCGCCTCGCTGGGAATGCGGTTCTACAACTCGGCGGCGTTCGGGCCGGAATACAAGGGCGCGATCTTCGTCGCATTGCATGGATCGTGGGATCGGACGATCAAGCTCGGCGGCGACGTCGAGGTGATCAAGCTCAATGAAGACGGTTCGGTGGCGTCGCGGACACCGTTCCTGACCGGCTTTCTTCAAAACAACAACTACGTTGGCCGTCCGGTCGACGTTCAACCGATGCCGGATGGCTCGCTGATCGTGTCAGACGATTGGAACGGAGCCCTCTGGCGCGTCAGCAAGACGAACTGAGCCAACACGGAGCGATACGGGGTCCGCGCCGGATGGTGCGGACCCCTTTTTCATGTGGAGGGACATGACGAATGCGGGCAGCAATCTTGGCCGCCAGTTTGCTGATGGTGGTGCCGGCGAGCGCACAGACCGTGGATGAACGGCTACCGACATGCCTGGCTTGCCATGGCAAGAACGGCACGTCGGCCATTCCGACTGTGCCATCGCTTGGAGGAATGCCGGTGAATTACCTGCTCTCGCAACTCTATCTGTTTCGCGAGAACATTCGGAAGGTCGATCCGATGAACGCGATGGCGGCCGGGTTGAGCGACGACGACCTGCGGACGCTCGGGGCGCTATTCAACAAGATGCCTGCGCCGCCGCCGGCTCCGGCGTTGACGGCGGCGGAAGAGGCTTCAGGGGCCGATCTGGTCGAGAAGTATCACTGCAATTCGTGTCACATGCCGAACCTGAGCGGGCAGGGAACAATCCCGCACATCGCTGGGCAGCATGTTGAGTATGTTAAGCAGGCGCTGGTCACCTATAAGAACAACACGAGGCGCGGTTACAGCCCGGCGATGAACGAGGCTGTGCAGGCCGTCGAGGATGCCGACATTCCACTATTGGCCCGCTACGTCTCGAGCTTTCGTGAACCTCCGGCGCAGTAAGAGGCCGCCCGGCTTAGAGTCCATCCGAGATCATTTCATGTGATGGCAAAGCTTTCGGAGCATGAGGCGGATGGACGCCCATCGCAGAAACGCCAGGCCGGATCGGTTGAGACATTCCCAGTCCTTGGCCAGGCGGCGGCATCGGTTGAGCCAGCGATCGTGCGTTCAACGATCCAGCGTTTGGGCAGGACGACGAACTTGTGGAGTTCGGAACGCCTGACGATCTCGACGTTGACCTGAGCGCAGGCGGCGGCCAGGCCGTCGCGGAGCTTGGCGCCTTGATAACCGCTGTCGGCGTAGTGAAGTTGACCCATTCTGGTGGAGCCTTTCATGCTTTTGCAGGAGGTTCCTTCCATGCCGATCACCCGTCCCCCGTATTCGCCGGAGTTCAGGCAGCAGGTCATTGACCTGGCCCGTGCCGGACGCGATCCCGTCAGCC
>JBBRPO010000136.1:0-2866 GCA_038227865.1 Caulobacterales bacterium
CTTGCACGCGCTGAACACCGCGATGTGCGAGGCGATGATCGGGGCGCTGCTGGCGTGGCGTACTGACCCGGCCGTGAAGTTGGTGATGATCGACCATTCCGGCGAGCGGGGTTTCTGTGCGGGCGGCGACATACGGATGTTAGCGCAGAGCGGTGCAGGTGATGGAGCGCAGGCCCGCCAGTTCTTCCACACCGAGTATCGCCTGAACGCCCTCCTCGAGGCCTATCCCAAGCCGACGCTGGCGGTGATGGACGGCATTGTCATGGGCGGCGGCGTGGGCATCAGCCTGCCGTGCGACTATCGCGTCGCCACTGATCGCACCGCCTTCGCCATGCCGGAAGCGGGCATCGGCCTGTTTCCCGACGTCGGCGGGGGCTGGTGGCTGCCGCGCCTGCCCGGGGAGACCGGGATGTGGCTGGCCCTGACCGGCGCGCGGATTAAGGCGGCGGACTGCCTCTTGCTCGGCATCGCCACCGACTATGTGCTCTCGAGCCAGATCGAGCCTCTGAAAGCGCCGATCGTGGCTGATCCGGCGGCGGTCGAAACCCTTCTGACCGAGTTCGAGGCGGAGGCGGGCGAGCCACCGCTCTCGCACCATCAGGACGCCATCGACGCCGCCTTCGCCGCACCGAGCGTCGAGCACATCCTGCAGGGACTTCGGGAAGATGGATCGGAATGGGCCATCGCCCAGCACGACACGCTCCTCACCAAGTCGCCTCAAACCCTGAAAGTCGCGTTCCGCCAGCTTCGGGCTGGCCGCATGCTGAAGAGCTTCCCCGAGCACATGGCGATGGAATATCGCATCGGCGCCCGGGTAGTGGCGCGCCACGATTTCCTGGAGGGAGTGCGCGCCGTGATCGTGGACAAGGACAATGCGCCGAAGTGGAACCCGCCCCTACTGGACAGCGTAACCGCCGCCATGCTGGACGAAATCTTCGCGCCCCTGCCGCCCACTGAGGAATGGACACCGCTGGCCTAACAGCGCTTGACGATTTAGCGCTGCTGGCGCGGTATGCACTCCAAAATTGGGGAGGTGATCTATGCGATCAATGCTTGGCCTTGCGACTGCGGTTCTGATTGCGACTATGGGCGCTTATGCGGCTTCGGCGGCGGTTACGCCCTCATCGACCCTTTCGGTGCAGGCCGCCCTCAACGATCCCACGCGGCCTGAAAAGGATACCAAGCAGGACGTCTCGCGCAAGCCTGCGGACATGATCGCTTTTTCAGGGATCAAGTCAGGTGATGTGGTAGTCGATGTGTGGCCGGGCGGCGGCTACTGGTCACGGCTGTTCTCAAAGGTGGTCGGCCCCACCGGCAAGGTCTACGCCTACGTCCCGGCGGAGATCACCGGGTTCAAGTCCGATCCGATGGGTATCGCCAAGGTCATGGCGGCAGAGCCGGGGCGCGGCAATATCGAGGTTGTGTCCGATCCCCTCGCCAGCCCGCCGCCGCCGGAGTTCATGAACGCCGCCAACGTGGTATGGACCTTCGAGAACTACCACGACTTCCACGATAGCTTCATGAAGGGCGCCGATGTGGACGCTTTCAACAGGGCCGTCTTCCAGATCCTGAAACCAGGCGGCGTCTATGTCATCATCGACCACGCCGCCGAGGCGGGTTCGGGCCTGAAACACACCGAAGACCTGCATCGCATCGACCCTGCGGCCCTGCGCGCCGAAGTGCAAAAGGCGGGCTTTGTGTTTGACGGCGAGAGCAAGGTGCTGGCTGACCCCTCCGATCCGCACACCGCCCTCGTGTTCGACCCCAAAGTCCGTGGCAAAACCGACCGCTTTGCCTATCGCTTCATGAAGCCCAGGTGAGGGAGGGTGTGGCGGGCCACGACCGATGAAGATGATAACTACGAATACGCTATAGCGCTATGATCGCGCCTTGGCAGCATGGTCATGGCTCGATCGCGAGCTGTGTCGCCGCCGCCCGGCGCGGCTGAACTGGCGGCGGAAGCAGTGGCTCACCAGCCTTGGCCCGGTGCAACTCTACCATTGAGCCTTCAACTTCAGGGACAATCAAGCCGTCACTGAAGAACATGGCCTCACGACCGCGCAGGACATTTCGCGCGCTGTAGCCGATGGTGTATTGGAGGGCCGGGGTGCCGCCATATATTTCTTGGATCGGCAGTACGTCGTCATAAGAGACGAGCCAGTGAAGCTTACTGAGGGACCTGACGGCGCGCGCGACCTCTAGGTGATCCTTGTTGCTGTAATAATCGTAATAAAGTTGGCTGCCCTTCTCGTAATATGGAGGATCGAGGTAAACGAGGGTCTTGGTGGGCCAGGCTGGGCTTTTCGATTCAAGAAATTCGACTGCATCAAGGTTGGTAAGATCTATTCGTCGTCGGGCTGTTGCTATGCGTTCAATTCGTCGGATCAGATCAGCCTTGTTGTACCGGGCGTCGATTTTCCATTTTCCGGTCTGCTCACGCCCACCGATCACGCCACCGTTCAAGATGCCGGATCGGTGCGTTCGATTGAGGAAGAACATTGCAAAACCTAATTCAAGGTCGCTGGCATCCTCTGGCGAGCCAAACACCGCCTTCAGGCGGTCACGGGTCGCAAGGTCGACGGGCGTATCGTTGATGAGCGCAGCCAGCTCGTCCGTGTGCTCCAGGACGCTCCGCCAGAATGCGAAAACAGGACGGCTCACGTCGTTGATCGCTACCCGCCTGACTACGCCGGTCAGCAACAGCTCCCAAGCTACCGCCGCGCCACCCGCATACGGCTCGACATACACCCCGTCTGAAAGAGCGTTCTGCTTGATGAGGGTTGCAACAAACCGGGCGAGCTTTCCCTTGCCGCCCGGGTAGCGCAGCGGCGAAAACCTGCCTGACTGCGGCAAGCGAGAATTGTTC
>JBBRPO010000137.1:0-2855 GCA_038227865.1 Caulobacterales bacterium
GCTGGTGCATGTCCTGGAGGATCGGCCAGAGCTGGAGGCCGTAACCGGCCATCAGGCCGAAGGCCCGTTCGACGGGTTCCAGGCGGCCGAGGGCCGCGAACTCATCGAGCAGGAAGAGCACGGGCGCGGCCGGCCGGGCAGGGGAGCGGGCCAGGTCGTGGATCGCCTGCGCCACCATCAGGCGCAGCCAACGGGAATAGGCGTCCAGGCGCTCCGGCGGCAGGACCAGGAAGACCGTCGCCTTGGCTTCCTTCAGATCCGCGAACCGGAAATCCGAGCTGGCCATCGTCAGATTGACGCGGGCGCTGTCGAGGAAATGGGTGTGCCGTTGCGCCGAGGAGAGAACGCCGGAGGCCTCGCGCTCGCTCTTGCCCAGGTGACGGTTGGCGGCGCGGCGGACCAGGCCGCCGGCGCTGGCGGACTCCTGCATGATGGCCAGCGAGGCCGCGAAGTCGCCAGGACTGAGGGTCAGCAGCTCGCGCACCGTGGCCAAGTTGCGGGCTTCAGATTGTTCCTCGCAGACGACGTAGAGGATCAGGCCGGCGATCAGCGCCTTGGCCTCCTCATTCCAATGGGCTTCGCCGACCTGGCCGGGTGGATCGTGGACAAGGGCGTCGGCCAGGAGGGCGGCGTCCTCAGCCAGGTCCAGGCTGTCGGGATCGAGACCGGCCAGGGGGTTGAAGGCGGCCGATGGCTGGCCGGAGACCTCGAACGGATCGAGCACATAGACCGGGCCGAACTTCGCCCTAGCGCGCGCCGTGATGCGGGCGTTTTCACCCTTGGGGTCGATGCAGAGCACCGAGCGATCGGCGGTCAAAAGGTTGGGGATGATGGCGCCCACGCCCTTGCCCGAGCGGGTCGGCGCGATGGTCAGGAGATGGGCCTCGCCGGCGTAACGCAGGAGCTGGCCACCCTTGCGGTTCTCGCGGCCGATGATCAGGCCGGACGCGCCGCCGAGCGAGCTTTTGACTTGCGCCGCGCTGGCGAAGTGCGCCGAGCCGTGGACGCCGCCGCCGATCTGAAACTCGCCGAACTTGGCCCGCCAATAGCCTACGGCGCTGAATATGCCGAGGAGGCCGGCCGCGACGCTCAGGCCCGTCTGGAGGCCATGGCTGACGTGTGCGACGGCCGCGACGGGGATCAGGACCAGGCGGCCGACCAGGGAGCCGATCAGATAGCCAGCGCCGACGTAGATCAGCAGGGCGACGAGCCGCAGAAGGCTTCTCATTCGGCGGCCATCGCGTCGGCCTCAAACGCGCGGAGGCCACGCCGGCGGAATACCTCAATGAGCGCCGCGCCGCCTTCTCCCTGGAGCATGTCGGCGAGCCCCAGAAATCCCCCGAGGATGGTGGCGCGATCATCGTCGGTGAGGTCCACCAAGCCGGCCTTTTGAACGAGGCCGCCCAGCTCGATCAGGTGTCGGGTTCGTTCGCGGCGTTGCATGGCCCAGGCTCTCGTATCGGTGCGTGCGCGGTTGGATTCAGCGCGGCGGATCGCCGTCGCCGTTCGACCCAGCGCCGCCGCCGCCGCCTGACTTCGGAGCTTCAACGCCCGAGCGCCCCTTGCGTCCCCGTCGTTGAAAGAAGGCCGCGCCCTCGGAGCGCCACGCCTCCTTTTGCTCAGTCGACTTCGCGCCGTTCACCGCCGCCAGGAGCGCCCCGGCCAACGTCTCCAGATCGAGCGAGTCGGCCCCGGTGACGGCGACCAGCTCCCCAAGCTGCAACACCCGTTTGGCTTTGAGTCCTTTGGCCTTGTCCGCGAGGGCCTTCAATTCGCTGTCGATATCGCGGGGTTTGCGCATGGTTGGTTCCTCGATAGCCGACTGTTTGCCCCGCCCAACTGAGTGAATCATGGCCCACCCCTTGAGTCCATCACGAAAGGCCGTAAGGTTTTGAGTGCGCGCTTATACGCCGTTGCCGGCGTCGCTTGAACAAGGAAGCGAGCTGCGCCATGATCGCCGCCGATGGCGATCTATCACTTCAGCGCCAAGGTGATCAGCCGCGCGAACGGATCGAGCGCGGTCGCGGCTGCGGCCTACCGCGCGGCTGAACGGCTACACGACGACCGGCTGGAGCGGGCGCACGACTTCAGCACCAAGGACGATGTGATCCATTCGGAGATCATGTCGCCGGAGGGTTCGCCCGAGCGCTGGAGTGACCGTGAGACCTTGTGGAACGAGGTGGAGGCGCGGGAGCGTCAGAAGAACAGCCAGCTGGCGCGGGAAGTGGAGTTCGCGCTTCCGCGAGAGATGAGCCAGGTGGACGGCGTGAAGCTGGCGCGCGACTTCGTTCAGCGCGAGTTCGTGGACCGAGGGATGGTCGCGGACTTGAACGTTCATTGGGACCGGGCAGAGGACGGCAGCTTCAAGCCGCACGCGCACGTCATGTTGACGATGCGCAAGCCGGAGCTTGGGCCGGACGGCGAGGTGCGGTTCGGGCCGAAGGCGCGGGAGTGGAACGACCGGGCCGAGCTGCAGGGCTGGCGCGAGCGCTGGGCCGATCACGTGAACGAGCGGCTGTTGGAGCTCGGGATAGAGGCGCGGATCGATCACCGCACCTTGAGGGCACAGGGCATTGAGCTTGAGCCTCAGTCCAAGATCGGGCCGGCGGGGATGCGCCGGGAAGAGCGGGGCGAGGACGCCGAGCGCGCGGCCGAGCACCGGGAGATCGCGCGGCGGAACGGCGAAAAGATCATCGCCGACCCTAGTGTGGCGCTGGACGCCATCACCCGGCAGCAGTCGACGTTCACCGACCATGACCTGGCGCGGTTCGCGCATCGGCATTCGGACGACGCCCCTCAGTATGGGCGGGTGTTGAGCGCGGTGAAGACGTCCCCCGAGCTGGTCGCCTTGGGCC
>JBBRPO010000138.1:0-2846 GCA_038227865.1 Caulobacterales bacterium
CACTAGGTTCTGTTGACGAAGTGGATTCCCAAATCACCTGATCGCTGATTCAAGGTTGCTCTTTGGGAGAGCGGTTTTGGTTCGTGGTTTGATGACGGATGAGGAGTGGGCGTTCTTCGCTGTGGCGCGACAATCTGGATGAGAGGCGCGCGACAATCAGGATGAGGATTGTCAGTCGCAACGGGATGATGATTGTCGCGGCGCGACACGAGCGCAAGTCCTTTAATTTGGCGGAGCGACGATCAGGCTGAGGCTTTGATTGTCGCGCGGATGGGCGGTCGTCCTGGTCCGCGTTTTCGCTCGATGGCGGTTCGCCGGCGGTAGCTCTCGACATTCATCTCGAAGATGGTGGCGTGGTGGACCAGGCGGTCGACGGCGGCGAGGGTCATGGCCTGATCGGGAAAGATCCGGCCCCATTCGCCGAAGGGCTGGTTGGCGGTGATCAGCAGGGATCGGCGCTCGTATCGGGCGCTGATGAGCTCGAACAGGACGCTGGTCTCGGCCTGATCCTTGGTCACGTAGGCCAGGTCGTCGAGGATCAGCAGGTGGTATTTGTCGAGCCTGGCGATGGCGGCTTCGAGCTGCAGGTCGCGGCGGGCGGTCTGCAGCCTTTGGACCAGATCCGTCGTGCGGGCGAAGAACACGCGCCAGCCGTTTTCCACGAGCGCCAGACCCAGGGCGGCGGCCAGATGCGACTTGCCGCCGCCGGGCGGGCCGAACATCAGCAGGTTGGCGCCGTTGTCGAGCCAGCTGTCGCCAGCGGCGAGGGCCATGACCTGGGCCTTGCTGACGGTGGGCACGGCGTCGAAGTCGAAGCAGTCGAGGGTCTTGCCGGGAGGCAGCCGGGCTTCTTCGAGATGGCGCTGGATGCGCCGGCTGGCGCGCTCGGCCAGCTCGTGCTCGGTGAGCGCGGCCAGGAAGCGCGCCGCGGGCCAGCCTTCCTTGTCGGCGCGCACGGCGAAGTCGGGCCAGATGGTCTTGATGGCCGGCAGCCGCAGCGCGTTGAGCGCCAAGGTCAGGCGGCCGGCGTCGATGGGGTCGGCGGGTTTCATGCGGCTTCTCCCATGAACACGGTGGCCAGCTCGTCGTAGAGGCTGAGCGGGGCGTAGGAGACGGTGATCTCGGGCAGGGCCGCGATGTCGGGCATGAACAGCGCCCGCAGAACCTTTATGTCCGGCAAGCGTCCGCCGTCGAGATCCAGCGTGATGCGCTCGGCAAGCTCGCCTTCGCAGGCGCGGTCGTGGGCCAGGGCCAGGAGTTCGACCATGTTGCGGCAGGCAGTGCGGACGGGAAGCTTGGCGACCATGGCCTCGAAGGCGCGGCTGTAGGCTTGCCGCGGGAACAGCTTATCGCGGTAGACCAACCCCATGAGCGCCATGGGTTTGCGCTTGAGGGAGTGGATCACGTGCCGGTAGTCGACGACGTGACCATGCTTGCCATTGGGGCGGGCGCGGCCGCGCGGCATGGTCATCTGGAGGCTGGCGCCGAGATAGACGTCGAGGCGGTCGTCATAGAGGCGCACGCGCAGCCGGTGACCGATCAGGCGCGACGGGGTGCTGTAGAACACCTTGCGCAGAACGAACCCACACGAGGAGGTCACGGTGACGATGGCCTCTTCGTAGTCGGCTGTCCGGCGCCCGGGCAGTTCCTTGAGGGCCGCGCGCTCGACATCGATGCGCGGTCCGAACTTGGTGTTGTGGCGCCCGGTCACCTCGTCGATGAACCGGCGATAGGCCGCCAGGTCGGCGAAGTCGCGCGAGCCACGCATCAGCACGGCGTCCTCGACGGTCTTCTTCAGATGCCCGTGTGAACTCTCGACCGAGCCGTTCTCGTGGGCGACGCCGGTGTTGTTGCGGGTCGGCTCCATGCCGTAGTGGGCGCACAGGGCGTCGTAGCGCAGGGTCAGGTCTTCGCGGGCGTCACGGTCTAGGTTGCGGAAGGCCGCGGAGAGGCTGTCGCTGCGATGTTCGTGCGGGGCGCCGCCCAACTCCCACAGCGCATTCTGCAGACCTTCGGCCAGGGCGACATAACTCTCCCCGCCCAGCACCACATGGGCGTGTTCGAACCCCGAGTAGACGAGCCGGAAGTGATAGAGCCGGTGATCGAGCCCCTGGCCCGCCACGGTGATGGCCAGATCGGCCATGTCGGTGAAGTCGGACAGGCCCATCCGCCCGGGTTCGTGGATCTGGCGGAACATCACCTCCTGCTCTGGCCCGAACAGCGCGCGCCAGGCGCGGATCCGGCGCTCCATGGTCCGGCGCACGCCGTCGCCCAGCTCGGGGTGGCGCCGTCCAATCTCCTCGAAGATCGCCACCGGCCGAAGGCCAGGCGCCGCCTTCAGCAGCGGGACGACCTCGCTGTCCCAGACCGCCGCGATCGGATCGGGCCGGCGGCGGTCCCAAGGCGCCTTCTTGCCTGAAGGCAGCCGTGGATCCTTCTCAAGGCGATACGCGCTGGCGGCGCTGAAGCCGGACTTGGCGGCCGCGATCGGCGCCGTGTGGGTCTGTCGGAGCGTCATGTACATTCTCATCTGGCAATCGGTGACATGGCGGCCGGGCAAAAGCGGCTTCCTCGTTGAGGTGAAGCCCCTTCCTTACCCGGTCGGCCACGACTGCCAGTCCCCCCCGATCCCCCAAAGGAAATCGCGCCGCCGCCGCTGTCGTTCTTCCGGTCGGCTACGCCTTCCCTACAGAACGACAGCGGCGGCGAGTCTCATCCTGATTGACGCTGACTCTCATCCTGATTGTCGCGCGGCACTTCGCGCCGTTCGTGATTGAGACGGGCCCGCGGCGTGGCCGGCGTCCGAAGGATCATCGCCTGGTGCTGGACGGGGTGTTCTGGATCGC
>JBBRPO010000139.1:0-2818 GCA_038227865.1 Caulobacterales bacterium
CCTCGACCTCCTTCGCCTTCGCGGAGCGCACTTCCTGGGCGCTCCGCTCCCCCAGTAATTCGGTCGCCACCTCCGACGCCCGGTCCCGAATGCCATAGGAAATGTAACGCCGCGGAATCACGAGGTCGGCCCCATCCTCGCGCCGGCCCCGGATCATGACGTGCGCGTGCGGGTTATCGGTGTTGTGGTGGTTGACCGCGACCCACTCCAATTTGGTGCCCAAATCCCGCTGCACCCGGCGCATTATGTCGCGCACGTAAGCCGTCATGTCGGGGATGTCGCCGCCGTGCTCGGGCGAGACGATCAGGCGGAAGTGGTGGCGGTCGTCGGCCCACTGAACGACCTTACGCCGGGCGTTCACCTGGTCGCGTGCGGCGTCGTAGAACACGCCGGGCTTGCCATCGGCGCTGGCGCTTTCCCGGCCCAGATAGGACGCATGTCGCGCGATGCTGCCGCGCGCCTTGCCCGCTTTGTGGCGACTCACCAGCGCCTTCACGACCACCCGTTGACGTGCGCCACTGCCGGCACCGCCGCGCATCTTTGTGCGTCCTTTGAATCCGTGAAGCCGCTTGGCGAGCTCGCTGTTGACGCTGCGCTCGTGCGGGCGACGACCTGCCATTCGGCCGATCCGATCCGAATCCACCCGGTCCAACGACTCTCTGTTTCTGCGGGCCATACTTACCTCTCGATCGCTTCGACCTGTAAGAATCACGAACAACGGCCTACTTGAAACCCACTCGGTTGTGCGGATCGAAGGTTGCCACAAGCTTCGATCCGAACGTCACTTGCACAAACCTCAACTTGCTCGCTTTTACCTTGCCATCCCTTCTTAGTCCCAAAAAAGTTAGCCATCCCAATGAGCATGGCTGAAGTCAATTATACCGTACAGATGCCGAACGTCAAGTCTGGCTGGATAGGAACGAATCCAGCCAGACAGAAAACCGTTCAGCAGACGGGAAGATGTGCGAAGGAAAAGGTATGGAAGATCAAAATGGCGTGTTCAACGCGATGCCAACTAACGGTATAATGTCGCGTGGGTCATCACCTGACAGAGCGTTGATCCGACTTTGAGGACGATACGATGTTGCGCTGGATTCACGACAGTTTGAGCTTCCTGCTGATACTCGGCGTGCTGCAACTGGCACGGCTGGCGGTGGTGTTGTTCTGCATCGCCGAGATCGTGGTCGTCCTCACGCTGTGGGTCGTGGCGTTCATCGACTGGCAGACGCATGACCGTCCGAGCTACCTGCTGCTGCCGCTCGGAGCGACATTGTTCGTGGCCGTTCAAGTCAGCTTGTGGCAGTTCACCTGGCTGCGACTTGCGCAGCGTGGCGGCCACTGGCGGGCGATCGCGGAGTGCTTCTCAAGAGTGGTGCGCTACCCCGTGATGCGCATGCCACACGCTTGGGAATGAACGCTCGCGCCCGATGGATAAACAAAGAAGCCGGATCTGGGATGACCGATCCGGCTTCTTCGTTTGTCAGTGGATGCGGTAAACTATGCCGCTGACGCCTGCTCCTTCCTGTCCGTCTGCGGCAGTTTCCGCAGATTGGACGGCAGCCAAGCGTTCACCTTTGCGGCGAGCTTGGTATCGTCCAAGCGGCCTTCCGCTGCATCCAGAAAGAGCTTGGCCAAGTCGGAAACCAGTTCTGTTTTCTTCTTCAACTCGGCGGCTTTGGCATACACCGGACCGCGCAACTCGCCGATCAGGTGCGCCAGTTGAATCTTCTGATATCCCGACAGCCAACGCTCGTCGGGACGCCAGTAGCGCCGCACGTTGACGCCCAATTCCTCGGCCAGACGCCAGACCAAATCCGTCCGGCGCTGCAGGTGGGCCGTCACACACTCGACCGTCAGAAGGTCGATCAAGCCATCCACCTTCTTGTCGGAAAGCGCCAGCAAGGCGGCATAGGCGGCATGATCCTCGACGTAACGCTTGTCATGGAGCGGGTCCAGTTCCGACCGTTTCTCCCGTAACTTCACCAACGCCTCCGACGTAAACCCCTCGGCGTTGTCGGCGTGTACCGTCGAGCCGTTGGCATCATGTCGGATCGCCAGCGCTTCACTGCGCACCTTGTCATGCAGGATCAGCGCCAAAACGCGCTTGCGGGTTGCGCCGTCTTTCAGCAACGCTTCGCGCACGCCAATCGCCTGATGCGTGAAGGTCGTGGCAAGCTGCGGCTCTTTCAGATCGTCCGATGTGGGCGGCTTCGGCGCTTCGGTCGAGCCGTCCCCGGCATGACCGTTGCCCCCATCATGTCCGTTGCTGGATGCGCCCTGACGGGTTCGTGGAATGCGATACTCTCGCCGGACCCGACCATCGGGGTCTAGTAGAAGGAATGTAGTGCCGACCGCCTTGGTCGCCTCGGTGTAGTGAACCTCGGCATCCTTGCTCAAGGTTTGTTCCTCGTCGTCCAGCGCTTCCAGCTTCGTCTGAATCGCCTCGACCGCGCCTTGATCGGACTCATCCAATTCCTCAAGCTTCGATTCGAGCTTGCTGCGCTTGTCGGCCAACTTCTTAAGTTTGGCCGTTGTCGGCTCGTCATACTCCTGTGGAGCATCGGTCATCGCGTATAGCCGATCCTGCACGTCGGCCTGCGGGCCGACAACGACCTCGGCCCAACCGTCCTCGATCAACGCTTGGCGCTGCGCCAATAATGCTTCGGCCTGCGCCTCCATGAACGCGATGCGCTCCACCAACACGCGCTCGGCGAACAAATCCCGGCTGACGGCGGTATCCGGGAGTTTGGATACATCGAACGTCGCGGACGCGGCGTCGATCCACGCATGGGCAATCACGTTGCGGACGTGCTGCGCA
>JBBRPO010000140.1:0-2796 GCA_038227865.1 Caulobacterales bacterium
GGCATTCCTCGATGTCGATCCGAAGGATATCGGCATCATTGGCGGCGGCCGCCGCAAGCCCACGGGCATCATAGATATCGCTTTGATCCAAAGCCTCGTTCTTCGGGGCGAAGTGTCGGACCTAGTGGCGGATTACGGTCATCTTGTCGTGGACGAATGCCATCATCTTTCAGCGGCGAGCTTTGAACTCGTGGCCAGGCGGGCAAAGGCGCGTTATGTCCTTGGATTATCGGCGACGATCGCTCGCAAAGATGGCCACCATCCGATCATATTCATGCAGTGCGGTCCTGTCCGGCATCGCGTTGATGCTCGAACTCAGGCCGCCGAACGCGGGATCACGCACCGGGCCAAGCTTCGGGCGACGGCATTTCAATTGTCGCCGCCTTTGGCCGCCTCGGGTCGTCCTTCCATGCCGGCGGTTTACGCGGCCATCGCGCAGGACGAACCGCGCAATAACCTGATCTTCGACGATGTGCTGAAAGCGCTGGAGGCGAAGCGCTCACCCATCGTGCTTACGGAGCGCAGGGATCATCTGGAATACCTTCAAGACCGTTTCTCGCGTTTCGTCCGAAATCTCGTTGTCCTTCGGGGCGGAATGTCTGCCTCAGAACGTAAGGTCGCTGAAACAGCCCTGCGAGTAGCCGATGACCAGGAACGGCTTATTCTTGCCACGGGACGCTACATTGGAGAGGGGTTCGACGACCAAAGGCTCGACACGCTCTTCCTGACGATGCCCATTTCCTGGAAAGGCACGCTGGCTCAGTATGTTGGCCGTCTGCATCGCCAGCACGCTGCGAAAACCGAGGTTCTCGTCGTCGACTATGTCGACGAGCTGGTGCCGGTGCTGGCCCGCATGGCGGCTAAGCGACGAGCGGGCTACCGGGCACTGGGGTACACTCTGGAATGATCGCCATCACATCCTGGGCCAGTCCCACCCGCCAAACCTGCTCGGCGACCGGCCATGCTATCCCAATTTCGCCAGCCGTTCGATGAACCGCTCCTTGCGGGCATGACGGTTACGTATCTCCTTCAGGCGACGAACAAAGTCCTCGCGCTCACCTTTCTCCTCGGATATCGCCCGCAGATCGAGTAGCAGTGTGGCAGCCTTATCATATCCAGTCGCGTTGCGGCGCTCGATCTCGGATTCGATCTCTCGCCAGACGCTTTCGCCCCGCCGGCGCATGGCTTCGAGGCGTGCGCGGCGCGCCCGCTCGGCCTCCTCGTCGCGCCGTCTTTGCTCGGCGACCGCCTTTTCAGCCTGGGTGCGCTCGCGGGCGCGCCGAATCAATTCCGCGCGGGCACGCAGTTGGCCAACCGTGCGTGCGGCGACGGGCGGGGCGTCGATTTCGGACATCAGACGCGGGCGGACAAACGAGCGCAGTTCGCTCGCCACATGCGCGTCGCCGTCGACCAGCCGCGCGAGCAAGTCGGTCTTTTTCCGGTCGGTCATCGCGGCGAGGATCGGCCTGACCCTCTCCAATGACGCGGGCTGTTCCACGAGCGGGTCGGCGGATCGTTCGGCCGCCGCCGCGACGAGGTCGCGATCGATGTGGAAAAAGTCGGTGAAGGCTTCCAGGGCGCCGGTCATCGGCCCGATTCCCGGCATGGGCTCCGGTTCGTCCGGCGAGAACATGTCCGCTTCGACCCCGTTCAGCCACAGGAGGTAGAACAGCCGCAGGTCGCCGCCAAGCACGTCGGCGCGCAGCGGCGTGAGCGCCGCCAGCCAACCCGAGCCATCATCCCAGTCCTCGGACTCCACTTCGTCTATGTTGATGTCTAGGATTAGGTTCTGGCCGGCACAGCGTATCGTGACGCAATCAACCTCGCCCAGGAAGGTGTCGAGCAAATGCCGATCGACCAGACGCGCCGGCCAACGCAGCATCAGCCGGCGCGAGCCCCAATTGGCCATATAGAGATGCAGGTCGAACCACTTCTCCATCAGCCTGGCCGGATCGCCCTTGAAGTCGCCCCACTCATACGAGTTCGTGAAGCTGGTCGCCGTAATCCGCGCTCGGGTCGACAAGGCCCGCAGAGCGTCCTGATCCGCTCCGCCAAGGGGACGGTCGATCGCCTGGAATTCGTAATACTGGTATTCGCTCATGGTCGCGGCCACCTGGGAGGGGGTCAGACGGGGTGCAGGACACCATCCGTTTCGAGGATTTGAAGCGCCTCGGCAAGCATCACGCCGACGTGGAGCCGCCACCATTTGCCGGTGTGCCGCATCCAATAGATATCAAAGCGGTCTGGCCCCATGCGGTCGATGCGGGCGAACGGCGCATCGAACTCTTCCCCGCGATTGTGCTCCATGCCCGACCGGTAGCGTTGCATGAAGCGATATCGGCCGGCCGCCCAAGCGCCGTGGATGTCGATCACATAATTCCACTCGGTCGGCCTGATCTGGGGCAGGAAGCGCGGCTTCAAGACATTGTTGATGAAAGCCTCGCAAGCCGCGACGGTCGCCTGCTTCTCCGCTTCGTCCGGTGGCGCGGGGCGGGCCACGCGTGTCTTCAGCACCCACTGTTTAGCTCTAGCCATGTCCGCGATCCATTTTTGTCCACCGCAGCGTTTATCTCACGGGGCCGGATGGCGTCGCACCATCGAATAGCTGCCGCGCGAGGCGCCGCATCACCCATCAGAGGGCTATAGCGTAGACATAGTGCTCATCATCATCGGTCGCGGCCCGCCAGTTTCTTCTAAGTGATTGAAATGTTGTCGTGGCATTGCGCCATGGAGCGGTCAGCTATGTCACATGCCTCTATCTTGACTCTATGCAAATAGGAGGTGCTATAGGAGAAC
>JBBRPO010000141.1:0-2722 GCA_038227865.1 Caulobacterales bacterium
GCGGCCGGACTGCCGCCCACAACCTGTCCCTGGCGGCAGCCAGCCCATACGACAGCTACTCCGCAGCTTGCCGGACCCCGGACAATTCCCGCCCCTCTGCGATGGGATGGTCCATGTCCGGGCGCACCTTGTGCCGGTGATTCAGCATCCGCTGCTATATTTCGTGCAGCTTGGCCTCATCCGCCATGCCCATGGTGGGCTGTATCGGCCTCAGACTTTCACGTCATAGCGGTCGAGCATCATCACCTTATCCCACGCCTTCGCAAACGCTTTCAGGAAGCGCTTATGGCCATCGCTGCCGGCGTAAACTTCCGCGACCGCGCGCAACTGGCTGTTGGAGCCGAACACGAGGTCAGACCGCGTCGCCGTAAAGCGTTTCTCCCCCGTCGCGCGGTCATCGAGCGAGAAGGTCATGCCCTCCGCGTCCGCCTTCTTCCACTCGAAGTCCATGCTCGTCAGCACGGTGAAGAAGTCGTTGGTAAGCACGCCGACGCGGTCCGTGAAGATGCCGTGAGGGGAAGCGTCGTGGTTGGCGTTCATCGCCCTGAGGCCACCCACCAGCGCGACCCACTCCGGTGCGGTGAGCGACAGGAGCTGCGCCTTATCGAGGAACATCTCCTCAGGGGCGACGCCCTGCGAGATCTCGTCGAACCGCTCGTCGAGATAGTTGCGGAACCCGTCGGCAACGGGTTTCAGCCAATCGAACATCTCGATGTCAGTGAGTTCCTGCGTCGTGTCGCGGCGACCCGGCGTGAAGGGAACGTCAATCGCAACGCCCGCATCGGCCGCCGCTTTTTCGAGCGCAGCGCAGCCTCCAAGTACGATGAGGTCGGCAAGCGACACCGTCCTGCCACCCGTCTGCTGGCCGTTGAACCCCTCCATCACAGGGCGCAACGCCGCGATCACCGGCACGGTCCGGCGATTGACCGCCCAGTCCTTTTGCGGGGCCAGCGCGAGCCGCCCGCCATTGGCGCCACCCCGCTTGTCGCTGCTCCGATGCGTGACAGCGGCGGAAAAGGCTGTGTACACCAGGTCGGATGGTGAAACACCCAGCGCCAGGATCGATCGCTTCAGCATCGCGATATCCGCCGCGTCGATCAGGTCATTCCCGCCGGGCGGGATCGGATCCTGCCAGAGCAGATCGTCCTCGTTCTTCTTCTCCGGGCCGAGGTAGCGCTCACGCGGCCCCATGTCGCGGTGGGTCAGCTTATACCAGGCCTTGGAAAAGGCCTGGGTGAACGCATCAAAGTCGTTGAGGAATTTCTCACAGACCCGGCGGTAGTCGGGATCGACCTTCAAGGCGATGTCAGTCGTCATCATCATCAAGGGGTTCATCTTGCCGGGCGTGTGCGCATCGGGTGTCTTGGGGGCGTTCGGGTCGGTCGGTGTCCATTGCAGCGCGCCGGCCGGGCTCTTTGTCTGCTCCCATTCGAACTTGAACAGGTTTTCCAGGTAGGTGTTGTCCCACTTCGTCGGATCTGGGGACCAACTCCCCTCAATGCCGTTCGTCATCGTATGTTCGGCAGCGCCCGAGCCCTCGGGATTGTGCCAACCGAGACCCATCGCCTCGACCGGCGCGATCTCGGGCGGCGGACCGATCCTATCGGCCTTGACCATGCCGTGGCTCTTGCCGAAGGCGTGGCCGCCGGCGATGAGCGCCACGGTCTCCTCGTTGTTCATGGCCATGCGGGAGAAGGAAACGCGGATGTCGCGCGCCGAGCCCATTGGGTCGCCGTTCGCATAGGGCCCCTCGGGGTTGACGTAGATCAGCGCCTGGTGCGTCGCACCCAGCGGGTTCTCCAGGTCGTAATCCGCATCGCCGTTCCGGCCGCGCCACCGCTTGTCGCGCGTCACCATGCTGTCGAACGAGGCGACGTTCTTCGGGTCCCACACTTCGGGGCCCCAATAGGTGCTGTTGTCTGCCTCCCACGCGTCATGGCGGCCACCGCCGAAACCGTAGGTGGGGAAGCCCATGATCTCCAGCGCACAGTTGCCGGTCAGGACCATGAGGTCGCCCCAGGACAGGGCACTGCCGTATTTCTGCTTGATCGGCCAGATCAGCCGGCGCGACTTGTCGGTGTTGCCGTTGTCCCACCAGCTGCTGATGGGCGCGAAGCGCTGCAGCGCCTCACCGGCGCCGCCGCGGCCGTCGGCTATGCGGTAGGTGCCGGCGGCGTGCCAGGCCATGCGGATCATCTGCGGACCATAGTTGCCGTAGTCGGAAGGCCACCAGGCGACCGAAGAGGTCAGGAAGGCCTTGATGTCTTGCTTCAGAGCAGCGTAGTCGATGGCGTTGAACGCCTGGGCGTAATCGAAATCATCGCCGAGCGGATTGGCGCGCGGGCCGTTCTGGTGCAGCAGCTCAACTTTCAGCCGATTGGGATACCAGTCGGACAGCGTCGGCGGCGTTCCCACCGAGCCGCCGATGCGATCACCGCCGAAGGGGCATTTGCCGGTCATTTCGAAGGTGTCGGTATTGGTCTTGTCGTAGCTCATGTCGTTCATGGTGGTTTCCTCTACGATTTCCGACTTCGGGTAAGCCATCGGCAACGCGACTCAACTTAGAACCCCGGTTGGAGCCATTGGCCTGGCGATTCCAATCAACGACGTTACGGCGAACAGGATCGGTGGTCATGCATGCCGGGATGCCAGCGGGGCGCCAGCCACGACCCCCTCTTGTTTCGGATATTAGGAGGATTGGTTGGGCGTCATGGCCGGACCA
>JBBRPO010000142.1:0-2709 GCA_038227865.1 Caulobacterales bacterium
CGCGCTCGGCCACCACCCAGTGCTCGACCCGGATGGCCTCGCCGGTGAGCCGGTCGGGCCAGCGCGCGATGTCACCGGCCGCGAAGACGCCCGGGACGCTCGTCTCGAGGTACGCGTTGACGGTCACACCGCGATCGATGGCGAGCCCCGCCTGTTCCGCCACCGAGATCGCCGGCTTTACCCCAACTCCGATCACGACGAGATCGGCCGGCAGGCGCTCTCCGCTTTTCAGGGTGACGGCCTGGTCGTCGATCGCGGTGGCGGTCGTGCCCAGGTGAAAGATCACCCCATGATCTTCATGGAGCGTGCGCAGGAAGACGCCGACCTCGGGTCCCAGGACCTTCTCCATGAGGACCGTCTCGAGCCCGACGACCTGCACGTCGAGGCCGCGCGTGCGCAGCGAGGCCGCGACCTCCAGACCTATGAAACTTGCACCGATCACCACGGCGCGCTGTGACGCCAGAGCCTTGGCGACGATCGCCTCGCTGTCGGCTGGCGTCCGCAGGTAGTGGACGTGGGGAAGGTCGGCTCCCGGCAGATCGAGCCGCACCGGCTCGGCTCCTGTGGCGAGCAGGAGGGCGTCATAGTCGTGACGGCTTCCATCCGCGAGTTGCACGTTGCGCGCCACCGTGTCGATCGCGACGACATTCGCGTTCAGCCTTAGGTCGATCTTGTGCTGCTGATAAAACGCCGCCGGTCGCAAGGGATTGGATGTGCCCGGCGCCGTGCCCGCGAGGAAGCCTTTCGAAAGGTTGGGTCGATCGCAGGGCAGGGCGCCGACGGCGCTCAGCATCGTCAATCGCCCGCTATAGCCTTCTCGGCGAAGCATTTCCGCAGCCGCGTTCCCAGCCGCACCGCCCCCGACGATCACAACTGAATTTGGCATATTGGGGCCGGGCGTAGCCGGCGGGGGTAGGGCGGGTTCGAATTTCTCACGGACGAAAACCGCGCCGACCGGCGCGGCGGTCGGCGTGAACTGGCGCGCCACATCGCGCACCTGTTCGACGCGCCAACAGGCCACAGGGTCCAGGGCTGGTGCGCGCAGGGCTTCCCCAGTGCGCAGGCTGAAACAGGCGTGGTGCCAGGGGCATCTGATGGTGTCGCCGACCAGAAGTCCATCGGCCAGCGGAGCGCCGTAGTGGGTGCAGATCGCCCCGATAGCGAACGCTTCGTGGCCGCGCCGGACCAGCAGCACCGGCTCGCCTAGGGCGTGCCCAAGCAGCATGCCGCCGTCTGGAATCGCCGAGAGTTCGACGCCGACGGCGAAGTCCGGGCCGCTCAGTTCCGCCGGTTCCGCGGCCATGGACAAGATCTTCCCTATCTTCGAGCGCGGCGACAGCCTTGAAATCAGTTCGTCTGCGCTCGCGGCGACGTTCCGATTGGATTGGGGAATTCGTGGACATGCACATCGCTCGCGGAGTGATGGCTGAGGATTTCGACGGCCTTTTGCTCGCGGTGTGCGTCCCAGGTGCGGACCCACAGCAGCAGCCCGCCACGATCTATTTGATCCTGGAAGTAGGTGGCGCGTTGATGCCCAACCCATTCCGCCAAGCCTGTTCCGATTAGTCCGCCCGCACCCCCGGCTAGCACAGCGCCAAGCACAATCACCGTTATGGGGCCACCGGCGAGAGCGATGAGGCCGGCGGTCGCCACGCCTCCGACATAGGCAAGTGCGCCGACGAGGCCGCCCTCCGCCGCGCCCATGGCAGCGGGCGAAACATAGACGCTTCGCGGGACTGTGGGGTCGTCCTCAAGCTCGACTTCGCGAAACGCGACATTCCCGAGCTTCGCTGCGACGGCGTGATCGGAAGCCAGAAGACTGAGCTCGGCGCGATCGAAACCCGAACTAAGCAGTTCTTCAATTGCGACGTGGAGGTCATCCACCTTGTGGAAGACGCCCACCGCTTCGCGCACCCCTGGTTCCGCTCGTACCTCCATGAAGCCCAAAACTCCTCAGCGTAGACCACGCCGTTCACAGTAAAGGATTGGGGGTTCGATCCGTTCCGAAGAGGTCGGCGCTGGGTCAAGACGGTCTGCGACCGCCAGGCCTTCATCGACGCATAGTTCAGCTCCGCAATGCGACGGGGTGGCTGGCGATGCGTTACTGACTGGACGGACACGGGCGTAGAAAGCCGGAGCCCATCCATGATCAAGTTGGAAGGCGGCGACCCGTGGCCACGAAGAACATCATCATCGAAGCCCCCGATCAGGCTCCTCGCTTCACCCTGCTCAAGCGCTTTCCCGTTCCGAGGAATTTCAAGGTCGCGCCGGAGTCGCGCATCGAGAAGGGACGAACCTGGCCCGCCCCGGCCGGCGCCACGCGGGTGAAGACCTTTGACATCTACCGTTACGATCCCGAGTCCGACGGTAATCCGCGCATCGACACCTTTGATGTCGATCTCGACGACTGCGGCCCCATGGTCCTCGACGCGCTGATCTGGATCAAGAACAAGGTCGATTCGACGCTCACCTTCCGGCGGTCATGCCGGGAAGGGGTCTGCGGCTCCTGCGCCATGAACATGGACGGCACAAACTGGCTGGCCTGTACCCGGTTCATCTCTGACATGAGTCGGTCAGCGACGATCTTCCCTCTGGCCAACCTGTCGATCATCAAGGACCTGGTGCCGGATACGACCCACCTCTTTGCGCAGTACGAGATGATCGAGCCTTGGCTTCATGCCGAGACGCTCGTGCCTGAGAAGGAACGGC
>JBBRPO010000143.1:0-2659 GCA_038227865.1 Caulobacterales bacterium
GGCCGGGCCATTTTTGGCGGGCAAAGCGAAGTTCGGGGTGCGCTGGAACACGGTGAGGTGCGCGGCCTGTTCGGCGATCAACGGGATCGCCTGGATCCCCGACGAGCCGGTGCCGATCAGCGCCACGCGCTTGCCGGCGAGATTGACTCCCTGATGCGGCCAGCGGCTGGTGAAATAGACCTCGCCCTTGAAATCCCTGACGCCCTCGATCTCCGGCGGCTTCGGCGCCGAGAGACAGCCGGTCGCCATGACGTAGCTCTGGCAGGAGACGGACGCGCCGTTACTTGTCGTGAGCAGCCAGCGTTTCGCGGTCTCGTCCCAGGTCGCCGATGTGACCTTGGTGCCGAACCGGATGTTGCGCCGCAGATCATAGCGGTCGGCAACGAAACCGAGGTAGCGCAGGATTTCGGGCTGGGTCGCGTATTTCTCCGACCAGGTCCATGCCTGCTCCAGCTCCGGATCGAAGGTGTAGCTGTAGTCGATGGTCTGGATGTCGCAGCGGGCGCCGGGATAGCGGTTCCAGTACCAGGTGCCGCCGACATCGCCGGCCTCATCCAGGGCCACCGCGTTGAAGCCAGCCTTGCGCAGGCGATGCAGGAGGTACAAGCCAGCGAAGCCGGCGCCGACGACCGCGACGTCGACCTGTTGCGGCGCACCGTCACTCGTCTCGGAAGCACGTGCAGCGACCGTTGCGTCTGGCATGCCACTCTCCCTGATTTTTATTTTACGATTACATTTTCGACAGGCTATCGCAGCATGCGAAGGTTGTCATCAGAACAAAGTCAAACCTTGCTCGCGCGGAGCAGGCGATCATATGGCGCGCGCGTCGCGCCAGCGATCGAACCGAACGCGCCTATTCATACCCCGCGCGGCGCACGGTGACACGGCACAACCCGTCGCAGCCGATCTCGCGCGCGGCACCCAGCGAGAAGTCGAGCACCCTGCCGCGTGCGTAGGAGCCGCGGTCCTGCACTGGACATTTGATCTGTCTGCCGTTGTCGAGATTGGTGACGACGAAGATGGTGCCGAACGCTTCGGTGCGATGCGCGCAGGAGACCTCACGGGCCTTGAAGCGTTTGCCGCGCGCGTCCCAGGTGTCTTCCCAGTAGACCGAGGCTTCCTGATCGTCGGCGGGCGGCTGCGCGACGCGACCCATCCACATTTCCTGAAAGCTGTCGGCGCCGGCCTGTGACGAGGTCAGCGCCAGCGCCAGTGCGGCGAGCCGCAGCTTCGAAACCCCGTTGCCGTCGCGGCGGCGATGACCTGCCATAACTCCCAACATTCTGTTGCGGGACTCGAACGGCCCTAAGGAGGCTGGCCAAAACTTGACTCCGACCTTGGCGCTGGCATGGCGGCGTTTGGGCAGTATTGCGCCAAGCTGGACAGGGGCGTTCAAGCGTGGCCCGGCCGCCACAGGGGGCGGACGCGCGTGCAGTCAGCGGAACAGCGGTATGGTATGTTCGGCGAAAGGCAGGGAGCTACAATGTCCGAGCAGGCGATCGAAACCCTCATCACCAACGTCATTCACAGCGCTTTCATCAAATACCCTGAGGGCGATGGCGGTCCGAATCTCGACTATGAATGGATCGCGCCGGACCAGAGCGCACACATCACCAAGGCGATCCTGCAGGATCTGGCGGCCAACGGATATCAGGTCGTGAAAAAGAGCGGGTAGGGCGCGCGCGAGGCGTTTGCAGCCGGTCGCTTCAGCTAGCGAATGACCGTAGCAAGCGAGGAATAGCGCTTGCCGCGCCGGCCTTCGTTGGGAACGAATTGGGCAAAGACTTCCTTGACCCGGTCCGCCGCGGACGCGTCGCGGGTAAAGCGGACCTCTGTCTTGGCCACGATTTCTTCCGATCGAGGTGCGTATGTCGCGCTTTCATACATCGATCCGTTAAAGCGCGGATTGCCGTCGTTGAGGTAAGCGTCGGAGATGAACAGCAGCGCCAGCAGGGCCGACCCTGTGACCGAAAAATATCTGAAGATGGGCATTGGCAGGCGAACTCCCCCGTGTTGATCAAGGGGTGCACCGCCGGCCATCAAAGCCAGGTTTAAGACCGCCCGGCATTTGCGGGCACAGTTGCCCGCGGGTTGGCGCGTTGCGAAGAATTTTAATCAATCGGCCGACTTTGGCTGAAACCAGCTCGGGCGAAAAGCGCCGTTCGCCGATTGCCTATCCCGATTGCCTATCCCGATTATCTATCCTGCAAAACAAAACTCCCGGCGTCCTGTTCGGGGCGCCGGGAGTTTTCGGGAAAGATGGGGCGAGGCCAAGCGTACCTGGGTGTCGCTCCAAGGACCCATGCTGAATTCAAACCCCGCCACCGGGTTTCGGCAAGGCGATTTTGTGAGCAACCGCTCTGCGTTGTATACGGGCGCCAAACATCCTCAACAGCAGAGCCGTTCTGTGCTTTCGAGCCCCGGTCAGCCCATGTTCGCCCTGTCGATGGTGAAGAGTTGGTCGTGGATCGAGGCTGCCGAGACGTCCGTGGGGTGGCCTGCAACACCCGTTATCGAAACTTCTCCTCCGGTTATCAACGCGCCTGCCGTGGCCGGGTTGAACGCAGCGGCCTCGGGCGGGAATTCTATCCTCCACTGGGCGACGGCGGCGACCGTTGGATCATCTTTGCCGACCTTGATTCCGAGGTCGATCATACCC
>JBBRPO010000144.1:0-2591 GCA_038227865.1 Caulobacterales bacterium
ATGGTCACTCGCCTACCGAAGCGCGCAGCGACCAATATGGACGAGTTGTCCTTAGAGGCTCGTGAGCCACCAAATCAGCCCCACGGCCGGCAGGATCATGGCGAGATAGGCGACCGCTAGGATACCGCCTCTCTTCATCTCTGCTGTCCCCACGCCGATCCACGCCAGGGCCAGGACGGCTGAACCCAGCCCGACCATGGCCCATACGGGCAGGGAGAGGATCGCACCGACAGTCAGCCTGAATAGTATCGCTCCGACCCAAAGGCCCACCGCCACGGCGGCAAGCGGCCAGAGGTCGCGGAAGAGCGCAACGGCGCCGTCCACAAAGTCCTTCGGCGAACGCTTCTTGCGGAGGTCTGGTCGCATCTCTGCGAGGACCCAGAAGGCGAGGCCAAGGGCGAGCGCCGGGAGGAACCAGACGCCTTCCGGATAGGGGCCGCCACCCATGATGGCCACGAAGGCCATGAAGGCGAAGAACGCGATTACCAAGGCGGCGATGTAGATGGTCGCCCAACGCGCCACCTTCTCGTAGGTCGGGGCTTTCACGGCGCTGCCGTCTCCGAGTGCTCGCCAGGTCTGCGGGGCGAAGACCTAGGCACGGTGCTTGAAGATGCAAAATGACACGATTGGTGGACAGTGCAATGGCGCCGGTTCGCGCCAACTCCGGCAATGGATTTGGTCCAAGTCCTCGGCCGGAACGTCCGCGAACACCGCAAGCGCCGCGGCATGTCTCAAGAGGAGTTGGCCCACGAGGCGGGGATGAAGCGTACCTACCTCAGCGATCTTGAACGAGGGACGCGGAACCCCACCGTGCGGGCGCTGGGCCGGTTGGCCGGCGCGCTGGGCGTGGCACCGGCGGACCTGGTGGACATGCAGTCGAACGAGCCTAGCTGAACGGCCGCTCTCTCATTGCCGTAGTCCGCACCGGCCGTGCTTTTCATGCAGTGGGGCGGTAAAGCTACGCTCGGAAATGCCGTTAGAAGGGGTCGCCAGTGCTGAGCGCGTCGATTTTCAGCGCCGTTGTTGTTGCGCTCGTCGGCATCTTCACGGCGGTCATTCAATGGCGGCAGTGGAAGACGGCCAAGACCAAGGTCCAGCTCGATCTCTACAACATGCGCCTGCCGGTCTATCAGGCTACGCGCGACCTTCTGGCCAGCATCACGACGGACGGATTTCCAGGGCCCGCGGACCTTTGGGCTTACGCCAAGGCCACCGAACAGGCGCCATTCCTGTTTGACGATGCCTTCGCCGCGAAGCTGGCGGCGATCTACGACAGGGCTGCGGCGGCCTCGATGGATCAAAAGCTACTCGGCGCGGGAACGGCTCAGGCGAACAAGGAAGCGGCGGCCCGGTGCGTCGAACACATGGCTTGGCTGAGGGAGCAATACGTAGCGGTTCCGATCATGTTTGCGCCCTATCTGCGGCTTGAAGGGCGGGCGGGGCGCTACGCATGAAGGACCCCAAGGCCTTCCGGGCCGAGCAGGCCAAATGGACCAGGGAGCAGTGGGACGAGCAGTTCGCGCGGATCGCGGCGCGGGGTCCCGAGCTGCGCACCTACTGGCCTCCTGAAGACTACGAGACCTATCTGGCGTCGGACCTCTGGCGGGCGATCAGGGGGCGAGTCCTGAAGCGCGACGGGCACGTCTGCGTCAGATGTGCCGGCACGGCTGTCCTCGTTCATCACCGGCGCTACACCCAGGCGGTTCTCGACGGCGCGGACGACGGCCAGCTCGTGTCGCTCTGCGACGACTGCCACCGCACCGTCCATTACGAAGCGACGGGCCGGGTCCGCAATTCGTGGAACGAAGCCGACGCGATTCTATTGGAACGGCCGCCCACAACTCCAATCACGCCACAAAGCGCCCTGACGGCCTACTACAAATCAAAGAGGCTCCCGGCCGGTCCCAAGCGCCGAAGGGGTCCCGGGGCAGCCGCCCCCTCAGCCAGGTAAGAGGTTCGTCAGGCTCGCCAGCGCCGACAGGATCACGGTGACGGCGCTCCAGGTTGCGGCTTTGGCGTTTAAGTCGCCGGTCAAGGTGTTCGCTTCTAGCTGCCCCACGATCCAATCCATCTGGGCGCCGCCTACAGGCTCGATTTGGCCTAGCTTCGCATAGAGCGGCACCACGCGGACCCTGCTGGACTTCAGCCACAGGCGGGCGCTCCAGAGCCCCGCTGCGAGCGTCGGCAAGACCAGCGCCAGCGCGGCGGCCGTCTTCAACGTGAGCATGTCATATCTCCGCGTCGCGTTTGTCGCCCGATCCTGGCGGCCCGGCGGTTTCGCCGAATGGGAGAGGCGCGGCTAAGCTTCCGGTGAAGGTCGCAGGCTGGCTGTAAGCTATGCCCCTTGGCCGAAGCCGCCGGGCTAGAGGGCTCGGGCAGGCGGGGCCTGCGCTGGTCTCAATAACCCGCATTTCCCAGATAGAAGCTCGATTTTCTCCACGATTCAGCCAATTCTGCTATATTAATCAATATGGTAGTCGGGTTCGGAGGAGTGGAAGATGGCTGAGGCGACGGGTGAAGCCGACCGGGCCGATCTGCGGGTCGATTTCGACGCCCGGCTGAAGCTGGAATTTCACGGATCGAGGGTCACG
>JBBRPO010000145.1:0-2574 GCA_038227865.1 Caulobacterales bacterium
CGACCGCAAGCTCTACCCGAACGTCGACTTCTATTCGGGCATCACGCTGAAGGCGATGGGCTTCCCGACCTCGATGTTCACCGTGCTGTTCGCGGTCGCCCGCACCGTCGGCTGGATCAGCCAGTGGAGCGAGATGATCGAAGACCCGCAGCAGAAGATCGGCCGGCCGCGCCAGCTCTACACCGGTGTCGCTCGCCGCGATTACGTCGATATGGCGAAGCGGAAGTAAAAGACCGTCCATACGAGACTTTGGAAGGCCGGATGCGATCGTCGCGTCCGGCCTTCTGCTTTTGGGGGCACATCGCAGGCCCAACCGGTCCCCGCCAAGCGCGGCCCGATGACAGGCTCCGGCGTACCCCACCATCACGGCGGGTTACGCTTCGCTGAATTTGTGATCCGGCTCAGTTGAATTTTACAACGCCATACGTGGCCTTGTGCTCTTCGTTTTGCTTGGGCTTGTCCGGATTTTTTCTGTTCGGGATCACTTTGAGCTTGTTCAGGGGATAATAGGTGGTGAGGCCGTTACCCTTGGTGAGGTAGACGACCTCATAGCTCGGTTCGACCGAGCCATTGGTGACGATCCGATCGAAGAAAGTGGTATATCCGTCGTTGGCGCAGCAGGTGGGATCCGGCGGCGACTCGGATTGCCTGCTGATTTTGACTGCGCCGAAATCATCGAAAATCGGCACGAAACGCTGCGGATCGGCGTCATTGCCAAGCGAGTTCATGTCGCCAGCGATGATGAGACGCACAGTCTTCAGATCGACGCCGGGGCCAACGACGCTGCGCACGTCAGCCTTGAATTGCAGAACGTTCCACGCGAGCTTGCCGCCGCCATAGGGGCAAGGCTGGGTCACACAATCGTCGGGATAGCTGTGCGGCATGTGCACGATCGCGAACAGCACCATCTCGTTGCTGGCGCTGTTCTGGAAATAAGCGATGTTATAGGGCCTGCCTTGGTCTCTCGCGGTCCAGCAGACGTCTTTTTGGTAGCCGTCGACCAGCGACTTCACCAGCGTCCAATCGGACGAATAAGCGAGTTGGGTCTGATCGTAATCGCAGATGCTGGTAATCGTCTTCCAGCCCTGCAATCCCTTGCGATTTAGTGCGCAGGAAATCAGATAGTCATTGGGTCGCCCGTTCTTGTCCACGCAACCTTGCGTCCCGCCGTCGCCGGCCTGAACCAGGGCAACGAACTGGACGGGACTTGGATTGGACTTGTCCCTGACCTTGGTGGCGATGAGTTCGATCTGCAGCGGAAATGGCGGGGGTTTGCCGCTCATCGACCACCCGCCCTGGCTGGCCTTCGCATTATATTCGATGACGCCGATCGACAGTTGGCCGGCCAGCGCGCCGGACCACGGCGACAACAAGCCCAGAATCAGGAGCGCCATTGCGCCCGTAAAAAATCTCAGTCGCGAATTGAGCAAGCCTCGCATCGTGCACTCCCATAATGAATAGATACTCAAAAGTAGCGACGTATCATCCTATCAATTTAAAGTTTATACAATATCTCGCGTTCGCCGGGGTCGACGCCGCGATGACGAGTAAGCAATGGCAATTATGGCCGTTGCGCCGACGCAATAGCTGATCCGCAACGCCGTTCGCACGCTGCCCGCAATGACCGCGCCGGGGTCGCAAGCCATCGCCATCCGGCAGGCCGACCGAAGAGCTCACGCCCTAGCTGGTCCGCCTCGCCTTTCGCATCGTCGCCAACACGATGTCGGCCGCGCGCGCGCTGGGCGACTGGTTGCCGGTCGACATGATGCCATCGATCTTGGCAAACGCCTCGACCTGCCGCCGTCGCAGCGCGGAATCGCCGAGCACCTCGTGCAGCGCCGCGGAGAGCTTTTCGGGCGTGCAGTCTGCCTGCAGGAATTCGGGGACGACATTCTCGCCGATCACGAGATTGGCCAGGATCACCGAATTCACCTTGATGGCCCGCCGCAAGATCCAGGCTTCCGTCGCGCCGGTGCGGTAGGCCGTCACCATCGGCACCCCGGCCAGCGCGAGTTCGAGCGTCACCGTGCCGGACTTCGCCAGCGCCGCATGCGCGATCCGGAACGCCGCCCGCTTCTCGGGCTCGCCGATCACGACGCGCGGCTGAACCGGCCACGTCTTCAGCCCCTCCGCAACTGCCTCCTGCAGATGCGGCATGGTCGGCAGCACGGCTTCGAATGCCACGCCCTGCCCGGCCAGCCGCCCCAGCGCCTGGCCGAAGACCGCCATATGGTGGCGGATTTCGCTGCGGCGGCTTCCCGGCAGCACCAGCAGCACCGGCGGCGGCGCGGCCCGCCGCCTGGCGTCGTCGGCGCCGGGCCGGAGCGAGGTCAATTGCTCGGTCAGGGGATGGCCGACATAGCTGCAGGGCGGCCCCTGCAGCCGGCGATAGGCCTCGGGCTCGAACGGCAGCAAGGCCAGCACGTGATCGACATAGGTCCGCATCGCCCGCGCCCGGCCCGGCCGCCACGCCCACACCGAGGGCGAGACATAATCGACGATCGGGATCCGGGCGTCGCGGGCGCGCACCCGTTTGGCGACGCGATGGGTGAAGTCGGGACTGTCGATGATGAC
>JBBRPO010000146.1:0-2521 GCA_038227865.1 Caulobacterales bacterium
AACCGGCGCGCCGCGAGCGCGGTGATCCGATCAAACATGCCGTCGGCGGGCGTATCGAGGATGTCGTAGCGCCGCACGGCATCCATGCGCGCAGCCTCGTTTTCCGAAATGATATTGGCCGGGGCGTTCAAACGTCATCCTCCGAGGCGCGGCAAGGTCATTGAATGCAATACACAGCGTGGGGTGGGTGTCGAGCTTTGCGGGACGCCCCGAGGTTACCCCAATGGTTCGGGACAACCGGACCGGGCTCGAAGTCAGGCTGGCGGTTAATCTTGACGTCGCGGCCCAAACCGCAGCCCATTCTCACCACTAGCAAGCCGCAGCGTAGGTCGTAAACGTTCCGTTGTTGGAATAGAGACCACCGGCGCCCCACGATGGGCTGGTGTGGTAGAACCAGTTGAAGAACGCCAGCTCTTGGACATGATAGGTTTTGGTCCCGTTGGTGATCGCTGGAAGTTGCGTTCCCGACAGAGGATCTCCGTCTTCCAGGTTGCTCTGGCAGCCACTGACTTGTCCAATTTTGCCCCAAGGATCAGTCGGGTTGTTGCCAAGCGGATCATTGACGGCTTCGCCCAGTTCGTGTGACAGGGCCGCGACGTCATTCAACCCGCCAAAAACACCGGTCGAGTCCACGTCGGCGACCGAGTACACTTGTAGATTGCCGCCCACGATCATCCCGCCATGATAACCGATTATACAACAATTGCCGACACTTCCCTCGTACATCACGACGTTGTGCAGCAGGAAAACCGGCAGTGTTCCGACATTTATCTTGGAAGCGAGCGCGCCTGTGATGATGTTCTGCACGAGCGCGTCGATATCATTGAAACTGACCATACCCAGCGTTTCGCACCCTCCCGTGTATTGCGAACCGCTGAACGTGGCGTTCTGAGGCGTTAGACGCGTCGGAGCGAACAGCAGATGGTAATTCGTTCCATGCACCTTCGACCAGAATTGCGCGCGCTGGAATGCGTCGATGTACTGAGTGCGGCCCATGGGGTGGCCATTCATGACCCAATGGGTGCGAGTCGTGAGGAGCGGAGAGCCATTCACGTAACTCGTAACGGTCAGGCCGCCATTGCATGCATCCGGCTGGGTGGGATCGAAGACGCCAACGCCCGAGATGGTCACGACCAGCGGCACGATCTGTAGCGGAAGCGTCGTACTAGTCTTGATGGCGGCCAAAGGATCGCCACCCAGGATCGTCCCGGAATAGGACGTCCCGCTTACGCCATCGTTTATCGAATAGGTGAAGGTCGGCAACGGAGTCGCCGTCACGTTCTGGCCCACCGGCCGCGCCACGCTGCGGGTGACAGGCAGAGCCGTGAACCTCGCCTTCAACTGCGGCGCAGCCGCGGCGCCCGCCAGGGGTGCAAAGAATGCGACCGCTACGGCGGCCCAGGGTATCAGTCTCATGCAGCCCTCCATCGTGTTTCCACGTGTCCCGGCCCGATGCGCCTGCTTATTCTTGGGAGAAACCGTAGCCGACGATCTAAAAACAGCCCGTCGTTGATGCTAGTATGAACGCAGGCTCCAGCGCAAGGTCTCCGACCTGGATCTGTCCGCCAAACCTCGCGCGTATACCTGTCGCCGTGACCCGCTATGAAGTCGCAGCATCCCTTCCGAAATGCCGCTGAATACAGGGGCCACTCCCCCGGGCTGTCCGCATCGTGGCTCTTCGCCCACGTGGCCCCGGCGGCGGCTATTCCACCTGCGGAACCACTACCCAGACCTCGACCAGCGCGGTTCCTGGATCCGGCAGCGTACGAACCGAGATTTCGCGACCCTGTGGATCGCGGACCCCGATCCACACACCATGGGTCCCGGTCGGCGCAGGCGCGCCGATGGCCGGGTCCGTCATCCCGTCGTCATCCGCAGACCACCCTCGCCAGCATCGGGCGTGCTGAATCATAGGCGTCAAATCGCGCAGTGGTGGAAGTCTCGCTGTCATGTTAGCAAAATTAGGCGCCGGGGTATGATGTCGCTGCAACCAGCGCGGATGGCTAGTGGATAAAATCTGACGGTTGATACCGATTTGGGATTCCCGCGCGGTCGGATTGGTGCGAGTCTGGGGGATGCGCACCGGTATCTCTTTCGAAGTCAGCTCCGCGGATCGCCATCGTCTTGAAGCGGTCGCCCACGATCGCAACAGCCCTTGACGTGACCCCCTGAAACTCCTCCAGCGGTAAAGAGAGTCCGGCCCAACGGAGAGGGACGGACGAATGAGGAAGTCGAGGTTCAGTGAGGAGCAGATCATCGCGATCTTGCGGGAGCAGGAGGCCGGCGCGGTGGTGACGAAGCTGTGTCGCAAGCACGCGATCAGCTCGCCGACCCCCGCCTTCGCGAGGGCAGGCTCTTCTACAAGTGGAAGGCCAAGTACGGCGGCCTGGAGGTGTCGGAGGCGCGGCGGCTGAAGGCGCTGGAGGACGAGAACGGCAAGCTGAAGCGGATGCTGGCGGACGCCATGCTGGACAACGCGGCCTTGAAGGATCTGGCGACGGCGATCTCGCCGCCGAGCTTG
>JBBRPO010000147.1:0-2472 GCA_038227865.1 Caulobacterales bacterium
GCTGCGGCTTCAGCAAGCGACACCGGTCAAGCACGTACCGATTGCAAGACCCAAAGACAATCGGGTATGAAGCCTTCACACCAATACGGCACCGGAGATCAACGATGGCCCATGTCGAGAAACGCACCATCAGCCTACCGCTGGAACAGGCCCACTACATCGACACCCAGGTCAACCGCGGCCTTTACGCGTCCGCAAGTGAGGTTGTACGCGCCGGACTTCGCGCGCTGCAGGAGCGCGACTCAGTTGTCGAGAGCTGGCTGCAAACGCAGGTCGCCCCCATTTACGACGCAATGCAGGCCGACTCAACGCGCGCCATCCCGGCCGAGACCGTTCTCAAAAACCTCCGCGCGCATAGCGCAAACCGCCTCAAAGACCCTCGTGACGCGTGAGGTTGTCTTCTCCCCCGAGGCACAGACGGATCTGATCGCGATCTACGACGACATAGCACCTCGTGGCGGCCCCGGCAGGGCGCTCGCCTATGTCGAACGCATCCAGACCGCATGCCTGAGCTTCGCAATGTTCGCCGAACGGGGAACGCAGCGAGACGACATCCGGCCTGGCCTAAGGATTGCCGGCTTCGAGAACCGGGTGACCATCGCGTTTCACGCCGACTTGGATCACGTGATCATCGATCGCCTCCTCTACGGCGGACGCGATGTCGAGGGGTCATTTAGCGACACATAATTTAGCTATGCGGCAAGGGCCGAAAAGCTGATCTTGTGACATTATGAGCCAACGAGCATCGGCTCACCACCGCCGCAAATCTTATACCTCCCGGACTGCGGCCACTAACGTGCCGACACCGCCCTCGGCCACCAGCCCGAGCCGTAAAGGCTCACCAGATCTCACCAGAAACGTATTTTCGGGAGTAGTTTCGTTCCATTCAAGCCCTGGGCCTCAAAAGCACCAGGGGGGAAGCCAGCGCGGGACTTCATCGCCTTGTAAAGATAATAACCAAGCCAATTCCGGCCTTATCGACGGTCAGCACACGAACAAGATCAACAGGGATCCGATTTGAGTGCCTCGGGAGCCATCCAGCTGGCGAAATCCATAGCCAAGACCACGTCGATTCGGACATTTTTTCGAGTTTTATCTTGCGAAAATATGTAAATTTTGTCAGCCTTCAGTATCGCCGGGGTAAGTTTGCCGGCTAACCAGGAGTTCCCATGCGAGCTTATATTGTTGGCGCCGCCGCCCTGGCCTGTCTTGCCCTACCCGCCACCGCCGCCGAACTCGTCATAAACGGTGGCTTCGAAAGTGGAAATACGGGTTTCACCTCAACCTACTTTTTCGGCGGCCAGGATCCTGGGCCCTACATTGGCGGCACACCGCTGCAGGGCTCCTATTGGATAAGCAACAACGCCGGCAACATTGGCTTAACCCAGCCCAGCGGGTCGACCGGCAAGTTCATGATACTCGACGGCGCGGGATCGGGCTTGGCGGCGTGGAGCGAGACGATCGCGGTCGTCGCCAACTCGAACTACCTTTTCAGTTATCAGGCTGCGCAGGCGGACGGTGCCGGCAGTAACAATCCCGCGACGATCCAAGCGAGTATCAACGGTGTTGCAGTCGGCACAGATCTGACGCCGGCCTACGGCGGATTCAGCACGTTTAGTTTTCTCTTGAATTCAGGAGCTTCTACTTCGCTCACGCTGAGCCTCAAGGATACTGTTACTGGGTTTAACAACAACGACTACATAATCGACAATGTTTCGTTGCTGGGTGCCGCCCCCGTCGGACAGGTGCCGGAGCCAGCGACCTGGGTGCTGCTACTTGCGGGCCTGGGCCTCACCGGCACTGTCCTTCGCCGGAGCAAGGTTGGATAGTCGCTGCAAAAAATCGACTGCGCGTACGGGGGGCGTAGCGTGCCCCCCGTCAATAAAAAAGGCGCCTCTTTAAGGTTTACGACAGTAACAAAACCCTGCGAAGCGCGACCGGAGAGCCGATGCGCGCTCAACGCCCGCCAGGCTCCTGAAGATTTCCCACAATCGCCCTCCGACCCGTAACTATCGCCTTCCGCGCTCTCTGCGAGCGGGCGTGTCTTCTATCCGCGTGGGAATGGTCCGAACGCCGTGATGCGGATCGTTGCCTACACGGGTCTCTATGTGATGCAAATAGCGTCCATGCACCCATCCCGCCCCAAATCCCCATCACCGCCAGGACGACCCAATCGAAGCCGCTCCCCCCTCCACCTTGATCGGTGTCCCCCGCGTCAACACCCGCCCATCAAACCGAAACACATCAATCCCCCGCTCCACCATGCTCTGCGCCAGCAAAGTCTGCCCATCACGAGAAAACGCCAACCCCTGCGACCACCCCCCGATCGGCGCTTCGGCGACCTTGCGCAAGGTCGCCCCCTCCACCGCAAACATCGTCAACAACCCTTGCGCGCTCCGATAGGGAAACCCCTCCGCCTTGTTGCTGCCGTTCTGGCTGCCAATCGCCAGAAACCGCCCATCCGGCGAAAAC
>JBBRPO010000148.1:0-2435 GCA_038227865.1 Caulobacterales bacterium
GAGGCTGTCGATATAGGCCAGACGAAGCCAGGCATCGACCGCTAACGGGGAGAGGTTGAGCTCGTGATTGGTGGCGTCTTCCGCGATGGCGAGGTTTTTGGAGGTGACCCTCCCGTCGCGTCCGGGCGCCAAGTGCTCGAACGTCACCCATTCGTAGTAGCCGCTTAGGGGCAGAAGCGGCGGAAACGGCCACCCGCCAAAGAGCGGAATGATCTCCCAAAGCGCGACAAACGACAAAAACGCAGTCGTCAGTCCAAGCGCTGCCGCGCCCCAGACCAACGGACTGATCTTTTCAGGGCTTGTAGCGGGAGGCGTCTTGCTCCGTCGCCGTCGCCTGACTGTTTCCGCCATCGATGCCCCCGCGATCAGGACTAGCGCTTGATCGCGTTCCGCGCAAATGCTGTGCGCCTCTTGATCGATACTCCCCCCCAAGCTCACCTAAAGCGGCGACGGGCCAAACTGCGCGATGCCCGCACCTGTTCCTCTTGAAGGGTGCGGGCGGCGGTCATAGACCCGCACTATGACAAGACCCCTGCCCATCCGTCGCAAAATTCCCATGGATCTTATCCATCGCGCCTTTTTGGTTCTGGGTTGGCTGGTCGTTATAGCAATCCTGTCGTGGACGCTGGGCCCGGTTCGCCTTCGACCGCAGTTGGGCCACCCGCAGGCGGAGCGATTCCTAGCTTACTTCGCCGTATCGCTTGCCTTCGCGCTCGGGGCTCCCGGGCGGTGGAAAAGGGCGGCGCTCCTGGTCGCTTTCATGGCGGTTTTGCTTGAGGTGCTCCAAATCTTCATTCCGGGTCGCGACGGTAGGGTAGCCGATGTTTTGGTAAAAATACTTGGGGCCGCGGGCGGCGCCTTATCCGCCCGAGGCGCCGCAGCCGCGATCAATAGGACCACATTTGGAAAAACCGGGTCATCAGTCTTCGAACAAAGCAAGCACAGATGATGCTAATTCGAAAGCCAAATTCGCCCAGACCTTGACCACAAACGTCGCTGGACGACTTGCAGGCTTAGCGGGCTTAGGCAGCTCAGACTCCCATCAAAGGCCTTTGGACCTACCATATTAAGCACAGGCGCATCTGAATGGAACTTTACGACCATGCAGCCTTCGGCTTTTCGCCGGCATACAAAGACGTTCCCCTCATCACTCGGACCGAAAAATAACCGCTGTGAAAACTGACCATTCCCTGACCTTCGGTCTGGACAGTTCACGATCACCCGCCTGATCTTTAGTGATGTGTCAGACACCCGAGCAAGATTCGAGTTTGATCCGTTCCCGTCTCCCGCGCTGAACCCAAACGACAGGATGTGAGTCTGGCGCGAACCATCATCGACTCTGCTGCTGCGCAAGCTCCAACAGGCGGTCTAAAGATTCACAAAACGCTTTTGATCGAACCCACTCGAGCTCGCCGTTTGGCGTTAGGAACGTCTTCGTTTTCAGGGACTCAGCCAATTCCGACCGGTCAGACTCGATTTGCTGAGGAGAAATAAGCCGCGCCGTGCACAGGCTCAACAGGTGCTCGATAGCATCGAGCCGGCCGAGGAGATCGTTTTCATTTGACATGTAGTTCTAATTACCTGGCGCTAGTAACAACCGGTGAAAGTTCTTAAGACACCGCTGACGCTGCCAGATTACTGCACGACGCGCTTGAAATTCAAGCTGATCGGTTTTGCAAGGCGGCGAGCGGCAGAAGCGCCCAAGCGCTCCGCCGCGCCAACACGAGAGGCGTTCTTCCCCCACGCCATTCGGGCGCGTTGAGCGTTTGGGGAGGGGCAATGTTAGGATGCGGAGACAGGCGGTAGCGACGGTCAGGCGGCGGGTGCTCACGCGCCCGAAGGTCCTTAAGGGCGAAGGCGCTTACCCGTAGGGGCTCGCGTATACTCGCCGGGTCCGCCGCCATCATCGCGCTGGCGGCCAAGCTCAGGGACGGGCCCACCGTCGCCAGCTGGGGCGGAGTGGTACGAGCCGCTTGAAAGGAATTATGGGGAAGACTGCTAGGTGCAGTATCTGAAAAGCTAAGTAGCACTCAGATTTTACTTAATCACGAAAGCCATATTTGTATTGATGAAAGCAAATCAGGCTCGTCAACATTCATCATAGCGGCACGACTCTGTGGAAAAGAGCTCCAGTCGTAGTCAGTTGTTAACCGCGCCGGGTTACACATACCTTCAAGTAAACTGCGGTGCAGCGGGACGAGATGGCAGCTCATCGATCGACCAGGGCGAAATCCGACGATTTAACGCGAGAGGCGACCGACACCGCGCCGGCTGATCGCTTGCGCGTAACTCAATCAGGCGAAAGTGTCGCGGCGGCCCAGGGTTCAGGCCCATCTCCTGCCTTGCAGTTGCAGGCGAGGCTGGCCGAGGCCCTTGCTCACTCCGAAAACCCAGCCGAAACAGGCCCTGCAGTTCAACGCTGGCCTGTCATAGCC
>JBBRPO010000149.1:0-2411 GCA_038227865.1 Caulobacterales bacterium
CGCCTAAACGCACCGCAACTCCCAGCACGCGTAACTGCGGGATCGCCTGGAGCAGGCTCGGCTCGACCGGGACCTGTATGGCGACAGAGCCGTCATAGTAGCCAAACGCTCGGGGTAATGCCCGAGACAGCCAGCCGCTCCGGCGGATGGACGACCGCTCGTATAAGGTCCAGGCGACTGGGCCGAAATCGATCCCGGTCGGGTGAAGGACGGCAGTTCACGACGCCCCGTCTGTGGATCGAGAGGTTCTGCTGATGCAGGCCGCCAGCATCGAAACGCGGATCGGGCGACTACCAGCCTTGTCTAGGGCGGGTAAACGGATCAACGGCCTCCACCGGCTCATGAGGTCTTCGCACCTCTATGAACTGGCCTACATGAGGGTGTCCCGCAATCAGGGCGCCCTTACGCCGGGCATAGACGGCGCGACCTTCGACGGCATGTCGCTGGAGAAGATCGCTCGGCTCACCCGGCAGGTGGCCGAAGGCAGTTACCGACCCCGCCCAGTCCGAAGGGTCTACATCCCGAAGGCGAACGGCAAGACCCGCCCGTTGGGCATCCCAACGGTGGAAGACCGCCTCGTCCAGGAGGTGGTCAGGACGATCCTGCAAGCGATCTATGAGCCCGTGTTCCTCAGTGAGTCACATGGGTTCCGCCCAGGCCGGTCCTGTCACACCGCGCTGGAGAAAATCCAACGCACCTGGACCGGCACGAAGTGGCTGATCGAAGTCGACGTGCGCGGGTTCTTCGACAACATCGACCATGCCGTTCTCCTCGGCTTGCTGGAAAGGCGTATCGACGACCCCAGGTTCGTCGGCCTTATCCGGGCAATGCTCGAAGCGGGCTACATGGAAGACTGGACCGTCGAGCGAACCTATAGCGGCACGCCGCAGGGCGGGGTGGTCTCGCCCCTCCTGGCCAACATCTACCTGCATGAACTCGATCTGTTCATGTCGGAGATGAAGGCGGGCTTCGACCGCGGCGCGAAGAGGCGGGTCAACCCCGCCTACAAGTCCGCGGAATCCGCCATCAGACGTCTTCGCCGTAAGATCGATGCTATCCGCGCCACCGGCGCGGATGAAGCCGAGGTCAGCGCCGCCTTCGGGCGGATCGCTGCCTTGGATGAGGTTCGGCGGACTCTACCGTCCGTCGATCCCATGGACCCGAACTTCCGCCGCCTCCGCTATTGCCGCTACGCCGACGACTTCCTGATCGGCGTCATTGGCAGCAAGGAGGAAGCACGCGCGACGATGGCCACCGTCCAGGCGTTCTTGGCCGAACGGCTTCACCTCGACGTGTCGGTTGAGAAGAGCGGGATCAGCGACGCATCGAAGGGATCGCGCTTCCTGGGATATGACATCCGCACCGTTGCACCTCGCCGGCCGGCCGTCATGGTCGAACGGCGGCGGTCGGACGGCAGCCCCATGCGGGTGCCGCGCCGACCATCGACGGGCAACGTGCGCCTGTCCGTTCCTAGGGATCGCGTGACAGCGTTCTGCAGGCGAAACGGCTACGGCAATCTCGAACAGAGGCGCGCCGATGTCCGCCCGCAGTTCCTGAGCTCCAGCGATGCGGAGATCATCGTCGCCTACAATGCGGAGTTCCGTGGCTTCGCGAATTACTACGCCCTGGCCAATGGCGTGAAACGGTCCCTCAGCCTGCTGGAGCTCATTGTCACCAGCAGCCTGTTCAAGACCATCGCCAATCGGCATCAGACGTCGGTTCGCAAGACCTCGCGGCGACTGCGCACGGGATCGGGGTACGCCCTGGAGCACGTTATCCAGGATGAACCCCACGTCCTTGGTGTCTGGCTGCTGAAGCACCTTCGGCCAAGATCCTGGACCGATCCGGTCGTAGACATCGTCTCGACCGCGCTTGGCCTGGCTCGAAGCCGGAACGACCTGGTCACCCGCCTCAACGCCCGCCTATGCGAGGCCTGTGGAAATCGGGATGGCCCGTTCGAGGTGCATCACGTTCGCCGGCTCAAGGACGTTCAAGACAGACCGATCGGCCTTCAACGTGGCGTGTCGCGCCTGCGCAAGACAACTGTCTTGTGCAAGCCGTGCCACGTCGCGCGACATACGGGGCGGCAGCGTTCGTGAATGGAGAGCCGTGTGCGGTGAAAGCCGCAAGCACGGTTCGGTGGGGGGCGTAGGGACATCCTCTTCGAGGTGTTCCGAGCCTACCCAATCCGAGCCTCTCGTCTCCATCGACCCCTTCTGGGGGCCGGCGGCCCCGCAACGCCCCGAGAGTGAGAGTGCGGACGGGGTTTCCGGTAGAGTAGGGATGAAGCGCCTTATCCCGTCGCCGGGACAGGTTTCTTCATCCCCCGCTCCGAACCGGACGTGCGAGTTTCCCCGCATCCGGCTCTCCATGCGTGGCTTGCGCCACGGGTGTCCCTCACAACGATGCGA
>JBBRPO010000150.1:0-2314 GCA_038227865.1 Caulobacterales bacterium
CCTGGAAACCCTCGCTCCCTTGAGCGATGATCCCCTCGTCAGCCTGTCCATCCCGGCCAGCTGATCATCCCCGGCCTTGCCGGAGAGCGCGGTGATCTCGACCCGCAGTTACACCACGGGATGGGACACGACCATAACCTTAGTCCCGCGGGCTGAATTGGGGGTTTTGGCGCCTCAGATTTGCACAAACCGCTTAGAATCTTCCGGTTCCCTGCTTTTCTGCTCCCGCAGGACGCGAAAAACCTAGACTCAAATCGACGCATCTGATGGATGGAGCCCAGATCTCATTGGAGTCCGTTATGGCTAACCGATCTCTCCTTGTTCTGACCGCCCTTGCAACGGGAGCGTTCGGACTTTCTGCAGGCGCCCTGCCAGCTTTCGCAGACACGCCTCAGGCCAGCGCGCCAGCGGCGGACGTGTCGGCGCTAAAGGCGGCCATTCAATCCGCGATCGCTACAGCTGTTGCGGCATTCACGCCCGGCGAATCGAATGCTGCCAAGAAGGCGGCTATTGAAGCGGCGATCCAGGCGGCGATTGCGGCCAGCGGCTTTGACGCCGTGACGGCTAGGGCCGCGCTCGCCCAGGTGTCTTCCTCTTCTCCAGTGGTCGCGTCGGCCGTTGAAGCCGTTCAAGACGTCGTCAACCCTGCCGCAGCGCAGGAAGTTGCATCGGCCAATTCATCCCGAGATCGTGGCGATGGCAATAAGGGCGGCGATAAGGGCGGCAATAGCGGCGGCGGGGCGACTGGCGGTTCTGGCGGCGGCGGCGGCGGCGGCGGCGGCTATATCCCGCCAAAATAAGCTGGAGACTCGACGACTAGACTGGCTGCGCCCTCGATGGGTGCTCCATGTAGCTTGACTGCTTGATTCCCGGGGGGAGACTAAAATGCGCTTCACTTCTACCTTTGCTCTAATTCTGCTTGTGGGGACGTTTGTTCCTCTTTCACAGGCGATGGCGCAGGACGACGCGGCGCTTTTGCGCGATGGGCTCTACACTCGCGACAAAAACGTCAGCGTCCGCCAACGGCCAAAGCCCGAGTATGCGCCCGCCCCTGTCCGGGTCGGCGCCTTTTTGTTCGCGCCTGCGATCGGCGCCAGCGTTGAGGCTAACGACAACATTTTCGCTACGAACACCAACAAGACCAGTGATACGATCATTCACGTGGTGCCCAGTCTTTCCGGACAGTCGGACTGGAACCGGAATCAGGTATCGGCTTACGCCAGGGCCGTGGGCTCGTACTACACAGGCCATTCATCGGAAAACACGACCGATTTTGATGTCGGTGCGGCCGGGCGGCTTGATGCGGATCGCCACCTGGGCTTCGCGGCCGGCTTTGACTATCAGCGAGATACTGAACCCCGTACATCGTCGAGCTCGCCGGTTCTGGCGGCTCATCCGGTTCGCTACAGCAGCGTCAGTGGTTTCGTCGAAGGCACCAAGGAGTTCAACCGGCTTCGCCTGACAGGCAAGGGATCAATCGAGGACTTTACATACGACAACACATCGACCTCGACCGGTGTAACGGTGTTTGAACGCGATCGGGACCACACGGTGACCACGGGCGGGTTAAAGGCGGAATACGCCTATCTTCCTGATACCGGTCTTCTCGCCAGTCTGGTGGTCAATAACCGCGACTACCGCAACGCCCTGCCGGGCGAGGTTCTTCGCAACTCCGATGGCTATGAGCTGACCGTCGGGTCAAACTTCGACTTAACCCACCTCCTTCGCGGCGAGGTTTTGGTCGGCTACCTGTCGCAGTCTTACAACAGCGCGCTCTTCAAGGACGTCACCGGCTTCGCCGTCCGCGGCAAGGTCGAATATTTCCCCACTCAATTGACCACTGTGACGCTGTCAGCGTCGCGAACCGTTCAGGACTCGGGCCTATTTGGCGTCGGCGGGTATTTCTCGACCAACGTGACGGCGCAGATCGACCACGAGCTTTTGCGCAATCTGATCGTGGCGGGAAGCGTCAGCTATGGGTACGACGATTACCAGAACTATGGCAGGATCGATAAGCGGCTGAACTTTACCTTGGGCGCCGACTATCTGCTTAACCGCGATTTCTCGCTCAATCTGACCTACATGCATCAAAATCAGGACTCCTCGGGGATTAACCACGGAGTGACCTTCGATGTGAATCGGGTGCTTTTATCGGTCGTTTATCGTCGCTGAGTGCTGGTCCTCCTCTCTGAAACAATAAGGCCTGCCGGGGCGACCGGGCGGGCCTCTTTTGTTGAGAGAGACGTCTTGTGCCCCGAGCGACGGCGCCTTGACTGAGTTTCCCTCCAGCTGGGAACGGAGTTTGGTCAGTCCA
>JBBRPO010000151.1:0-2293 GCA_038227865.1 Caulobacterales bacterium
GATAGGCGCGGCGCAACGGGAAATCGACGCCGAACTGGCGACCACCGTGCTGATCATCGAGGACGAAGCGATCATTGCCGCCGACATTGAGGCGCTCGTGCTGGAACTCGGGCATGACGTGATCGGGATCGCGACCACGAGGGATGAGGCGGCGTCCGTCGCCGCGCGCGTCACGCCCGGCCTCGTCCTTGCGGACATCCAACTAGCCGATGGCTCATCGGGGATCGACGCGGTGCGGGATATCCTCGGCCAACACGACGTTCCGGTCATCTTTATCACCGCATTTCCGGAACGCCTCCTGACAGGAGAAAGGCCCGAGCCGACGTTTCTGATCACCAAGCCCTTCCAAGCCGAGACGGTGAAGGCGGCGATCGGCCAGGCGCTTTTCTTTTATCCAAGGGCTACGGACGAGGCGGCCTGAATCACCGCGATCACATGTGCGTTTTGTTTCGCCCGGCCGGTCTCGCCGTGGGCGATGGAGCCGGTATTGGCATTCCGACGCGCCGACTTTTTTCTCGACCGTGCGCGCTGTGATTGATGGGCATACTTTAGAGGGATGACGAATCGCCGCCGGCTCGGCGACGGAGGAGGGGGCATGGGCGATCACAGCCACGTGGATGCGCGGCACGACGCGCCCGAGGCGGTCAAACAACCGCCCACGCCTAAGCTCCTGCAGGTTCTCGGGCCGGGTCTGATCACCGGCGCCGCCGACGACGACCCCAGCGGCATCGCCACCTATTCGCAAGCAGGCGCGCAGTTCGGATACGACCTCGGCTGGACGCTGCTGTTCAGTTGGCCCCTGATGTGCGCCATTCAGGAGATCAGCGCGCGCATCGGGCGGGTAACGGGGCGCGGCATCGCCGGTAATCTCGCGAAGCACTATCCGCGCTGGATTGTCTATGTGCTCGTTTTTCTGCTCGTTCTGGCCAATGTCATCAACCTCGGAGCGGACCTCGGGGCGATGGGCGCCTCCTTGCGACTGGTGATTGGCGGCCCGTCGTTGCTCTACGTGGCCCTGTTCGGGGGCCTCTCTGTGACACTCGAGACCTTCGTTCGGTATGCCCGCTATGTCTCGGTCCTGAAGTGGCTGACCTTGTCACTGTTCGCCTATGTCGCCGTGGCGCTGGCCGCGCGCCTCCCTTGGGGTTCGGTGCTGCTCCACTTGGTGGTGCCGGGAGTATCTCTCGCGCCGGGATACCTGACGGTGGTGGTGGCGATCCTCGGGACGACCATCAGCCCGTATCTTTTCTTCTGGCAGGCGGAGGAGGAAGTCGAGGAGGTGCGCGAACGACCCGAAGCCCAGCCGCTTCGCATCGCTCCTAATCAGGCGCCGGCCGAATTCAATCGTATCCGCTGGGACACCTACATCGGGATGGGCTTTTCGGCCATCATCGCCATGTTCATCTTGTGGACGACGGCGGCCACCCTGCACGCTCACGGTATCACCAACATCCAGACCTCTTCCGACGCGGCCAAGGCCTTGCGGCCGATCGCCGGGCCGTTCGCCTCGGTCATCTTCGCCCTTGGGATTGTCGGCACCGGACTTCTCGCCTTGCCCGTCCTGGCCGGCTCAGCAGCCTTCGCGGTCGGCGAAGCGCTCGGCTGGCGAGTGGGTCTTGCTCGGAAGCTCAATCGCGCCCGCGCGTTCTATGGCGCGATCGGCGCGGCCACCGTCATCGGGGCGGCCTTGAACTTCGTCAGCTTCATTGATCCCATCAAGGCATTGTTCTGGAGCGCGGTGATCAACGGCGTGGTCTCGACCCCGATCATGATCTTGATCATGCATATGGCGAGTCACAAGGCGGCGATGGGAGAGTTCAAACTCCACGCCGGCCTGAAGACCGTGGGCTGGTTGGCGACCGCGGTGATGGCCGCCGCCTCAATCGGAATGTTTGCGACGCTCAAGGGGTGACGGGAGCCAACCTGAGGCGGCGGCGGAGCACGCGCATTTCGCCTTACTGTGGATGTCGCGTCCGTCGGCGTAGTCGCGTCGGCGTCATTGGCGCTTTGGCAGATATGCTGCCATCGGCGAGCCCCTCCACCAGCCGGCGGGCGATTATGCCACGCGCGCCTCCTTCCCAGTGATCGGTGGTCTCGGCGCTCGGTCCCCATGGAGGCGGCTCGATAAGCAGATAGTCGGCGATCGCCAGGGTAAGAGTCTGACTCATAATTGCGTTCATGCTCTGGCGAGGCGGCGGGTGAGCCGTCGGATGTGGGCGATGAGGATCCATGCGACGGCGCTTTCGACGGTGGCCTCGAAGTCCTTGGCTAGGCGTCGGCATCGGCCGAGCTA
>JBBRPO010000152.1:0-2220 GCA_038227865.1 Caulobacterales bacterium
AGCCGACCAAACACCGACTGGCGAAACTGCGCGATCAGGGAATGGCGGCTGTTGCGCCCGGTGCGACGATCCGAAAGTACATGCCCGGCCAGTTCGCTCAACCCAAGCGCATCGTCGAGTTCACGAAATGCCAACAGACCGGCGTCGGACGTGACCCTCGATCCGTGAAATTCCAGCTTCAGGCGGGCGTCAAAATCGACCCGTAAATCGGCCCGGTCAGCTTCACCCGTCGCTTCGGCCATCCCCCACCCCTCCGAACTCTGCTATCGTATTGATTCTGATAGCAGAGTCGGCACCCTCAGGGCAGAAATCCAGCGCCTATCTGGGAAATGCGGGTTAATGACTCTGACCCCTTTTCTCCCTTTTTCTCTTTAAGGAAAACGGACATTGGCGACGATCCCTTGCCCCATTTTATGTCGCGCCTACGATTGGACCGTGACCAAGCCAGGAACGCCGAACTGTGGGAGCGCTTAGACAAATGCAAAAGCTGATCCCGGGCCTGGCCCTGGTGTTCGCAGTGGCCGTCGCACCCCAGGCGATGGCCCAGCCGATGGACCCGGCCATGGCCGAAGAACACCACGACCATCCGGCGCCGGAGCATCTGGGCGCGGTGACGTTCCCCACCTCATGCAAGCCCGCCGTCTCGGCATCTTTCGACCGGGCCGTGGCGCTACTGCATTCGTTCGCCTACGCCACCGCCGAGAAGGCTTTCGCGAGCGTGGCCGCCCAGGACTCAGGCTGCGCCATGGCCCATTGGGGCATGGCCATGACCCACTATCACCAGCTTTGGGACCCACCGACTGGCGACGAGCTGGGTGAGGGCGCGGCGCAGGTGCGGCGCGCGGGTGAGATCGGCGGCGGGACGCCGCGCGAGCGTCGGTTTATCGCCGCGCTGGCTCAGTACTACGCCGGCGCCGACACCGCGAGCGCCGAAGAACGGGCCAAACGCTACGCCCACGCCATGGCTGACGTGGCGCGCCTGGATCCGGCCGATCCCGAGGCGCAGATCTTCTACGCCCTGGCGCTGATCGCCACGGCGCCACCGACGGACAGGACCCACGCCAACCAGAAACAGGCCGCCGCCATCCTCGAGCAAATCTATCGCCGACAGCCGCAGCACCCCGGCTTGGCGCACTATCTGATCCACGCCTACGACAGCGCCGAGCTGGCCCAGCGCGGCCTGCCCGCGGCGCGAGCCTATTCGAAGATCGCCCCCTCGGCGCCGCACGCCCTGCACATGCCCTCGCACATCTTCACCCGGCTGGGCCTTTGGGACGACTCCATCGCCTCCAACCTGGCGGCGAGCGCCGCCGCCCAAGCTCAGGGCGATGTCGGCGAGGAGCTGCACGCGATGGACTACCTCACCTACGCTTACCTTCAACGAGGCCGCTTTCAGGAGGCCGCCGGCGTGGTGGCCGACGTGCGAGCGATGGCCGGGTTGCCCACGGCGCAGTTCAAAGTGGGCTATGCCGCCACGGCCATGCCTGCACGACTGGCCGTCGAACAGCACGACTGGGACGCCGCCTTGCGGCTCCGCCCGCTACCCGGATCGCCGCCCCAGGTGGCCGCGATCGTCTATTGGGCGCGGGCCTTGGGTCATGCGCGCGCGGCGGTCCCCAGCCCTGCAGACAACGACATTGGCGAGCTACAGGCCTGCGTTGAGGCTTTGGAGGCCAAACGGGACACTTATTGGGCGGCTCAGACGCACGCCATGCTCCTGGAGGCAAGGGGATGGCAGTCCGCGGCTCAGGGCGATGCTACGTCAGCGATCGCCAGCCTGAACGCCGCCGCGGACGAGGAAGACGCCTTCGAAAAATTGCCCGTCACGCCCGGACCGATCGTACCGGCGCGCGAGCAACTGGGCGAACTGTTGCTTCGTCTGAACCGGCCGGATCAGGCCCTCCAGGCGTTCAAGGCCGCATTGGCGGCAGCCCCGGGCCGGCGGGGCGCTCTCATTGGAGCCATCGCCGCGGCCGAACGACTTGGCGACGCCCGCACCGCCGATCAGCTGCGACCACTGCTGCAATAGGCCCGGCCCGCACCAGCAAGGGGTTGGGAAGCGGAAGTGCCGGGTGTCTGATACCAGTCCTCTTAAAGAGTGACACAGGCCCAGCTGCGGGTTCCGATGGATCGGATCCGGTCTGGGTCGTTGATCAGGAAGCGCCAGGCGCTCTGGCAGGCGTCGAGGATGTCTTCGTAGGTCGCCCAGACCAGGCCGCA
>JBBRPO010000153.1:0-2214 GCA_038227865.1 Caulobacterales bacterium
GATCGGGTCCGGCGTGATGGGCGAACGCCTGTCCGGCGGCAACGTCGCGATCGCCCTCCTCGGCAACACCCTGGCCACAGGCGCAGGCCTTTACGTGTTGATCACGATCCTTGGCCCGCTCAGCGGCGCCCACTTCAATCCGGCGGTGACGCTGGTCTTTGCCCTTCGACGTGAGATCAGCTGGCCAATCGGAGCGAGCTATATCGCCGTCCAACTCATCGGCGCGGTGCTGGGCGTGTGGACCGCTCATGCGATGTTTGGCGAGCCGCTATGGCAGGTCGCAGGCAAACTTCGCGAGGGGCCGGCCCAGGTCTTCTCTGAGTTTGTGGCCACCTTCGGCCTAATCACCGCGATCCTGGCCTCGATCAGATTCCGGCCCAGCGCGACGCCGATGGTCGTCGGTCTCTATATTACGGCGGCCTATTGGTTCACCGCCTCGACGTCGTTCGCAAATCCGGCGGTGACACTGGCCCGGGCGCTGAGCGATACCTTCGCTGGTATCGCGCCGCGATCCGTGGCGCCGTTCATTCTCGGTCAGGTCTTCGGAGCCTTGGCGGCTTACGGTCTGTCGTCGTGGCTGTTGAAGGAAGGCACATCCGAGCAGGTTGCCGCCATCATCGATCCATCCGCCCAGGGAGCTCCGCTATGAAAACCGTTTTGGGCGTGATTGGCGGGTCCGGCCTCTACGACCTGCCTGGCCTCGCGGCTGTTGAGTGGCGGACCGTGCCGAGTCCGTGGGGTGACGTTTCCGACCAAATTCTCTTCGCGGAGTACGACGGGCTGCCGGTGCGGTTTCTGCCGCGCCATGGCCGTGGTCATCGGTTGGCGCCGGGCGGGATCAACTATCGCGCCAATATCGACGCCCTCAAGCGGGCGGGCGTCACCGACCTCGTCTCGGTTTCAGCCTGCGGATCGTTGCGGGAGGACCTGACGCCAGGGACCCTGGTTCTCGTCGATCAATTCGTTGACCGTACCGTGGCGCGTGAGGCGAGCTTCTTCGGTAACGGCATGGTGGGCCACGTCTCGATGGCCGATCCCGTGAGTCCGCTCCTGGCCCAGCAGATCAGCGATGCGGCGGAGGCGGCCGGCATCGCCCTGCACAAAGGTGGAACCTATCTGACCATCGAGGGTCCGCAGTTCTCAACCCGCGCGGAGAGCCGCCTTTATCAAAGTTGGGGGTGCGACGTCATCGGCATGACCAACATGCCGGAGGCGCGCCTCGCGCGTGAGGCAGAGCTTTGCTACGCGACCCTGGCCATGGTCACCGACTACGATTGCTGGCGCGCTGGCACCGTCAGCGTGCCGGACATGCTCGCGGTCATGGCCAACAACATCGAGACCGTTCAACGACTCATCGGACGGCTGTTCGCGGACATGCCGCGAACCCACCCGCCTTGTCTGGTCGGCTCGGACCGCGCACTGGATTTCGCGCTGGTCACGGCGCTCGACAAGCGCGATCCAGAGCTCCTCAAGCTTTTCGACGCCATCGCGTGTCGGGTTCTCAGGCCCGCTTAATTCAAGGTTTGAAAACCCGAACACGCGCCACTGGAAGCGATTGGGCCGCACGAATGGACGCTTGGCGAAAAGTGATCCGGCTGGCGACGGAGGCTGGAGCCCCGAAGCGCGCTCTGCTGGTCGCGGTTATCGTGGGCTCCGCGCTGAACCTCATCAACCAGGGCGACGCCATCTTCGGGGAAGGGCGCGTCAACTGGGGCAAGGTGGTTCTGACCTACCTTGTACCTTTCGCAGTCAGCACCCACGGCGCCGTGAATGCGCGATGGGATGGTCGCAGCGACGCGGCGAACCCCGGCGCAGACAGGAGCATATGAACCCATCGGCGTCGTCGAGGCGGGGGGTGTAACCGGCCCACAGCGGTGGACGAATTACCTAAAGACGGAGCCGTTCCGTCGATGCTTCGGCGCCGATGCTCCGGAGTGAAATGCTTCAGGAGAAGTCCCATGACCGCCACCAAGACCGTCACTGCCTCTGCCCTACTGGGCGCTCTGGCGCTGGCCGCTACGATCGCTGGCCCCGCGGCCGCCGCCGACAAGATGCCGATGATGAAGAAGCCGGTGACCATGGAACAGATGGCCGGCAACGAGAAGTGCTACGGCGTGGCCAAGGCGCACGAGAACGACTGCAAGGCGGGTCCTGGCACCACCTGCGCCGGCACCTCCAAGGTCAACTACCAGGGCAACGCCTGGTCGCTGGTCA
>JBBRPO010000154.1:0-2175 GCA_038227865.1 Caulobacterales bacterium
GGAATTCTTCTTCCAGATCCACGATCCGTCGACCCTGAACCGCCAAGGCAACGACATGGGCGACAGCTACCGCTCGGCGATTTTCTACACGAACGAAGAGCAGAAGCGCGTGGCGCTCGACACCATCGCCGACGTCGACGCCTCCGGCCTTTGGCCCGGCAAGGTGGTCACCGAGGTCACGCCGGCCGGCGCCTTCTGGGAAGCCGAGCCGGAGCATCAGGACTATCTGGAGCGGATCCCCAACGGCTACACCTGCCACTTCATCCGGCCGGGCTGGACCCTGCCGGTCCGCGCCGCCGCGGCAGGGTGAAGCCCCAGGTCTGCTGACGGGGCGCCCAGCCGGCTCGGGCGGCGGGCTAGAGGCGCCGCCAACCCTCACGCGGCGATTTCCGCTGTACGGCGTCACCGATGGCGACATCGCCGAAGCATGATCGCGAGCTGTCGGAAGTTGTCGATCTGGCCCGTCCTTGGGCCAGGGCCGCAACGAGGAGAAAGCCGTGAGAGACCTGATCCTGAAGATGTCCATATCGATCGACGGCTTCGTGAGTGACCTGGATGGCCGAAACACATGGATGTTCGGCGCCGATCAAGAACCGAGGGCCTGGGGCGTGGAGTACATATGGAACGCCAGCCTGCACATTATGGGCAGCCGCAGCTTCCAGGACATGGCCGCCTACTGGCCGACCTCCACCGACCAGTTCGCGCCGCCGATGAACCAGATCCCAAAGGCCGTCTTCTCACGAAAGGGGCCGGCGGTCCTGGGGAACGGGAACACGACGCCGGCGGGGATCGGACAGTCTGCGCAGCCGCAGCCCGGCGCGGAGAGTTGGGCGCAGGCCTATGTGGCGAGCGGTGACCTGGGGCAGGAAATCGCGACGTTGAAAGCCCAGGAGGGCAAGCCGATCATCGCCCATGGCGGCGTGAGCTTCGCCCGCAGTCTCGTCGCCCAGGGATTGGTCGACCAGTTCGCCCTGCTCGTGGCCCCCGTGGCGCTGGGCAAAGGCCTGCCGCTGTTCTGCGAACTCACCGCGCCAATGCGGCTCAAGCTGATCAGCTCAAAGGCCTTTCCCGGGGGCGCGGTGGCGCAGATCTATCGGATGGCGTGAACCCGTCCAGCGCACCTGATATCGCGACGTTCAAGGCGACCACTATTCCCACTCTATGATAAAAGTGTACCATAAGTGATTGATTATATTTTACTATTTCTTAGAGATATCGGATTTGCCCGAGTGGGCCGCCGACGTTTTCTAACCCCATTGTTTTTACTGGGAAATTAGAAGCGAAACTTATTTCGTCCATTCGCCATCTATCGGCGCCAATCGCATTCTTAGCCCGACGCAGATGCGGCTTAACGCGCGTTCGCAATCTATCGTTTGTCGGCATTTCCGGCAACTCAGTTACCGTCGGGCGGTCACCCCGACCGCGACAGGTTTCGGCCTAGCCTGTAGGACCCCGCGGCGGGGTCGCTCGGACGCTGCGGAGAGTCACCATGCCGCTATCCATGCACCCGGCCTCAGCGCCGATCTTCCTCCAGGCGCTCAAGGGTTTGAGCACGGTGCTGCGAAAGGCTGCCGCCCAGGCTGAGGCCAAGGGTTACGATCCGGCGGCGCTGCTGCAGGCGCGGCTCTATCCGGACATGTTCCCGCTCGCCCGGCAGGTGCAGATCTGCACCGACTTTGCCAAGGGATCGATCGCGCGGCTAAGGGATTGGGCGCTTCCGCACGTGTAGTTCCTAGGGGCGGGCAGGACCTACGACATGAACGATCGCTTGGACGAACTCGTCGGCCGGCTGATGGCATCGGCGAGCGACCGCGCCTGATCCCATTCGCATTGAGCAAGGCAAGCCATTGCGAAGGCGTGGCATTCGGAGAGTCGCGCCCGGCCGCCCTACAGCTTTCATTCATGCAACGTCTGCGAACTTGGCGCTCCTGCCGTTTCGAGGAGATTTCCATGAAGACCTTCATGCGCGGGGCCGCGCTCAGCCTGCTGCTCGTCACCTGCGCCTCATCCAGCGCACTGGCACAGTCCGCACAACCTGGCGCGGAGGTGGCGTTCCGCGCTACAACGCTCAATCTCGCGGCCGAAGGCGAAATCGGCGTCGCGCCAGATCTGGCCACGATCGACCTGGGGGTTAGCAGCCTCGCCAAGTCCGCCTCCGAGGCGCTTGCCGACAAC
>JBBRPO010000155.1:0-2171 GCA_038227865.1 Caulobacterales bacterium
ACGCCGGCGAGAACGCTCACATCACCATGAAGCTCGCCATGATCGACGGCGCTGCCAGCGCGGTCGTCGCGGATGACGGACCCGGCGTGCCTGCCGAAGAGCGAGACAGGGTGCTAAGGCGTTTCTATAGGCTCGACGCCAGTCGCAGCACCCCCGGCTCAGGCCTTGGCCTCACCTTGGTCGCAGCGATCGCAGAGTTGCTTGGTGGTAAGCTTGGCCTGTCGGACGGCAATCCTGGGCTAGTGGTAGAGGTGCGGTTCGTGGAACGATCGCCGAAATCGACCTCGTAAGATTATTACCGAGTACAATCCACGTGGCCCAGCTTCCCGACGTCAGGTGCGAGTGATGGTTATCGGCCGCTGTGCGCCAGGACCTGACGCTGGCCTATCTCCAAGGAGTCGACATTGCCGCGCCTGCAGCTAATGGTGGTATGTGAGTAAATCGTACCCTTTATCTCGATCGCTGTTCAGAGGCTGTTTGCGCCATGAGTTTTGCCGTTACCGCTTCTAACAAGTATGGCCCCATCAAGCTCACAAGGCCGACCGCGAGTGAGGCGTTTGAGTTAGCTAGAAGCTACCAAAGCAAAGGCTATGAGGCGATATGCGTGACCAACGTCGAAACGGGTGAGGCGTTCGTGGAATACGAAATCGTTGAGAATAGTCATCCCGCTCAGCCGGCTGCCAAGCTTTAGAGTTCAGCCTTTTGCGATCAGGCTGATAACGAAATCGTCAACCGCCAGTTTCATCCACAAGGATGGCGACGGTTTTACCCCGAGACAACGGGTCCCATCCCGCCTCGATGGCAGACGCGATGGCCTTAGCGACAACGTGTGGCGGGATTTGCGCGGGCTGTATGAGCGGCGTCCCCCGTCTGGAAGCCGGCGCGGGCGGAAACTCCAGTACAGCTTCGCGCTTTCCTTCCTTGTGACGCGCGGCGATCGCCATGCCGCGCCAACCGGCGGCGTCGCTAGACCACGTAGGCTGGCGTTGAACACGCCAGACATAGGGCTCCCCATCAACGTCGATCTCGACTTCAATAGTTCTCTGCTTTTGTGCCATGCAGTGGGGGTTATGCTGACTGCAGCCCGCAAGCCACCCAAACCTTCCTATGACTTTGCAGTCATGGCCCAGTCGCTGCACGCCGAGCGAACCGGCTCATCTACGCGACGAGCAGGCTCCCGCTGCAATTCCGCCAGCGGACATTGGCCAGCAGGGGGCCGTTGACCGGCCTTTCGGTTTGCCGCACGACCTACTAATGACCGAACTGACCCGCCTCAAAGGACCCGAGGCCGCGCCGGCGAGCGGCCGAGATCCCAGGTCAATGATGGTCCTGCTCCACGGCTACGGCTCGAACGGCGACGATCTGATGGGGCTCGTTCCCTACTGGCGCGCGAGCCTGCCCGACACCGTCTTCATGGCTCCCAACGCCCCGGACGTCTGTCCTGGCGCGCCCGGCGGCTATCAATGGTGGTCGCTGGCTGACCCTGGCCGGGAAAGCCGCGCCGCAGGCGTGCGGCAGGCGGCGCCGCTGGTGAACGCCTTCATCGATATGCACCGAACCACCTACGATCTGCCGAACAGAAAGGTGGCGCTAGTAGGGTTCAGTCAGGGGACCATGATGGCCCTCCATGTGGGGCCCCGGCGGTCCGAAGTCCTTGCTGGGGTCGTAGGCTATTCGGGCATGCTGGCCGACGCCGAAGCGTTGCAGACTGAGGTGAAGACCAAGCCGCCCCTGCTGTTGATTCATGGGGATGCCGACCCGATGGTGCCGTTCGCCGCAATGGGTCAGGCCGAGGTCGAGTTCAAGGGAATGGGGTTCGGGATCAGCACACATGCGGCGCGGGGCCTCGGCCACAGCATCAATGAGGAGGGACTTCGACTGGGTGGGGAGTTCCTCGCTCGTGTGTTGTGCACTGTTGGTTAGGATGACGCTCAGCCGCTGTGCGCCCAAGAGCGGTCGTTAAATGCGCTCCCGGAATACGACATATGCAAAAGGAGTGATGTCCAAGGGTCTTTATCCTCTCAGGGCTACGCTAGTGGATTGATTCCAACGTTTGGTGCCCACGGCTGGCGGCGGCGATGATTTTGTCTGGATCGGCGGTCCAGACGAAGGGTTTGGGCTGCTGGTTGTGGTCTGCGACGAAGCGGTTGATGGCGGCCTGGAGGTCGACG
>JBBRPO010000156.1:0-1926 GCA_038227865.1 Caulobacterales bacterium
AGGATGACGTTTGAACGCCCCGGCCAATATCATTTCGGAAAACGAGGCTGCGCGCATGGATGCCGTGCGGCGCTACGACATCCTCGATACGCCCGCCGACGGCATGTTTGATCGGATCACCGCGCTCGCGGCGCGCCGGTTTGATGTTCCGATCTCGATCATCAGCATCGTCGATGAGGACCGGATTTGGTTCAAATCGCACCACGGCGTCCCGGTGAACCAGATCGGCCGTGACCCCGGCCTCTGCGCCTCCGCCATCCTGAAGTCCGAACCCTACATCCTGCTCGATGCGAAGGCCGACCCGCGCTCTCTGGCCAACCCCTTGGTGGCGGGTGAATTCGGGCTGCGCTTCTATGCCGCCGTGCCGCTCCAGACTTCGGACGGGCACAACCTCGGCACCTTGTGCATCATCGACAAGGCACCGCGCTCGATTGATCAGACGCAGATCGATGACCTGAAGGACCTCGCTTCTGTGGTGATGGACCAGATGGAGTTGCGACTATCTGCAAGGCGCGCGGTTGGTCAGGCCCAACTCATGACCCGTGAGATCGACCACCGCGTCATGAACAGCCTGCAGTTCGTCTCGGCTCTGCTGACCATGCATAGCCGCCAGCCCGATGCGGCTGCCGCAGCGGAGCATTTGGTGCTGGCCGCCAGCAGGGTGGCTGCAGTCGCGACGGTGCACCGCCACTTCTACACCGAAGCGGCGGAGACGGTCTCTTGCCTCGACTTTATTCGCCGGCTGTGCGCCGATCTGTCCACGATCCTGGAGCGGCCCGTCGACGTCCACGGTGATGACGTCCCCGTGGCGACCACAAGCATTCAGCCTATCGGCCTCATCTTGAACGAACTGGTGACCAACGCGGCGAAGCATGGCGACGGCCGGATCGATGTCACGTTGAACGCAGACCCCGGCCGTCCAGAGATCGTGGTTTGTGACCAGGGCAAGGGACTTCCTGTCGATTTCGATCCGGATCGGAGCACCAACAGCCTCGGAATGAAGGTGGTGTCGTCGTTGGCGAGCCAGCTAGACGGCCGTCTGGCCGCTGGGGCCAACCCCCTTGGTTCAGGAGCGTGCTTCAAATTCAGCTTTTCAGCGTAGGGCTTGCCAGCCGAAAGCGATGGGGTGGACGCCCCCTCGCTTTCGGGCGCAAAGGCTCGGCGTTCCCGGCGCGCGCCATCTCCTCGCTGGCGACCTGCAGGGCGCGCGCCGCGTAGTCGGATCGCGAATGGCTCTGAAAAAGGCGAATCCGCCCGCGAATCGCCCTGGTATCGAGACCTCGCTCGCGGGCCGCCTCGAACAACTTCTCGAACCTGCCCCAGTCACGGGCGCCGCCGGCGACAGTGAGAGCGTAAAGGGCGACAAGGTCGCTGTCGGGCCACCGGTCGCAGCAATCATCCGCCAGCTTGCACGAGTCGTCGTTGCGACCCAGCGCGGCAAGCATCCCAATGCAAATGCTCCGGAGGCGAGCTGCCATCAGACAGCACCGTTCCGACTGATCCGCTGGACCGCGCGCGGCGTATACCGCCCATGACCGAACGAGCCATGGCCACAACGTTGACGGCGGCGGTGTTTGCGCTGCTCGCGAACGCCTGCGCGGCGGCCCAGGCGCCGCAGCCTGCGAAGCCGGTTGAATCCGGTCGGTTTTATACCGGGGTCTGGGCCGAGATCGGACGCCGGCCCATGTCGCTGACCGATGGCTGCGTCGCCGGGGCGACCCGTTACACGCCTGCCGGCCCCGGCCGCGTCGATGTCCGGGACACCTGCCACAAAGGTGCGCCCTCAGGCCGCGAGGAGGCGATCGGCGGCCCCGGACGGATCATCGACCCGGGAACCAACGCCAAGCTGCGGGTCAGCTATCGGCTGTTTGGCATATTGCCGGTTGATCGAGAGTACTGGGTTCTCGACCACGCCGATGATTACAG
>JBBRPO010000157.1:0-1887 GCA_038227865.1 Caulobacterales bacterium
CGCGGCTGCGGCGTGAACCTCCTTGTGGGTGTCAACGCCGATGAAGACGGCGATGGGTGTGGTGTTGGTCACAGCGAACATCTCCAGGCCGGTTGCATGGGCCTTACGATCGACGGGCGGACAGGACTGTGACGGGATGGTTGCCCTCAAGCTCCTATGAAGCCACGTTCCGCGGACCGAAAGGCGCTGCCTGGAAGGCCGACAAGTCAACGCAATGACACGAGGTCAATCGTACGGTGGGTCAGGCTCTCCAGACAGCACCGATACTCTCACAGTCGTAGCTGTCGCCGACGCTGCCGACCGAGGGCTCGATCCCGGCTTCGGCGAGGCGTTCGGTGTATTTGATCGAGACGTGAGCTATGACGGAATGTGGGTGACGACGGCGGTGTGAAGGCGGCGTATCGAGGCGGGTGTCGAGCCTGCCAGAACCTCTCGGAGAGAGCGATACGCCATGAACACGTCTACCAATATTGTCCGCCTGCGTCAGCGTGATGAGATTGACGATCCCCTGACGGATGTCCTTCGGGCCGGCGCCCGGCGGCTTCTCGCTCAGGCTGTGGAGCTGGAAGCCGAGGCCTTCCTGGCCGGCATGCGGGAGCTGAAGCTGCCGGACGGGCGTGATCGCCTTGTGCGGCACGGCCACGGTCCCGAACGCATGATCCAAACGGGGATCGGGCCGGTCGCGGTGTCGCGGGTGAAGATCCGGGACCGCGGGGCCGCGACTGAGGAGGACCGGGTCCGCTTCTCGTCGTCCATTCTGCCGAAGTGGGCTCGGCGGACGCGGAGCCTCGACGCGCTATTGCCGGTCCTCTACCTGCGCGGGGTGTCGACGGGCGACTTCCAGGAGGCGCTTGCGGCGCTGCTCGGCCGGGAGGCGCCGAACCTGTCGCCTTCGGTCATCGCCCGGCTGACGGCGGAATGGCGAGCCGAGTACGAACACTGGCAGCGGCGCGACCTCTCGGCGCGGCGCTACGTCTATGTCTGGGCGGACGGCGTCTACCTGCAGGCCCGGATGGAGGAGCATGCCGAGTGCATGCTGGTTCTGATCGGCGCGACGCCCGAGGGGAAGAAGGAACTGGTCGGCTTCCAAGTCGGCGTCAGGGAGAGCGCTCAGAGCTGGCGCGAACTCCTGATCGAGGTAAAGCGGCGCGGCCTTGCCATCGCCCCCGAGATCGCGGCGGGTGACGGCGCCCTTGGTTTCTGGAAGGCGCTCGACGAACTCTATCCCGGCACGCGTCACCAAAGATGCTGGGTGCACAAGACTGCCAACGTGCTCAACAAGGTCGCCCTGTCGGTCCAGGTTACGATGAAAGCGGACCTGCGCGAGATCCATGGCGCACCGACCCGGGCCGCGGCCGACGCGGCGATCGGCGTCTTCGTCGAGAAGTACGGCGCCAAATACCCCAAGGTGGTCGACTGCCTGACCAAGGACCGCGATGCCCTGCTCGCCTTCTACGACTTCCCGGCCGAGCACTGGGATCATCTGCGAACGTCGAACCCGATCGAGAGCGTCTTTGCGACCGTGCGGCACAGGACGGCGCGCACGAAAGGATCGCTGTCGCCGTCCACCGCCCGTCTGATGGTCTTCAAGCTCGTCATCGCCGCCTCGAAAACCTGGCGGAGGCTGAAGGGAGAAAACCAGTTGCCGAAGATCGTCGCCGGTGTCACCTTCCGCGATGGGACCGAGGTCATCGAGCGCCCATCAACCCGCGCCGCCTGACCGCCACGTCACCCAAAAACCAGCATAGCTCCCGAGCGCGATCCCGAATACGCGCTGGCCGACCAGCGTCGCCACCTCATGCTCGATCAGGTCCGCCCGGCGGCCATCCGCGAAGCAGGCCGCCATGCGCCCGACCAGGCCGATGGCGCGATCTGTCGCCCCAAGCA
>JBBRPO010000158.1:0-1883 GCA_038227865.1 Caulobacterales bacterium
ATCGACCGACATCAGCAGATTCTGGACGAGGATTTCACCTTCGGTTGGATCGGCGACCACGCCCTCGACAACAGCAAAGTCCGCCGGTTTCGGCAGGCCGTCGGGGCGACGGACGAGATGAATTTCGCGAGCGGCGGTCATGGAAGGCGTTTCCTCGAGCTTCAGCGAGCCCGTCGCCCACCCATAACCGGCCCGGAACCGTCCTGTCACGGCCGCCGCAGCCTAGCATTACAGTTGCATAGTTTATGGGTTTCTGAATCGATGGGTGACCATGATTCGGAGGTCATGGATGACGGGCGCATCGATCGAGACGACGCTGGAATTGTGGGCGTCGTCGCCGCGGGATGTGAAGGGGCGGATCAGGCCGCTGTTCACGCAAGATCGGGTGGCGGGGTCGGCGGGGTTGTTCCTGGACGGTTTGCTGGGGGATGAACGGCGCAAGACCGGTTGGATGCGGGCCGAGGCGGCCGGTGATCCGGGTCCGTGGCGCCAGCAGGCTATTCTGGGCCGCGGTCGGTGGAATGCGGATGGGTTGCGCGACCTGGTGCGCGACTATGTCGTCGAACACCTGGCGGCCGATGATGCGGTTCTGGTGATCGACGAGACGGGGTTTCTGAAGCAGGGCAAGGCCTCGTGCGGCGTTTCGCGTCAGTATACCGGTTCGGCCGGTAAGATCACCAACTGCCAGATCGGGGTTTTCGCCGCCTATGTATCGCGCCACGGCCATGCCTTCATCGACCGGGCGCTTTATCTTCCCAAAGCCTGGTCGGATGATCCGGCTCGACTGAAGGCGGCCCACGTCCCGGAAGGGACCGCCTTCGCCACCAAGCCTCGTCTGGCGGTGACGATGATCGCGCGCGCGATCAACGCCGACGTGCCGTTCGCCTGGGTGGCGGCCGACAGCGTCTATGGGGTCGGCGACCTGGAGATTGCGCTGCGGCGCGCGGGCAAGGGCTATGTCCTGGGGGTCTCCGCAACCCACCATTTTGGATCCTGGGGCGACAAGCCGGTGGTGGCCGGCGAGGCCGGACAGATCGCCAAAAGCCTCGACGCCTCGGCCTGGAAGCGCCTGTCGGCGGGAGACGGGACCAAGGGCGCAAGGCTACATGACTGGGCCTATTGCGAACTGGCCGATCTCGACGCGGCCGAGTTCAGCGAGGACCGATCGGGTCCGTGGACCCGGGGTCTCCTGATCCGCCGCGACATCGCCGATGGAGACTTCGCCTTCTTCTCTACCTGGTGTCCGATGGGGAGCAGCCTCGATACTTTGGTCCGCGTCGAGGGGCATCGTTGGGCCATCGAGGACAGTTTCGAAACCACCAAGAACGAACTGGGGCTCGATCACAATGAGACCCGCTCCTGGCATGGCTGGCATCGCCACGTCTCCCTGGTCATGCTCGCCTTCGCCATGATGGCCGCCATCCGCAAACAGGCCAACGCCGGGACGCCCCCAAAAACACTGGCCAAGGCGCTCAAGGCGATCTACCGCCGTTGATCCGCTGGTCAGTCCAGGAAATCCGCCGTATCGCCATCCGTCTGGCCCAGCGGCGCATCCTTCCCGCGCACATCATCGCTTGGTCGATCTGGAGGAGGGCTCACCAAGCCGAAGCCCAGCGCGTCCACATCAAATCTAAAATGCAACTGTAATGCTAGAACGCGTCGGCAACGTCGCCGCGGAAATCGAGGTAAGCCCGCGCCCATGGCGCGGCGAACACCGCGACAAGGCCGCCGTAGAGGGGGATGAACACCAAGCCCATCGCGACCAGCCACGGCATCAGCCGCTCGCCGACGATGCCGGGTGACCGGGCGAGAAGCCGGGGGACGGCGGCCAACCCGCCGGCAACACCGCTGAGCACGCCCGCCCCGATCGTGAACAGGACAAC
>JBBRPO010000159.1:0-1600 GCA_038227865.1 Caulobacterales bacterium
AGGCCGGCCACGCCGGCAAGGCGGGGGTCCCGGGGTTTCCCGACCGGGCGAAGGCCAGCCAAGATGCGCTCAGAAGGTCAGCCATCTGCTGGGGCGCCGCGCCAGGCCCAACCGTGTTTCGCGCCTTTTCGACATTGTCGAAGACAAGAGGCACATCGAGGCCGTGGTGGCTCCGCATGCCGCCAACGGGCGTTTCCCACGTGAGCTGATACATCCAAACCGGCGCGGAACGCTGCTCAGCCTTGCGGCTCGCGATTATGATCGCCGGGTCCCAGATGAAGGTCGACGTCCACAACGCCGCGAATTGGTCGGTCGGCGAATAGTCTGGATAGGCGGCTTTCACAGCCGCGAGAGCGGCTGTGGCGTTCTCGCCGAATTCGATTTGGGCGCGGGACGCGACATCTGCATCGGTGAACGTCCCGAACTTGGGGCTGAGGCGCAGGAAGGTCATCGTCTCGTCCTTGGTCGTGCCGATCAACAGGGGCACATTGGCCGATTGAGCTGGGCCATCAGGCTCGAAAGGATGCCGCTTCAGCGCGTCGCCGTCCAAGCACGGCGCAAACTCGTGCAGAACCGCGCCGGGGACCGAGCGGGCCGCTTCGCTCACCGCTTCGGCCGACAGCGCCTTCAACCCCGCAACGTCGCCAGGCTGTACGCCAGCGTTTTGCAGGAAAGTTCGCGTCGCTTTGAGGGCCGCCTCATGGGTCATGGCGCGGTGTCCCGGACCGGCGCTCTGGATGATCGCCTTATGATAAAGCCCGTGTGCGGCCGGAAGCGCCATCAGCATGGCGACCTTTTCGCCGCCTCCGCTCTCACCGAAGATGGTGACGTTGCCGGGATCGCCGCCGAAGGCCGTGATGTTGTCGCGGACCCACTTGAGCGCCTGGACGATATCAAGCATCCCGGCCAAGCCGGATTTGGCATATTCCGTTCCGAAATCGTCTGCCAGTTGCAGGTAGCCAAAGACGTCCAGCCGATGATTGACCGTAACGACCACGACATCTCCGCGCCGCGCGAGCGCTTCGCCATCATACCAGCTCGCACCGCCCGAACCCGCGCCAAATCCGCCTCCGTGGAGCCAGACCATGACGGGACGGTGACCTCGATCCAGCTTCGGACTCCAGAGATTCAGAAAGAGGCAATCCTCCGAGGATCCAGGCTCGTCGGCCAACGCCACTGCCATCCCCATCGCCCCCGCCGACAGGAGTTCGCCCGGTGGTCGACCATGTTGGATCGCCGGTGCACCGAGCACCTGGCACGCCACCGGGTCACCCCAGGGCGTGAGCGGACGTGGCGGCTTGAACCTGTGGTCTCCGGTCGGCGGTGCGCCATAACGAACGCCCTTGAACACCGGCATTCCGTTCACTGACACACCGCGAATCGGACCGTTCGCCGTTCTGACGATCGGGGGATCCGTGGCAGCCGGTTCGTCCATGCTTGCTCCTTGCGCTCGACCGGATTGAAAATCCCCAAGGCGGCGACGCCGCTCAGCAACCTTTCGCCGCGCCATTCCGCTTTATCAGTAGCCCAGGCTGTGCGTCGGAGGTCACCTACTTGGTCGAAGCGCCGGGCCGTATGAAGCTTAACGAGGATCCTGTCG
>JBBRPO010000160.1:0-1534 GCA_038227865.1 Caulobacterales bacterium
CACCAAGTTCCCGACGTTCCAGAACCCGCCCTTCCACCCGAAGTGGAAGGAAGTCTCGCTGTCGGCGCCGCTGACCGACTGGCAACGCCTTCCCGCCGCCGATCAGTGGCTGAAGAGCCACAACATCGAAGCCGTGACACGCGCCCGGTTCGACGACTTCCTGAAACAGAGCCCGACGACGGCGGCGAGCGTGAAAAACGAAACCGATCGCGAAGCGTTGTTCAAGCAGTTCCAGGCGTGGGAATCCGACAAGAACGCGCGAGCGCAGGTGATTCGCCCGGCCGCTGCGGCGAAGTGAAGCCTGTCGTCGCCCGGCACAAGCGCGAAGCGCGTCTTCGCCTTGATGACCGGGCGACCGACTGTTCCATAGCGGTCACTTGTTGAATCGACGGACCTCAGCGTACTGGCTTCCCCGCTTTCGCGGGGAATGACGCCGCGGGCTTACTTCACATCCCCGGTCTCGGTCCCGCGCTTGAGCGCAGCGCGCGCGGCATCGCGGTGTTCCGGCGTGATGTGACCCGCGACCATGCGGATGGCGGTAGCCAGGATCGCGGCATCGTCGGTGAAGCCGAGCACCGGCAGCATGTCGGGTATGAAGTCGAACGGCAGGATGAAATAGGCGATGGCGCCGAGCAGCGCCGCCTGCACGTGGCGCGGCGTCTGTTTGTCGAATGCACAATAATAGGCTGCCAGCAGGTCTTCGGCGAACGGAAGCTTCGCCACCCCCTGCTTCAGTTTTTTCCAGAAGCGCCGGCGCACGCTTTGACGGTCCTGCGCCAGCCGGTCGGCCGGCTCAAAGCCCACGCTGTGTTCGGACGAGGCCATCACGGCGCTCCCTGATTTCAGGCGCGGCGGATCGCCGCAACCGATAGATATCGATCAAGAGTTGGGGACGTCCCGCAGCCGCCGCAAGATCGGCCAGCGCGGATTCAAGCGACACCCAGTTGCCTTGCAATCGCATTCATGGTCCGGGCGAGTTCGATATCGAGCCTGGTGACGCCGCCGGCATCGTGGGTCGCCAGCACCACCTCCACCGTCTTGTAGACGTTCTTCCATTCCGGATGATGGTCCTTCTTTTCGGCCACCAAAGCGGCGCGGGTCATGAAGCCGAAGGCTTCGTTGAAGTCCCTGAAGGTGAAAGTACGGGCGATGGCCTCGCGGCCGGTCGTCTCGGACCAGCCGGGCAGTTCCATCAGCGCCGCCTTGCGTGCCTCCGCCGATAACCGTTCCGCCATGATCGCCTCCCTGTTTCAGACCTTCACGTCAGCCTTACCCTAACACCGAGGGACGCCACCGGGATCCGTTGTCCAAAGTCCTTGGTCCAAAAACCCCTGGCCCAACAAAATCCTGGCCCAACACAAGCCACAAAGCCGCGTCCAATGACCACGCGGCGGCGCCGGTAACCATGACATAGATGTAACCACGGCCCGGCCGGAAATTTGCTAGAATAGCGACGTGACCGCGCTGGCGACGTGAAATTGCAGCTCAAACGATTTTCAGGGATTGATGACCGACGGCCCCAACCCCGCCGAAA
>JBBRPO010000161.1:0-1515 GCA_038227865.1 Caulobacterales bacterium
AAACCGAAAACGGTATCCTCACCCGGAGCCGTTCATGCCTCCCGAAATCTCTCTCTTCACGCGCCGCGATGCTCTGCTCCTCACTGCCGGCGCCGTCGCTGTCCTGGCGACAGAAACGCCGGCCGCGCCGCTCACTCCCATCCAAATCCCCGAGTGGGTCCACGGCGTTACGCGCATGACCTTCTGCTCGCCCGGCGAGGTCGCCAAGGCGGCGCGGGCCGGAGCGCAAGTCATTCACACCAACGTCGTCTGGCCCTACTGGTCCAACCGGGCTGAGTTGACAGATTATGCCGAATCGGTTCTCCTGTGTCGATCTCAAGGAGGAGAGCCATGCCCCGGAATTTTCGTTACAGCGTGCGATTGGACGCGGCCGAGCGTCAGGGACTGATCGACTTGGTGAGGACCGGCAAGCGGGCGGCCGCGACGCTGATTCGTGCCCGGATTCTGCTCAAGGCGGATGTCGGTCCGCAGGGGGAAGCTTGCGACGACGAGGAGATCGCCGAGGCGCTCGAGACCAGCCGGTCCACGATTCATCGTGTGCGGCAAGCGTTCGTTGAGGAAGGGATGGAGGAAGCGCTGTATCGCCAGAAGCCGACTGGCCGGCAGTACCGCAAGCTGGATGGCGACCAGGAAGCGCGTCTGATCGCGTTGGCCTGCAGTGAGGCTCCGGAAGGCCGGTCGCGGTGGACACTGCGGTTGCTGGCGGACAAGTTGGTGGAACTGCAGGTGGTGGAGTCGATCGGCCCGGAATGCGTGCGGACCACGCTCAAAAAAACGACCTCAAGCCGTGGCTTCAGAAACAATGGGTGATTCCGCCGCAGGCGAACGCGGAATTTGTGTGCGCGATGGAAGACGTGCTGGAGGTCTACAAGCGACCGCAAGATCCCGAGCGACCGGTGGTGTGCTTGGATGAAACCAGCAAACAACTGATCGGCGAAACGCGCACGCCGATCCCGGCCGTCCCCGGTCAGCCCGAGCGGATCGACTATGAGTACGAACGTCATGGCACGGCGAACCTGTTCATGACGTTCGAGCCGTTGGCGGGCTGGCGTTGGGTAAAAGTGACCGAACGACGGACGGCCGTGGATTTCGCCGAGGTGCTGCGCGAATTGAGCGACGTGCATTATCCGGACGCGAAGAAGATTGTGTTGGTGATGGACAACTTGAACACGCACAAGCCGGCGTCGTTGTACGAGGCATTTGCGCCCGCGGAGGCTCGCCGGCTGGCGGAGCGGTTCGAGATCCACTACACGCCCAAGCATGGAAGCTGGTTGGACATGGCCGAAACCGAACTCAGCGTGTTGGCGCGTCAATGCCTGAACCGGCGCATCGGCAACATGGACCATCTAAAGCGTGAGATCCAAGCGTGGCAGAAGCGTCGCAACCAAGCCGAATCGACGGTAGACTGGCGTTTCACCACTAAGGACGCCCGCATCAAACTGAAACGACTCTATCCATCAATTCAGGGCGGTTGAGGCACTCGGGCGGGTCACCCGTGGTGCAGGCACAGGAATG